>NZ_JACJRF010000030.1 GCF_014697105.1 Anabaena subtropica FACHB-260 | reverse complement strand
AGTCAGAGTTAAAAACAGGAAAAGGCTTTAGTAGCTATGGTGCAATAGTTGAGTGGTTGAAATTCCAACATGGACTGGAAGTTGAGTATGCAACAGTTTATGCGTTAGTTCGATATAAATTAGGAGCAAAACTCAAAGTACCGCGTCCTCAAAGCCATCAGCAGGATGAAAAGTTAGTATCTGAGTTTAAAAAAAACTCGGTATCATCCTTAATATCCTAGAAAAACATCTAGTACCAGGAAGGTGTATTCGTTATCTATGTCAGGATGAGACCAGGGTGGGATTAAAAACTTTAACGGGAAAAGTGATTACTGCTTGTGGAGTCAAACCAACTGTATCCGTGAAATGGCAGAGGGAAAATTTTTGGATTTATGGTGCAATTGAACCATTCACAGGACAACATTTCCAGCAAGAATACCCCAAACTTAATGGTGAATATTTTCAACAGTTTTTAGACTGGTTATCTCAGCAATTAGGTGAAGATTATGCCATTTTACAAATAGACCAAGCTCCTGCTCATATTAGTGGTGCGATTAATTGGCCTGAAAATATTATTCCCCTGCTTCAACCACCTCATTCCCCGGAACTCAATCCCATTGAAAGGCTATGGCAGTATCTCAAAAAATCTCTCAAGAATGAACTTTTTTCTTCTTTGCAAGACTTACGAACTCGCATACAACAACTATTCGAGCAATTAACATTTGAGCAGGTAATGTCTATCTCCTCTTATAACTTTATTTTAGAAGCTCTTTTCTATGCAGCTTCATATTAAATTGGTATTACTCCTTACTCCTTACTCATTACTCATTACTCATTACTCATTACTCATTACTCATTACTCCTTACTCATTACTCATTACTCACTACACTTTCTATCACTTTTTAACTAAAAAGTATGCTGTGGTATATTCAGGTAACTGTCTAATATATTGCCTGAAAGAGTTTTGGTTAGGAAAAATTCCTGCTAAAAAATCTAGTTGATATAAATTTGGTAAAAATGCTCCGCCTGTGTCTGCAATTACTCCCATTTGTAATTGCTTACGTCCACTTTGAGTATTTTCTATCAAAACTACTCTACCTAAACCAATATTTAAGACATCTCCGGCAAAAGTCACTCCTGGCTTGACAGAAATTTTGGCATCTATTTTGTGTCCATAACCTTTAATTGCATCAACTTGCCGAAAATACCAATAACGCTTTTGTGCTGTCGCCTTTAAACCCCGGACGTAAGACATTCCGTTGTTTCTATCAACATTAAAAAATGCCTGAGAACCATCCGTAAAATTTATGAGAATTGTTCCTTGCATTAGAGCTTCTTCTAATCCATTGCGGGTTAAATAAGCCAGAGGTTCAACTTTGCCATATTCTTTTCCACCCGGTTCATAAATACCAGACAAAACCTCTTGTTTTGTATATTTAGTATAAAATTTATCGGCAATGTTGTTGTCTTTTAAGCTATAAAGCGGGGTGTTAAAAGTTGCGGTGCGTTTCCGTGAACCTGGGTGAGTAAACACAGCATATTTTGTCAGTCTTAATTGCTTTTGTACCTGATTTTCAGGGTTATATGCTGTCCATTTAATGACTCGGAAGTTGCGGTTGATAAAGTTGGGATTTTGTAAACGAGTAATGCGATTCTTGGCAATATCTTCTTTGAGGACTTCAATCATGAAGTCGAGAGTTTTGAGGATATCTTCTGTAGTGACTTTTTGCGTACTTAGCAATCCGGGGCGTAAAATATCTGGATCGTCTGCACCGTGTTCTTGAAAGTATTGTCTCGTATTAACCAGAACAGTTAATAAGTCTGATTGATTAACATTAACTTTAGCACTGGGTAGTTGTGAGGGAGCTAAAATTTGATTACCATTGACACTAAATTTATATTTTCTCCACTCATCAATAATGGGATAAGTGATAGATGTTGTTGCTAAATTGGGAATTGAATTAGGCGTTTTCTGCTGATTTCTGTTCTGAGGAGATGTTTCTGCCTGAGTAATTCCTGTTTTTGGCAAAAAATTGGCGGACTGAGACTCTCGTAGTTGAGATGTATTAGCTGTTACCTGTTGATTTAAGCTGGATTTTTTGTCATCCTGAGGCTTTTGGTCTAGCTGTTTAGCTTGAGAGTAATTATTATATATATTACTACTAACTATACCTACCAGTGAGAACGCCGTAACACTTAGCAAGAATCTAATTTTTGGGCTTAACAGGATACTCATAAATTGTTAATGAATTTCGCAATACTAACTTAATAATGCACTTTTAGGGCATCTGACAGGGCATCAAACCTCTTCCATCTCTAGGGAGAAACTCAGCCTAATATCGCATTATAACCTGCATACTCATGACTAAACTTGCGTTTGTATTCTTTAGCCTTTGACCATAACCTGGTTACCAGCAAATATGAACACTAAGTAATTACGGAAAAATTGAGATTGCCCAGAAATCTTTCTTTAGATTCATGAAAACTTATTTGTATTTTCTCACGCTCTCATCACATATTCTTGTCGGTCTGTCAATTAGTAAGTTATACACAAACTAGAATCACACCCTATTGTTAGCAATTACACTTGGTAGTTTAATTATCCGGATTCTCAAATACCTGAAAAAAATGTTAAGTATCCCTATTAATCAACATTTACCTCAAACACCGCGTTTGGTGACATCCTTACCAGGAACTAAAGCTAAAGCAATTGTAGAACGCGATCGCGCTGTGACATCACCGTCCTACACCCGCGACTATCCCTTGGTTGTCGCCCGTGGTGAGGGCTGCATGGTGGAAGATGTAGACGGCAATGTATTTTTAGATATGACCGCAGGTATCGCCGTCACAGCCACCGGACACGCCCACCCAGAAGTAGTCAAAGCAATTCAAGAACAGTCAGCCCAGCTTTTACATATGTCGGGGACGGATTTCTATTATGAGCCGATGGTGGAACTAGCAGAACACTTAGCTAGTCGCGCCCCCTTTGTTCACGGTGCTAAAGTATTCTTCACAAATTCCGGTGCTGAATCCAACGAAGGAGCAATTAAACTAGCTCGATATTACACCAAGCGATCGCTCATCATCGCTTTCTTAGGTGCATTCCACGGGCGTACTTACGGCGCAATGTCTTTGACTGGTTCCAAAACTGTACAGCGTGCCAATTTTGGGCCGTTAGTTCCTGGTGTAACTCATATTCCCTACGGTACTCACGCCAGCCTAGATTACTTAGAAAACCATCTCTTGACCACGATCATACCTGCCCACGAAGTAGCTGCAATTGTCGTTGAACCAATCCAAGGGGAAGGCGGTTATATCGTCCCTGAAGATGGTTTTTTACAGAGAATTAGGAATATCTGCGATCGCTACGGCATATTAATGGTAGTTGATGAAGTGCAATCAGGTATGGGGCGCACTGGACGCTTATTTGCCATTGAACATTGGGATGTCGCACCTGATATCATTAACACTGCCAAAGGAATCGCTAGTGGTATGCCTTTAGGCGCAATTTTAGCCCGCGCTGAGATTATGACTTGGCCTCCTGGTTCCCACGCCACTACATTCGGCGGAAATCCAGTCGCTTGTGCGGCGGGTATTGCAACCTTAAAACTACTGGAAAGTGGTTTGATGGATAACGCTACCCAGATGGGGGAAATATTACAAGCTGGTTTAACCCAATTACACGAAAAATTCCCCAGAATCTCCTTACCCAGAGGTAAAGGGTTGATGGTAGCCGTAGATTTATTAGATGAAGCCGGTAACTTTGATCATACATTGCGCGATCGCATCATCCAAGAAGCCTTCCTGCGGGGTTTGTTATTACTCGGTTGCGGTAAAGCCGCCATTCGTTTCTGTCCACCCTTAGTAATTAACCACGAGCAAATTCAAATTGCCCTTGATATTATTGCAGAAATTTTAAGTAAATGAAGCAGGGGAGCAGGGGCGTAGGGGATAAAAAACTATTAGCAACTGACAACTGACAATGAACAAAACTGCACTGCAACTTTTTTCACTACTTTGGCAAGAATACAGCGCCAGAGTCACTTATGCCCGCACATATCAACAAATGATTACTGCTGCTGGTGGGACTGTGGCTAATGATCATATTGCCTGGCGATCGCTGCGTTTGTCAGTGGATCGTCCACAAGGTAAAGTAAATTTGGGAATTAGTTACTTGTCCCAAATAGCTGAAGCTTTGGGTTATGAACCTGCTGGAGAATATATTTTTCCGCAAACTCATCTGTACGCCCGTCACTATCGCCATCCCCAACAAGCAGAGTTTGATTTACCTAAGTTATTTATTAGTGAATTAATTGTCGATGAATTGCCAGATAATATTGCTCAATTAATCTCTCAAACAGTATCTACAATTCCCGATCAATTTACCTCTCCTTTGACCTATTTTCACCAAGAAAAAGGAAACAGTGAAGTTATAGCCCAAAAACTCCAAAAAGTTTTCTCTCGTCCTTGGTTAACTCCACGGCGTTCTGTTGTAGAAGAAGTGAATAAATTTACCCAGTATGGTGCATGGGTGTTGTTACATGGCTATGCTGTCAACCACTTTACAGGTTACGTAAATCGCCATCAAACTTCAGAATATGCAGATATAGACAGTACTGCTCGTGGTTTGGCTAATTTAGGTGTACCAATGAAAGCAGAAATCGAAGGTAATATTACTTGCGGGTTGCGTCAAACAGCAACCCAAGCAGTTCAAGAAATGGTGACAGTCATAGATGATATTAGTGGGAAGGAAATTCAGATTCCTTGGACTTACGCCTACTACGAAATAGCCCAACGTTATGCGGTAGAAATAGAACCTGGAAAACCAGAGCTTTTTGATGCTTTTTTAGGAAATAATGCTCAACATTTATTTGAAATGACTAGACTATCCTAAAAGATATAGCGCTTCTCATGGAGTACTCTATGAGGCTTACTCCCCTTCCCTACAAGGGAAGGGGTTGGGGGTTAGGTCTGTATTAGACTCAACTGGAAACAACCCGATATAAACCTCATTAAATTTCCAGTAAACAAAATTTAATGGGATTTTGATGGCGAATTGGTTTCATCATCTTGCCCACTGCCGTAAAATGTAGGCGTAAAAAGCATCTTTATCAACTTTATCCATAGCTAAAATCTTTCGCCCACCAGCAACAACTTTAGTCCGTCCCTGACTCAACCCATTAGTAATAATTTCTGTTTCCCATTCTCGTAGTTGATAAAATTCTGGATGTCCTAAATAAGCAGTTGCTAACACATCCCAAAAATAATAATCTTGCGGGATAACCAGGGCATAACATTGTCCCGCTAAATCAGAAATCGGATAGTGGCGTTGTCGCCCCATTTTGTATACTAAATCTGATGTGACTGGCACATTGTTAGTTAAATCTAGAGGACACATAATAATTTCAATTTGGGTTTGCCATACTCGCGCTGCTGAAACCGCATCCCAATAAACATTCCATTCAGCAGAACCATCTTGTCCAGCCTCTAAACTTTTTTCCACATTACCAGGAACATTCAAAGCTCCACCCATCCACACAATTTTTTTAATTTTCGCTTCAATCTCTGGTGCTTTGTCTAAAGCAACTGCGACTGTTGTGAGAGGCCCTGTCACCATTAGAGTTACTGGTTCTGCTGCTTCCCGCAATACTCTCACCATGAAATCTTGACCTGTTTCTTCCACCAAAGGCGTGTGAATCAATTCATTTTGGTTGATAATCGGCAAATGGTCAACAATAAACGAATCACGACGATATAAGCGAGGAAAAGGATTAATCCCGCGTACTGTGCTTTCGGCCACTGGTATATGAGAGAATCCCATCAAGTCAATAATTTTGCGTGTAGCACTAACTGCGGGTTGGACATAGCAATCAGCAGGAGTGACGACAACGCCCAGGAGTTGGATATGCTCCATCGTCAACAGCAGCATAGTTGCTAGATAATCATCTACACCACCATCATGATCCATTAACACAAGTTGTTTTGTCATATCAGGAGATAGAAAATATGGATGAATTTATGCAAGCCGCTATTCAAGAAGCAAAACAAGGCAGACAAGAAGGCGGAATACCTATTGGTTCCGTCCTCGTCAAAGATGGTAAACTGCTCGGCAGAGGACACAATAAACGTGTACAAGATGGTGATCCGATTACCCATGCCGAAATCGATTGTCTCCGTAATGCTGGGAGAATTGGCAGCTACAGAGGTACTACATTATATTCAACCTTAATGCCGTGTTATTTGTGCGCTGGGGCTGTGGTGCAATTCGGTATTAAAAAGGTAATTGTCGGCGAATCTAGAACTTTCCCTGGCGCTAAAGATTTTATGGTATCTCACGGCGTGGAAGTAATTGATTTAAATCTAGATGAATGCGAACAGATGATGAGTGAGTTTATTCAAACCAATCCTGAATTGTGGAATGAGGATATTGGTAATTAATAATCAATTTTTTCAAATATGAAACACAAAGTTTTCATTAAACCTCTTCGTCCGTCTGCTTTTAAACATAAAAACAAGGCTCTTGTAGTACTGAAGATAGAGGATTTGCAGGAAACTAAAGTTAGTTGTTTCATGGTCGCCATCTGTGAAGTGGAACCCATTGGAGGACTTCTTTAGCAAGTTGAGTGTTAATCAGAGCTTTGTAAGGCTCACGTTCATATTCATTACTACCGTGCCAATCTACTTCAGGAAGTAGGGACTGAGCCATTTCTTGACTAGTTCGATGTGCCGAAGAAATATCATCCGCGCATAGCAGCAAGGTAACATGACCAGGATTAGGGCAGTGTAAAGCGCACCGTGCTGCTTGGGCTGCGTCTCTCACATCGAGAAAAGCGCCGTATTCCCAAAAAGGATTCCATTCAAATTCAGGATTTGCTCGCCGATTGGAAATAATAAAATCGTAAGTTTCTTCATCAAAAACACCTGGTGGTCGCAAACAAATAGTTGGGATACCTGTGCTATCGGTAAAATATCTGCACATTTCTTCACCAAGGCGCTTAGAAACCGCATAAGGGGTGGTTGGATAACAAGGATGATTGTCATCCAAAGGAAGATAATCTGGTTTTCTCTCACCTTTAAAGATTCCCAATACATCAACACTGCTGAAAAAAACAACACGTTTGAGTTTTGCCTCTGCTGCTGCTGAAAGAATATGCCAAGTTCCGAGAAGATTGACTGCCATTATTTCATCCGGCGTTTCCTCTGAGTTTCCAAGTAGCCCAGCAAGATGAACGACTGCATCGCAACCAACAATCGCAGAACGAATTTGATGAGGATTGAGGATATTATGACCACTTGCGATATCAAAGCCTATTACTTCATATCCGTCAGCACACAAAATTTTTTCAACAACTGAACCAATCATTCCTTCGTTGCCCGTGACTAATATCTTCATAGTCCTCGCCTGCATATAGTTTCGCTCAAGACAGACTTAAAATTTAAACCAACCAAAGGTCTTTCATAATCTTTAAATTAGCAGTTAATAGTGACTCTCCCTATTCATCCCCTTTCCTTGAGGAAAGCATCAAATGTAAATCTGTCGGGTAACGAAGCTTGTGCGCCTAATTTTGTGGCTGCTAAAGCACCAGCCGCCGCACCCCAAACAACCGCTTGATGTAAGGAAAGTCTAGCGTAAAGTGCTGCTGCTAAACCACCATTAAACGCATCACCAGCAGCTACGGTGTCAACAGCTTCTATGGGGAACGCTGGGACAAAAAAGGTTTCTTTTCCAGTAGCGCAGACAACACCTTTAGCACCCAACTTCACGATCGCACTTTTCACTCCCCTTTGCAATAACACCCCAGCCGCCTTGGCTGCTGTATCTTCGCTATCTACAGAAAAACCTACCAGTTGTCCTGCTTCTACTTCATTGGGTGTAATAATATCTACCAAGGGATAAAGTTCTGCTGGTAAATCTGATTGTGCAGGTGCAGGATCTAAAATTACCGTGATATTGGCATTTTTTGCCGCTTGAGCAGCCGCAATCACAGAATTTACTGGAATTTCTAGTTGTAATAATAGTGCTGTAGCTGTGGGTAATATCTGCCCTAATCGTTCGACATCTGCTTGATTAATTCGCCCATTAGCACCAGGAATGACGACTATTTGATTTTCACCATTATGAGCTACGGTGATAATAGCAACACCAGAACTCGCAGTTTCATCGACAAAAATATTTTCAGTCTGTACACCAGCATCTTGCAAATTTTCTATCAGTTCTGCACCGAAACTATGTGCGCCGACGCGTCCCACCATTTGGGTAGGAACTCCCAACCGTGATAATGCTACGGCTTGGTTTGCACCTTTACCACCAGGAGCTTTAAAAAAGTTTTCTCCCAGCAATGTTTCTCCAGCCACAGGTAAGCGGGGTGCTGTGGCGACTAAATCTATATTGATGCTACCGAAGACGATAATACTCATGATTTCGGGTGTCTGGGTAATTACTGTATTGCACTAACCTAACAGGCTGCTAATGTTGGGTCTTCTTTTTGCATCAGTTTATAGCTTTTTTCCACGCATTCGCCGTAGCATCTCCAAAAAAGAAGGCTAGGAACGCACAGTAGCGCCAAGTATTTATTCAGGACAACTGGCGATGAGTTGAGGAAATATAATGCAAATACCGCTACTTGTTTGATATTTTAAAAGAAAACTGAGGTTACATCCTATGGTGATGATAGCATCGACTAATTCCCCAAGGGTTGTACTATCAAATATTAGTTGGCAAACCTTTGAAACTATCTTGGCAGAAATGGGAGCTAATCGTGCTGTGCGATTGGCTTATGACCAGGGAATGCTAGAAATTATGACTCCTTTGATGCCTCATGAACATAATAATAGACTACTGGAACACTTGGTTTTTGTTCTAGCTGAGGTACTCAACCTGAATTTGAAAAGCATTGGTTCAACAACTTGTAAACGTCATGATTTACTGCGTGGTGTAGAACCAGATTCGGCTTTTTATATCCAAAATGAGCCGATGATGCGACAAAAGCAGAATCTCGACTTGACTCAAGACCCACCACCAGATTTAGTGATTGAGGTAGACTACACTAGCGCATCTGTTGACCGATTTCCTATTTATCTAGCATTGGGTGTTCCCGAAGTGTGGCGATATGACGAACCTGTAATGCAAATTTATCGGTTATGTGAAGGGGTCTATGTCCCTAGTGATGTGTCGCCAAGTTTTGCCAATCTCCCCTTAGCAACTGAAGTTCCCCATTTTCTCGAACAAAGCCTCAACGTTGGGGAAATATCAATGATTAGATTATTCCGTGTTTGGGTAAGTCAGCAGATAGTAAATTCAAATACTTAGATACCCCGTAGCTTATCGACAGATATAGCTCGACAGGCTACCATATCAAACTGTATAGGGAGTGGGTGTTTGTCTTATGGCTAGTGTGGAACGGGACGAAACTAGAGAACAGCGTATTGAAACAGAGATTGTTGTCGATGCGGAGGATAAAGAAGATAGAGCAATGGGCTGGTATTACTACCTAGATGATACTTTGGAATTTCCCTTTATGGGTAAATGGAAGAAGAAATCGCGCAAAACTTCTGCAATTGAAGAGAAGGCTGTAGAAGTTTTGGGTATGGCTCCAGAGGATGATTGTTTGAAAGATATGTATGTGGAAGTTGCTTACATTGGTGGTAAGGAAGATGACATACATTCTGCCAAGCTTTCGGAAATTGAGGCGATTGATGTGGATGATGAGACTCAAGAAGCGATCGCTGATTGGTTATATTGGTTAGGTAGAGGCTACAAGTTTTAAGATAAATGGCGAATTATCCGGCAAGGATTCCCAACGGCTACAACGTTAGCAGGGATATCTTGCACAACTACGCTGCCAGCACCAATAGTTGTGTTGTCTCCAATCGTTACTCCCGGACAAATAATTGCCCCACCACCAATCCAGACGTTATTACCTATTTTAATTGGGGCTGCTAATTCTCTCCCAGATAGGCGAATTTCTGGTTCTGTGGGATGGTAGGCCGTATAAATCTGTACATAGGGAGCTAACAAGACGTTTTCACCAATTTCTACTTTATTGCAATCTAAAATTACACAACCATAGTTCATATATAATCCGTTACCTGCGTAGATGTTACTACCGTAGTCACAATGAAGCGGCGGTACTATGGTAATTTTTTCACCTACCTGGGCAAATAATTCTTGTAAAATTTGCCTGCGTTGTTCTGGCTGTTCTGCGGTTGTTGCATTGTACATTCGCAACAGTTGGCTGGCTCGTTTACTCTGGGCTGCTAATTCTGGATCGTCTGCTAGGTATAATTCCCCTGCAAGCATTTTTTGTTTTTCGGTTTTTTCCATAAATATTGATTTGTTTCACGCAGAGGCGCAAAGAAGATAAAGAGTAAGCAGTCTGGGCTTTTACAAATACTTACAATATCTGGGATTACTAGTTTAAAGTTTAATATTGATATTTAAGAAAATATAATTTTAATAAAGTTAGCGGAAGTTCGAGTATTTTAATATTATTAATATGCTGGTAAATTTGGTAGATACACTTTAAGTTGTTGATATTAGATAGGTAATTTATTAACAATTAGTAGCTTTTTTAAATACGCCATAGCGTGCTTTTCCTTGTTGTTTAGCACGGTACATAGCCTGATCTGCATCTCTTAATAGGTTTTCTGGTTCATCATAGCTACCACCATTTAAGGTAATACCAATGCTGGCTGTAGTAAATATTTGATGTCCATTCAGATTGAGGGGTAATCCTAAGGTGTCTTGAATGCGCTTGGCTACGTTGATAGCGTCGTTAACATCTCGAATTTCTTCTAACAACACGGCAAATTCATCACCACCAAATCGCCCGACAGTATCCCCACTACGTATACATGATTCTAATCTGTGAGCGATCGCTACTAAAAAATCATCTCCTATTCCGTGTCCAAAGCGATCGTTAATCCCCTTAAAACCATCTAAATCTAAAAACAACACGGCAAAACGATAATCACTACGGCGTTTGCTACGTTCAATTGCTTGTTTGAGACGGTCTAAAAATAAAATTCGATTGGGTAGCGCTGTTAGTCCATCATAAAAAGCATTACGGAGTAATTGCACGTCCGCTTGCTTGCGTTGAGTGATATCTTGAAAAACTAACACTGCACCAGTAATAATACCACTACTATCACGGATAGGCGCAATATTATCTCCTACAGGTATCTCTTTGCCGTCCTTGGAAATTAGCGTACAGTTTTCCGGTAAGTTCACTATTTTACCAGTCTGCATTGCCTGTGTAGCTAAATTATCAATTACTTCGTCCATATCCTGATCAACTAGTTTGACAACCTCTGCCAAATCTCTACCAAATGCTTCATGTTCCATCCAACCAGTGAGTCTTTCTGCCATCGGATTCATCATTTGAATATGACCATTAGTAAAGGTAACAACTACTGCACAGCCCATACTGTTAATAATTGCTGCCGTTTTTTCTTTATCTTCCTTGATTCTTTTGTTAACTTGATACTGACTAAAAGCCATTTCTACAGCCAGATGTAAGTCTTTTTCTACAAATGGCTTGAGAAGATAACTGAAAGGCTCATCTAGTTTGTTTTTATTTAATTCTAAATATTCGGAATACTCGGTTAAATACAACACAGGTATATGAAAGTTATTTTGAATAATATCTGTCACCTGCAAACCATTAATTTCTCTGGATAAACAGATATCAAATAATACTAGATTTGGGTTCTTCTCTGCTACTTTTTGAATTGCATCTTCAGCAGATTTTGTAATTTCTATAACATTATATCCTAATGTTTGTAAACTATTTTTAATATTCAATGCTAGGACTGCTTCATCCTCAACAACTAGGATTTTGCGGGAAACCATGTTAAATTTACCTGTTTGCTAAGGTTCAGATATTGTTGTTAGCAGCAACTCCATCTGAAAGTTATTAATTCTATGATAATCAATCTCTAAAATATCGGTATACTTGCTTGATTAAACTATTGATTTACTATGATATAGTCTGTTAATTGCTAGCCAAATTTTATAACTTCAATAAATATAATATAATTATGCAAATTTTCTCAATCGGTTTAAATCAGAAAATGTATTTGGTATATTATGTATCTAAAAAATAAAACTAATAAGCACATTAATTTTCACATCCTATAGAATTAATGCTTAATTTTTAAATATAGGCAAATCAGGCATTACTACTCCCATAAATTTGACTGATAAAATCACATTCCTAGCTATAAAGTTTTTGCTTTTATCCCAGTATTTGTCTAGTCAAAATAATTGCTCTAACCACAGAGATACAGATAACAGAGAGTTACGTATTTTAACAATCACATCACATTCCTATAGATGCAAAAATATATATGATTCCTCGTGTAAGAGCGCCAGAACTACCACACAATTATCCTTGGCTGAACACTGACAAACCCTTATCTATTAAGGAACTCAAGGGTAGAATCGTGATTTTAGACTTTTGGACTTACTGTTGTATCAATTGTCTCCACGTCTTACCAGATTTGAAATATCTAGAACAGAAATATCGAGACAGTCTGACAGTTATTGGTGTCCATTCTGCAAAATTCGACAACGAACAGGAAACCGAAAACATCCGCCAGGCTATATTGCGCTACGACATTGAACACCCAGTTTTAGTAGACAAGGGTTTTCGTGTATGGCAAGAATACGCTGTGCGTGCTTGGCCTACTTTAATGGTTATTGACCCAAAAGGTTATGTCATTGGCTACTTTTCTGGTGAAGGAAATCGGGATACTTTAGAGAAACTAATTGCCAAAATAATTCAGGAACATCAAAACCAAGGAACGATTAATTTTCAAGAACTCAGCCTGAATTTAGAGAAACAGCGTCAACCATTAATCACACCTCTAGCTTTTCCTGGTAAAGTCCTAGCCACCCCAGTAGGGTTATTCATCGCTGACTCTGGTCATCATCGTATAGTTGTTAGTGACTTTGACGGTGAGATTCTACATTTAATTGGTACTGGAAAATCTGGCTTAAGTGATGGTGCTTTTGAAGAAGCACAGTTTTCTGCACCCCAAGGAATGGCGTTTGATGTGGAAAATCAAATCCTTTACGTCGCTGATACGGGAAATCATGCTTTGCGACGAATTAATATCAAGCAGCAAATAGTAGAAACCATTGCGGGAACAGGTGAACAAAGCCGTAATATTCATCCGCATGGGGGTGTTAGTTTAGAAACTGCGTTAAATTCGCCTTGGGACTTGATAAAGGTCAAAAATAATTTATACATTGCAATGGCAGGGAATCATCAAATTTGGCAGATGGATTTAGAAAGCGGTATTATCAAAACCTATGCTGGGACTGGTGCAGAAGGTTGTTTTGATGGTTCGCTGACAGAATCGGCTTTTGCTCAACCCAGTGGAATTACTACAAATGGGAAGGAATTATACATCGCTGATAGTGAAATTAGTTCGATTCGTGGCATGAGACTACTAGAGTCTCAGCAAGTCAGGACTGTTTGTGGTAGTGGTGGTTTATTTGGTTTTGGTGATGTGGATGGACAGGGTGAGGATGTCCGTTTACAGCATTGTTTAGGGGTGGAATATTTTCAAAATTATTTGTGGGTTGCAGATACTTACAACCACAAAATTAAGTTAGTTAGTCCTTACACTGGTAATTGTCAAACTGTTTTAGGAGATGGTTCGGCTGGGTTACAAAATGGTCAAGGTAAAAATACCCGCTTTTTTGAACCTTCAGGGTTGAGTGTTATGGGTTCATATCTATACGTTGCTGATACTAATAACCACGCCATCCGTCATGTAAATTTAAATACGCTGGAGGTGAGGACAATGCAATTTAATGGCTTATGTGCGCCTGATGTATGTATTCCTAATAACTTTTAAGTTCGCGCAAATGCACAGAAAATTCTGCTTGTTTGCAGGACATTCGACAACTATAATTTCAGTATATTTACTACAATAACTGTTGGAAATTCTCGATTAAACTAAGTAGTAAATTCAATTATCATAAGAGTGGCTAATACTCACCATTCAATACAAGTAAATTTTCTTTATTGGTATGAATAATAAAATAATTTCGCTAGATAGTAATGATGTTGTACTTTTTGAGAGAGATACTTTTACATTATTTAGATTAAAAGAGTTGATTGAAGCACAGGTTAAGTATAAGTGGACTCGAAAAACTTACGATGAAGATACTCAAAAAGCTAATGATCGGATTTATAGTTTGCTAGACACAATTTCAATTAATAGTGAACAAATTGATGTAAAGGTAATTGAATTTAATACATTCAAAAATTGCCAAATTTTAAAAGTTGGTGGTAAAGGCTGGGAGAACGGAGAATTAAAAATTCAAGTATCAATATTAATTAATTGTAAGCAATCAATGTGGAGATATCGTGATGTTGAACGTGATGAAATTAATATATATTTTGAATTTTCTTCCTTAGAATCTATTGAAACTAAATCACCTCTAGATGACCTTCGCCAAATAATTCAATCTCAGTAGGGTGGGCATTGCCCACCAAAAATATTATGTAAAAATACACACTAAAAATTGTTCCAAAACCTATATTTAACTCATCAAAATGCCTGAATATCGTCGTGCATATTTATCGGGTGGAACTTTCTTTTTAACATTGGTGACATACGAACGCTACCCAATATTTTCAAATATAGAAAATGTCTGTCACTTGCGTTCTGCTCTGGCAAAAGTACGTTCCGAAATGCCTTTTGAAATAGAGGGCGCAGTTGTTTTGCCAGATCATATCCATTTTCTCTGGACTTTACCTACTGACGACGAAAATTATTCCCAACGAATTGGCAGATTAAAAGTTTTATTTACTCGTTCACTAGGTAGTAAAACAATATTACCCGAAAATTTATCTAATTCACGCCGTAAACACCGTGAAAGTAATGTATGGCAACGTCGTTTTTGGGAACATACTATACGTGATGAAGCTGATTTTGAAAAGCATTTGAACTATATCCATTACAATCCAGTTAAGCATGGTTTAGTTTCTTGTCCTCACTTATGGGATTATTCTAGTTTCCATAAGTTTGTGAGAAAAGGTATTTATTCTAGCAATTGGTATTGTTCATGTTCTGGGAAGAGAATACAAATACCTGATTTTGATAAAAATTGGGAAAAAATTGGAGAATGAGTTTGGTTACTAAATAATGAGATAATTGGTGGGCAATGCCCACCCTACTCAATATTCGAGACTTTAATAAATCAAATATGAATACTATTCTCCACATCACACAACGTAAAAAATGGGAACAAGCAAAAAATGTCGGCAGCTACCGTGCTGATTCGCTGGATACCGAAGGTTTTATACATTGTTCTCAACCAGCACAAGTGATTAAAGTTGCAAATTATATTTTTGCTAATCAAAAAGGATTAATACTACTGCTGATTAACTCTAACCTTGTGAATCCAGAAATTCGTTATGAGGCGGCTGATGGTGAATTATTCCCTCATATATATGGTGAGTTAAATCTTGATGCGGTGTATCAAGTGATTAATTTTGAGCCTGGCGAAGATGGGTTGTTTGAGTTACCCTCAGAGGTTGTAAGTTTAGGATAGTTAACCACAGAGGCGCTAATATGACAATTGAGTCGAACTGTATAAGTTTAGAATTGAAATGAAGTCAGGAGGTAAATTTGAGTATTATACAAACTGCAAGTGAAAAAATGCGATCGCTTCCGCCTGAGAAGCAGCAAGAGGTATTAGATTTTATTGAGTTTCTCCAGAGTCAGCTAGGACAAGAGAAGACAAATTCAGAAGAGCAAAAACCTATTTCATTTTTGGCGGCAGCCCAAAAATTTGCAGGTTGTGTTGATGACGGCCCTGCTGATTTAGCTACTAACAAACAATATATGGAAGGTTTTGGCACTGAATGAAGCAGCGAGTCATCCCCGATACGGGGCCATTGGTAGCTTTTATTAATCGTAGAGAGAATCTACATAAATGAATAATCAATACTCTAGATAGAATTGAGCCACCTTTACTGACTTGTGAGGCTGTAATTGTAGAAACTTGTTTTTTATTACGACATATTTACGGTGGTCAGGAAAGTGTGATGTCTTTGGTAAAAGAAGGACATCTTCTAATTCCCATCTGCTTGAGCGAAGAAGCAGACGTGATTGAAGAATTGCTACGACGATATCAATCTGTTCCTATGTCCTTAGCTGATGCGTGTTTAGTCAGAATGTCACAATTGTATCCTGAAAGCGAATTGCTCACATTTGATAGCGATTTTAGGATTTATCGCAAGAATCGTAATAAATTAATTTCTGTGATTATGCCAGATGATTAGTCAGAATATCATCGAAAAAAACCACAGAGGCGCTGAGATGACAATTCAAGAGTTAGATGTAAATATATATGTTGAACAAACGGCGTTGCTGTTGGATTTGCCGATAAAAGATGAATATCGGGATGGGGTGGTGGCAAATTTTGAGAGAATAAGAGCGATCGCTCAACTTGTTAATTCATTCCCACTACCAGAAACAATAGAACCTGCACCCGTCTTTGAACCATGAATGATGCTGTCTCTATCGCCAAGGCTGTACGTGAAGGCAAAGTTACCGCAGTAGAGGTGACACAAGCTGCTTTGGCGCGGATAGCAGCACAAAACGCAGAATTAAACTGTTTCACGACTGTAACTAGTGAAATAGCTTTGAGCGATGCAGCACGTATTGATCGGGAAATAGCCGCAGGTAACAATCCTGGGTTACTTGCTGGTGTACCTTTTGCGGTGAAAAACTTATTTGATATCGCTGGTCTAACGACTCTGGCGGGTGCGAAAATTAATGCCGAAAATCCTCCAGCAACTCAAGATGCGACAGCAGTAGCCAAACTCAGACAAGCTGGTGCAGTCCTGGTAGGTGCTTTAAATATGGATGAGTACGCCTACGGATTTGTCACAGAAAATTCTCATTATGGTGCTACCCATAACCCCCATGACTTACAGCGAATGGCTGGGGGTTCCTCTGGTGGTTCTGCTGCGGCTGTGGCTGCTGGATTGGTTGCTTTTACCTTGGGTTCTGATACAAACGGTTCCATTCGTGTGCCGGCGGCGTTGTGTGGTGTGTTTGGTTTCAAGCCGACTTATGGACGTTTGTCTCGTGCTGGGGTGGCTTTGTTTTCTAGTAGTTTTGATCACATTGGTGCTTTTGCTCGGTCGGTGGAGGATATTGCCACAATATTTGATATCCTGCAAGGAGAGGACGATCGCGATCCTATCTGCACTAAACGACCTCCAGAACCAACTTTACCCAGACTCAATCAAGACATATCCCAGATCAGAATTGCGATCGCTGATGATTATTTCCAAACAGGTGCAACACCAGAAGCATTAGCAGCCGTACAGCAGGTAGCAGATGCTTTAAATGTGACCAACTACGTTACTTTACCAGAAGCCCACCGCGCCAAAGCTGCCGCATTCGTGATTACAGCCAGCGAAGGGGCAAATTTACATTTAGATAAATTAAGAACCCGTCCCCAGGATTTTGACCCGTCAACACGCGATCGCTTTTTGGCAGGGGCATTAATTCCTAGCAGTTGGTATATACAAGCACAACGCTTTCGGAAATGGTACCGCGATCGCATCCGTGAAGTTTTTGAGAATGTTGATGTGATTCTCGCCCCTACTACACCGATTACAGCACCCTTGATTGGTCAACAGACTATGATTTTAAACGGGGAGGAAATTCTAGTACGTCCTCATTTGGGATTGTTCACCCAACCCTTATCTTTTATTGGCTTACCTGTATTATCAGTACCAATCCACCGCCCCAATGCTTTACCTTTGGGTGTACAGTTAATAGCCGCACCATATAATGAAGTTTTAATTTTACAGGTAGCAATGGTGTTGGAAGCTCAAGGAGTTTTAATTCGTCATGAGGAGAAGAAAGAGCGATCGCTTGACGTAAAGAGGCGATCGCAATTGAATTAAACTTTTGTGCGATCGGTGAGAATTTCGTAACCTGTTTCTGTCACCAAAACTGTATGCTCAAACTGGGCAGATAGAGCATTATCTACAGTTACAGCAGTCCAGCGATCGGATAAAGTTCTTGTGTGTTTGGAACCTGCATTTAAAATTGGTTCAATTGCCAATGTCATTCCTGCACGCAATTTTACATTGGGCATTTCTCTTGTGCGGTAGTTAAATACAGAAGGTTCTTCGTGTAGGTTCCGTCCTACGCCGTGTCCTGTGAACTCTTCTACTACAGTAAAGCCATTGACTTTCACATGATCCTCGATTGCTCCAGCCAAATCAAGCAAATACGCACCAGCTTTAACTTGCTCAATCCCCTTATATAGGGCTTCTTCCGCTACACGAATCAGTTTAGCAGCGTCTGGAGTTACTTCACCAACAGCAATAGTAATGCAGGAATCACCATGAAAGCCTTGAAAATAAGCACCTGTGTCTACTTTTAATACATCTCCAGTCCGAATCACTTTCTTATGACTGGGGATACCATGTACAACTTCGTTATTAATACTTGAGCAAATAGAACCAGTAAAACCGTGATAACCCTTAAAACTTGGTGTTGCACCCATTTCGCGGATGCGCTTTTCTGCATAAGCGTCCAAGTCAGCCGTAGTCATTCCTGGTTTTACCAACCCAGAAATTTCTTTAAGTACGGTGGCGACAATTTTTGCCGATTGCCGCATAATATCGATTTCACGGGGTGATTTAATTTCAATACCCCGGCGTTGTTTTTTTGCAGGTGTTGGCTTTGGTGTTTGAGAAAGCAAGTTGGTGAGAATGTTCATGGGAAATCAATGATTACTTGTACCTTGCCGCTAAAATTGCAGGTTATTCCTGACCAGTTGAGAAATAATATCTATACTTACGTTAACTTATTTTTCGCTGCTAGATACGTACTAAAGAATGGTTGACTAATCACTAATCACAATTTCCCCAGTCATTCCTGCCTCAGTATGTCCTGGTATAGGACAGCGTAAGCCATATTTGCCTGGTTTGAGGGCAACAAACACCCATTCAGCTTCCGCACCAGGCTTAAGTTCTAGTTCATGAATTGCCCCTTTAATTTCTACTTTGCCTGCTTCAATTTTTTGCGTCCAAATCCCATCAGCGAAGTCTTTGGCAGTAAAATAATGTTTCAGTTGGCTGGGGTTGTTGAGGCGCAGTAGATAACGTTTACCAGCCACTAATTCCCAGTTATTTGGTTCAAACTTGAGTTCATTAGCTGAATTACCCAAAGAAACTTTAATTTCTGTAACTGGTTGCTTGAGTACATTACTAGATTCTTTTACCGCTAATGCAGAATTAGCGTTAGTGAAGAAAAAACATAAAATTAAAGAAAAAATTACGCAAATCTGACGCATTTTTGGTAACCAAAGTGAATTAGTGGAGTCTAAATTTTTGCAAATAATTTTAATATTAAACATTAATACTACCAACTCTTATTATCCATGCCTCATGCCAAGCTGAGAATCTGATAAAGCGTTTCTGAGTTGGGAGTGCAGCTTGATCACTAACAACTAGGGACTAGAGGCGAATGCTCATCCAGATACCATGCGTTGGGAGTGTCACCTGAGCTAGAATCAGCAAGAGAAGCTATATGCTGGGTAAATTGGGTAATAGATCCAGAAAACTTTTCTGTACAAACCTGACCCACAAACGGTAATGAACAGCTACTATCAAGACTTCTTAATTCGTAACTGGCAAAAAAGCGATCGCACTAAAGCCGCCGCAGTCATTAGTTACGTATTATCAGAATACGGTTTAGGTTGGGAACCCAAAGGTGCTGACCGCGATGTGTTGGAAGTAGAAGAATCTTACTTAGTAACTGGAGGCGAGTTTTGGGTAATTGAACACCAAAGCCAAATAGTAGGTACTGGGGCATACTACCCGATTCATCGTGGGGAAAAAGCTGTAGAAATCAGGAAAATGTATCTTTTACCCAGTGTGAGGGGTTTGGGATTGGGGAAATATTTGTTACAACAGTTAGAAGCAGCGATCACATCTCGTGGTTTTCAGCAGATTTGGATTGAAACTGCCAGCGTTTTGGTAGAAGCAGTCAAATTGTACGAAAATCATGGCTACGAACCAGCTACGGGTGTGGAAACAGCACGTTGCGATCGCGTCTATATCAAATTCCTCAAGTAGCTTTAAATGCCCAGATGGAATCAACATTTTCAGGGTCTGCTTGACCTATTTTTACAATCCAACTGTCCTCTGTGTCAAAGACCTACACCTAGTGAATTTTGTTTAAACTGCACCAGACAGTTACAAAAGTGCCATCACAAAAACCCTCATGCTTTGTGGAAACAGCCCATACCAGTATTTAGCTGGGGTGTGTATGGTGGTATTCTCAAAAGAGCGATCGCAGTGATGAAGTACGATAATCAACCCCAAATTGCCCGTCCTCTGGGACAATGGCTAGGAGAGGTCTGGTTGTTAAATTCTCTTCATCAAACAACACAAATTGTAGTTGTACCGATCCCTCTCCACGACAGCAAGCAAAAACAACGAGGTTACAATCAAGCGGCCTTAATTGCCCAGAGTTTTTGCCAAACAACTGGACTAAAATTCAAACTAAATGGTTTGGCGAGAGTTCGTGAAACGACAGCACAGTTTGGTTTATCGATATCTGAGTGAGAAAATAACTTGGCTGAAGCTTTCACAATAGGGCAAGATTTCCGCAATGGCCGTCCGAACGCCCCAGTATTGTTAGTAGATGATATTTACACCACTGGTGCTACGGCTAAATCTGCTGTGCAGACACTTCGTCAAAATGGAATTGCTGTTCTGGGGTTAGCGGCGGCGGCTACCACTGTTAAAGATAGAGACATTAAAAATTAATGGGCAAGCTATCTCTGACAAATCTATAATTAACCAAACCACCCAGTTTTTGTGGGAACATCACTTGCAATGATCAGTAAATTTCTGACTAAGAATTTCCCAAGAATAATTATATTTCCCGCTACGTTAATGGCGATCGCCATGAGTACAACAGCAGCATTTGCTCAAAATAAGTTGTACAGTCCTATTCTTTTGACTGATTTTAAAGAAATCTCTGATGCACTCTCTGATAAAGACATTCCCACCGGTCTGGGTGGATTTGCCCGCGATTATGCGGTGAAGTTGAATAAGGGTGACAATTTAGCAATTGATTTAACTTCGGAAAGTTTTGATAGTATCATCACACTACTAGCACCTGATGGCTCAACACTAGCAGAAAATGATGATGGCCCTGATGGCACTAGTAATTCTCTACTGTTTACTCGCATCAACGAAACAGGGACTTTTATTATTCGTGTTCGGTCGTTTGGCGAAACTGGGGTTGGGCCTTTTAAACTCAAGGTGACAAAACTGCAACCCATGAAATAAATATTAAAATAGTATCAATTCGTAATTCGTAATTAATAAAGACAGACTTAATCTGGATTGCGAGGATTGAATCTGTTGCCAGAGTTTGCAGAATTGGTATCAGATGTTAATAGCAGATGTTACATCAAAAAAGCTCAAGCAGGAATGCTTGAGCCGATACTAATAATAAGTTGCGTTAAAAAAGCAAATTGCAAAAGGGGAAATTTAGGAAATAGAAATCATAACTCCCTATTCTCCTATACAAATCTATTTTTCTTAATAGCGGCTACGGAAGTTATTGTTGCCTCGATTACCGCCCCCAAAGGAACCACCTCTGGAACCGCCTCTGTCTTCTCTGGGTTTAGCCTTATTCACTTTAAGGTCACGTCCCATCCACTCAGCACCATCCAGTGCTTCAATGGCAGCTGTTTCTTCAGCGTCACTACCCATTTCCACAAATCCAAAGCCACGTACGCGGCCTGTTTCACGGTCTACAGGCAGCTGAACCCGTTTCACAGAACCATATTCTGCAAATACGGCATTCAAGCTTTCTTCTGTAACGTCGTAAGAAAGGTTGCCTACATAAATTGACATATACTGTCTCCAAAATCATGAGTGTCTAGGGATTGAGATTTCGGAGAAATGTCTGTAAATACCAAAAGGAAAAAGCCTGTCAATACTAAAAACAAACGTGGTCGCCGAATTAATTCTCACTCCCTAGTATGACATAGCAACTGAAAATCAGGGTATAGTTAGCAAAAATATTTTAAAGGACTTCGATAACTACGCGATCGTTGCGGGGTTGGAGCGGACGAGCATTATGGGGAAAGATTTGGCTAAACTTAGCTATTTGTGAGCGAGAAGCTTCGATAGGTGTTTCCATCACGCACCAGAGAACGTTTTCCGAACAGGGTGGGGTTGTTAGAGAGCCGGAATAGGTCAAGAATCTGTGTTCTGCTGGTAAAAATTGGGAAGCATCGATATTTATATCCTCTATTCTTGTTTCTAAACCTTGCTGTTGAGGCATAGCATCCCAGATAATTTGCAGTGCGGGGTTAAACGCTCCTGCTTGTAAGAAAACACCCATTACAGCTAAATTACCAGTTTGACTCCGGTGAACGAAATGGAGTTCCATATCATATGACTTACCGTTGATGCGGTGTTCGCTGAAGTGATGAAAGTGGAACTGAAGTAACTCGAAACTTTGGTGAGCATACTTGAGATAACTTCCGGTTTTATAGTTGACCTGAATAGTTTTGCCGTTATTTATCAGATGTAATGCCGTTGGCTGATAATTAATGACTAACAAATCCTGATTTTTGCTGTGGGCATTTTTCACATCTGCAATCTGCAAATCAATAGGTGTTTGTTGTCGTCCTATCTGACAAAGCTGAAATTCAGGTGAAAGCTCACCCCAATTTGCTGGCCCGGTTTTGCCTATATATCCCCAGTTCACAGTTGTCGCTCTAGCTGGGGAAGTAACACAGCTAGAGAATGAGGTTCCCAAGAAACTCATTCCTAACAATTTCAGTAGTCGCCTTCTCTGCAAAGTACTAGTCATTTCACTAGGGCTGAAACATGATGTATTCTCAAACTAAATGCTGCAAACGACTGAGACGTTCTGCATAGTTTCTCAGTACATTGAGAGCAAACATTGGTGTTTCTTGGACGGCAAATAGAAATCTTTTTTCATCTAAGAAAGCTAGTTGACAGTCTGTTTTAGCGATCGCTGTATAAGTCCTATTCTTGACTCCTACTAGTACTCCTGTACCAAATATTTCACCTGCTTCTATTGTTTCTACAACTTTACCATTGACTAACAAATCTACCGATCCTTCTACAATCCCGTACATAAAATCACCAGGCTGTCCTTCTTCAAATATGACTTGACCTGCTGAAAATACTTGAGGATTAGGTTGCTTTTGAAAGATAGCGATGGTAAACACAGGACTTAACATAAGCACAAACCTAGATTTTTTATATTGAGATACAGCCTTTGGATAGGCAATATCAGAGCAGAGAAAATTATACTACTTTCTGTTGAAGCATCAGCCCCGCAATATTGCTGATTATTGTCTGTATTTAGTATTTCTATAGTATCAAAATTAACAAGTATCAAAAAAGGTTTGTGGCAATTTGGCAATTATAAGATTTGAAACACTGTTATTTTTGATATATGCAAGGAGTGTAGCAGAAGTTAGCCTAACTTAATGGTCAGGTTAATTTCTGCGCCTTTACTTAAGTTAGATTAATTATTTGTCTTCATATTTTTTATTTATAAGTCCATCACTGCGGATCGCAACGAATTTCAATCATAAAGCCATCGGGGTCGTAGAAGTACACACCTCTACCAGTAGGACGAGTGACGGGGCCATGAGCGATCGCAATCTCATTTTCTCGTAATACTGCCACTGCTCGCTCAAATAAGCGAGGATCGATATCAAAGGCTAGATGGTATGCTCTAGTAAAACTCTGCTCTGGGTCTGGGTTTGGTGGTGCTAAATCAGGTGTCCAAAATAAGTCTAGAATTGTTCCGTCAGGGGTAACAAAGTTGGCAACTTTACCTGCTGTAACAAGTTCTACCAATGTAGCTGGTACTTCATCGCCTGTAAGTTCATGTAAACCCAGGATATTACCGTAAAAATGACGTGAGGCTTGCATATCCTGGACATTCAAAGCAATATGATGGACTCTACGCAGATTACCCGGTATTAACACGCTGTTTAAGGAGTGGGGAGTAGTTACCATAGGATATTGTTGGCGAAAGTGTTACAAACGCATAAACAAAAGTATTACAACTAAAAGCAGCAACTACAGATTCAAGGTTTGAGCTTACGCAATACTTATATTTACAAATATGTAGTACATTCGCCAACAGTATCATCTACTATACAAGAAATGATGAATCATACGGAATTGATTTTACGAAGACAAGGCAATTCCTATAGCGATCACACCTGAAACCATCTGGACTTGTAATTGCACCAATAACCTGAGTCATTACCAATTCTTAAATATTAGCTTTTATGCTGAGTCTTGTTTATGAGCAAAGGTGAAACTAAATGAGTTTCAGAAAAATTCTTCTTGTCGCTCTTGGACTGCTTGTAGCAATAACAACTGGTATTTTGACAAATACAAAAGTAATTGCTCAATCTGCCAGTGATTTGGCTTTAGCTTTATATCATGCCCCTATTCACTATCAAGATACAGATAGCACTAAATATAGTGGAGACTACATTACGCGATTTGATTATGATAGTGATTGGCGTGGGACAAATAATTGGGATAATATGCAGCAATATCCTCTCCCTGCTCATGCTTACTATTCTGTAGCTGAAACTTGTACTCATTGGTTCATTACATATTCCTTTTTCCATCCCCAAGACTGGACTGATATTCCTTTTGATCAAGAACATGAAAATGATTTAGAAGGTTTACTAACAATTGTTCGTAAGGATGGTTCAGCTTTTGGTAAATTAGAGGGTGCTGTAACTGTATTTCATCGAGATTTCTACTCTTACACTCCAACTGGTAGCCCTTTACGAAATGGTGCAGAAAGTATTGATGGCACACTGACAATGAATAGTTACAGTGGTTCACTGCACCCGTTAACAACGCAAGAAGCTAAAGGTCATGGACTAAAAGCCTGGCCTTATACTGGAAACTTTAAAGGTACTAGTAGTGAAGATGGGATTATTTATTATCCTTCTGGGACTACAGCAGAACTTCCAGCTTCGGGGAATGACAGGTATGTGCAGTATAAATTAGTTGATGTGTTTGCCACTAATGGAATGTGGCAACATCAATTAAATGAAGCCTCTTTATCAAGTTCTTCTGCTTTGATTTTCGCTAATTGGGGAACTTTTAAGGGCGATTCTAGTGGAGGTTGTGGTGCTGGTACACCTACTTGTAGTAACAATTCTGCTAATGCTCCTTGGGGTTGGGATGACTCCAACGATGGTGCAGTATATAAAGGTGAAATGGCTTTAGACCCTGCTCACCTCACTGCTGTTTATTTTGATGGGCTGGGGACTTTTGATACCACATACATCCGCAACCAATTTATTCAAGGCTTGAAAGACAAAGGATATAATTCGGCAAATCTTCCTCAAGGTTGGCCTACTCAGATTAATCTGACTTCTCTGATTGGCAAGCTCAAAAATCAATGCTCATAATCATAAACTGCATTTCTGATTGGGTAAATATGTAGTACATACGTGCTATCAAGAAACTGAGGTTAAACAATACATAATCCCTACTTAAAATGTGGGGATTATGTATTGTTGGCATGAGTGCGTGGTACAGACTGGGCGAGGGGATTTTTCATTGTATCAGCATAAGCTTGACCGACATAACAACTCGCTGCGATCGCTCCAAGCGCCAGTGTACGAATGAGACTTTTCATGGTAGATTTTCCTTAAAGTCCCTCTCAAAATAATTGGCTTGTATCTCACACAGAGTTAAGCTTCGGTAATATTTTTTTTTAAAATTGGTCAGTGCCGTAGGGGTTAGTAGAGCTAATCTGTAGATATCGCTTACCTATTGCAAAGTTTCCTCGCTTGAATTTCAGGAAACAGGCGTTAGCGGATCTTATCGTAGATATCGCTCTTGTACGATAATTAAATTATTAAATGCTGTTGGCATAGTTGTATTTGCCTCCACGTTCAAGGGCGCGTTCGTAAGCAGGTCGTGCATGGATGCGTTCGATAAATTGCTTTATCTTTGGTCGGCTCTCAATGAGTTCGGCTTGCATAGCAACCAATTCCAGAGGAAAGCTCATTTGGATATCGGCGGCGGTAAATTCTTCGCCTACAAACCACGTACTCTTACCAAGTTCAGCTTCTATGTAATCAAAGTGAAGCTTGATTTGGGGCGCGATAAATGCGTCGTTTGCCCTGCTATCCCCTGCCCCAAAACGGTTAAAGATGAGGTTCATTACCAGAGGTGGCATTGCCGAACCTTCGGCGTAATGCAGCCAATATGTGTAGCGCAGACGCTCTGGCATACCGGATTTTGGGATTAACTGACCATTGCCGTAGCTCTCTACTATGTATTCGATGATAGCGCCCGACTCAGCAACAGTCACTTGTGCATCTGTAATCACTGGTGACTTGCCAAGCGGATGGACTTGGCGCAGTGATGCTGGTGCTAACATCGTCTTTGGGTCGCGTTCGTAAAACTTGATATCGTATTCGATGCCTAATTCTTCAAGTAGCCATAGCACACGCTGCGATCGCGAGTTGTTGAGATGATGGACAATAATCATTGGGAGCTACTTTTTGTTATCTGCTTTTGCTCATCTCAAAGTATCATCAGTTCCCCTAATCTTCATCTATCTGGTGGTTTGTACTGGGTATAATGTAGCGTTTGACTCGCTTGTATTTTTAAGTTACTTTCTACCTCGAAAAGCGCATTTCTTGCTGGCGCATGGGCATAGCGTCAATTTGCTCAAAAATTGCTGTGGCGTTTACTGGTGTACTGTCACTACGCTTAACACCACCATCTTTGCCTACCAAAATGACGCGAAAATTATCTTGATCAACTCCAAAGCGATTTCGCAAATTGGCCACAGAAGATTCATCTATTAACTGTCCGTTGGCATAGCTTTTATCTGTTGCCAAAACCTGAACCAGAACTAAATCCCGTTCTGTAAAACCGTTTTGATGCTGGTTAAATAACTGCATCTGCTGTTGATAGCTACGGTTATTAACAGACGGTGCAAACACTAATAGCACGCGGTTTTGCCATTTTTGGGAACTGAGGTTAAATGAAGACATTTTGATGGCTTGGGTTGAACCTTGGGCAGTACCACCAATGCTAATTGGCGATAGAGCTATAGACGCGGTAAGGGTCAGGGCAATTAATACTGAGTTATTCACTTCGGGGGTTGAGATGAGCGTTCCATCATCTCAAACTATCATTAGTTTCCCCGCTCTGACTCTATCTGATGATTGAATAAGTATGATGCCTACCTACAAGAGCGATCACCTACGGTGGAGCGTAGCTCATCGCCTTCGACGGGCGGTTACGCCATCGCTCTTTTTCATTTTTCCGCTAAGAATCTGATGGGGGTGCGTCATTGAGATTGAAAAAACTGCTTGATAAAGTTGAGATACCCTTGTCGCCCACCTTTATCTCTTGATTGACAAATCATGACAGCCAAGCATTATCGAATGCAGTAAATAATGGTTTCATAGCTTTCACATTAACTTGGTTGAGTCCATCGCTTCCGATCACTTAATCCCCCCAAACCCTTATTTCCATGCTCAACAACGTTCAATGCCATTTGAACCCGTGCAAAAAGTTGAGGCAGATATTTATAGAATCGCCCATCTCGCAGAAAAATTGCATCGATGGTACAGCTACCACAGTGTTCTCCAGGGGGAGGAACTGCAACCGATAGTACAGATGCGTCTGAAACACCAGCCCAGGGTAAGTGTCCGACAGGAGCTTGCAGTGAATAATTGAGTTCGGATTCATTCAGCCAGTCGCTGCTGATAAAATCGTTTTCGGTTCGAGGAACTTTGAGTTTCCAACCGACGCGATCGCGAAAGGTATTGGCGGCAGTTTCGGAATTGTTCGAATGAGATGCTATTACCTTTTGCCAAATCTTTGCTTGGACACTTAGTCCAAACCGTCCATCACTAGCGACTAACCAAGCTCGATCAATCTCTTGAATTAAATCTAGAGGTATGGTGGCAGCGTTAAGTCCAAAGAGGTCTTTTTGAGGTGATAAGAGACGGCGGGTTTCTTGATCGGCAGCACTCCAGTTTTTAGAATTGAGGAACTGCTGGAGTTTTTCTGTGGCTTTGGTTGTGGTTGTTCCACTACCAGCAGAATTTTTAGTTGCGATATGTCGCTCTAACAAATTAATGATTTGGGTTTTATTAAGTTGTCGAGCCAAGTCTAAAGCAGTCTTCCCTTGCTTATCTTTGAGGTCAACACTAGCATTTTTACTGAGAAATAGTGTTACCAATTCCGGACCAAAGAAACTTTGTTCCTCCAATACTGCTTGGTGCAGAGGTGTTCTTCCTAAATTATCTTGAACATTTAAATCTGCATTAGCCGCAACCAGTTGTCGAGCCACTTCCAGGTTGACATCATACAGAGGGGTTTTACCTTGAGCATCTCGTAGGTTAACTTGCGCTTTTCGAGCCAATAGCAATTTCACTAGAGCGGGTTGGAAACGATGAATGTGGAGCGGAGTTTGCCCCTGACGATTGCGTAAATTAACATTAACTCCCCTATCGAGCAGGAGTTTTAGTACTGCTGGTTCCAAACTGCTGGAGTGAATCACAGCTCCTTCACGATTTTGGATAGTTAGATCCGCGCCTGCTTGGATTAGTTTTTTGGCGACTTCTAGATTTGATGCTCCGTAGTGTAGTGGTGTCCAGTTCTGAGTGCTACGAGCATTTATATCCCCACCACGACTAATTAATAGCTCCGTGATATCAGCTTTTCCGGAATTGGCAGCAAAATGTAGCGGTGTCATTTGCTCTTGATTTCTAGCATTAACCTTAGCACCCCGATCTATCAAAAATTTGATTACAGGAGCGGTTTTCTGTCCAAAAAGATTATGGAGTGGGGTATTACCATTTTGGTTGCGGACATTGACCTTTGCTCCTCTACTCAGAAGTAATCGCGCATTTTTCTCAGATTTTCCTAAATAATGTAGGGGAGTATCTCCTTTCCCATCCTTGGCATTTACATTTACCCCAGTTTGGATTAAACGCTCAGCCAGTACTTCGTCTGTGGATAGTAAAAAGTTGAGCGGTAGCCACTTTTCACCAAAGATATCGCAGGGCTGATTCAGATTACCTCCTTTGGCGATCGCCTCACCTAATGCTACAGATAAATCAGGAGCAGCACCGAAGGGACTAAATTTTTCCGATAAAGTTTTACAAAAAGGAGAGATGGAATTAGATTTTTTTGGTACAACAGATTCAACAGCAAATGGTATCATTACCATTGTTCCCAAAGCAGTAAGGGAAATCAGAAAAATTGTCTTGAAGAGATAACGAGATGATTTGTAGTTAAACTTCGCCATTATGATGTGATTTCCTTATTTCCTATAAAAGATTTATAAATTATTAATGCAGCTATTCCCCAAACTCCGATTGTGAGGAAAATAGAGAACGCAAATCGGACATTAATAAAGGATTCAATGCGACTTGTGGCAATCTCTCCATTTTTGATATTAGTTTTTGGCGCATATCCCAGGATGCCATATTTGTGATTATATGGAACGTTTACATCTGCACCTTCGGTTATTCCGATTCATGTCTGCAACCCCATGTAAGCAAATTTTCCTAATAAAATATAAGTTGATAATATCCAAGTAAATATCAACATTGCGATATAAATTGCTTTTATATTTTTACTCATACAAAGTATTAATAGAGCAAAGCGAATTACATAATGGATAAGACTCTTAGTTTAATAATTTAGTTGCCAACTTATAAATATTCGTGATCGCAAGATGCTTTGAGAACTAAAATAACGTCTCAGAATTTTTACATGGATGTTTTACGCCGTCCCCAAGGTTTCAATACTGAGATTATGATAATGACTACAAGTAACAGAGTTTGCACAGCACCGCCAACAATAACTGCATTACGGATAGAAATATAGGTAGGATTTTGTAAGGCTTATAAACGCTCTATTGGCTTGCGCCTTCAGAATTTGCTGAGTGCGTTGGTGTCACTCGTGCGACTATCACGGGGCTGTTAGATGGGCTTGAGCGGGAAGAACTAGTTAAACGTGTACCACATCCTAGCGATCGCCGAAGGTTAATTATTCATCTGACCCCAAAAGGACAGCAGTTAGTTGCTGAGATCTTGCCCGATCATTTCTGCCGCACGACAGGATTAATGGCAAACCTGACAATCAAAGAAAAGAAAACTCTGATTAAGTTGTTAAACAAGGTGCAAATCGGAACATCTGCATTGTTAACCCCAGTCTTCAAAAAAGTAACCTAACAAATTGAATTTTGTTGCCGGACAAACATACTTAAATTCTCAACAACTTGTCTGGCAGGAGTTTCATCTTTTTAACTAAACAGTTTAGCTCCAGTTTGGTTTGAGGTTAGCCTTTGAAAGCGCCAAATAAAGACCACTGCTGCGATCTGCCGTAGGCGGCAGCGCTTCGCTATCGCCACTGCAATCATTAGCCCCAACCATAGACCTACGCCGCCTAAATTCCATCTAAATGCCAACCAATAACCACTGGTTAAACCAATGCACCAATAAAACAGAAAACTGAGCAGCATCAGCACACGAGTATCCTGTAACCCTTGCAATGCAGCATAAGCAATTTTTTGTACTCCATCGAACAGATGCGCGATCGCCCCAACCTGCATCATGGAAATAGCAAGGTTCTTTTACCACCTATTTTGAATTGAAGAGCCACGTAGGTAGCCGATGCCCTTACTTCTCGCTTTAAGCCTACGCCTTTGGGAGTCTGCTTTTGTATACTTTTAAATAAAGATAATAAGCGTTCATAACCAATTAAATGATTATCTAAATTGCTTACTGTATCTTGGTTTGAGCCTTCTCTCATTTTTCTCTCATTTTAGAGTTAACTTGAGGGAAAACTGAGGGAAAATCTACCTAAATCAGGTTATTAGCTGGTTGAGATTAGACAATGACCACCGGCGTCTGAATGAGAGATTTCCTGTATCACTTGGTTGAATCTTGGCAGAAGTGAATAATTTTGTTAGTATGATGAATGGTGTGGGTGACTAGCTCAACGGTAGAGCAGTAGACTCTTAATCTATTGGTTGCGGGTTCAAATCCCTCGTCACCCACTTATCACATATGATATTTCTATCTCATTTTTCTCTCATTTCGATCTAATTTACCCTCAAGACAACGAAATAGAGACACGGATTCTACTTTACAATCTAATTATTATTATTATTGATTTTGATAATTTAAGCTGATCCAATTAGGATATCAGTTTAAGCGGATGTGGGCTAGAGGAATAAATTAGATAATTATTCCAGAATGCTCTTTAAGGTATTTGTTCTCAACATAGCATCTTACAGGAAATCAAGTAGATTCTCCTTCTTTCTAGCCCCCAGTAAAAACCAGGCTATACTCTCCCTCTTCACCCTTAAAGATTAATCTCTCTTTTTGGCTAAAGTATTACCCTTAGGCAATACCTCATCACCAAGCTGAAATGGTTCGCTATTTAAATTTTTTTTGAGAATTACTATCATTTATCCCTGGTTAACTGCTACTCTGACAAAGAGTTGATTAAAAGCTATTTTCTGGTTATTAAACCACAGATTATTCTGGGGCTAGGGCATTGCTATAACCCTAAGCATGGTCTATCTAGCCAGAAAAGACTGCAAGACCAACAAAACTTTTTTGATTGTTTATTCATTAAAACCGTAATGTTGAGGAGGAGGGTGCAGTTGACTATTTTTAGCAATCTTTTACCATCTCGTTGGCAGAATTTTACACTCAGGCTTGTCAGAGGAAAATCATTTCGAGTTTTACCATTAATACTTGGTTTGATCTTGGCTTTAACTATGGGGTATCAAGGTTGGAGTTCCCCACCAAAAAGTACTGAGATCCTTTGGGATACTTATGGAGTACCACATATCTATGCAAAAGATACCCAAAGTGCTTTCCAAGCATTCGGTTGGGCGCAAATGCAAAGTCACGGAAACTTACTGTTGCGCCTTTACGGTCAAGCACGGGGACGCGCCGCCGAATATTGGGGAGAGAACTATTTAGAATCAGACAAATGGGTACAGACAATGGGAGTACCAAGTCGTGCTAGTTCTTGGTATCAGATGCAGAGTCCTGCTTTTCGCAAGTATCTAGATGCTTTTGCCGTAGGGATCAATGATTATGCTAAAGAGCATTCTGATGCTATTGATGATGCTGTAAAGGTTGTACTTCCAGTTAAAGGAGAAGATGTACTAGCGCACTTACAACGATTACTAAATTTCACTTTTATAGTCAATCCTGAACAAGTTGCAGGTGTTAGTCAAGAGGAATCAAAAGCAGGCTCTAACGGTTGGGCGATCGCACCTAAACGCTCTGCAAGTGGCAAAGCTATGCTGTTAGCCAATCCTCACTTACCTTGGTCAGATTTATTCTTGTGGTATGAAGCCCAGATTACTGCACCAGGAATTGATGCTTATGGAGCATCACTTGTAGGTATTCCTGTATTAAATATTGCCTTTAATAATAACTTGGGTTGGACTCATACCGTCAACACCCATGATGGATGGGATGCTTATGAACTTGACCTAGTTGGTGATAGTTACCGTTTTGATGACAAAGTTCGTCCCTTTGAGACAAAAACTATCTCTTTGCAAGTCAAGCAGGAAGATGGTAAATTGCGTGAGCAACCGCTAGTGGTGAAAAGTTCTGTTCACGGGCCAGTAGTGACAGAAAAAGCAGATAAAGCAATAGCACTGCGGGTTGTCGGACTTGACCAACCAGGTGCATTGGAACAGTGGTGGGATATGGCGCGATCGCAAAATTTCCCACAATTTCAAAAAGCACTCCAGCGCCTACAAATACCGATGTTTACGGTAATCTATGCCGACCGAGAAGGACACATTATGCACCTGTTCAACGGTCAAGTTCCGGTGCATCAAACAGGTGATTTTCAATACTGGCAAGGCATTATTCCTGGCAACACATCGAAAACCTTATGGACAAAAACCCACCCTTACCAAGATTTACCGCGCGTCACCGATCCTCCTAGTGGCTGGTTACAAAATGCCAATGACCCACCTTGGACTACCACCTTTCCTCTAGCCATCAAAGCAGATAAATATCCTCCTTATATGGCACCGCGTTCTATGGATTTTCGGGCGCAACGTTCTGTGAGAATGCTGGCTGAAGATGAAAAAATTTCCTTTGAGGAAATGATTAAATATAAGCATTCAACGCGTATGGAACTGGCTGACCGGATACTAGATGATTTGATTCCGGCCGCCAAGAAGTACGGAAATGAACTAGCCCAGCGAGCAGCTGATGTATTGGCAAGATGGGATAGACAAGCAAATGCAGATAGTCGGGGTGCAGTACTCTTTGCGAATTGGGTAGAACAACTAGATTTTGATACAGCCTTTAGCAAACCTTGGAGTGAGAAATCACCACGCACCACACCTGATGGTTTAGCCGATCCCCAAAGTGCAGTAGTAGCATTGGCAACAGCAGCAGCAGCAGTGGAAAAAACTTATAGTCGGCTAGATGTACCTTGGGGAGATGTTTTCCGGCTTAAGTATGGCAAGACAGATTTACCTGCAAATGGTGGTAATGGAAACTTAGGAATTTTCCGTGTCCTCTATTTTGTTCCTACAGAAAATGATCGCTTCCAACCCGTTGCTGGAGATTCTTATGTAGCTGCGATTGAGTTTTCCCAACCTGTAAAAGCAATGGCACTCACCAGTTACGGCAATTCATCTCAACCGGGTTCACCACATACCGAACAGCAATTACAGATGTTCGCTCGTCAAGAGTTGCGTCCGGTTTGGCGATCGCCTCAAGAAATCAAAGCCCATTTACAAGAGCGCAAAGTATTTAGAAATTGAGATTATTTTCGCAGAAACTGCACTTTTCTCAATAAACTTGTGTTGATTGGGAAGCGGCGATCGCTGCATCAATCACCAAAACAGTGCTTTTGCATGAATATTGAGTGAGTAGTTCTTACTCACTCAGCACTACTAAAGTCTTTACAAGCAACAAAAAGTCGTGACAATAACATCTCCATCTCCTCAAGTATCTAATAAGCGTAAGAATTCAGTCCATCCTTTACAACGCTTGCTCAACTATGGCAGCCGATATCGCCAACAAATTTGGCAAGCAACATCATTTTCAATCATCAATACAATCTTGGATTTAGCACCACCGTGGTTGATTGGTACTGCGGTAGATATTCTCGTCAAGGAGCAAGATTCCGTAATTGGAAAGTGGGGAATTAAAAATGTAGTTTCCCAATTTGTATTGCTTTCATTTCTGACTGTGATTATTTGGATATTTGAATCACTTTCTCAGTACGCCTATGATCGACTTTGGCGAAATCTAGCCCAAGATATTCAGAATGATTTACGCTTGGATGCTTACAATCACGTACAAGAATTAGATTCAGCTTACTTTGAAGAAAGCAGTACTGGTGGTTTGATGTCAATTCTGAATGATGATATCAACCAGCTAGAAGATTTTTTGAATTTTGGAGCTAATGACATCATCCAAATTAGCACCTCACTCATCATTTTAACTGGTGGTGCTTTCTGGATTTTACCTCCCTCGATTACCCTAGTAGTAATGTTGCCAATGCCATTTATTGTCTGGGGTTCTTTTACTTACCAAAAGCGTCTAGAAGCTCGTTATGCTGAGGTGCGTGAGAAAGTAAGTTTTTTGAACTCACGACTAGCAAATAATCTCAGTGGCATTAACACCATTAAAAGTTTCACTGCTGAAGAATATGAAAGTGCTAGACTGGCAGGAGAAAGCGAAGCATATAGAAAAAGTAATACCAAAGCAATTAAACTTTCGGCTGCCTTTATTCCCTTAATCAGGATGTTAGTTTTAGTAGGGTTCACCGCCTTACTATTTTGGGGAGGTATGGCAACATACGCTGGAACTATATCCATCGGTAATTACAGTGTTTTACTCGTTTTAGTCCAGAGATTATTGTGGCCCTTAGTCACACTAGGCGAAATATTTGATAAATATCAAAGGTCAATGGCTTCTGCCAATCGGGTTATGAATTTATTGGATACTCCCATTAACATTATTAGGGGGGATATATCTTTACATATTGCTCAGGTTCGTGGTGAAATTGACTTTCAGCAAGTAACTTTTGCTTATCAAAATCGAGAACCAGTAATTAAAAAACTATCCTTACATATTCCTCAAGGTAAAACTATTGCGATCGTTGGTTCTACAGGTTCCGGTAAAAGCACTTTAGTTAAATTACTCTTGCGATTTTATGATATTTCTGCTGGAACTATTACGATTGATGGTATTGATATCCAAAAATTAAATTTACGTGATTTGCGTCGCAGTATTGGCTTGGTAAGTCAGGATGTATTCTTATTTCATGGTACTGTTGCTGAAAATATTGCCTATGGTACTTTTGATGCTAAGGATGAACAAATAATTGAAGCTGCCAAAATTGCCGAAGCTCATGATTTTATTATGCGACTCCCTCAAAGTTATGAGACGATAGTCGGAGAACGGGGTCAAAAATTATCTGGTGGACAGCGACAAAGAATTGCGATCGCCAGAGCTGTTTTAAAAAATCCGCCCATATTAGTTTTAGATGAAGCTACATCAGCAGTGGATAATGAAACCGAAGCTGCTATTCAGCGCTCCTTAGAACGGATTACTGTGAATAGGACGACAGTAGCGATCGCTCATCGTCTTTCGACTATCCGCAATGCTGATTGTATTTATGTGATGGAATATGGAGAGTTGATTGAGTCAGGAACCCATGAGGAATTGTTAGATAAGAATGGGATTTATGCTAATTTGTGGCGGGTGCAATCGGGTGTGAAATAAAAACCAGAGCGTTTTTGACAAGTGTGGGGCTTTTAAGGTATTTTGACGAGGTATTTAAATAAATCATCAATGACTCTATTAGCCCCTAAAGTTCCTCCAACATCCCAATTTACCCTATATACTTGTTGATTTCGGACAGCTTTAAGTTGTGACCAAATAGGTTTTCTTAAGAAAGACAAAGGCTCAGGATTTGCTCTGATGAAATCTTTTGTTAGAAATTCTGTCATAATAAATAAAACATCAGCATCATATTGGGGTAAAACTTCAATACTTAATTTTTGTTCAATTTCTTTTTGATTTTCTTGAATCGCTCGTAAACCTACATCACTAATAATTTGACCATAAGCTAGGTAGTCTGATCTATAAACAGAAAAAGCTTGTCCTTGCCCTAAAAGGTAGATTACAGATATAGTTTTTGTCTCTAATTTTTCTCCTAATTGCTGCCGTAGTTCTTGAATGCGTTGCTGATATTTAGTAATAACTTCTTTTGCGCGATCGCCCTTTCCTAGCACCTGAGCAATATATTGCAGTCTTTCTTTAAAGTCATACAGTTTTCTATAATCTATCAAGACTGTAGGTGCGATCGCCGAAAGTAATTGATAATAATTTTTTTGAAAGTTCGTTCCTAAAATTAAATCTGGCTTTAAAGCCAGAATTTTTTCTATGTCAGGTTGACTGATACCACCTACCTCTGGAATGTCAGCAACTAAGTTACTGGGTATACCTCGAAAACGCTCTTCTTTACAAGCACTACAAGAGGTCACACCAATCGGCTTCACACCCAGCGCCAGCACAGGATCGAGAAGCAACATATCATGTAACACAACCACTCGTTGCGGTTTGACTGGAATTTTAACTGCACCTAAAGCATGGTTAACTATTTGGGTTTCTACCGATAATCGTGAAACTATTTGATTTTGTCCTATTTCACTATTACAAGCTGCAACTGTCAAAACAATTAATGTTGTCAGCAAGATGGCTAGAAAATTGTATCGTCGCAATATAAGTAAGCCCAAAAAATTAGTTTTGATAAGGTTAACAGACTTCACAATAAGGGCAATAAAAAAGGATTTCATAAATAGATGACGGTTAGGTAATTTCAGTAATCACAATCGCCAAAACCAATACTAAACGTTTCTGATTTTAACTACAAATTGTTTAAACTCAGAAACGTTAGTTATCATCTAAAAACTATAAGAAACAGAACCAACAACAGAAAATGGCGCACCAAGGAAAGCTCCACCTTCACGATACCCAGAAGTTCCCTGAATATAGTCAATGTTGAACAAATTTTGAAAGTTTAGCTGTGCTTTGAAATTATCCCGGCGATAAAAGATAGAAGCATCAGTGCGTAAGTAGCTCGGAAGAATGAAAGAATTGTCTAGATCGCCTTCACGCTCTCCAACATAATAAAATCCTAAGCCAAATCCCACACCCTGTAAGTTACCTCTTTGAATCTGATAAGTTGACCATAAACTAGCAGAATGACGCGGTGTAGATTGCAGCCGATTACCAACAGGAATATTATTGTCTTCGCTGACAAAAGCATCTGTATAAGCATAGGTTGCAATAATGTTCCATCCTGGCAAAATTTGTCCCGATACATCTAATTCCACACCCCGACTTTTCACTTCTCCCGCCAAAATCTCAAACTCTGGATTATTTGGATCAGTTGTGGGGATATTCGTTCTAGTGATGTTGAAATATGCTAAAGTTGCCGCTAAATTTCCCAAATCGACCTTAGCACCGATTTCATATTGAGTTGCTCTAAGCGGTGGTGGTACTGAACCATCCGCCAGTGTTGCGCTATTTGGTTCAAATCCTTGAACAAAGGATGCGTAAAGAGAAACAGGTTGTATCGGTTGATAAACTAATCCAACTCTGGGACTAAATTCTGAAGTTTCACTTTCAGTAGTGACTGAACGAATTAAGTTCTCAACTTCTTGCTGGTAGATATCGTAGCGTCCACCCAATACCAACTTGAATTTATCAGTGAAGTCAATTTGATCCTGAAGGTAAAAACCATAGGTTCTATTGCTCTGATTGCGACTGACATTGAAAGGGAATGAGTTATATCTAAATCTTTCTGTAGTGTATACAGGATTGAAAATATTCAGCGTTAATGATGGATCATTGTCACCCAAAAATAGCCTGCGTCTAGTGATATCATCCCCAAACTCAAATCCGATTAACAACTTATGATTAATCGAACCCGTTGTGAACTTTCCAGTCACATCTAAATTATTAAAGTATGAACTAGATGAATCATCTGAAGTAAAACGATACCGTTCGATATCTCCTGTCGCTTCATCAAAGCCACCATCCGCATATATGGCTGCCCTACGCAGTTGATTCCATCTAGCAACAAACGTGTTACGCAGCGCCCAATCTTGATTGAACTGGTGATTGAATGTCGCACCCAAGTTGTATCGTCTAGTCTCAGCCTTACCAAACGGATCACCGAAATCGCCTGATTCAACCAAAGCCCGACTTCTTGAAACATTAGCAATTTCTCGTCCAATAGGTGGAATGCCCCAGATGATACTCTGACTGGAATCAATGAACTCAAAATCCAGTGCCAAGTTTGTATTTTGAGAAATGTTCCACTCTAGACTGGGGGTAAAGAAATACCGTTCGGAATTAGCAAAGTCTACAAAGCTTCTGGCTCTATCATAAGAACCAATAAATCGATACAAAACGCTTCTCTCTGGGTTTAGAGGCCCGGAAAAATCAAAGGAAGGGCGGATCTGGCTGAAACTTCCGGCTGAAAAGCCAAGATTGTAGTAAGGTTCACTTAAAGGTCTTTTTGTAACTAAGTTAATAATTCCGCCAGGGCTTCCCTGACCGAAGAGTACAGAAGCGGGGCCTTTCAGTACCTCTATTCGCTCAAGATTATCTGTGCTGAAGTTGAACTGAGTAACGCCGAGATTACCACCGAATGATGTCCCGTTTCTGAAAAAAGATTCAGCACTATCAAAGCCACGTAAGTAAGGTATTGCAGTAGTTCCAAAAAGGACTTCTGAGTTAGTACCACTGACGTTTTGTAGTGCCTCTGCCACATTGGTGACGGCACGATCCTCAATCACTTGACGCGGCACGATTTGAATGGAGCTAGGAATATCACGTAAAGGAGTATCAGTTCGTGTCCCAGTCGTAGCATCTGGCACACGATATCCATCTTGTTCTCCTGTCACTACCAACTCAATCGGCTCATCTTGTGGGGCTGCCGATTCCTCTGGCGGTGTTTGTGGCGTTGATGGTTCTTGTGGTGGCTGTGTCGCTGTTGCAGCAGACGCTACACTAAAAATCAGCCCTTCATCCCCATCAAATAATTCAACAATGGGCAATGCAGCTTCACCTACCACTGTCACCCGGACAGTATTAGCATCAACATTGGTGACTGTTATTTCAGTAATTTCCGCAATTGGGTTCTCTGAACGAAACGTAAAAGCCTCACCCGATGATAATCGTAGCTGTGTCCCTGGTATATCTGCAATAAAATTATTACCCGTACTGCGATTTGTAATTTGTAATTGCTCCCCAAGAGCAGTTTCCAAAATCACTTCCACACCTTTTTCGGTTGGATTTGCTTTCACTCCTGTAATTGGTACGATTTGCTCCCCACTTGTTTGTTCTGGGTTAGGGGAATTGCTTGGTGTGGAAGACTGTACTAACACTTGAGCGCTAGTAGCGGGACGTTCGATTTCACTCAATTGGGAAATATTCTTACTTACTGGATATAACTTTGCTATTTGCAATAAATTAGCAATTTGAGACCGAAAGAGTCGGGTTTTTCTGCTACGTCCAGCTAAGTCTGGAGATTTGCCAATTAACGATTTCCGATCTGTAACTGCAACCTTCTCATCTGTAGATGTCCCTCCCGCCTGGGCAAAAGATTCCCCTTGAGCATCCTTTGTTACTTCCTCACCTCTCGCAGAAGTACCAATAAAAAAAAGAACCGCACTTGTCAATAGCAGGTTTTGCAAAAATTTATCTAGCTTCATTTATCCACTCACACTCAATCACACTACTTGGTCGTATCGCAAGATACGATGAGGATTTTTGAAAGGAATTGTCATTTAACTGTAGATAGTATTATGAAGTGACACAAGACACAAGATAATTAATAATTTCTTTTAATTAAGATGGATACTAAGCAGCAAGTATTCTTATAGTCAAGTGTTTGCTTGACATTAATCACAGAAGTGTTCCAAAAAGCCTAGATAACGTCCTTGGTTATGGATTTCTCACAAATATGACAAAATTAATCTAGACTTATGCAAAATTTAGATAGCTGTAAATAAGACATTTTTTGTAAAGTAAAGCACTTGTCATCTTCCAAAAGACATAAACAATATAATATTAGTTTTGCTAATATTATATTGTTTATTGATAATCAGCCCGATACATAAGGCTGTTGCTAATGCAACTAGTTTTCGTTATAGTAAGCTGAGCTAAATAAAAATTACTTTCAATAAACTAGCAACGTTTACCCCAGTAAATTGCTAATATTAGGTTCTATACAGCGTCATCGGTGTTAGTAGTTAGCTAAACTAATCATCGAAAAGTCGAGGTCTAAGTCAAACAATTAAGCATACTTTTCTAACTAGACTCGTAAAACTTGGTTTGGTTGACTACTAGGCTTAAGGTTTTGAGTGAATAATTTCAGTAGTAAGCATAGGATTTGTGTGATGAAGACCTCCATAATTAAATGTTTGCAACAAAAGTAGAGTTATTTGCGTAGACGCAGGAATACTGGTAATATTATTAACTGTATTCATGCTGAGATTGAAAGATTTTACAGCATACTAAGTTTGTGTAGCGCACTAGTATTTAGCATTATCAAAGTAGTAACTCATATTAATGCGTAGATATTCAAACTGAAATTTTCTATAGGTGTTGGTAGAAATTGGCTCTTTATTGTTCTCATCAGAGTGAGAAAAAAAGAGCAGTATATCAGGGTGACATTTAACTTGTGAAAATGAAAATGAGCAAAGTTTTTCATAGCTTCTTTGAACCTTCGGGCAACTGTTCTACATTTGTCGATGTACTGCGCTTAAGAAGCTCTACTCAGCCAGATGGAGATGCTTTTACCTTCTTACTGGATGGGGAAACACAACAAGGGACACTAACCTATCAAGAATTAGATAAACGATCGCGTCGAATAGCTGCTCAATTACAAGCTAATGGTTTATCTGGAGAACGAGCCTTATTACTTTATCCAGCCGGGCTAGATTTTTTAGTGGCTTTTTTCGGTTGTTTGTATGCAGGAGTTGTGGCTGTGACTGCATATCCCCCCCGAAATCAGCGCAATACACCGAGAATCAAAGCTATTGCCAAAGATGCACAAGCAGCGATCGCTCTCACAACAACAGATATCCTGCCTACAGTGCAGTCTTTAATGACAGAAAAGACCGACCGAGAATCTTTAGACTGGCTAGCCACTGATAATCTTGCAGTGGGTATAGAAGATGCTTGGCAAGAACCGACTATTGATAGAGATACATTAGCCTTTTTGCAATACACCTCTGGTTCTACAGGCATACCTAAGGGTGTGATGATTAGTCATGAAAACCTACTACATAATGCTGCCACAACTTACCAATTTATGGAGCATTCTCCAGAAAGTAAGTTTGTGACGTGGTTGCCGATGTACCACGATATGGGTCTGATTGGGGGAATTTTGCAGCCTTTGTATGGAGGTTTTCCTTGCATCGTCATGCCGCCAACTTCCTTTCTCCAACGCCCTTATCGTTGGTTACAAGCTATCTCTCAATACAAAGGTACAACGAGTGGTGGGCCGAACTTTGCCTATGATTTGTGTACTCAAAAAATTACTCCCGAACAAAAACAAACTCTTGATTTGAGTAGTTGGAGTGTTGCATTTAACGGTGCTGAACCGATTAGGCATGATACTTTAGAGCGTTTTGCAGCAGCTTTTGCAGAGTGTGGCTTCCGTAAAGAGGCATTCTACCCTTGTTATGGAATGGCTGAAACAACTCTGATGGTTTCTGGTGTTGATAAAGCAACATCACCAATGATCAAAACAGTCGAAAAGTCTGCACTAGAATCTAATCGAGTAGTAGAATCAACTGCTAAAGACGAAGATGTATACCATTTTGTCAGTTGTGGTCGCATCATACCAGAACAGCAGGTAGCGATCGCCAACCCAGAAAAATTAAGTAATTGTCAACCTGATGAAATCGGGGAAATCTGGGTATCTGGGCCGAGTGTTGGTCAAGGTTATTGGAATCGGCCAGAAGAAACAGCCGAAACCTTCCATGCTTATCTATCAGACACAGAAGAAGGCCCTTTTCTGCGGACGGGGGACTTGGGTTTTCTGCACAATGGAGAGCTTTTCATTACAGGTAGAGCCAAAGATTTAATTATTATCCGTGGTCGCAACCTCTACCCACAAGATATAGAATTAACCACAGAACGTAGTCATCCATCCTTACGCTCTGGTGCTGGTGCAGCATTTACAGTAGAGGTTAACAACGAAGAAAAGCTAGTAATCGTACAAGAATTAGAGTTTCGCGCCAAGCCAAATTTAGCAGAAGTCGCAAGTGCAATTCGCCAAGCGGTTACTGAAGAGCATGAAGTACAAGTTTATGCCGTGGTTTTAATTAAACCAGGTAGTATCCCCAAAACTTCCAGTGGTAAGATTCAACGGCGTGCAACTCGCGCTCAATTTCAAGATGGCGAACTCAATGTAGTTGAAAGTGACATTCTCAAAATTAGCGATGTTGCCAGAAAGGAAACTCGACTACAACGTTCTGAACTTTTGGCGCTTTCTCCTAAAGAGTGTCAACCACTTTTAGAAAGCTATTTGATTGAACTCTTGGCAGGAGTACTTTCAATAGCAGCAGATGATATCAAGTCTGAAGAACCATTAAGTACCCTTGGACTTGATTCTTTAAAAGTATTTGAATTGAAAAACCGGATTGAAGTTGACTTAGAAGTAGAAGTATCCGTAGCCGACTTCTTTGAAGGAATGAGTACGCTTCAGCTCATCACCAAGCTACTGGCTCAAATAACAACAGATGCAATAGCGTCAATATCCCTTACCCAACAAGATAAAAACACATCCATACATCCTCTCTCTTTTACCCAGCAGGGATTGTGGTTTATCAATCAGCTGACTCCCGATAGTCCTACATATAACATTCCTATAGTTATTAACTTACAAGGTTGCATTAACCTAACAGCCTTACAAGATAGTCTGAACGAGATTATTAGACGACACGAAGTATTACGCACCAGCTTTACAGCCGTTGATGGACAACCAATGCAAGTTATCCATCAAGCTGTACCCTTAACTTTGACGGTTGAAGATTTGCATTCACTTTCCGATAGCGCACGCACTCAAGAAGCACAACGTTTGGCTATAGAATTCGCACAGCAGCCATTTGACTTGTCTACTCAATCGCTTTTGCGCGCTAAAATTATCAAATTAAATGATAAAAGTTATCAATTGTTGGTCACCGTTCATCATATAATTGCAGATGGTTGGTCTATTGGTATTCTGATTAAAGAACTAGCTGCACTATATGAATCATTTTCTACAGCCAAACTCTCTCTGGAAGACGCTACGCGTAGCTTGCTTCCCCAAAGAGATACACCACTACCTGAATTACCCATTCAGTATAGAGATTTTCTCTATTGGCAACGAAAATGGCTTGATTTTAAACGTATTCAACCATTACTGACCTATTGGAAACAAAAATTGCAGGGTGAACTACCTGTACTGAATTTACCAACAGATCGTCCGCGCTCTCCAGTTCAAACCTTCTCAGGCGCTCAAGCGAAATTAGTTCTTTCTCCAACCCTAACCAAAGAACTCAAGAATTTGAGTCGTCAGCAGGGGGTAACTCTGTTTATGACCTTGCTGACAGCCTTCAAAACCTTGCTTTATCGCTATACAGGTCAGACTGATATTTTAATAGGTTCGCCAATTGCCCATCGTCATAGAGCAGAAATCGAATCATTAATAGGATTTTTTATCAATATTTTAGTCCTACGTACAGACCTTTCTGGCGACCTGAGTTTTCAGGAGTTGTTAGGACGGGTGAAGTCAACAGCTTTAGAAGCTTATGTTCATCAAGACTTACCTTTTGACAAGTTAGTAGAAGAACTACAGCCTAATCGAGACTTGAGTTACAACCCACTATTTCAAGTGATGTTCGTTCTTCAGAATGTGCCAAAACCTAATTTAAGCCTATCGGATGTATCAGTTACTTATGAGGAAGGTTACAACGGGTCATCTAAGTTTGATTTGACATTGTTTATGGAGGATTCCGAACAAGGGTTGATGGCAACTTGCGAGTACAACACGGATTTATTTAATGCAGATACTGTAACCCGGATGCTGGCACACTTGCAGACTTTATTGGCAAGTATAGTTAGCGATCCCCAACAGCGTATAGCAGACTTGCAACTCCTAACCCCATCTGAAGTACAACAGTTATTACTTGAGTGGAATGATACCCAGACAGACTACCCCCAAGATAAGTGCATTCATCAGTTATTTGAAGCACAGGTAAAGAAAACACCAAATGCTGTTGCAGTTGTTTTTGAACATCAACAATTAACCTACCGCGAGTTAAACGACCGAGCAAATCAGCTAGCACACTACTTACAAGAACTGGGGGTAAAGCCAGAAGTAATTGTCGGTGTGTGTATGAAGCGCAGCCTAGAAATGGCGATCGCCTTGTTGGCTATTTTCAAAGCTGGCGGGGCTTATGTACCACTAGACCCAGTTTACCCTCAAGAACGTTTAGCGTTCATGCTAGAAGACAGTCAAGCCAAGGTACTGCTGACTCAAAGCCATTTAGTTGAATTGTTTGCTAAATCGAGTCTGCATATTGTCTGTATCGATAGAGATTCAGACTTACTTAGCCAACAGAGTAGAGAAAATCTATTTAGTGAAGTAAAACCCCATAGCCTAGCTTATGTCATCTATACTTCTGGTTCTACAGGTTTACCAAAAGGTGTTGCGATCGCACATCAAAGTTGTGTTGCTTTATTGACATGGTCAAGAGAGGTCTTTACAGATGATGACCTGGCTGGAGTTTTAGCATCAACCTCTATTTGCTTTGATTTGTCAGTATTTGAACTTTTTGTTCCCCTAAGTTGGGGTGGTAAGGTGATTCTTGTAGAAAATGCTTTGTATTTGCCCTCTTTGGCTGCTGAGGTTAGCTTGGTGAATACAGTCCCCAGCATCATTGCAGAATTACTGCAAGTAGATGGTATTCCTGCTTCAGTCAGGACAGTTAATCTTGCTGGCGAACCACTGCAAAATCAACTTGTGCAGCAGATTTATCAAAATCATCATATTCAGAAGGTTTTCAACCTTTATGGCCCTTCTGAAGACACGACCTATTCTACATTTACTCAAGTAAATAAAGCAGATAACAAAGTAACTATCGGTCGTCCCATTGCCAATACACAAATTTATCTGCTGGATACTAATTTGCAACCAGTACCAATTGGTATCCCAGGAGAAATTTATATTGGTGGTGCTGGTTTAGCTAGAGGTTATTTAAACCGACCAGAGTTAACAAAAGAACGGTTTATATCTAACCCATTCAGTAATAAACTGGAATCACGCCTATATAAAACTGGAGATTTAGCTCGTTATTTAGCCGATGGAAATTTAGAGTATTTAGGGCGAATCGATTATCAAGTTAAGATTAGAGGATTTCGGATTGAGTTGGGTGAAATTGAAAATACCTTACTTAAATATCCAGCAGTGCGGGAAGTTGTAGTTTTAGCACAAGAAGATAAGCAAGGCGATCAGCAATTAGTGGCTTATATTGTTTGTTTATCAGAACAAAGGCCTACAATTAATGAACTGCGAACCTATCTTAAAGAACTGTTACCTGAATATATGGTACCTGGTGTTTTTATCTTCCTAGACACCTTACCACTGTTGCCTAACGGAAAATTAGACCGTCGTGCTTTACCTGTACCTGAAAGCTTGCGTCCAACATTGACGACTAATTATGAAGTACCTCAATCAGAAATGGAACAGCAGATAGCGAAGCTTTGGCAAGAGGTGCTACATCTTGATAAAGTGGGTATTCATGATAACTTTTTTGATTTAGGTGGGCATTCGTTACTAATGCTTCAAATTAATCATAAACTGCGGGCAATTTTGCAGCGAGATATATCAGTTGTGACTCTATTTCAGAACCCAACTATTTATTCATTGGCGCAATATTTAAATCAAACAACAGAGGATAAATTATCCTTAAAAATCATACGTGAACGCATCGAAAAACAAAAAGCAGCTAACAATAGAACAAAACAATTATTAATGAAGAAATCAAGAAATAATGCTCACTAAAAGCAAGTGAAAATTTTGGAGTTTGTCAAAAATGCTTACTAGCCCTTCTCGTCCTTGGCAGTTATTAGTACTTTCTGCTCAAACTGACTCAGCACTAAAAACTGCTACCGTAAACCTTGCAGATTATTTGAGACAGCATCGTGATTTGAACCTTGCAGATGTTGCTCATACATTGCAACGGGAACAACAAGCTTTTAAGCATCGGCGGATGGTTGTTTGTCGAGATATAGAAGATGCTCTAGTTGCACTCGAAGATCCCAGACGAGTACTTACCAACATCCAAGAAACAACAGAGCGTCCTGTAGCCTTTATGTTTCCTGGACTTGGTACTCATTACGTCAACATGGCTCTTGAACTTTACCAAGTTGAACCTGTGTTTCGCGCCTCAGTTGACTACTGTTGTGAATTTCTCCAACCCCTTATCGGTCAAGATTTGCGAGATGTAATCTATCCTAATGGAAAAAAAGAGCAGCGATCGCCTCAAGAAAATTCTTCAGGTCTGGACTTGCGAAAAATGTTAGGTCGCGGTCATACACCAGTCGACACAAAGATAGTAGCTGCAACATCTTTACTCAATCAAACTCACCTCGCTCAACCAGCTATTTTTGTCATTGAATATGCCTTAGCACAGCTATTGATATCCTGGGGAATTCGTCCTACAGCAATGATTGGCTATAGCATTGGTGAATACGTAGCCGCGACTTTGGCAGAGGTTTTATCTTTAGATGAGGGTTTAAAACTGATTGCTGCTAGAGCGCAGATGATTCAAAAGTTGCCTAATGGAGCAATGCTTGCAGTTCCACTTTCGCAAACAGAAATCTCTCCCCTACTCAATGACAAACTCTCACTGTCTGCGGTCAATGGCCCATCTATGGGTGTAATTGCAGGTGAAACCGATGCGATAGAAGTTGTAGAACAACAGTTAACGAAAAAAGGTTTAGCTTGTCGTCGTCTGGAAACATCTCATGCTTTTCACTCTCATATGATGGAGGGTGCTAGTTCTGACTTACGTAAGTTGGTGACAACATTCAACCTGCAAGCACCAAAAATTCCCTATATATCCAACGTCACAGGAACTTGGATAACAGCAGCATCAGCGACAAATCCCGATTATTGGGTTAAGCATCTGTGTCAACCTGTGTTGTTTGCTCCCGGTATGCAGGAGTTATGGAAACAACAATATCCAATTTTGTTGGAAATAGGCCCTGGACAGACTCTAGGTAGCTTTACACAGCAATGTATAGAAAATAATCCAGCAGTCAGTCAGATTATCTTGCCCTCTCTGAGATATTCCTACGATAGGAAACCAGATTTAGCATTCTTACTGAAAACATTAGGTAGGCTTTGGTTAGCAGGAGTGCAAATAGATTGGGCAGGATTTTACGCTCACGAGCCTCGTCATTCTGTTCCTTTACCTGCGTATCTTTTTTAAGAACAAGACTACCTTAATACAAGAATATCCAAGTGGAGATGTGTTGGAGTTATGAACATTCAAACAGTAGGTGTTGTTGGTGCAGGAGTTATGGGAATAGGGGTTGCACAAAACCTCGCTCAAACAGGCCATCAAGTTATCCTGGTAGATATTTCCGAAAACATCCTAGATAAAGCTAAACACGAAATCAGAAATAATATCCGCTTTCAGAGTTTTTACCATAAAAGTGATAACACAGAAACTCCAGATAGTGTACTCAAAAGAATTGAATTTTCGACAGATTATAAAAATTTAGAAAATACAGATTTTGTCATAGAAAATGTCACCGAAAAGTGGGATATTAAAAGAGAGGTTTATCATCTATTAGATTCTATTTGTCCAGCAGATTGTGTATTCGCCGCTAACACCTCAGCAATTCCCATTACCCGCATAGCTTCTGCCACCAAACGAGCCGAGAAAATTGTTGGTATCCACTTTATGAATCCTGTACCAATGAAGCCGATGGTAGAGATGATTCGCGGATATCATACATCTGAGCAAACAATTGAGACAGCCAAAAAAATACTGGCTCAAATGGGTAAAGAATGTATCCTTGTTAATGATTCACCGGGATTTGTTTCTAATCGCGTGTTGATGTTAACTATTAATGAAGCTGTTTTTTTGTTACAAGACCAAGTAGCAACAGCAGAAGATGTAGACAAAATTTTCAAAGGCTGTTTTGGTCACAAAATGGGGCCTTTAGAAACAGCAGATTTGATCGGGCTAGACACCATTTTATTTTCCATTGAAGTTTTGTATGAGAACTTTAATGATAGTAAGTACAGACCATGCTCTTTACTTAAAAAAATGGTAGATGCCGGTTTGCATGGTAGAAAAAGTGGTAAAGGGTTTTACGTATATCAATAAATAGGAAATATCAAGACTCATGAACGAAATTAAAACTAAAGTCAAAACTTTTCTTGCCAAATTTTTCGGCAGTCATGACTTACAACCAGATGAAGATATTTTTGCTCTGGGCTTTGTCAACTCGATGTTTGCCATGCAACTTGTTTTATTTGTAGAGCAAGAGTTTCAGATTGCTATTGAAAACGAAGATTTGGAGTTTGAAAATTTTCGCACAATTAACTCTATTGCGAATTTGGTAGAACGCAAAACTGCTATTCTCACGCAGTAATTTTATGTAGCCAAAATAGTATTATGAAACTAGAATTATCTGCTCAACAAAAAAAAGCTCAAACGGAATTTCAAGCTTTTGTCAATCAGGAAATATGTCCTGATGCTGGGAAATGGGATAGGAAAGAATTGACCCCACCAGAACTTATTCACAAAATAGCTCAACGTGGTTTTCTCGGTGCCATTTTACCCCAAGAATATGGCGGTCAGGGAATGGACATGATTACCTATGGCATTCTCAATGAAGAAATTGGACGGGGATGTTCTTCTGTGCGGAGTTTGTTGACAGTTCACAACATGGTTGCTCATGCTTTGTGTAAATGGGGTCATAAATCTCAAAAACAGTATTGGCTTCCCAAACTAGCATCTGGAGAAATTATTGCTGCTTTTGCGTTAAGCGAACCAAATGTAGGTAGCGATGCCAAGAGTGTAGAAACGACAGCAACACCTACTGGTGACGCTTATATCTTAAATGGGCAGAAGAAATGGATTACCTATGGACAAATAGCAGATATATTTTTAGTCTTTGCAAAATGTGACGGTAAACCTACTGCTTTTTTAGTTGAAAAAAATAGCCCAGGATTCTCAGTCAAACCAACCTCTGGCATTTTAGGTGTTAGGGCTTCAATGCCAGCAGAATTACAGTTGAATAACTGTCAAATTCCTCAAGAAAATTTAGTGGGTAAACTAGGTTTTGGATTTTCCTACATTGCTGCTTCTGCGCTTGATTATGGTAGATATAGTGTGGCATCGGGATGTGTAGGTATTGCTCAAGCTTGTTTAGAAGCTTGTCTCAAGTATACAAATGAGCGAAAACAGTTTGGTGTTTATTTGAAAGAACATCAATTAATTCGTCAAAAAATTACTCAGATGATATCTAACACAAAAGCGGCAAGATTGTTATGTTATCAAGCTGGTTATCTCAAAGACATTAACGACCCCAACTCAATTATAGAGACTTCTATTGCGAAGTATTTTGCATCTACAGTAGCTACCAAAATAGCAAATGATGCTGTGCAAATTCATGGCGGTAATGGTTGTAGTAGTGAGTACCCTGTTGAGAGGTATTTACGAGACTCAAAAATTATGGAAATTATTGAAGGTAGTACTCAAATTCAAGAAGTTACTATTGCCGAGTCAGGTTATCAAGATTATCTTTTGGCAAATGTAACTACTAGCTTAGACAAGAAATTAGTAGAGAGAATTTAATATATGATTAGTACTCAAGAGCAAAATATAAATGGCAAACAAAAAGATAAAAAAGTTATTAAATGTGTTGTTTGGGATTTAGATAATACCCTATGGCACGGAGTTTTATTGGAAGACGAAAAAGTTGTCTTGCGAGAAAATATAATAAATCTGATTCAAACTTTAGATAATCGTGGTATCCTACAATCTATAGCTAGTAAGAATGATTTTGCTACAGCAATAGCTAAATTGGAACAATTTGGTTTAAAAGAGTATTTTTTATATCCCCAAATCAATTGGAATTCTAAGGCTGCTTCCCTCAAAGAAATTGCTAAATTACTGAATATTGGGATGGATGCGATCGCTTTCATCGATGACCAATTATTTGAACTGGAAGAAGTAAAGTTTTCCTCACCAGAAATTCTTTGTATAAACGCAAATAAAATAGGGGATATATTAGATATGCCAGTTATGAATCCCCGTTTTATTACGGAAGATTCACGAATTAGAAGGTTGATGTATGTTAGCGATATTGAACGGCAAAATGCAGAGAAAGAATTTGTTGGCACAGCAGATGAATTCTTAGCTACTCTCAAGATGGATTTGACTATATCCTCTGCAAAAGAAGAAGATTTACAGCGTGCAGAAGAGTTAACATTACGGACTAACCAATTGAATACAACTGGTTATACATACTCCTACGATGACCTGAATCATTTTCGCACCTCAGAAAACCATAAACTGCTAATTGCGAGTCTGGAAGATAAGTATGGTAGCTACGGGAAAATAGGTTTAGTTTTGATTGAATGCCAAGCAGAAATATGGACAATCAAGCTGTTGTTGATGTCTTGTCGGGTGATGTCGAGGGGAGTCGGGACAATTATGTTGAATCATCTTATGAGTCTGGCTCAAAGCAATAATGTGCGTCTTCTGGCAGAGTTTGTATCAAACGATCGCAACAGAATGATGTATGTATCTTATAAGTTTGCCGGGTTTAAAGAAATTGAAAAGCATGGCGATTTAGTAATTTTTGAAAATGATTTAAGTCGCATTCAAGATGTGCCTGGATATGTGAAATTTCAAGTGATTGATTAAGATTTTATGGCGCTTTATTTTTATTAAAATAAGATTTTTATCACGCAGAGAGAAGTTGCGTGCGCGGGTTCCTCCCGTTCAGCAAAATTCGGTGGACGCAAAAGCGCAGAGAGTATTTGGAAGTGAGTAAAAGCAATAAAGGTTCAATTATATGAATAAAAAAAGTGATATTGATCAAAGTTATGAATTGATGGAAGGAGTTGCTATTATCGGCATGGCGGGGCGTTTTCCTGGAGCCATGAACGTAGAATCTTTTTGGCAAAATTTACAAGATGGTGTAGAGTCTTTATCCTTATTTACAGATGCAGAGTTAATCGCTGCTGGTGTACCTGCGGCGTTAGTAAATGATAGCAATTATGTTAAAATCGGTGGTGTTTTAGATAATATAGATTTATTTGATGCGGCATTTTTTGATCTGAATCCGAAGGAAGCGGAAGTAACAGACCCTCAACATCGCCTGTTTTTAGAATGCGCTTGGTCAGCTTTAGAAAATTCTGGTTACGATTCAACAAAGTGTGCAAGCAGAATTGGTGTTTATGCTGGTGCTAGCTTAAATAACTATTTATCTTTTGATTTACAAAATGACCAATTAGGGTCAGGGGAATCATACCAAAAGTTGATTGGCAACGATAAAGGTTTTCTCTCAACTCGTGTTTCTTATAAATTAAATCTTACCGGGCCCAGTATTACAGTTCAAACAGCTTGTTCTACATCATTAGTTGCTACTACCCTTGCCTGTCAAAGTTTACAAAATTATCAATGCGATATGGCTTTGGCGGGAGGGGTTTCTATTCGATTACCGCAAAAAACTGGTTATTTTTATGAACCAGGAGGACCGCTATCTCCTGATGGTCATTGTCATGCTTTTGATGCCAAGGCGCAGGGAACGACTGTTGGTAATGGTGTGGGAGTAGTAGTTCTCAAGCGAGTTCAAGATGCGATCGCCGATGGTGATTGCATATATGCTGTGATTAAAGGCGCTGCAATTAACAACGACGGTTCGATGAAAGTTGGGTATACAGCGCCTAGCGTCGATGGACAAGCAGAAGCGATCGCCGAAGCGATCATGTTAGCAGAGGTAGAACCACAGACAATCAGCTATATTGAAGCCCACGGTAGCGGTACAGTTTTAGGGGATCCGATTGAAATTGCCGCGCTGACTAAAGTTTTTCGTGCCAGTACCGAGAAAAAGAATTTCTGCGCCATTGGTTCAGTCAAAACGAATATTGGTCATTTAGATGCAGCCGCAGGAGTTGCAGGCTTAATCAAGACTGTTTTGGCTCTAAAACATCAATTGATTCCACCAAGCCTCAACTTTGAGCAGCCAAATCCGGAAATCGATTTTGCCAATAGTCCTTTTTATGTCAACACCAAGCTAAGAGAATGGAAAACAGGCTCAACTCCCCGGCGTGCTGGTGTGAGTTCTTTAGGAATGGGAGGAACAAATGTTCATCTAGTTCTGGAAGAAGCCCCGGTTGTAGAGAGGGTGAGCAGGGGAGCAGAGGAGCAGGGGAGAAAATATCATTTGTTACTACTCTCTGCGAAAACTGAGTCTGCGTTAGCAACTGCCACACAAAACCTTAGCCAACATCTGATGCTACATCCTGATATTAATCTTGCAGATGTAGCTTATACTTTGCAAGTCGGACGCAGAGACTTTAGTCATCGGCGAATGTTGATTTGCTCTGATGTCCAAGACGCAATTCAGGCATTGAATCAGCCAGCATCACAACGAGTGATAACTCAATTTTCAGAGTCAGGAACTCGCTCTGTTGCTTTCATCTTTCCTGGGAAAGATGGGGTGTATGCAAACATGGGCAGAGAACTCTACGAAACTGAATCAGTATTTCGCGCCCAGGTAGAACGGTGTTGCTTAATATTAAAACCACATCTAGAGTTTGATTTGCGTTCCGTAATTTATCCCAGTGAATCTGAGCGAGAAACCGCATTAGAAAAACTGCAACAAACTGGCTTTGCTCAAAGTAGCTTGTTTGTCATTGAATATGCTTTGGCTCAATTGTGGATGTCCTGGGGTATTGCTCCTCAAGCAATGATTGGGCAAGGTATCAGTGAATACGTTGCTGCTACTTTAGCTGGAGTGTTTTCCCTGGAGGATGCCTTGGGATTAGTAGCGAATGAATTTTCTACTGAGTTGTTAGAAAAAGTCCAACTCAATCCTCCAAAAATTCCCTTCATATCCAATGTTAGCGGAACTTGGATTACTCAAGCTGAAACAACAGACCCTAACTATTGGGTACAAATACAGCAGTCAACACTTTTTCATGAAGGAATTGCCGAGTTATTTAAAGATAAACAGCGAGTTTTGCTAGAAGTTGGTTTTGGAAAGACTTTGAGTAATGCAGAATTAGCTGTGCTGACCTCAATACCCCATGCTCATGAACAGCATTCAGAAGTCGCATCTTTACTCAACTCTTTGGGTCAAATGTGGATGTTGGGAATCAAGGTTGATTGGTCAAGCTTTTACGCTAATGAATACCGTTATCGTCTTCCCTTACCAACTTATCCCTTCGAGCGTCAGCGTTATTGGTTTACATCCGCCCAGGAATCGTTACAGCAAAATTCATCGAGACATCCTGTTGAAAATCAACGTTATTCTATTGAGTTAGATTCCTCGTCTACCTCAGAAGCAGTAGCACAAAAATCGTTAGATAAAAAGCCAAATATCACTGACTGGTTTTACATTCCTGTATGGAAGCAATCCATGCCACTTGAGTTTTTCCAAGAAGAAGTGAGCAAACAAAAGTTACATTGCTTAGTCTTTGTAGATAACTATGGAGTAGGAAATAAATTTGTCAAACGGCTTGAACAGCAGAATCAGGATGTGATCACTGTACGGTTAGGAGAACAATTTAGGAAGCTTGATGAGCGAATTTATGTCATTAATCCCCAACACCCAGATGATTATGATATGTTGCTTAAAGAATTGCAACAACAGGGGTTTAAACTAAATAGAGTTGCTCATTTTTGGAATGTTACACCAAATGATATTTCACTCGCAAATGATTTAGAATTATTTGCATATTATCAGGATCTTAGTTTCTATAGCCTGTTATTTTTAGCACAAGCAATCGGAAAACAAGATATTTGGGATGCCCTTAAGATGATGGTCGTCACCAGTAATTTATATGATGTAAATGGTGATGAAAAACTATATCCACAAAAGGCGACAGTATTAGGCCCATGCAAGGTAATTCCTAAGGAATATCGCCATATTGATTGCAGTCTTGTTGATTTAGTAATACATTCTGTTCAAACATCTTTACCCCAAAAAATTATAGATAAATTAGTAGCAGAATTAACACTGCAAAAAACCAATGAAATAATTGCTTATCGTGGATATCATCGCTGGATACAAACCTTTGATGCAGTACCATTACATGACCAGATTGCCAGCAAGGCTAAGTTAAGAAAAGGTGGAGTTTACTTGATTACTGGTGGACTTGGAGGAATTGGTTTAGTATTAGCAGAACATCTAGCCAAGACAGTCCAAGCTAAGTTAATCCTCATCGGTAGAAAGGGATTACCGGAACTATCTGAATGGGAACAATGGCTAGTAAAACATGATAGCCAAGACTCTATTAGTCGTCAGATTCAAAAAGTGCGATCGCTTGAAGAATTAGGAGCAGAAATTGAGGTCATAAGTGCTGATGTAACTAATTCTGCACAAATGCAAACAATAATTGATCAAGCTTTACAAAAATTCGGTCAAATTCATGGTGTAATTCATGCGGCTGGGATTCCTGGTGGTGGTGTTACCCAACTCAAGACGCGGGATATGGCTAATAATGTCTTAGCAGCAAAAGTCAAAGGAACATTAGTTTTAGAGGAAGTTTTCCAGAAGACAAATCTGGACTTCTTTGTACTTTGTTCGTCCAAAACTTCAATTTTGGGTGAATTTGGACAGATAGATTATTGTGCAGCTAATGCCTTTTTAGATGCTTACGCTCATTATCATACTTCCACCTCCGAGCGATTAACAGTATCAATCAGTTGGGATACTTGGCAAGAAGTCGGTTTTGCAGTGGAAACTGTATTACCAGATAGTATTAAACAAGAGCGTGCAGAAATTATCAAAAAAGGCATATTATCTCAAGAAGGTATCGATGTTTTTAATCGTATTCTAGGAAGTAAGCTGCCTCATCTTATTGTTTCAACTCAAGATTTACCAGCATTAATTCAGCAAAATAATTCTCCCCAATATTTACAGGATAAATTAACGCTTTTAGATGACAAATTATCTTCAGTCAATCTCTCAAAAGCAAAACATCCTCGTCCCAATTTAGGTAACGATTACATTGCTCCCGAAACCCAAATCGAGCAAATCCTGGCTGACATTTGGCAAGAAATTCTGGGAATTGACAAGATAGGTATCTACGACAACTTCTTTGAGTTAGGTGGAAATTCCATTAACACAATTCAAATTGCAGCCAAAGCTAACCAAGCAGGTTTGAAGTTAACATCTCAACAGTTTTTCCACTACCAAACAATTGCTGAATTAGCAACAGATTTATCTATTACTCCAACTATCGAACCCGAAGAGTTAGAAATCACATCGATTCAGCATAGCTTCCTTGAAGAAAATCAGCCCGATTTACAAAATTCCCAGCAATCTTTATTGCAGCAAATACAGCGAGTGTGTGATGACCCGCATTTGTTAGAAAATATTGAAGACATATACGAACTTACACCTGTACAAAAGGGGATGCTTTTCCACTGTTTGCTTGATAGTGAATTGTCCTTATATTTTTTCCAACATATCTTTACTTTGCGTGGCAATCTGGATATGACGGCGTTTGCCAAAGCTTGGCAATTGGTGATGGATAGACATCCAATTTTACGTACTAGATTTTATTGGGAAGAACTGGATAATCCATTACAAATTGTGTACAATCAGGTAGAAGTTCCCCTGAATTATTATGATTGGTCTAATGTAAATTCAGTTGAACAAAAATCACAGCTTGACTCTTATATTGTAAGCGATCGCCAAAAAAGTTTTGACTTCTCTCAGCCATGTTTGATGCGTCATACTTTAATTCGCTTTACTGATGACAAGCATCTATATATTTGGAGCTTTAACCACATTATTATCGATGGTTGGGGTGGCTCATTAGTATTCCAAGAGTTTGTAGAAACTTATGGGACACTTTGCCAAGGTAAAGAAACTAGTTTAGCGCCTACTCGTCCTTTTCGGGACTACATTGATTGGTTACAGCAACAGGATATATCCAAAGCCGAAAATTTTTGGCGACAAGCATTGCAGGGTGTCAAAACAGCAACGCCTCTAACTTATATAGAAAAACGAGAAAAAATTGAGCGATCGCCTACCCAAGAAGTCAGGTATAGTGAAGAGATAATTCAACTATCATCAACCACTACACAAGCGCTACAGTCTTTTGCTACACAACATCATCTTACCCTTGCTACGATAATGAACGGTATCTGGGCCGTTCTCCTCAGTCGTTATACTTGTTGCCACAATATATTGTATGGTTGCACTGTTACTGGAAGACCAGCAGATTTGCATGGAGTAGAATCAATGGTGGGTATGTTTGTTAACACCTTGCCCATCCATGTCAATATAGATACTGAACAGCTTTTTTTGTCATGGCTACAGCGTTTTCAATTGCAATTAGTTGAAGTACGCGACTATGAATACACTCCATTAACAGAAGCTCATAAGTGGAGTGAAATCCCACGAAACTCCACTTTGTTTGAAAGTATTGTAGTGGTTGAAAATTTTCCTGTCAGCGAATTCATCCGAGATTGGCAGGGAAATATAGAATTTCAACATACAGAATTGTATTACCGAAATAACTATCCTCTGAACTTGGTTGTGTACCCAAATAAAGAGTTATTAATAGCTATTTCCTATGATTCTAGAAGATTTGAGACTACTACCATTACTGGTATCCTCAAAGATATCGAAATGCTATTGCAAGGGTTAATAACTAATCCCCATTTCCAGATTAAAAACTTACCCTTGCTGACACCAGAACAACAACAAATTGCTGCAATCTTAGAAAAAGAAGTATCTTTTAATTGGTCTTCTCCCTCATGTACTTAAATTTTCTTCTAAATCATTTGTGAAAATCTTTATTTATTATCTCTCTGCGTTACGCCAGTTGCTACAACGCGGGAAACCCACGCAACATACTGGCTCCTCTGTGTCTCTGTGGTTCGTTTAAAAGAACTATTTTTCACAACTCCCACACGGATTTCTACATATGAATACATTTGAAAAATGTGAATCCAACGTCAGAAGCTATTGCCGTAATTTCCCTGCCATATTCCATCGAGCTAAGGATTCTATCATTTATGCTGAGTCAGGTGAAGAATATATAGATTTTTTTGCTGGTGCAGGTGCTTTAAATTATGGTCATAATCATGACTACATAAAACAAAAAGTCATATCATATTTAGATGCTGATGGAATTGCCCATGCTTTGGATATGTATACTTCTGCAAAAGAGAAGTTTTTAGCTAAATTTGATGAGGTAGTATTAAGTTCAAAAAAACTAGATTATCGCATTCAGTTTTGCGGGCCTACCGGAACAAATGCAGTTGAAGCGGCTTTAAAGTTAGCGAAAAAAGTCAAGCAAAGGTCGGGGATATTCTCCTTTATGGGAGCATATCATGGCATGACTTTGGGTAGCTTATCTATTAGTGGCAATGTTGGAATTAGAGCGGGGGCAATTGGTACATCAAGTAATGTAACTTTTATGCCTTATCCCTATGGATTCATGGAAAGTTTTGACACAATAGAATATATAGAAACAGTCTTAAATGATGTTAATTCTGGAATTGAAAAACCAGCAGCAATCATCTTTGAAACAGTGCAAGCTGAAGGTGGAATTGTTGTAGCTCCGATTGACTGGATGCAACGACTTAGGAAGTTATGCGATGAACATGATATTTTATTAATTTGCGACGATATTCAAGTTGGCTGCGGTCGAACAGGGTCTTTCTTTTCTTTTGAAAGAGCAGATATTGTTCCTGACATGGTAGTACTTTCTAAATCTATTAGTGGGTATGGTTTTCCCATGTCGCTATTATTAATTAAACCAGAGTTAGATATCTGGGAACCAGGCGAGCATAATGGTACTTTTAGGGGTAATCAATTAGCATTTATTGGAGCAACAGCTGCTCTAGAATATAGAGAAAGTAGCCATCTTGAAAAGGATGTCAAAATTAAAGAGCTTTTTTTAAAAGATTTTCTCACTCAAGAAATAGCCCCAATTAGTGAAAACATCGCAATCCGGGGAATTGGCATGATTTGGGGAATTGATGTTAAAAATTTTGGCGGTAACACTTTTGCTAAAAGTATAACCTCCCGTTGTTTTGAACTAGGGTTAATACTTGAATTAGCAGGCAGAAATGATACTGTAATTAAAATTTTGCCCCCCTTGGTAATTGATATGGCTACTTTACAAAAAGGTTGTTCGATTATCAAAACAGCTTTTAATGAGTTAGCAGCATAGTCTTTTGAATATTTAATTAGAGTGAGGAAGGAAATTATGATTGCAAATAAAACTAGAAATAACTTGAATGCTGAAAATTTATTTCCTCATAAGATTTACTGGCTGAATCAAATTTCTGACGAACTACCTGAGACTACTTTGATTGCAGATTATGTCAGACCTGCAATATATGAAGGCACAAAAAAGTCAGTAAGCTTTGAAATACTAAATGATTTGTCTGAAAAAATCATTAAGTTTACGAATAACTCTAATTTTGCTATATATTTATTACTCTTAGCAGTATTAAGCATTTTTTTCAAAAAATATAATGGAACTAATGATGTTATAGTTGGCTCTCCAATTTATCCAAAAACAAGAAGTGATGATAATTTACAGACAAAAGTAATTCCTTTACGCTTTAACGTTGATAATCAACTCGCTTTTAAAGATTTACTGGTTCAAGTTAAAGAAATAGCTGTTAATGGTCATACTCATCAAAACTATTCTTTTGATGAATTGATTGAATTATTAAACTTACCCAACACCCAGAATCGCTTTTTCATTTTTGACGCAATAGCTTTATTAGAAAATATACATCGCTTAGAAGATGTCAAAGAATTAAAAAATGATTTAATTTTTTCTTTTAAAGTTAATGGCAATTTAATTGCCTGCCATATATACTACAATGATTTATTGTTTACAGAAAAGAGTATTAGAATCATTGCCGATTGTTATATTAATATTTTGAATTGTGTTATTAACAATAGTTTAACTCAAATATCAGACATCGCTGTTTTAAGCGCAAGCGATCGCAACATTTTATTAAAAGATTTTAACGATAATACAAAACTATATCCCATCAATCAAACAATAGACCAGTTGTTTGAAAAACAGGTACAACAGACACCTGACAAATTTGCTGCTGTTTTTGGAAATACTCAATTAAAATACCGGGAATTAAATGATAAAGCAAATAAACTAGCTATATTTTTGTCTAAACTAGGAGTCCAAAAAGGAAATTTTGTTGGAATTATTAAAGAACGGGATATCAACTTTCTCATAGGCATACTTGCCATACATAAAGTTGGTGGAGTCTATGTCCCAATTGATAGTACATATCCGCCTGATAGAATCAAATACATGATATCTAACAGCGAAGTGAGAATTTTATTAACAGACTCTTCCTATTTAGATATTTTGGTTGCTTCACAGGAAGATTGTCCGGTTTTGGAATGCTTAATATGTTTAGATATTAAATCAGAGCAGCAATCATTCAATACTATAAAAATATATGATGAACTAGATTTTGATAACTTCCCTAAAGAGAATTTAAAGGTAAATCATCAGGGAATCGATCCGGCTTATATGATTTATACGTCCGGTTCCACAGGACTACCAAAGGGAGTAATTATTAGACATGGTAGTGCAATCAACCATATCTATGCTGAATTTGATGCTTTAGAGTTGACTGAAGACTTGACTTTTCTTCAAACGGCTCCGGCTTCATCTGATATTTCCGTTTGGCAATTTTTAGCGCCTATCTTAATTGGTGGAAAGACTGTCATCATCGATACCGAAAGTATTTGTAATCCAGAAAAGTTATTCAAAGTTATTAAAGAAGAGAAAATTACTATTGTTGAGTTAGTCCCAGTCGTCCTGTCAGGCTTATTAGATTACATCTCCCAACTACCCACAGATGCAAGATTGTTACCCGATTTGAAATGGATGATGGTCACAGGAGAATCTGTATCAGTAGAACTGGTAAATAAGTGGCTGAGGATGTATCCCTCAATTAAAGTAGTTAATGCTTACGGGCCAAGTGAAGCTGCTGATGATATTACTCAATTTATCGTTACTCAACCTTTACCAGACAACCAACGTACAGTTCCTATTGGTAAACCATTAGCAAACTTAAATATCTATATTCTTGATGCTCAAATGCAACTAGTACCAATTGGATTTCCTGGGGAAATTTGTGTATCAGGATTTGGGGTAGCTGAAGGGTATTGGCAGAATGAAAAAATGACAAAATCAAATTTTGTTCCTAATCCATTTTCTACCAATGCTAAACCATTACCAGGAATAGATAGAGATTTAATTTATAAAACTGGAGATTTAGGCAGGTGGCTTCCTGACGGAAATATTGAATTTCTGGGACGGATAGATCATCAAGTGAAAATTCGTGGTTTCCGCATCGAATTAGGAGAAATTGAAGCTCTAATAAATCAGCATTCTGCTGTTAAAGAAACTGTAGTTATTGTGAGGGAGGAAAATGCTCATGATAAACGCTTAATTGCTTATGTTGTTCTTAGTCCAGAGTTTCATCAGAATGAAATAGCTACTAGCGAACTAATCCAAAAATTACGCAATTTACTAAAAGAAAGGCTACCAGACTATATGGTACCCTCGGCAATTTTATCTCTAGAAGCACTACCCCTGACTCCCAGTGGTAAAATAGACCGTCGGGCATTACCTATACCAAATTTTCAAAATGAAGAAATTAGCTTCGTTGCACCACGCACTCCCGCAGAAGAGCTAGTTGCTGACATTTGGATGCAGATATTAAAGCGAGAGCATCTAGGTATTCATGATAACTTCTTTGATTTGGGTGGACATTCTTTACTGGCGACTCAAGTTATTTCCCGGTTGCGCGAAGCGTTTAGGGTAGAGTTGCCTTTACGCAGTTTATTTGAAGCACCTACAGTTGCTCAATTGGTAGAGCGTATCGAAAAGATGCTGACAGTCCAACAGCTACAGTTTATTTCTATGGATGCAGTAGATCGTGAGGAGATAGAAATATGAAAACTATTGAAGAGTTTTTATCCGATCTTTGCAGTCTCGATATCAAACTGTGGGTTGAAGAAAATCGCCTGCGTTGCAACGCCCCTCAAGGTGCGCTGACACCAGTTATTAAAGCAGAACTAGCTGAACGCAAAGAAGAAATCCTCGCTTTTATACGTAAAAACAACGTAACTTTCAGTTCCCATAATCAGCCGATTCGCCCAGTACCACGGACGGAAAATCTACCTCTATCCTTTGCTCAACAAAGACTCTGGTTTATTGATCAGTTACAACCAGGCAGTAACTTTTACAATCTACCAGCCGCCTTTGATCTGCAAGGCTCACTCAATGTAGTAGCACTGGAAAAGACCCTCAACGAAATTGTACGGCGGCATGAAGTCTTAAGAACCACTTTTGCTTCACAACAAGGGCAACCCGTCCAAGTCATCCACCCGACTTTGACTTTAAATTTGCCTGTAATTAATTTGCAAGAATTACCGCAAGTAGAGCGCGAAGCGGAAGTTCAAAAACTTCTGAGTACGGAAGCTTCGCAATGTTTCAAATTAGCTGAAATACCATTGCTGCGATGTACTCTCTTACAATTAGCCCAAGAAGAGTATGTAGTGATGTTTACTATGCACCACATCATCTCTGATGGTTGGTCGATGGGGATACTCATTCAGGAAGTAGCAGCACTATATGAAGCTTTTTCTCAAAATCAAGCTTCACCGCTTCCAGAATTACCCATTCAATATGCAGATTTTGCTATTTGGCAGCGCCAATGGTTGCAGAGAGAAGTTCTCGAAAATCTTCTTACTTACTGGAAAAAACAACTTGGTGGGAATCTGCCTGTCTTACAATTACCCACAGACTATGCCCGACCGCCAATTCAGAGTTTTCGTGGTCAAAGAAAATCATTTGCTCTATCCACTGATTTGACTGAGGCGTTAAAGACACTGAGCCGTCATGAAAATGCAACTCTTTTCATGACCTTGTTAGCCGGGTTTAAGACATTGTTGCATCGTTACAGCAATCAAGAAGATATTTTAGTAGGTTCACCGATCGCCAATCGTAACTGGCAAGAGATTGAAAAACTAATTGGTTTTTTTGTCAATACCTTTGCCAAATTACGAGGGTTCAACGCCCGTAGAAACGGGATGAATACGTCCTAAAGAAGTAAGCTTGGCAAAAATCTGGTTTAATAAAATAGGCTCAGGA
>NZ_JACJRF010000003.1 GCF_014697105.1 Anabaena subtropica FACHB-260 | reverse complement strand
TCAAAAACCTCCTGGTATTACTACTTTGGTTCGCGGTCTTGAGCAATTTGAATCCACTTTTTTTGGCTGGAAACTCGCTCTGGGCAAACTTGTGTGTACACCGTAGCCTACAAGGAGGAGCCACTGCTTTGCGCGGGTTCCCCGCGTTGTAGCAAGTGGCGTAGAGGCTTTAATTTTCCACCTTCCCTCGCAGGGAAGGGGGTTAGGGGGTTAGGTTTTACGTTAGCTTTTCCACATAACGTGAAAAGTCAGCGTTCAGTCGAATACCATCGCCTCATCTGGGGAGTAGTCCATTCTGACAAGTGTAGGTTTTTGACCAAGCAATGAGTAATGAAAAAATAATAATTTCATCAACCCTTACACCCTCATATCCCTACACCTATGAGCCACTCCTCAGCAAAACTTTAGAACCCAATTTCAATAGTCAAGCTGCGAATCTTACCTGTATCCGCCTCAGCCTTATCTGCTACTTCCAGAGTCCAGTTTCCTTGGGGACTTTTACCGTGAAAAGCAGTTAGCCTTGGTGTATTCACCTCATCGTAAGTTTGTTTGATATCATCTGCACCTCCACCTTTGCGATCATGGAGAATTATCGGTAATACACTAGTTTCCATAGGGGGTTTGAGTGTAACTACCAAGTCACCAATGTAAGTATGTTCAATATCTACCTCAACTTTGATAGATTTGATGGGGTTGGTATTAGCGATCGCTAAACTGAGTTGAGATGTTTGCAAGTCATTAATGGGGACATCTTGCACTGCTTTGAAGATACTTACAGGTGCAGGATGTTCTGGTAGTGCTAATTCCACAGCCTTGAGTGCATTGATCCGCCCATAACCGTAGAATGGGCTACGTCCATCAGCATCATATTTACCACTAACTGGATCAATGCGATCGCATGAGCGTTTAATGATGTCTCGTACCTCATCCCAACGCAGATTTGGATTGCGGGAGAGAATCAAGGCGACAACACCAGCCGCACCAGGACAGGCACTAGAAGTTCCACCGAAACTGTTGGTGTAATTACCAGCTTGATCACCGAGATTGGTATTACCGGAATTATAGCCCAGTACACCAGAGCGATCGGCTGTCCAAATACCAGGAGTTTGAGAAGGGTTGCCATTATTGCTAGGGAAAGCACACCAGACCGCTTGACCAAAATCGCTGTAAGCGCTTCTAGTGCTGAAGTCGTTACAAGCCGCTACAGCTATTACCTTGTTGTAGCTGGCATAGCCGTCATTATCTACACTTTCATTGCCATTACCTGCGGCAAATAAAATTACACACCCTTTACCATTACGCCCCTTATTGATGGCATAGTCCATCGCCAGTCTTGTGGAATCAGGTAGAGGCACTTTCTGCTTGTGTAGAGGGTCTTTGTCATCCCACCACTTACCATCTGGTGGCCCCCAACTACAAGAAATGACATCCGCACCGTTTTGAGCAGCCCAAACAAAAGCGTCTGCTTCATCTTGTGAACCCAGGGATGAAACGAAACGAATCGGCATCAACTTAGCCCCAGGCGCGACACCAGAAGCCCCAAAGTTGCCATTACCACAGGCTACACCTGCACAGGCTGTACCATGATTATCTCTGTTTCCTGGTGTGGGAAAGTTGGTTTTTCGCGTCACATCTCTGGGAGCCACAATCTTACCAGAGGAACGGAACTCTTCATGGTCAACATCTACGCCATCATCAACAATGGCAATAATTGTCCCCGTACCATCGCTCAACTTCCACGCCGCTTCAACATTGGCATGGGCATTGATAGTCTTACCATTAATGGTGGTTTGCTTGAGATGCCATTGCTGCGGAAACACCTGACGCTGCCTCAATTCTCGCACTAATTCAGGATGGCACAATTCCACCGATGCCTCGTTGAGCAACCTTTCGGCAATATCAAAGATGGCTAAACCAGTATGGGGGGGTGCGCTGACAAAGTAGGCATTCCGGGCGTATTCCAGTTGACGTTTAATCGTTAAGCCGTAGCGTCCTAAAAGTTCTTGGCAGACGCTAACATCTTCTTCGTGGTCAAACTTCACAAAGAGGTTTTCAGTATAAATTATCGGCTGCCTACTGATGGGGTCAATCAAAACACGTCCAGCAAATTCCACCTCCGGTTCTTGATTGAGAATTTCCCTGGCTGTGTCACGCAAAGCAGCATCCTGACTCGATTCTTTAGCTTGGAGAACTTCTACACCCGCTTGGCTGAACCGAGTTGATAAATCAAATTGATTGAGGATGCTACGGGCTTGGGGTGAGACAGAAGCAACTTCAAACGGTCTATCACTGACAAGCGCACTACGGCTTTCGGTACGAACTACAATGTGATTATCACTAATCACCAGTTCATACTGTTCACCGTTCTGACCACCATAGCGAACCTGAACCATACTTAATCTCCTACTATTAAGTTGATACTTAGCCTCTGTATTTTGTGTGTAATTTTATAGTCAAGTCACACATAAGACGCAGATGAGAAAGAATTTTCTGTTGATACAAGCTATCAATCTAGCTTTCCAGAATCGAGTTTGTGGGAATTACAAATTTATGTGAACGGCAACTTATTCACATCTCCTGTTGTCTAATTAATTTGTAATTATTTAGTCATTAGTCATCAAATTCTCTTCTCCCCCTGCCCCCTTGCTTATTATCCTGCCCATTTTCAATTTATGAGAGGAAGTTACTAATTACCGGAAATCATTAGAATTTAAAAAGAATGATTTATTTTCCCACTGAATTATTTTTACAGGCGTACTCTCTACCTTTAATTGCTGAAGTGAGACCCCAAAGAGACTACTTTATTGAGTATCCCCAACAAATTTGTGTTGGCACAGATCCAAGTGTCTTCTACAATCGCCAGTCTGGGTACTACGCCGCACACTACAAACAAGCCAAGACCACGCCATCTAATGCAATTTTAGTACTGAATGAGGGTGCAGGGGCAATTGCTATTTTCCCCGGCGAACCCAATCAAGCAATTCAGGACACTGCTAACACAGATACATTGAGTCCAGTCTATACCTTACAAAATAACGGAACCCTTGCTGTACCTACTGGTATGGTGTTCATTCGCTTTGGTGGAGACGTTGATATTACATCACAACAAGCTGCTATCAATCAAGCTGGTTACGAATTAGCACAAACCCTAGCCTATGCCCCTAACGCTGGTTGGTTACGTGCCAAAACAGGTAAAATTGCTGATGCTCTCACGGGAATAACTCAACTAATAGCCATACCTAATGTGGAGAGTGTAGAACCACAAATGCTGATGGAAAGGCAACTGCGTCAGTTCTAGGGAATAGGAAAAAATTACAAATTACCAAATGTCTATCTCAGGTATGAAATGAATTCATAACTAAAGATAGTCGTAATCATAGTTAATATTAGTTAGACTATCTCAATGTGTGTTTCCTAATTAAAGACAAAATTCCCAATGGCGAGTATTGGGAATTTTTTCAGTATCTAATTAACATAGGTTAGTAACGCTATGAAAGCAAATGAACTTCTGAAAAACTACGCTGCGGGTGAGAGAAATTTTACGGCTGTTAACTTAAGTGAGGCAAACTTAAGGGGAGCCGATTTGAGTGGAGTCATTTTCGATCAAGCTATCTTAGATGGATCTGATTTGAGTAATACTAATTTGACTCACAGTAGTTTAATAGAAGCAGACTTAAATGGCGCAAATTTAAGCCATGCTAACCTCACAGGTAGCAACTTAGGTGGTGCAATTCTCGATGGTGCAATTCTCGATGGTGCAATTTTAGATGGTGCTAATTTGAACCAGGCTGATTTAACAGTTGCGAAACTAATTCAAGCTAATCTAAATGAAGCGGAGTTACACGAAGCAAACTTACAAGCGGCAAATCTCGATAGAGCCGATCTCAGTGGCGCAGATTTAACCGTAGCAGACTTGACACAGGCAAATCTCAACCAAGCTGATTTGAATCAAGCGAATTTAAACGGCGCAAATTTAGAAGGAGCCAATATAGAAGGCACAATTTTAGATGAATAGATGATTCATATTTTACGCGGCGTGCAACTTTCTCTCGAACCTAACCCCCAACCCCTTCCCTTGTAGGGAAGGGGAGCAAGAATTAAAGCCTCTACGCCACTTGCTACAACGCGGGGAACCCGCGTTGTAGCAAGTGGCTCCTCCTTGTAGGGGAGAGGTACCCTGCGGGAAGCAAGCTATGGAGAGGGGTTTCAAGGATAAGTCGCACATCGCGTTATTTTACAATCTTCGGTAATATCGCTTACCAGTTGACAATTATATGTAGAGTATTAGTCCTTAGAACACTATCATTCCACATCAGAACAGGAAAGTTCTCGTTTGAAACATAAAACTTTGAGCTTAAAACAGGAAAATTTTCGTTTGAAACATAAAACTTTGAGTGTAAAACAGGAAAATTTTCGTTTGAAACATAAAACTTTGAGCTTAAAACAGGAAAATTTTCGTTTGAAACATAAAACTTTGAGTGTAAAACAGGAAAATTCTCGTTTGAAACATAAAACTTTGAGTGTAAAACAGGAACGTTTTCGTTTGGAACATAAAACGTTGAGTTCTGAACAGGAAAATTCTCGTTCAGAACATGAACGTTCGAGAATGAAACATCAAAGTTGGAGTTTGAGCGCAGGCGGATTTAAAAATTATTATGATGATTCTGGCTCTGAGTTTCAAAGCTCACGTAAATACGCCAAGTTTTACTTTAAACCAAGTCAGTTCGTTTGCTAATCCTTGGACTTTTGGCGCTATTTGTGGTTTTGACTACGAAACTATTGCTTGATAGCGACCAAGGGCAATTAAAGGAAAGTAATGTTGATAGTAGTGATACTTCAAATAAAAGTGACAGGGGAAACCCGTCCCGGTAAAATATGCCTCAAACCAACTACCGTCAGGCTTTTGTGTAGAGACGAGATAGTTAACTCCCCGTTCCATAGCATCATGGGCAAATTTACCCGTAGCTTCTCCGGCGGCGATTAACCCAATTAACGCCCAAGCCGTCTGGGATGGTGTACTGTCGCCTTTACCTTTCAGACTGGGGTCGTTGTAGCTAAAGCAAGTTTCACCCCAGCCGCCATCAGGATTTTGACAACTGACTAACCAAGTAGCCCCTCGTGCAATCTGCTGTTGATATTTTTGCGGATTGATTAAAGCTAAGGCGCAGAGAACGCCGCTAGTACCGTAAATGTAATTCACGCCCCAACGCCCAAACCAACAGCCCTCTGGTTCCTGTTCATTTAAGAGATAGGTCAGCGATCGCTCCAAATTATGGGAATCTATGGATAAGTTACAAGCGCCCAACATTTCTAATACTCTGGCGGTGACATCAGCCGTGTTGGGGTCAATCATGGCTTTTAAGTCGCCGTAAGGTATGGCATTTAGCCAATCTTGATCATTATCAATATCAAAAGCAGCCCAACCGCCTGGTTTACATTGCATGGATGCAATCCACTGGAGAGCGCGATCGCAGGCTTTCTGTTTTAATTGTTCATTAGGGAGTTTAGCCGCATCAAGTGCCATGACGACTACAGCTGTATCATCTACATCTGGGTAAAAGCGATTTTCAAACTCAAACGCCCAAGCCCCCGGTGTACCTTGGGGATTTTTGACTGTCCAATCACCATAATCAATAATTTGCTTTTGTAATAACCATTCTCCCGCCTTGACTATCGCCGGATGGTCTGGTGCAATCCCAGAGTCAACCAACGCCCGGATTACCCAAGCGGTGTCCCACACAGGCGACACACAAGGCTGGATGCGGTAATAATCTTCTGTTTCAATGGCGAAGTTATCCAAGGCTTGAAACCCCCGGAGGACAACGGGGTCGTTGGGATCATAATCTAGCGCGCGCAAAGCTAACATTGAATTAAGCATGGCGGGAATAATGCCCGCCCAGTCGCCTGTGGCTTCTTGACGTTCTATAATCCATTGTTCGGCAGCTTGGATTCCTTCTGCTCGAAAAGGAATGAAATTTAAACTTTCCGCCAGCTTGAAGCCTTCATCTAAAGTTAGAAATAAATCAGTCCAATCACCACTGCGGGGTAATTCGTAGCGGACGTTTTCTACGCCTTCGGTGTACAGTTCATCAAGGGTGATATTTGGGTTAACTTGATAAATAGGTTTGCGGTCAAAGACAATCAAAAGTGGGACTGTGCTGGAACGCGCCCAACTGGACATCTCATAAATATTCACTGGGAAATCCTTGGGTAGTAGCATCACCCAAGCGGGGAGGGAGGGAAGACCACGCCAGTTGTAACAGCCGATAAGTGCAAGGTGAAACTTGGTAAAAATGCGGGTTTTACTGATACCACCACGCCCCAGAATAAAATTTCGCGCCCGCATCATCGCGGGGTCGCTTGCGGGTACACCAAGCAATTTTAGTGCCATGTAGGCCTCAACCGATACGCTAAGTTCCCCTCCATCGCCATAAAATAATTCCCAGCCTCCTGTTTGCCGTTGCTGCGATCGCAGGTAAGCTTCTACTTTATGGAGAGGTCTGGTTTTATCTGTTCCCCAAATCTTATGGAGTAGAACAGCCTCAGATGTGATGCTGACATTAGATTCCAACTCCGCCCACCAGTAACCAGCCGGATTTTGTAGTGATAGCAGATATTTTTGGCTAGAAGCGATCGCCTCTGCAAGCGGATTAACTTGTACGCTGTCTTGTGTTTGCATTAAATACTACTCACCCTTCACACTCAACATTTAATCATGAACACAGCAGTAATGAGTAATGAGTAATGAGTAATGAGTAATGAGTAATGAGTAATGAGTAATGAGTAATGAGTAATGAGTAATGAGTAATGAGTGGTGAGTGGTAAGTGGTAAGTCATTCTATGATGTAATTAGTTGCTATATGTAGGAGCAGACAAATTCAATCACATCGCTGAGTCCTTGTTGAGTTTTTAAATTAGTAAAAATAAAACTTTTATCACCGCGCATTTTTTTTGCATCTCTTTCCATAATGCTTAAATTTGCACCGACATAAGGCGCTAAGTCAGTTTTATTAATTACTAATAAATCAGATTTGGTAATTCCTGGGCCTCCTTTGCGGGGAATTTTATCACCAGCAGCCACATCAATCACATAAATAGTCAAATCTACTAATTCCGGACTAAAGGTAGCGGCTAAATTATCTCCACCACTTTCTAAAAACACTAAATCCAAATCACTAAAACGCTGTTCTAGTTGTTCAATTGCTGCCAAATTCATGGAAGCATCTTCCCGAATCGCTGTGTGGGGACAACCGCCAGTTTCCACACCTAAAATGCGATCGCTTGTCAAGGCTTGAGAACGCACCAAAAACTGAGCATCTTCCTGAGTATATATATCATTTGTCACCACCGCCAGTTTATAGCGATCGCGCAATGCTTTACACAAAGCATCCACCAAAGCTGTTTTTCCCGAACCCACCGGGCCTGCTACCCCAACACGAAAAGCATTCATAAATCAATAGTCTTGCTAATTCTTCAACTTCTAAACAACCTTGTATATTGCGTTTCATGCTGCATACTGGCTAAAGATAAACCCCAACTACAACAACTGAGTTCGTCATCCTTTAAAGACATAATTTCTACTGTGGCATGACTAATTAATGGTTGCAACTGAAGTAATAATTCTTGTCCTGCTGTTTGTCCGAGGGGGATGATTTTTACCCCAGCAGTAATTAAATTATTTGCCCAACTATGCAGATATCCTAATAAGGCGACAGAGATATTAATTTGCCAATGAGCAGCAACAATTCCAAAAGCGATCGCATAATTACAAGGATGACCCACAGCATTGGCTAAAGGTAATATTTCTGGTTGTATTTTACCAAGTAACTGCATGAGCGATCGCCCCATCTGCCAGCTAGAGTTGCGTAATTCTTGGGTTTCCCGCGCCGCAGATAACCACAGATTCCAGTAGCGTAACCTTTCCAGATCACCAGTTGTTACAGCCTGATTAGCTCTCACCATCACAGCCGCTTCTAAACGAATTGCCCCATAAGTTAGTTCCGCCTCTAACCATTGTTTCAGAGTTTTTTGATTAGCGATCGCACCATTTTCTATTAGTGTTTCCAATCCTTCAGAATAGCTGTATGCTCCCACAGGTAAAGCAGAACTAGCTAGTTGTAAAATTTGTAAAAAATGGCTATCAGTGAGCGTGATGGTGTCCATAAGCACCCAATTCTGGCTGAAAGGGGAGAACTTCTTCAGTAATTTCCAACCCCATGTGTTCTAACATTGTACGTAATACTGTATCAGGTGATAAGCGTAAATAAGCCGGGGTAATTTCCACAGCTACATGACGATTACCTAAATGATACGCTGCCCGCATTAATAAAAGTGGGGTTTGGGCAACCACAGTTAACACTGGTTCTGGTTTAGCCGCAATTCTGATTAAATTACCATTAGTTTCGTCTTGAAGAATATCCCCATCCCGCAGAACTGTACCTCTAGGTAAACGCAGAAACACAACCCTACCATCTTCTGTCTCAAAACGGTGACGACTACGACAACGTTCTTCTGCGGAAAGTGGCAAAGTCAAAGTAACTGTTACATGAGGATTCGGTGGTTTCAGTTGCGTCAAAGTCAGCATAATCAATAAAAACGGTTTTGTGTCAAAGTATATACCCAACACAAAACCCAATTACGAATTACTAACTATCAATTACTTAAGTCCATTCCAACCAACCTTGATAACCTGTAACAATCCGGTTCCCATCTTTGAGAATATGAACCTCTATTTGATCACTAGCCCAGGTAATTTTATCTGCAAAGGCGGGATTAAAAACACGAACTTTTTGATTTTTGGAGGAAACAGGCGAATCGGGAGAGTTAATTGCTAGAGATTCGACAAAAGGCCCGTCAATCAAAATATCGAGTTGTTCTAATAATGCTTGAGAACCAGGGGGAGCAGATTCAGACTCTAGTTGTTTTAAGGTGAACCCTGTAAAGGACATGACATTTAAACCAGCAGCTTTCAGCTTCCGAGCTAATTCCGCCAATGCTGTTGCTTGATAAAACGGTTCTCCACCAGAGAATGTCACGCCTTGATTTTGAGGTTTACTCAAAATTTGCTCAACCAGAGAATCTACAGAAACTAGTTGGTTAACTTCAAACGTCCAGGAATCAGGGTTAAAACACCCTGGACATTCACGGGGACAACCTTGTACCCAAACTACTGCACGACAACCAGGGCCATTAACCTCTGACTCATCAATGTAACCCATAATGTTGAGATAGCCAGGGGGAATCTCTGGAAGTGTAATAGATTGCTTGGTTGACTGAGTTTCCATCTTTTTCTCCTTGGAACCATACTTGTTAACTATTAGGACTTACGTAGGAATTTTTTTGTTTTGATGAGAGTTTAAGGTTGTGAGGGAAAGAATGATTTACCCCCATACCCCTAATTTATGGGAGCGCAACGCACCGGAATTTTTGTGGCATAGTGAATTGTGTCAGCTAGTGCTTTGAGGATATCAACACTAATACGTTTAAGTTGGCGCATAGCGTGAGGAACGGATTCAATGGGATTATTTCCTCTAGCATCTAATTGTCGAACTAAAACACGGGAGCGAGTAGGAACGTTTAGTTGAATTTCATCAGGATGCAAACGCTGTATATGTTGGATGTAAAGTTCTACCATTTCCGTTGTCCAGGGAGATAACACCATTGTTTGAATAGCGAGATTCCCTGGATATTCCCCTCGAAATTGCTCGATACCTGCTAGGATGTGCGGTAAACTAATTGTCGCTACAGGTTGGTTAATGCGCTGCAATTGATTTGACGAAATAGCATCTAATTTAACAGCAACAGTGTCTGCTGATTTCAACGCATGACGTACTGTAGTGTCCCTCAGTGATGTACTGTTGGTTAAGACTACCGTTGGTCGTTGTGTTATCTGCTTGGCGATCGCCAAAATTTCCTCTAAATTTAATGCTAAAGTAGGTTCGCCACTGCCACTGAGGGTGACAACATCTACTTGATCATAAGGCGCAAACCCTTGCAAATCCTCAAAAAATTGGGTTGTCGGTACGAAAATCTGACGCTGGGTGGTATGTGCTTGAATCTGTCCTAATTGACAGTAGACACAGTTGAAGGAGCAGGTACATACATCCCCAATGGGATCTATTCCTAGAGAATTCCCAAATCGCCAGGATTTGACAGGCCCATACACAGAGGAACACCGGGAACTTTTTGTTGATTGTATAGCACTCATATTTGTTCTATCACTGTAGGGGCGATCGCCTGAGACTCATAAGCAAAAATTTATAGCCATAACATGAGGAACTTGTGAGGCTAGTACTATCGTGGAGGCGGAAGTCAAAAGGTGTGTATATCAAGATTTGCGCTTGTTTTACCGAAGTAAAAAAGGATACATTTTCCTAAATTTATTTATGAGGATTGTTAATATTGAATTTTTGATTGAGTGCGTTCGCGTAGCGTTTCGTAAAGAATCGACGTGACCTGGTAGCTTTATTTACGCCGCTTTTAGTGGTATGGCAAGTTAACTTTGCAGAGTGTAAAAAAATTTGTGAACCATCAAAACTCTTCGCTTACTCCCTGATCCCCACTCCCCAGTCTCTTATAGTCTCTGTAACAAATGTACGTTATAGTTGTGAATAATTATTGAACCGGTTATTACTAATTTAGTTATTTTGACCAAGTTTGGGAGCATTCCCTTTTGGAAAAAAGACCTGGCGATTAGAAATCTCGGCAATACAAACGAAGTCCGGGTTCGGGGAGCTTGTCCGTAGGCTGATGAGGAATTAGTTTGTATCTCCCCAGTCTTCTAGTCTATTGGCATAGCGTGCGCCTTAGCTCAGGAAGATTCACCAAAACATGATGCACCAGTTTTCACTAAATTGATGAGATTTTGATAATTTTTTTAATTATTTTGTCTTTTTTTTTAATTTGCTCTTTAACTTGATAATATGCTTATAGATTATCAACGAACCAAAATTTTATTAATTGATAATTCTTTAGAGAATTGGTATTCTTTATCAATTTTTTTTTCAGAGTCAGATTATTTATTACAACGAGTTAATACTGCTAAAATCGCAATTAGTAGCATTTGCAAATTAATGCCCGATTTGATTTTTATAGATAGTTCTATTGATAAAATAGATGGGCATTATTTTTGTCAACAATTAAAAGCTGAAACCAAAACTCAGCATATATCTATTATCTTGTTAACTTATATAGATCAGCTTTCGGAATATAATAGTTATTTTCAATTAGGTGTATCTGACTTTATTAGCAAGCCATTACGAAAAGAAGAATGCTTTCTCCGCGTCAAGAATCAATTAATCATTCAAGATAAACATAAAGAATCAATAAAAATACATCATCAAATAGGTTTAAAAACTGATAAATCAATATCACTGAATAGTACAGCAAAAGACATTGTTATAGGCAATAAACAAGAATGCTGTTTTCAATTACCAAAATTTAACAATGAAGAATTAATTAATCAGTCATTCAATAGAATGGCAACAGTAGATATAAATAGCAATATCATAAAACAAAACAGACAGCAAAAAGAATTACAAATCAATACTATCAAGCTCTGCAACCATAATTTAGTATTAACAAAATTGGCAAAAAATCAAGTACTCTATCAAAGAAACTTAAAAGCAGCTTTCGCAGAAATTACAACTGCTGCTGCTGAGAATCTGGGTGTAGAGCGAGCAAGTATCTGGTTGTATGACGAAACAGCTACTAAAATTCAATGTTGTGACCTATTTGAGTATAGTCGCAATCACCACCGCGAAGGATTTTTTTTATCAGCAAAAGATTATCCAGCTTATTTTCAAGCTTTACATCAAGATGAAGCGATCGCCACAGAGGATGCTCACACAGATCCCAGAACCAAAGAATTTTCTCAGACTTATCTCGCTTCATTGAATATCACTTCTCTGCTGGATACACCAATTCGGCTAGGAGGAAAAACTGTAGGAGTTTTATGTTTAGAAGCAGTGGGATTACCTCATCATTGGACACCAGAAGACCAAAACTTTGCTCGTTCTTTAACTAATTTAGTGTCCTTAGTCTTAGAAGTGCGAGAACGTCAACGTGCAGAAGCAGCACATCGAATTTCCGAACAAAAATTAGCATCAGCCTTTAGAGCATCCCCTGACCCCATCGCTCTTTGTACTTATCCAGAAACGCGTTACATCGAAGTGAACGATAGTTTTTGTCGCTTATTTGGCTATTCTCGTTCTCAAGTCATTGGTAACACTGATAAAGAATTAAATATTTGGTTAAATCCACAAGAGTGTAATTTTATCTCCCAGATCCTGGAAAAAGCAAAGGCAATTCGCAACCATGAAGCTGACTTTCTCACTAGTAATGGAGAAATCAAGACCGCACTGTTTAGTGCAGAAATGATTGAAATTGATGGACAAAAATACATTCTGGGTACAGCTAAAGACATTACAGAACGCAAGCAAGCAGAAGCAGAAAGTCGTTTATTACTCTTAACAACTCAGGCGATCGCTCGCGCAGTTGATGTTAAAAGTGCCTTAACGCTAGTATTACGGGTAATTTGCCAAACCATTGGCTGGGATTTTGCAGAAGCGTGGACACCTAGTCGTGAATCTCATGTTTTAGAACATAGTTTGGTCTGTTACTGTGAAGAAAACAGTTTAGAAGAATTTTGTCACCAAAGCCAACATCTGAAAATTGCTCCCGGTGAGGGACTACCAGGAAGAGTTTGGCAAACCAAGCAACCAGAATGGATTGAAGATGTTTCCCAGCTAAAACAACCACAATTTCTGCGATCGCCACAAGCAGCAAAAGTAGGCTTAAAAGCCGGTTTTAGTATTCCCATCATTGCCGGGAGAAAAGTATTAGCTGTTTTGGTATTTTTTAAGTGCAGTCCAGTTCCAGTCGATAAGCGCTTACTCATGCTCTTAGGCGCTATCGCTACCCAACTAGGTGGGTTAATTGAACGCAAACTGATAGAAGCTGCTCACAGAAACAGTGAAGAACGTTTACAACTAGCCTTAGAAGCCAGTAATTTAGGGTTGTGGGATTGGAATATCACTACAGGTAAAATTTATCGGGACTGGCAGTGGCAAAAGATGTTGGGTTATGCAGAACAGGACATTGAAGATGAAGAAATAGCAATCAATGAATTAATACATCCTGAAGATTTAGCCCTAGTCAAATCAGCGATCGCCTCTCACCTGCAAGACCTTACTCCCGTTTATGAAATGGAGTTGCGGATGCGTTGCGCCTCTGGGGAATGGAAATGGATACAGTCTCGCGGTCAGATTGTGGAACGCGACGAACAGGGTGAGCCTCTGCGGATGACAGGTACTCATAAAGACATTACAGAGCGCAAACGCGCTGAAGAAGCCCTCCAAGAAAGCGTAGAAAGAGAAAGAGCGATCGCCCAAGTCATTCAAAGAATGCGCCAGACACTAGATTTAGAAACGATATTTGCCGCCACAACCGAAGAATTAAGACAAGTCCTCAACTGCGATCGCGTTGTGGTTTATCGTTTCGATTCCCACCAGAATGGCAAATTTGTCGCCGAATCTTGGGGGAAAGATTGGATTTCTCTGATAGAAGAACACAAACATCACACCCATCTGGCAAATACCCAAGCAGAAAGTCATTGTATTGCCAAACTGTTAGAAATCACAAATAATCCACAGGTTAACCCAGGCTCCACTTTTTTTTGTGTTCCAGATATTTACCAAGCTGGATTCGATTCTTGTTACATCGAATTTTTAGAACGCTTGCAAGCAAAGGCTTACATTATCGTCCCCATATTATCTGGTGATCAAGTGTGGGGATTATTAGCAACTTACCAAAATTCTGGCCCTCGTCAATGGAAAACTGGCGAAATTAATATCGTAGTTCAAATCGGCAATCAGTTAGAAGTTGCTTTGCAGCAAGCACAACTGCTGACACAAACCCAAAGACAATCACAAGCATTAGAAGCAGCTGTAATCGCCGCCGATGCAGCTAACCGAGCCAAAAGCGAATTTCTCGCCAACATGAGCCACGAATTGCGGACACCACTCAACGCAATTTTAGGCTTCACCCAAATCATGAGCCATGACAAAACTCTGTCGAAAGAACACCAAAAGAACTTAGCAATTATTAACCGTGCTGGAGAACATCTACTCGACTTAATCAATGACATTCTGGAAATGTCGAAAATCGAAGCAGGCAAAACAACATTAAATATTAATACCTTCGATTTAATTCATTTACTAGATAACTTGCAAGAAATGATGCAAGGCCGTGCAAGCGCCAAGGGTTTACAACTTAAATTTGAATATGCAGCAAATACAGCGCGATATATCGAAACAGACGAAAGTAAACTACGTCAAGTCTTGCTCAACATTCTAGGCAATGCCATCAAATTTACCGAAACTGGCAGTGTGATATTACGGGTGAAGTTGGGAACTGAAAAAGAGGCAAAGGGAGAGGAACTAGGGAGCAGAGGAGCAGAAATTTACCCAATCTCCAATCCTCAATCCTTGATCTTCGAGGTACAAGACACTGGTATCGGCATTTCGTCTGATGAAGTGAGCTTGTTATTTGAAGCCTTTGGACAAACAGAAACCGGAAGGAAATCACAACAAGGTACAGGATTGGGTTTAGCTATTAGCCGTAAATACGTGCAACTGATGGGAGGTGATATTAGTGTTAGTAGTACTGTGGGGATGGGAAGTACATTTAGCTTCGCCATAAAAGTGGGTTTAGGTTCTTCGAGTGAAATTCTACATCAACCAACTGCACGCTCAGTCATTGGTTTAGCTCCGCAGCAAGGAGAATACCGCATCTTGGTAGTGGATGATGTGGCAGATAGTCGGTTGTTGCTAGTGAAACTCCTGACATCTGTTGGCTTTGTAGTCCGGGAAGCTAAAAATGGTCAGGAAGCTCTTACTCAATGGCAACAATGGCATCCACAGTTGATTTTTATGGATATGCGAATGCCTATCATGGATGGTTATGAAGCTACAGGTTTAATTCGCACCCATGAAAGCGAAAATCAGGCGACAATTCCCAATCCTCACACAATTATCATTGCATTGACTGCTCACGCTTTTGAAGAACAACGTCAGGCAATGCTCCAAGTTGGCTGTGATGATTTGATTAACAAGCCTTTTTCAGAAGAACAAATTCTACAAAAGCTCAATCAATATCTAGATATACAATATGTTTACCAAGAAGATAATTCTCAAGCACTAAAAACTAGGGAAAAAATCTTCTTATATGATGATTTGTTGCCTTTGCTCTCTGCATTACCAAAAGAATTGGTAACACATTTATATAATGCTGCTGCTCAATGTAGCGATGACCTGATTCTAAATTTGATCGAGGAAATTTCATCAGAAGATACAGCTTTAAAAGAATATTTTGTGGACTTAGCTCATAATTTCCAGTTTGAAAAAATTATGGAAATAGTTACAATAATTAAAGATAATTCGTAATTACAATTATAAGTTACGAATTACACTTAAATCTGGTTTGATTAAGGAGTTAAGTAATCCCCACAACTGCAAATCAGTAAAATCAGGAATAGCCATAAATGCACCGACTTCTTGCAAAACTCTGGGGTCGTGAGTGGAGGCGATACCAACAGTACTAATACCCGCAGCAACTGCTGCACGAATTCCAGAGGGAGAATCTTCTAAAGCGATCGCCATTTCCGCTTGAATCTCCAACTCGCTTAAAGCAGCTTGATAAGGTGCTGGATCTGGTTTACCTGCTAAACAATCATCAGCTAGGATGATTTTATCAAAAGCGTCTGTTATCCCCAAAGTCTCCAACATAAACTCTGCATTTAATCTCGGAGCATTAGTGACTAAAGCACGTTTTAATTCATATGCTTCTGTCCAAGCTATCAATTCGCTAAATCCGCTTAATGGTTGAAGATAGGCGGCTAGTTGCCGAAAAAGTGCTTCTTTTTCATCTGCAAATTTGATACCTTCGGCTGATGATAATTCCGGCAGAATATCCTTAATAATTTCTGGATTTAATCGACCACTAATTCGGGATTTGTAAAATGTTTCATCAATTTCTATACTGTATCTCGACAACATTTGTTGCCAAGCTTGGTAATGTATAGGATCAGTATTGACAATAGTACCATCCAAATCAAAGAGAATTGCAGCTAGCATGATGATTAGGCAAGATGTAAATAATTGTTAACTTAATTTACATAGTTTACATTGTTTTGTGTCCTTAAGTCATTGTTGCTAGCTTGGAAATAGAGGCTAGAGAACAAATAATGGATAAGTTAGCCAATTTCATCCCCCCTGCAATTTTAAATTTGCGTTAGCGTAGCAGACGCAGCGCAGCGAGTATGTTAGATTTTTCCATCCAAAATCTAAAATCTAAAATTTCCCCGTCCCCACTCCCTAATATTTAAGCAAATGGTAGCCGCTACAAAGTTTTTTCGTGTTGATCATTTGTCGGTACAAATTTACAAATCTGAAACCGACATGGCTGAGGATGTTGCAACGATTGTACGCGAGTATTTGCAATCCGTACTGCAACAAAAAGATACAGCTGCTGTATTGTTGGCGACAGGAAATTCTCAGCTCAAATTTTTGGATGCGTTGATTGCTTTGGGTGATGTAGATTGGTCAAAAATCACCTTGTTTCATTTAGATGAATATTTAGGAATTACGGCTGATCATCCTGCTAGTTTTCGCCGCTATATGCAGGAACGTGTAGAAAAGCGAGTTATCCCCCGACAATTTCACTATATTAAAGGTGATACCTTGGAACCTTTAGCAGAATGCGATCGCTATACTAAATTACTGCAAGCACAAGCAATCGACTTGTGTTGTCTTGGTATCGGTGAAAATGGACATTTAGCTTTTAATGATCCATCTGTAGCGAATTTTCAAGACCCTTACAGCGTCAAGCTGGTAAAACTAGATCCAATGAACCGCCAACAACAAGTCAATACAGGTCAATTTCCCAATCTGGATAGTGTTCCTCAGTATGCTTTTACAGTGACATTGCCGTTAATATGTTCAGCTAAAAAAATATTCTGTCTAGCTCCAGAACAACGTAAAGCGCAAGTTATAAAACAAATGTTACAAGGGTCAATTAGCACAAATTGTCCAGCTTCTGTTCTCCGCCAACAACCACAAGCAACTTTATTTTTGGACATGAATTCAGCTAACTTGCTATATTCCTGAGCATCCCTATGCTCTAAATAACTGGGCAAGAATCAAACTAAGTTACACAATGTAAAATTAATTAAATTAGCTCATAGTCAGAGCTACCCTACAAGAACAGCCCTTTTTTAATGACTAAACTCCTGACTACACCCCTTTAATTATTTAGTGTAGGAACGTAAAGATGTAAGGCTTGAAGGAATGATCCTTTTTTCATTGATTTGAGATTCATCACTCATTCCTTTATTAAAAACTTTCACTTGTCAGCCCTGTAGTTCCACCTTGGCAAAGGAGAACGGCACAACCGGGTGTAAATATATTGCAGCTTCACAAAGAAACGATAGACAAGTTTATAATTAACTGCGATTTATAAAGAATTTGTATAGCTTTTATTTAAGAAGTTTAATAAAACAGTCATTATATTATTATAACATTGTCCACTTTCCGAGAAAATAAGATAAGTCGAGGAGCTATGTTGAAACAGCTAAGTCTTGAAAAAGTTAGCTATATCCTTATATTTTTATCTTCAATTTTTGGACTTTTTATTCTAAGTTTTGTATTAATAAATTTCACTAATTATAGTGGCGATCAAATTAACGATGCCTACAGAGTGATGGCAATATGGGATGGCAAGTGGCCTACCTTAGGATCAGGGCCTACTGCCTGGTCAGGACTGGTGGGAGAATTTTATCTACCACCTTTATATTACTATTTAGTGTTTCCTTTTACTGCATTGACTGCGGATTTATCTGCTCAAGCAATGCCAAATGCCCTGCTTACTTTATTCTCCATTCCATTACTCATTTTAACCAGCTATAAACTTCTGGAAAATATTGAACATAATAAGAGGTTATTTTTATCAGCATTAGCAGGATTTTGGTACATTTGTCTATTTCAAAATATTGTCATGAGTACAGGAAATAGCTTGGCGGGAAATCCTGTATCAATTACCTTTTTCCTGCTTTGTTTTGTATTGCTGTACACCTATCAAATGGAAGGTAAGCTATCTCCAACTTTAGAATTGCTATCTTGGATAGCTTACGGTCTTGTGTTGGCAATAATAGCCAATTTACACTTCTCTCCTTTGTATGTAATGCCAGTAGTTTTTATTATTACCGTCATTTTTTATATATCTAGGAATTTCCAGGAAAAAAGAAGATGGATATTATCTGGTGTAGCTGCCTTCACTGCCATACTGGCTATGACACCATACTGGATCGGCGAAATTGGCAGAAACTGGATAAATACAGCGAGAATTATCTCTGTAGTGACAAAATCAAGTGGTGGAAAAGAATATGGAATTGCGTTCTTGTCGAGATTTAAGGCTATATTTAACGGTTATTTCGGATTAGGTCAAGAAGTATATTTTATTGGTGAATCTTGGAAAAGTTTATTAATTTCCATCATATTTCTTTCTTTAGTATTATTTATAGGAATGTTTAAATTCCGAGGAAATCGGATACTTTTGAATGTCCTGTTGTTGATTTGGTCGATTTTTCTATTGGCTTATTCTTCCACAGACATGGAAAAAACTTATAACCCTACATTTTATAAATTATTAATTTATCTAGCTCCTATTATTTTCACTATTTGCAGTTTAGCTTATCTAAATTTTCCTAAAAGAATTAATCAATTCCTTTCAGTTTTTATCATTGCTTGTATAACAATTTCTATAGTAATTAATCTTAATTTTCATCATACTTATATAAACAGTACATCGGGTATTCCCAGAGTTCTTAGTACGCGTGATGTAGCAGATAGTCTTAGAAAATTGCCTGAAAAATCAACCCTTTGTCAACCTAACGGAAATTATCGAAATCTTAGAAACGATGAGTATATTGACCGTTATATTACTAAACGAAGCTTAAATTTTATTCCTAATTGTCAAGCTGGCTTTTATATTATTCATCCCAAATATGAATCATTAGGAAACTATAAAATTAAAAAAACTGGTGAGTTTCCTCAGGAACTAGAAAAGTATCAAAAAACGTCTAAACTGACTACAGAAACTCCTCTATATTATGTTTATCTCCTGTCAGATAGCTAAAAAAATACCTTTTAATGAGTTTATTTTGGCTATTCTTAATGGTAAGCCGTCAAACGTTCTGGAGAATTATTGTTTCGTAGTGGTGATTTCATCCATTGGAAAGCTACAAAATTTAATAATAAACCAATTAGAAACAATAGCACCATTAATGTAATTTGATACCAAATTACCTGTGGGAGCAGCATATCTAATAATAGATGTATGAAGTTTAAAACGCTATAGACTATAGTCAATCCAAAATGTACTACTCTATAGCTTTTATTTTCAGTGAACACAGTGGCAATGATTGCCAACATCGGCAATATAAAAAAGCCCAACATCAACCACATAATTCCTGAAATTTCATTAATAGTTGTGGCTTTTTGAGATTCAATTACACTCAAACCGTGGAAAAGCGGCATTAAAGCCAATTGGGTATGAAACAATGTTCCCAGAAGAAACACCATCCACAGAGCCACAATTTTTGTTTGATAATTTGTTGCCATATTCTTTAGCTAGCTCCTTTTGCCATTAAAGTTATTTTTAAGAGTGATATAACAGTAAAAATATTCACTCATGAATCGTAACTCAGCACTGCTAAATAGCTAAAGCTTATAACCAATTTGGCGGAGTAAATCTTGACGTGCCTTCACATCCTCACTACCTTCGATTCCTTTGGGTAAAAATCCATCAATTACGCCAAGAATACCTCTTCCTTGCTGTGTTTCAGCTACAATCACTTCTACAGGATTAGCGGTAGCGCAGTAAATTTTACAGACTTCAGGACACTGCTTAATAGCATTGAGGAAATTGATTGGATAGGCTTCTTTGAGTAGAATTACAAAACTGTGACCTGCACCAATAGCCTGAGCATTCTTCGTTGCGATATCTTGTAGAGTACGATCGTTTCCTGCAATTCTAATGAGACAAGGGCCTGATGCTTCACAGAAAGCAATGCCAAATTTGACCTGTGATGATATCCCTACCATAATTTCGTACAGGTCTTCTACGGTTTTGATGAAGTGGGTTTGTCCCAATATGAGATTACAGTCTTGGAGAATTTCGATGGTAACTGATTTTAGTTCCATATTTAAGTTCACCTCTTAGGGACGTCCAGATAAAAAAATATCCAAGTAGGTAGGGTGCGTCAGTATGAATAATTTCCCTGTACAGCTAGGTTTTCTCGCAAGTAGCGCACCCTACTAACCGTCAATTTGCAATAATCTATTTTTTGGTGTTCCCTTAGCAAAGTATCCTCCTGATCTCAAGACTTCTTCGCTGCTTCGTTTAACTTGGCGCGTAAATCTGCCCATGTTACCCCTGCAAGACTGGGGAAGACTACATGAGCTGCCCCTACACGCTCAACGGGGCCAAGTCCTACCGTCCACATTCCCCCGGCTAAAGCCGCCTCAATGCCTGCGGCGGCATCTTCTACGACTACACACTGTTGTGGTTTTAAATCTAGTTGCTGGGCAGCATAGAGGAATAGATCAGGCGCTGGCTTGGGTTTTTGGACACTATAACCATCAGCGATCGCATCTACTTTATCAGCAATCCCCAATCGCTTGATCACGGTATGGGCATTTTTACTAGCTGAACCAATACCTATCTTCATTCCAGTTTGCCTTAGTTCATCTAAAAGAGCGATCGCTCCTGGTAACAAATCTTTGGCTGTAATATTTTCAATCAGTTCTACATAGTAGCGATTTTTACGCTCCATCATCTCTTGAATTTGCGCTTCTGAATAAGGTCTATCCCCAATAATCAACATCAAGGACTCACGGCGAGATACACCCCGCAGAGCTTCGTTTGCTTCCCTGGTAAAAGGTATATTCTCTTCATCTGCTAGTTTTTGCCACCCCAAGTAATGGTATTCTGCTGTATCTGTTAATACACCATCCAGATCAAAGATAAATCCTTGGATATTGGGGGAGTCGGGAAGTGAGGAGTGGGGAGTGGGGAAGAAATTATGCTTTTCCCCCTGCCCACCTGCTTCTTCGCCAGACAAATCAAACCCATACCACTGCCCGCGCCAATGTAGTTGAAACTTTAGGCGTGTCCAAGTAGGGGGTATATGGGGGTTGGCGATGGGGCCTTGTTCTGTGAGTTGGATACCGCCAAAGCCTAAAATTACAGCCTGCCAAATACCACCGGCACTAGCTCCATGAATGCCGTCGTTGGTGTTACCTCGTCTATCTTCTAAATCAACCATAAGTGCCTGCATAAACCTTTCGTAAGCTGTGGCTTTTTGACCTAAATCGGAGGCTAAGATGCCCTGAATTGCCGGGCCTAATGACGAACCATAGCTAATATCCGTTCGGGGTGCGTAGTAATCCCAATTAGTTGCTAAGACTTTTTCGTTGTAGGGAAATTCTGCTGACGGGCGCATCAGGTACAGCAGCATGAGGACATCTGGTTGCTTGAGAACTTGGTGTTGGTTAGCGCCTTCGATACCCAGAACGGCTTGCATAGAACGTTGGCGCGGTTCGTAGTCTGCCAAATTGATATCTTGCAATTGAAAAAATCCCTCAAATTGCTCAATTAATCCGGTTGAGGGGTCGTAGAGAATCCAAATTTTTTCGATTATGTCTTGCCAATGAATTTCTACTTCTGTGGTCAGTTGCAACTTATCTTCTAGTTCCGTGGCTCGTTCGGGGAAGGTATGACGTAGCCAGCCATAAACTTTCAGCGCTTTTTCCAGATGCCATTGCACCATTCGGTTAGTGAAAGTGTTGTTGTGGACAAACTCGTGGTACTCATCTGCACCAATCACGCCACGGATTTCATAGCGATCGCCTTGGGAATTATACTCAACTCGACTACTCCAAAAGATGGCAGTATCTAAGATAATTTCCGCACCGTAATCGCGCATCCATTCATCGTCCCCACTGGCTTGCCAGTATTGCCACGTAGCATAGGCAATATCTGCACTGTTATGAATTTCGCGATCGCGGCACCAAATCCGCACATCTTCGCCATAATAATCATCAGGTAAAGCCCAACGAGGAGTGACTTCATCCCCAGTATCAGCACTTTCCCAAGGATACATCGCTCCTTTAAAGCCGTAATGAGTGGCTTTGCGTCGCGCTCCATTGATGGTGTGATAGCGGTAACTGAGTAAGTTACGAGCTATGGCTGGTTGGGTAAAGGTGAAAAAAGGCAGGATAAAAATTTCTGTATCCCAAAAAATATGACCGCGATAACCAAAACCTGAAAGGGTTTTAGCGGGAATACTCACCTTGTCGTCATGGGATGGGGCTGTAATTAGCAGTTGAAATAGGTTGTAGCGGACAGCAAAAGCGGCGGTAATATCTCCTTCTATGTGTATGTCGCTTTTTTGCCATACTTTATCCCAAGCTTGCTTGTTAGCTGTGAGCAAAGTTCTGTAATCAGGTATTTGTGCAAGTTTTTCTTTGGCGGCGGTGACTGGTTGATTTCTTTCCCGCGAGGTAAACACTGTCACCAGTTTCTCAATCGTTATGGTTTGTTGTGCTGTCGCCAAGAAAGACGCGCTGATAGTGGGATATCCGGGGACGATGCTCACTTGTAACGATGCCTCTACACCTGATATGGTCATTTTGGCTGCCATACCGATTTCAATTTGGGTTCCACGGGTACGACTTTGTAACCAAATACCTTGATCAGTTTTACCTTGGTCTATTCCTTCCCAATGATTAAAACCTTGGTTTTCGGCATAACCGTTAATACTTGCCTGAATTTCAATCAAACAATCGCTGTCGGACGATGTTATTTGACAGCGTTGTCCTAAAATATGCTGATCTGCCAGACTAGCGAAGCGTTCAAAGTGGATATCGATAATATTGCCACTAGGACTACGCCAACGCAACGAACGACTGAGCAAACCTTGGCTGACATCTAGTTTACGTTCATATTGTAATATTTCACCCTGATCCATGCGGAAGCGATCGCCATTAACCGCAATTATCACTGGCAACCAATCAGGACAGTTGGCAAGTTCCGTGTAAACTACAGGCACATCATCATAGACACCATGAATAAAAGTAGCCGGTAAACCACGAGCATGACCTTCCTCTAAGCTACCCCTTGTGCCTAAATAGCCGTTGCCGATGGTGAAGATAGTTCCTCTAGAATGCAACTGCTCAGGGTTAAACTTAGTTTCAGTTAATATCCAATCTTGATAAACAAAATCACGAGAAGGACATTTTGTATTCATGGCGAACGACTACTGACTGTTGACTAATCACTATTGACTATTGACCACCCATGTGATTGGCTAAAATCTGCTCTGCTCTGGGTTTATAAATTAGGTGAAATAGGCTTTCCATATAACGAACTCTGGCTTCGCTGTTTTCTGGACAGATAAAGTTCCAGAAGCTGTAGATTTTAGTCAGCGCTAGCAATTGAGTAGTATGTAACTGCCAATTGTACTTTTGATGAATTCGTTGGCTCATCCATTCAGACACTTCTTGCCAGTATTCGGGATGAGCATCACACTGTTTAAAGAATGCCAAAATTTTCTCGGCTGTTCCTTCTAAGTCTGTAGGATTAATCCGAAATCCATTATTTTGATCCTCAAGAATTTCTAAAGAACCACCAAATTTAGTGGCAAAAGTGGGTAAGCCAGAAATCATCGCCTCTAAAATACTCCGTCCAAAGGCTTCAAAAAGAGCAAAATGGATATAAATTCCCCGATAATCGGCAACTAAGCGATAAGCTTCGCCTACTTCTGTATTGGGAAGTCTTAACCCTAGCCAGCGAATATGTCCATGAAGTTGATAATGGTTGATGATGTCGTGAAGCTTTTGAATTTCCCTGGCTTCTTCTGGATTGGTTGTTTCATCGAGGTTTAACTTGCTTGTGAGCAGAATCAAGTTACAACGTTCTTGCAATTCCTGACTTTTTCCAAAGCATTCAGCTAAACCAGTGAGATTTTTGATTGAGGTGATAGGCGCAACAGCAAAGATTGGTGGCTTGTGGGGTTGGTCTAAATGACCAAAGATTTGGGAGTCTTGACGATGAAAGAGTAGGTCTTTGACTTGTTTACTGAGATTGGGGTTTCTGTCTGCTGTTTGGCTATAGGGAAAGAAGACTCGCTCATTGACTCCTGGCGGAACCATGTTGAATTTAGGATTAAACAGGTCAATCCCATTAACTACATGATATAAATGGGGCATGGTAAAAAACTTGTAAGACTCGTACTGTCCCACGCTGTCGGGTGTGCCGAAAATTTCTTGATAGGATGATGTGATAATAAAATCAGCCGCATTCATGGCGATCAAATCGGCGGTGAATTGGACTGAAAAGTGGTACTTGTCTTCCAAGTTTTGCCAATATAAGTTACTAAATAGATGTTTCGGTTTTTCTAAAGAGTGGGCAATGTTGCAATGGGTGACTTTGAGACGACGAGCGAGGAGGAACGCCACTAAGTTACCATCACTGTAGTTACCTATAATTAAGCTGGGTTTGCCTTGAAATTGCGCTAATATTTGTGCCTGTGCATCCAACACAAAGTTTTCTAGATAAGGCCAAATCTCAAATTTAGATATCCAATTATTAGTGATTTCTGGATTAAATTCCCCAAAAGGAACGCGTAAAATCCAAGCGTTTTCTGTATTATGTAATTTTTCTAAACGCAGATTACAAAATGTGCCTTCACAATTAGGAATGAGGCGGGTGAGAATAATCACCTGGGGTTTAATACCGAGTACATTGAGTCCAGCCAGTTTGATTTCTTGCTGTAGTTTGTTTTCTAAACTACGTGCTTGCTCTAGGACGTAGATGACTTGGCCTAATGTTTCATCCCTTCCCATGACATCTTCTTGGGCTACCCAGCCGTGGATAGAAACCAGGACGACGCGAAACACAGCAGGAACACGCGCCACAAATGCTTCTAACACCGCAGGCTGGGGAGAATCAATCAGTCTATCTAGCAGTGTAATAGTTTCGAGGACTCGCTGGGCTGTATTACCCCACCCTGGTGCAAAACCGAGTGCTTCTAGTTCAAAGCGGAATTTTTCGTAGGGTTCATCCGGGGGTAGCTGAGAGAGGAATTTAATCGCTTGATGAATTTGTTTGGCTAGGTGCAGACCTGAAGGAATAGCATCCCCAATCATCAGATTAATCCCATCGTATTCCAATCGGCGTAAGGCTAAATACACAAGTTCAAACCAATACTGCGGGTCAGCCGCCATCTGATTGCATAGATAACGATTGAGGAAGGCTAAACCTTGACCGATATTTCTGGGGTCGCTAATACTGGGGGAAGCTTCGTAAAATGAACTGAGGTCAATTTCTAAGATGTTAGGTTCATAGGCATTGACTAGGCGATCGCTCACATCTAAAAACGCCTCAAGTGACATAGAATCAAACTGAGCCAAATCTGATGTCAGTCGCCAAATTTCTTGGCTAGCAATTCTCGGACGCACCACAAACCATATACTGTCTTCTGCCAAAATTATTTCATGGGTATACTGAATCAGTTTGCCCACAGAAGAAGAGTAATAAAAGTATGTAGGTTTTTGGGCTTGGTGACAGTATTTGGAAAAAGTGTGTAGAATCTCATTTCTCAAGAAGTAACGCTTACCCGAACCATCTAATGCAAATATCAACTGTTGTAGAGCAGCTTTTTCTTCACTGTTGGCCAAAATAGGGTGAAATAGTTCGTGCATGACGACTTCCAGAACTTGAGCCAGGTCACGACCTCATTTTTTTCTCCTCAACAACTGTGGTTCTTAGTAATCGACGTAGAGGTACATTACCCTTGTTGACCTTTGTATAGTAGATAGGAACTCATGCTTCTGCCTTCTAGCTCTGGTATGAATAGTCATTAGGGAACACCAAAAAACAAATTATTCCAAATTGACGATTTGTAGGGTGCGTCAGTATGAATAATTTCTTGGTACAGCTAGGTTTTCTCGCAAGTAGCGCACCCTTGTATATTAAAAGAAGTAGTAGACCGTCGCACCCTTAGTCAATAGTAGTCATCAAATTCTCTTTTCCCCCTACCCCCTGCTCCCCACGTCGGCGTATTTTAAATATTTAAATAAAATTGCTGTTAATCAAGGCATAACTCAGCAGTTTTTGCTATGCTGTACTAGATAATTTAGTTTTTTTTGAGTGCTGATTATAACGCAACACTATTTAATTTAGCAACCTAAATTTTCCATACAATTAGTCTTGTTTTTTACCTAAAGATTAATTAAGCGATCATCTACGGTGGGCTGTTACTCCATTGCTCCCAAAAGTTGATATTTTTTTAATGTAGAGGGTCAACGGGCTGTGCAAGCACTTGTCTAGCTGTGTTGGATCAAAACTTTGCTCATTTTTTATTTTTTTTATGAGTCATCATCTACCCGACACCAAAATACTCGCTCCGTGTATTGTCAACACGGGCATAATTGTAAACAAGCTCGACATGAAGCGCTTATTAGCAGATTTAGGTCGAGTCCGCTACATCTACACCCAAGAAGGCAAACTACAGAGCGAGGGTGAAGGAGATGTGATGGAAGTGTTTGCTAACCCGCAAAGGTCTACCTTGGTGGCTAACAGTGCCATTTATCTTAATATTGCTAGCTTTGATTATTTGGAGTTGAAACAATCACCCCAAAAAGAAACTTTCTTTGATTTGATGCAAGAGGGTGCGTGTTTGCGGCTAATTCCTTTATCTACACCTGTGCAAGAACGTCGTGAACGGATGTGGAATGTCAGCGCTATCGAAGCCATGATGGACGAAGTTCTTGCAGCTAGATGGGATGCCGAAATTGACGATGATTGTTCGGATACGTTCTAGCTAAATTTTGCCCAAATCATTAACAAATAGATATCCTACCTCAGTCTGATTGTGTGGTCGTAGTTACCGGGTGATGTAACTTGATAAAATGCCTTGGGAATCATGCGTGATGAACATCTTTTGTCAGCATTAGTGATTTGAAAAGATGATTGCTGAAGACAAAATATAGATGTTTTCCTTCCTTGTAATCTCCAAGGTTCCCAATTCTTATTGGCTACATAAATATAGGTAGAAGCTTTTCTCATATCACCTACAAGAACAACTTCACATTGACCTGAATAGATGTGAGTCCATCCACTAGCTACCCAACGACCTCCAGAGTACCAAGCTTTTGCCACATAGGCCTTATCTTTTGAGTTACTACAGACAATCAAATCAGCTTTAGCTGCTGGTGCTATACTCAACACGATTGGTAGGGATAATAGGCTGGAAATAATTAAGGAACTTACAGCTTTCATTTGGGTTACTAAATATTATTGAGTTGATTTAAGTATCGGAATACAAAAAATTGTGGATAAAAATCCTGACGTAATTAATTGTATCGAGCATACTTGTTTCCTAGTTTAATTCACCGAAAAATCCCTCTATTCCAGAAACTTTAGAAAACTTGATAATTTTTCCTAACTCTTGCAATGAAAGGATAAAACAGGAGCTTTCTGACAATTTAGCTATAGCGATCGCTATTTATGAAGATGTCTTAAAAATTGCCTTCAAAGAAAATAATTTATTTAACTATTTGACAATCACAGTAACTAAATTAACCGCAAGTATATTAAAATAGCTGCTCGTCTCACTAATGAAACCATAGAAAATAGTGAGTTAAATAGAACAGCAACGTGTTATGTTTGTTCAGAAAACGCGATCGCCTTACTTTTACCTTGAGTGCCATATTTTCTTTTCAATCCCTAGCTCGCTGTAGCCAAACAAAAGCTAGAGCAGGGGTGTTTTTCACTCCCCACGGCCCTGTAGAAACTCCCAGATTTATGCCAGTAGGAACACTGGCGAATGTCAAAACTGTCACCCCAGCCCAGCTTAAGGAAACTGGGGCGCAGATGGTTTTATCTAATACTTATCATCTCCATCTCCAACCAGGGGAAGCCATTGTGGCTGGGGGTGGTGGGTTACATAAGTTTATGGGCTGGAATGGGCCGATGCTCACAGATTCTGGTGGGTTTCAGGTTTTCAGCTTGAGTGAGATGAGAAAAATTACGGAAGAAGGTGTAACTTTTCGCTCACCACATGACGGTCAGATCATTAAATTAACACCAGAACGCTCTATAGAGATTCAAAATACTTTAGGGGCTGATGTCATCATGGCATTTGATGAATGTCCTCCCTACCCAGCCACTCGCCCAGAGGTAGAAGCGGCGACTGATAGGACTTACCGTTGGTTAGAACGCTGTGTTACGGCTCATCAACGCCAGGATCAGGCGTTGTTTGGGATTGTTCAAGGTGGTGTATATCTAGATTTACGAGCTAAGGCTGCCAACGCTTTGACTCAGTTAGATTTACCTGGTTATGCTATTGGTGGCGTGAGTGTGGGCGAACCGCCAGCACTGATGGCGCAAATTGTCCAAGCTACAGCGCCACTTTTACCACCACACAAACCCCGTTACTTGATGGGTGTGGGAACTTATCGAGAAATGGTAATTGCGATCGCCTCTGGTATAGACTTATTTGATTGTGTGATTCCCACCCGTTGGGCGAGACACGGTACAGCAATCGTCAAAGGCGAACGTTGGAACTTAAAAAATGCTAAGTTCCGTGAAGATTTTGCACCAATGGATGAAACTTGTCCTTGTTATGCTTGTCAAAATTTCAGTCGTGCTTACATATCCCATTTAGTGCGATCGCAAGAAATTTTAGCCTACACTTTATTGAGCATTCACAACATTACTGAACTCATTCGTTTTACCCAAAAAATTCGTGAAGCAATATTAAGCGATCGCTTCTTAGAAGAATTCGGACATTGGCTCAATTCACCAGAATTAGAAGCAGAGGATAATGCAACTGACTAATGACAACTGACTAGTGACCAATCCATGTTAAGATACATCTCAATTATGAAAGCTGTGTTGGATTAGGTGGATTTAAAAAAACATGGAAGCAGCACTATTACTCGCAAAATTGCCTGAAGCTTACCAAATCTTCGACCCACTGGTTGATGTTTTGCCAGTTATTCCCGTTTTCTTTTTATTGCTTGCTTTCGTATGGCAAGCAGCTGTTGGATTTAGGTAAATTAAACCATCATCAATTACTAGGACAGGTAATACCAATTCAAAATTCGTCTTGAAAAGTTTCCTTCGGCGGGAAACCCGCCTACAGAACTTTCCGCAAAATTCAAAATTAAGAAAGCCACATTTGATAAGGGTTTCTGCGTTTGGATAGGTTGCTGAATTTCGGAAAACTGGTAAATAATACCTGTCCTATTTTTTGTAATTATTCTATATTGATAATTCTTAACTTTTTGTAATAAATTGGTATAAATTCAGTAATATATGTGTAAAGCCTGACCAGCTTAGTGTCAACGAGGAATTAGTCAGCTATGGGTAATATCAAATTTGTTAAAGAAGATAAAGAAGTAATAGCTGCGGATGGTGCTAATCTGCGGCTTAAAGCAATGGAAAATGGCGTTGACATCTATAAGTTTTTTGGCAAACTCACGAATTGTGGTGGTGTCGGTCAGTGTGGTACTTGTGTTGTCGAGATAGTAGAAGGAATAGAAAATCTTTCTACTCCGACAGATGTGGAAAATCGGATGTTAAAGAAAAAGCCAGCCAATTACCGTTTAGCCTGTCAAACTTTAGTAAATGGCCCCGTAAGCGTAGTCACCAAACCTTAAAGTGTTGGTAGCTAGAGACGTAAAAAAAAGAGCTAACACTGGCATGGTTGATGCTATTCTAAAATTGTTGACTGGAAATTAAAGAGAGGCTTCTTTGCCATGCAAGTTAATGACTTAGGGTTCGTAGCGAGCATTCTGTTCGTACTAGTACCCTCTGTGTTTTTAATAATCCTGTACATTCAAACAGCTAGCCGCGAAGGTAAAAAAGATAGTTGATTGCTTTTCGTATAAAATAAAAAACCCCTATACCAAATGGTTGAGGGGTTTTTATTTATCAACCGATTTTACAGGAAAAACATTAACCACTTGTCCGTGCTAATAATACGGGACAACTAGCATTAACTCGCACATAATCTGACAAAGAAGCGCCGATGAGTCTGTCTATATCGACAAAATTCTTGGCCACCGATGGACGGCGATCGGGAGAACCGAGTAATAATAAATCTATGTTCAACTCGTCTGTCAAGCGACAAATTTCTTCTCCTGGTTTACCACTACTGCTAAAGCAGCGTGTTTGAACACCATATTTTTGCGCTTCCGCCACAGCTGAAGCCAAAACAGGATTTTTGTCTGGGCTAATTTCTGCTACTTCTGAGTTTTTACCGCGCAAATCAGTCGTCACGTTAGCCAGAATTAATTGACTACCCGGAATACCCCGCAGTAAGAATAAAGCCAGACTTAAGCAATGTTTTGCTGCATCTGAATTGTCCATCGCTACCATGACGCGCTTAATTTTTTTGACATAAATGTCATCTTTCACCAGCAACATTGGGCGCGAGGACAATTGAAAGACATACTGACTAACCGAGTTCGATAAAATCGATTGCAGGCGTTTAAGCCCCCGTGAACCCATAATAATTAAGTCAGCATCAATTTCATCAGCTACCTGACAAACAACATCTTTAGGATCGCCTTGGCGTAAAATCGAAGAAACCTGGCTAGGGTCTAAATTCAAAGTCTGAATTGCACTAGCTAAAATTTTGCCGCCTTCTTCCCACTTATCTGTCATAGCAGAAGATGTAGTTTGGGGAGTAACTACGTGCAGAACTGTAACTTTTGCAGATTGGACTGATGGCACTTCTTTCAAAGTTTTGAGCATTTCTTCTGCGTGTCCCAATCCCGAAACAGCTAGCAAAATCTTGTCTATCATTGTTAGTTCTTGTTCTTAAGGTTGCTTGGGGTTTAGTTTTTGTTCTTGGTTCGGATGAAATGTTCACCACCTGACTCAACAACCTAGTAATTAAGTTAGCACAATGCCACTTTATAGATATTAGTCATTAACACTCAAAAATTAATTCATTTTAAGAGACTAATTTTTCTTTAAGTTTTACTGCACCTGAGTTACTTAACTTTTTGACTGGGTTGTAATAATTAAGCTTACTCTCAATAGTGCCTGATAAAATTCACAATTTATGATATTAGTTATTATTTTTAATCTATATTAAATATTTTTAATTAGAGAAACGTTAAATATTGCAACATTAATGTTTCCATGAATGGCTAGGATTATAGGAGGTTTTACACACAAAATATAGAAAAAAATCACTGTATTAATAGATTTTTTTTATATTTCAGATAATCAAACATAAATCTTATAATAATCAGCAATTTTTTTAAAATCTGTTTTTACTGTTGAGTTGGAAACATCAACGGATTTTACTAATTTTTATATATTTAAATGAGAGCAATATATGTATTTTTGTAAAATAGAAGAATTACTTACTTTGTCAATAGAACGACACAGAAAGAAGTTAGCTCAGTTGTTGTAGTAGAAAATAGTTCACAGATTGGTTTAATTTCCATCTAAATAATTAGGATTGTATATTTGCGAGATGATTTTTCTAAAACAGAGACGCAGAGAGGTAGCAAATTCTCCGCATTCCTTTGCGTAAACATTTGTGCCACTCTGCGTTTCAATTTTCCACCTCAGTCCTAAGCAACAGATGGTAACAATCCATTATGCTTGAGCAAAGAAGCTGTACTCGGTTCCCGGCCTCGGAAAGCTGCAAACACCTCCATTGGATGTTTGCTACCACCAAGAGCTAACACAGTATCTCGATAACGTCTACCTGTAGCCTCAAGAGCTGCTTCATTTTCTAGCCCAGCATCCTCAAAAGCAGCGAAAGCATCAGCACTCAAGACTTCGGCCCACTTGTAGCTGTAATAACCAGCAGCATAACCACCAGCAAAAATGTGTCCAAAAGCACAGAGAAAAGCGTCTTCTGGTAGGGGGGGTAAAACAGTAGTGTTCTGAGCAACACGATGACGCACATCGGCGGCGGTTTCATTACCACCTGGGCGATAGCGAGAGTGTAATTCTACATCCACGCTACTAAAATGGAGTTGCCGCAAAATGGAGCTACCACTCATATAATTGCGGGCGGCTAGGAGCTTTTGGTAATAATGCTCTGGTAGAGGTTCGCCAGTTTCGTAATGTTTAGCCAAGCTAAATAATGTCTTGCGTTCATAGCACCAGTTTTCCATAAATTGGCTTGGTAATTCTACCGCATCCCACTCTACATTATTAATACCTGCGGCTCCAGTGTAGTTAACCTTAGTGAGCATATGATGCAACCCATGACCAAATTCATGGAACAGGGTTTCTACTTCATAGAAAGTCATCAAACTAGGTTTACCATCCACTGGCGGACTTTGGTTGCATACTAAATACGCCACAGGTAAGCGTACAGTAGTTACACCATTGTCTGTGATTTTGGCGCGATTGATGCAGGTATCCATCCATGCACCGCCACGCTTTTCGGCGGGACGACTGTAGGGGTCTAAGTAGAAATAAGCTATGGGACTACCAGTTTCATCAGCAATTTGGAAATAACGGACATCTTCATGCCAGACTGGGGCTTGACCATCAGCAGGGGTAACGGTGATACCAAACAAGCGATTAACAAGTCCAAATAAGCCGTCTAGAACTTGGGGTAGGGGAAAGTAAGGACGTAGTTCTTCGGCGGTGAAGGCAAATTTTTCTTCCCGTTGACGTTCAGCCCAAAAGCTAATATCCCAGTGTCGCAAATCTGCGGCTTCTGCTGCTCCCTTGTTGGCTGCAAAGGCTTTCAGATTTTCTAAGTCTTTGACTGCTGCATCGTAACTAGCACTGCGTAATTCTTCTAATAGTGCCTCAACCGCCTCAACATTGGGAGCCATTTTACTAGCTAGGCTCAACTGGGCATAATTTTGGAAGCCCAATAAATTCGCTAGTTCTTGTCGTAACTCTAAAGTCCGTTCGATGAGTGGGTTGTTATCTAACTCACCAGAGGAGGCGCGGGTAATATAAGCTTTGTAAAGCTTTTCACGCAAATCACGCCTAGTGCTGTGCTGCATGAAGGGGGTGTAACTGGGGAAGTCTAGAGTAATGCGCCAAGGGCCATTTTCTGGGGTGGCGTTTTCTTCTCCAGTAGCCCGTGCTAATTGTGCGGCTAAACTGAGTAAACTTTGGGGTAAACCGTCAACTTCGTCTTTAGTGGTGAGGGTAAGACTAAAGGCTGTGGTTGCATCGAGGACATGGTTAGAGAACTTTGTAGAAAGTTCTGCTAACTCCATTTGTATGGCATTGAAACGTTCCCTTGCTTCTCCTTGCAAGCCTACACCAGATAGTTCCGCATCACGAATAGCAGCTTCCACAATTCTCTGTTGGGCTGATTCTAATGTTTCCCAACGATCGCTGGCGCGGAGTTCCTTAAAAGCTTTGTAGATGGGTTGGCTTTGCCCAAACTGGTTGATGAACTGCACCACTTGTGGTTGTACAGTTTCATGGGCTACACGAAGTTCTGGGCTATTTTTCACACCCATTAAATGGTTCACTATACCCCAACTCCAGGTCAGCCGATCGCTCAACTTTTCTAAAGGTTCTACCAAACCATCCCAAGTAGGCTGGACATTAGCCTCTAATGTAGAAAGTTCTTGTTCTAGTTCCGCCAATAGTTGTTGAAAAGCTGGTTGTACTTGTTCTGGTTGAATTTCCGTAAACGGAGGCAAACCAGAACCTTTAAGTAAAGGATTATGAGTAATGGTAGGATTAGCACTCATGGTTTGATGTGAACCGCAGATAATGGGTGACTGTATTCTACTAATGTAGCGATCGCTGCCCTGTTTCGGCCTGCCAGAATGCCAAAATCGTCAACTTTTAATACTAATCACAATATCAGTAGTAGACAGAAAATGCCTGTGATTATTGACAGTGCAAGCTTTTAGCCATCCCTTTTTTGCAGAATACACAAAAGCTGATTGCTGAGGATGAAGCATAGTTCTACACTAAATATTATCCTTACTGCAAACCTGCATTAGTTCAGAGATACTTTCCATGCTACTCCTAAAAACAACCGACCAAGAATTTTATCCCAGATTTCAAACCTTGGTGAGCGATCGCCGGGAAGCAACGGTTGACGTTAGTGGTACAGTACGCGAGATCCTGGCTAATGTGAAAGTTCATGGTGATACCGCAGTCAAGGAATATACTAGCCGATTTGACCATTACAGTCCCCATTCCCATCATTTGAGTGCGGAATTCATCGCCGAACAAGCAGCAAAATGTTCTCCTGAGGTGAAAGCAGCCATAGAATTAGCAGCTGAACGCATTAGTTTTTTTCATCAAAAACAACTACCCCAAGATATTGGCTACACCGACACCGCAGGCGTAAAACTAGGCTTAAATTGGGTAGCCCTATCACAAGTGGGAATCTATGTCCCTGGAGGACGCGCCAGCTACCCTAGTTCTGTGCTGATGAATGCCCTACCCGCCAAAATTGCCGGCGTGGAACGCATCGTGATGACCGTCCCTATGCCTGGTGGGGAAATAAATCCAGCCGTTTTAGCTGCTGCCCAAGTCGCTGGTGTCACAGAAATATATAGTATTGGTGGGGCGCAAGCAGTAGCAGCCTTAGCCTACGGTACAGAAACCATCACCCCAGTAGATAAAATAGTCGGGCCTGGTAATGCTTACGTTGCCGAAGCCAAACGCCAAGTATTTGGTACTGTGGGGATTGATAGTATTGCCGGGCCTTCGGAAATTCTCGTTGTAGCCGATCGCCAAAATAATCCAGAATGGATTGCCTGGGATTTATTATCTCAAGCTGAACATGATCCCAGCGCGCAATCAATTTTGATTACCGATTCTGAATCCTTTGCACAGGAAGTAGTCACAGCAATTGAGCAAATACTTACTACCTTACCCACTAAACAAGTAGCTAGTAGCAGTTGGCAAAATCATGGTGCAGTAATTATTGTCAGCGATTTTGCCGAAACTATCCCCTTGCTCAATCAACTAGCACCAGAACACGTAGAACTGTGCGTAGATAACCCCCAATTGCTGGCTAGTCAAATTAGGTGCGCTGGTAGCCTGTTCTTAGGACGCTATACCCCAGAAGCCATCGGAGATTATTTAGGCGGCCCCAATCATGTCTTACCTACTTCCCGTTCTGCTCGTTTTGCTTCTGGCTTAAGTGTCTACGATTTTCTCAAGCGAATTACTTATTTAGAATGTAATCAAGCCGCATTACAGACAATAGGTAAAGCAGCTGTCACCCTGGCAGAAACTGAGGGTTTACCAGCCCATGCAGGTAGTGTAGCAGTACGTTTGCAATCCTAAAACTACGGGAAAAAGGCAGCAGTCAGGAAACATTCATAAAAACTTGATTTCTGAGTCCAGAGCTACGGTTGAAGACAAAAATTGTATCGAGAACCGTAGCGCTAGATACAAAGATCATTTGTCAATTGTCAATATTCCCTAAGAACCATTATAACATCCCCCAATAGGGTATTGAAAACCAAAGAAAAATAGTGTTTTTTATTAGTTTGATATGTAAATTAGATTATTTTTACTGAGTGAAATAACACGTTAGTTACGGGGAAAATCATGCATATTCCTGATGGATTTGTGTCTGTGCCAGTAGCAGGCGCAACGAGTTTGCTAAGTTTGGCAGGACTCCTGGTTGCTAGTGGGCGATCGCAAGCAGCTTTTGGTGTTCGTCGCGCCCCCATACTCGGCTTAACGACTGCTTTCATTTTTGCTGCCCAAATGATTAATTTCCCGGTAGCCGGAGGAACCAGTGGTCACTTATTGGGAGGAACTTTAGCTGCTATCGTTTTAGGTAGTCCTTGGGCTGGAGCTTTGTGTATTGCCACAGTTTTAATTATCCAAGCTGTGTTATTTGCCGATGGTGGGATCACGGCTTTGGGCGCAAATATTCTGAATATGGCATTCGTCGGCGTTTGGGTGGGCTGGATGTTAACCCAAACTTTACAAAGGTTATTTGGCGGATCTAAAGCCCGCTTACCCTTGGCTGCTGGTATAGCGGCGGCTGTGAGTGTAGTAGTAGCAGCCTTAGCTTGCGCCCTTGAGTTAGTCATCTCTGGCACTGCATCCATCGCTGTTTTACCCGCGATGACAGGTGTTCATATTTTGATTGGTATCGGCGAAGGGTTAATTACAGGTGGTGTGCTGGCTTATCTAGCCCAAGCAAGACCAGATTTATTACCAGGAGAGCAAGAAGAGTTTCGCGGTTGGCTAGTACCTGTTGTTAGCATAGTATTAGTTGCTGGTGTGCTGTCATTGCTAGCATCAGCTTGGCCTGACGGTTTAGAAAGGGTTGCGGAGGACTTAGGTTTTATCCAGCTAGGTGAAGAAGTTAGAGTAAATGTACCAACACCACTAGCAGACTACGGTATTGAGGGTTTGGGAATGATTGGTACAAGTATTGCTGGACTGCTAGGGGCTGCGGTTTGCTTTATTGTTGCTTTTGGAATTGCCAAAGTAGTGAGACCCAAGAATGCTTAAAATGGCCTTGCCGTTACGCCTGCATCTGTCCCTGGTGATTGTTGTGGGAACAGCTTTACTCAAGCATTATGCCTGGTATTGGTTGGGTGTGTATGGTGCGATCGCCTTAATTTGGGTAGCTCTATTGCGCGTATCTCTACCCAAGTTGGGAGGAATGCTAGGTACAGAGTTAATCTTCTTGTCAGTAGTAGCATTGCCCTTGGGATGGGAGAGAGCGAGTTTTTTGCTGATTCGTTCTCTCGTGTGTTTAATTGTCATGAATAGCTTTTTATTAACCATACCGCCCCACAGTTTCGGCATTGCCCTGAAGAGCTTACCCGTACCAACCGCAATCAAAGAAAACTTACTCTTGACTGGGCAATACTTAGAAATTTTGCTGTCGGAAGTAACACGTATGCAGCGTAGCGCTCAATTAAGAGGACTAAAAGGCCCTGGTGGCTGGTTACGCTACGCCAGCGCATCTATGATCGGCACCTTGTATATCCGCAGTCTAGAAAGGGCAGAACGAGTCTACGCCGCAATGGCAATTCGCGGTTACAACGGTCAATTGCCCATAGATCCAACCTTCAAGCCAAAAGAACTTTTTATCCTCATATTTGCTTGGGCGATCGCAGCTTGTTTTACTCTCACTTCTTACCTTTGAGTCAATAGTCATTAGTTTTGTCTCCTGCTCCCTGTACCCCTGCACCCCTGCTTCTTCTCCCGACTCCCCAACAACAAAGAGTAATAAATTTTGAAATCTTTGACTTCTCATCCCCACCCTTCCAGCCATAATTCCCATACAGGTGTTGTCGAGGTGCAGAACTTGGTTTATGCTTACCCGCGTCAAGAGCCAGTTCTGCAAAATATTTCTTTTACCTTAAAATCAGGCGATCGCGTGGCCTTGATGGGTGCAACTGGTTCTGGTAAAAGTACCTTATTAGAAAACCTCATTGGCATCAAACAACCACAATCAGGAAAAATCTGGATTAATGGTATCCCTTTAGAGCCTCACACTCTACCTCAAGCAAGGCGATACATCGGCTTTGGCTTTCAAGATGCCAATGACCAATTATTTATGCCTACCATCTTAGAAGACGTTACCTTTGGGCCGCGTAACTATGGTGTACCAGCCGCCGTAGCAAAGGATCAAGCACGGCAGTTATTAGCTGATTTTGGTTTAGAAGCCTACGCCAATCGTTCAGCACATGAACTTTCTGGTGGGCAAAGAAGACTTGCTGCCTTAGCCGCTATTTTGGCACTAGAGCCTGCTATTTTAATTTTAGATGAACCAACTACTGGTCTTGATCCAGCATGGCGAAGACATTTAGCCCAAGTATTATTAAATTTGCCAGTGCAAGTAATGTTGATAGCATCCCATGAACTACATTGGCTAGGAAAAGTCACTCAACGCGCCTTAGTACTATCTGGTGGACGTATTCAAATAGACAGCGACATTCAGCCGCTATTGCAAAATGGAGAGACTTTAAACCAGTTGGGATTGCCCATAGATTGGTAAATTGTGGAAAAAAACCAATTTTTAACTGTTGACTAATGACTATGGACTAATGACTAAATGATTAAACTACTTGTACTAGATATAGATGGCACCATTTCGGGAGAGTCGAACACCATCAGCCAATCTGTCAAGCAAGCGATCGCCGCAGTTCAAGCACGAGGTATTCAAGTGGCGATCGCTACTGGCAGAATGTATCGCTCGGCACTCCGGTTTCATCAAGAGATTAACTCGACTTTGCCCTTATCAGCTTATCAAGGAGCTTGGATTCAAGACCCAAATAACCAAAAAATCCATCAACATCTACCCGTAGCTAGAGAAACTGCTGAACAATTATTAGATTATTTTGAACAACCACAGTGGCGATCGCTTCTATCTATCCATTTCTACATTAATGATCAACTCTACGTGCGGGAAGTCACCAAGGAAACGGAAACTTACGCACAACGATCTGGCATTACTCCCATTGCTGTGGGTGATTTGCGCCAAACTTTAACTAATGAACCCACAAAAATCTTAGCCTTGTGTGATGACACAGAAGTAATTAACAAACTATTAGGTAGTTTGCGCCTGCAATATACCCCTGCTGAACTTTACCTCACTACATCCGTTGCTACTTTCTTTGAAGCCACGAATCCCTTTGTTAACAAGGGTAATGCTGTACGTTACCTAGCCGAAGAGTTGCTAGGGTTACAACGTGAAAATGTTATGACTATTGGCGATAACTTCAATGATTTAGAAATGTTGGAATACGCCGGTCTTGGTGTCGCTATGGGAAACGCTCCCGCAGGAGTGCAAGCGATCGCCCAATGGGTAGCCCCCACGGTCGAGGAAGATGGCGCGGCTGTTGCAATCGAAAAATTTCTACTTTCTTAAAATTACTTTGTTAAATTTTGTAGATTAAAAATTAATCTTCCCGCACAACTCAGGGGCTTAAATCCCTGTTTGTTTTTTGGATATAAAAACCCTAAAAATCAGAAAGAACACCGACGACTGGCCGTGTTTCGTCTCGGTGTTCCTGCTGGTTCGCTCCTCACACACCAGATAATATAGCCGACATTAGGTAATGCGTCAATACCTAGTTATAAAAGTTTTTATTATCTTTTTTTATAAAGTATAAATCACCGAAAAATTCCACAATCAAATATGAAAAAAGAAGGAGCAGTTTCCCCAGGGAATTCTTGTGTCCTCAGGATCAAAGTGTCTTTTTTCTACTCTTGTCTCTAACCCCTAAACCCTTTAAAGTTCCCAAGGTGCAACACTGCCCAACTTTGTTATGAGTAAAAACCTTAATACCGTCTGGGTAGCTAAAACTAATCCCAGTCTGGCTAAAGTTAGCTCTGGAAAGGCAGTTTTAACTTCACCCCAAATACGGCACTGGCTCCAAAAATCTGTAAAAGCTCGGCTTAAATCTATCCCTAATTTTTCCCAATTCATCGCCCTACTATCATTAGGAAATATCAGATTATCTACCGCTTGTATTAACTCAGAAATTAAACATCTCTCTGCTGGGTGATTGAGGCGCAGTTTTATCTCACCATTCACCCAAGGTATTTGCATTGCTGAAACTAAATTGCCTAGTGACAAACTTTGCCAGTTATCTGGTAAAGCTTCCCTAAATTGTATTAGTCCTTTGCGTTGAGCTAGCAATATTAACGAGCAGCAGCGTGCATGAGCATACTGTATTGCAAATAAGCCAGAAGGTTTAATAATGGCAACGCCTTGCTGTTCCATGATTTCTCCATCTTCTCCTAAACCTGCAATTGCAAGATGTTGTAACCAAGTTGCTAAAAAAGAATCAGCTAACTCTAGATGAATCCACCCCGGAGCAACAATTCGCACCAGTAAGTTGTCTTGACAAATAACTGATAACTGGGAAGTGATAATACTTGCTATCTCCATTCCATCTCGATTATGAGATTTTGAGAGCCGTAGAGCTACTCCAGAAATATATAATATATTTTGATCATCTCTACCTTTGTGTAGAGGAATTTTGGTTTGTATTGTGCTTTGCTGTTTCTGATGATAGTTAAAGCTATCCACAACTGCTAGTAAATAACAGTATAGTAACTGTCTGATTGCCGTATTTTTACTTACTAGTAAACTATGATGCACTTGGTTTTTATGAGAGACTAGGTTTCATAAAATACTTGAGAGCTTGTCATCTGTCGTGAGATAGAATATTATTCCGATCGAAGAAAAATGAGAATAGCATAAAATTTGATAAATATTCGATGAATAATATGTAAACTTTACTACCATCATTGTACAGTAGGAAGTATAACAAAATAGTAGAGCGCAAATAGCCCTCTACTTTTTGGATGGCTGACGCTGTTAGGCGTTAAGCCTACCTCAAAAAACACAAAGACACTCCTTGCACCTTTTTATGTCGTCTTTGTCTTCAGCCGAACGCTCTTTGTTACCTATGCAATCTCCATCCTCCTTTTCTGAGGCATCACGTCCTTTTTTGACTTGGCAACGAATTCTTGACTGGGCTCAAGAACACTATCGCTGCCGCACCTTTAGCAAAGATGAGCGGATTCCAGCACGTCCTGGTTTGCTCTATTTAGTGCAGAGGGGTGCGATCCGCATGGTAGGAACCGCTCAGGTTAGTGCTACTGCAAGTCAATTGACTTCTCGGCGGATCAACAGAACCCCAGAAGAAGCCTTCTTGGGATTTGTAGGCGCGGGACAGCCATTTGAAATTGTTGCCCAGTCTCCATTCACGCTCCAATCCTACGCCCACGTTGACCAAACAGCCGTACTGTGGATGTACTGGCACGATCTAGACAACTGGCCTCACTTCCGTCGTGAAGTGATGGATGCCTTCAGATACCAACACCAGCGTAAGCTGCTGTGGCTCAGTGCCTTGGGACAACGGCGTACAATTGATAGACTTCTAGGATTTCTCACCTTGTTGATTGAGGAATATGGAGAACCAGCTATGAGTGACACTGATCCCGATGTCATTCGTGGTTATTGTCTGCCTTTCCCCCTTACCCATGCCCAAATTGGTAGCGCTATCGGTTCAACTCGTGTAACCGTCACTCGTTTGATGGGTAAATTGCGTCAACGTGGTTTAATTCTCACTCAAGGGGATAATTTGATTTGTTTGCCAGCAGAGTCAATCAATAGAGCTAGCTAAAGCGTAATTGACTGTTTATAGGGCATCTACGGTTGGGAACTACCAGTCTGATTAACAGCAATAACAGATTTCGGTCAAGTTTAACGGTCAAGCTCCGCTTATCAGTTCCTACCCCCGATCAGTCAGCAGTAAGTTGTCGCCAGCAACACTCACTTACTGCTCAGTTAAATCAATCTGTTTGACCACCACAAACAGATTGTGTAATCGGGCAAACTTACGTTTAAAAGCCTCAGTGTTCAATTTTTTCCATTGACTGAGAAATTCAGAGGACGATGAGTTCTCAGAGTGGAGTGATTCATCGCCTTTGCGGTTACACCAACGGCAAGGAGCAGTTTGAACATTGAGGAACCCATCTATGGGATACATTCAATAATTCATCAGGTATAATTTTTGTCATCCAAGCGCTCATTATCGCACTGGCTCAAAGTCAAATCCAGTACGAGAACGATCGCCAGTAACTATTCTGACAAGTTGAACTGGAGAGTTGCGATGGGCTACGCCCCGCCGTCGGCGATCGCCTGAACCGGCAAACCGAATTACACCAGAAGCACCAGTAGCAGAAAAGTCACCAGAAGAAAGAGCTTGCTGCACTCCAGAACGTGTAGGGTTGCTTTCTATAGTTTCATTCTTTTGCGACATGAACAAGTTTTAATTGGTTAAGATATTTTTATTATTCAAATTAGTGTACCTTTTTATCTCACTATTACTTGTTAATTACTTAATTCTGATAAATTCGGCTATTTCCAGCAATTTTTGTCCCTGGGGTGTTAAAAGCCAATTTGCATAGGCTTTTCCAGCTTGCTCATCTATTTGACCATTCTGTTTCACAATCACAAATAAATTACGGGTAATCGGGTAATCGCCATTGCGAAAAACTTGAATGTTTAGTTGGTTACGTTTATCGGGACAATCTGATGGAGGTATATAGGGTTCTTGATAGGGGGTGAAAAATTGCTGAGAAGTGCGACCTATTGGTAGTGGTTTAATACTACATTGAGGTACTATCTCTGGTGCAGAAGCGTAATAAATAGCACCCTTAATCTTAGCTACTTCTCTCAGAGCTAGAGTAGTTGTGGCAATGTAGCTAATATTTTGACCAAAATTGGCCTTTTGCAGGACATTATCAACAAAAAACTCCACTGTACCACCGGCCTGTTTCGTGCGAGTGATTGGTGTAATTAGTAAATTTTCTCCACCAACTTGCTGCCAATTAGTGATTTTACCAGTGTAGATACCTTGAATTTGGTTAACAGTTAAACCAGGAATATTTAGATCGTGGTTAACGGCGATCGCAATTCCATCAATAGCCACGGGAATTTCTTGTAGACTAAAGCCTTTTTTTTGGGCTTCTATATTTTCTGCTCCTTGAATTGGGCGAGAAGATTGAGAAAAAGCTAATTGATTATCAATTAACATTTCAATCCCAGTTCCCGAACCTGGGTTTTTAGTTGGGGGTTGGACATAACGCAAGATAAACTTAGGGCAAACTTGTTGCAATACAGAGTCTACATCTTTGCGAATAGGGGCCCAAGTGGTACTACCACCATAATTAAATGTTCCTTCCGATGGTATTTCACATCTGCTGGCTAACTGGTTTTTGCTATCATTTGTCCTAATTGGCAAGCTATCTCTAAAAAACCATAAGCCACTGAAGATTAAGCCAATCGGGATAATGCTTGCTAAAAAAAGGATCAGTGTTTCGTTTTTTTGAGACATAGTTGTCTATATAATCCCAGAAGTTTTTACATAATCCGAGACAGGAATTTATAAATAAGTCGAAATAGTGCTGTGATAGCGATCGCTATTAAACTGGCAGCAACGGATAGAAATACAACTTGCGGGATGACAATTTCGGGAATAAACAAGAGAGTAGCAAAGCTAACTACGGCAATAATCAATAAATTGAATTTTTTAATCCAGCGCTTTGTTTGAGCAAATATTAATAAACCTAAAATAACAGAGGCAAGACTTAAAGAAATTATTGGTGATTGAATTAAAGTAGAGAGAGCGATCGCAACTAATGCTGCCTCAAAGCCGCTAAAGGCTGCACCAGCCAATAATTCCCAGGTAGAAAAAACAGGTTTAGTTGTGTTATTACCTGTATTTGCACTTGTACTGGATTTTGACTTTGGGATGATCGTTGGTGGTGTTAAATACTGACCAAGAGCATCCAGCACTTCATTGGCTGACTGAAAACGCTCATTCACAGCAGGCAGGAGCATCCTGTCTAAAATGTAACTCAAATCCGGGTTAATATTGACTTTCTTCCACCACGTCCACTTATTTATGTAGGGATCGAACAGTTGGCTAGGCTCTTCACCTGACAATAAGTTGAGAATCGTTGCAGCTAAAGCATATATGTCGGTAGCAGGGAATACTAGATTGCCAGCGATTTGCTCAGGTGCTGCAAACCCCACTGTATAAATGCCAGTGGAAGAACCAGCAGATACGGAGGCGGCGGTGACTTGTTTAACTGCGCCAAAATCTAAGAGAAAAAGTCTACCATCTTGACGACGCATGATGTTAGAGGGTTTGATGTCTCGATGAATAATTTTTTTGTCATGGATGAACTTGAGTATCTTCAGAACCTCTTGCATTACCTCTAAGGCTTCTTGTTCAGAAAATTTACCCTTTTGGATTAATTCATCCTCTAAATTTTGCCCGTCGATGTATTCCTGCACTAGGTAAAAAAACTGGTCTGTCAGTCCTGATTGCAAGCTAGAGACTATTACAGGGAAATAAGCAAATAAATCAGGTATTTGCGCGTGTTCTTTGCCTATATAAGCTAATACTTCTGCTTCTGTTTCAAATAATCTTTCTGCTGTTTCCAACTGTTCTGGTGTTAAATTGCCAGCAGGTTGTAACTGTTTAACTACACAAAGAGGCATCCCCGGAATGCGGCGATCGCGTGCTAAAAAGGCTGCTCCAAACCCGCCCCTTTTCAACAGATTAATTGGCACGTATCGACCATCTAGCAATAGTGGCATACCACAGCTAGTGCAGTATTTTTGCGGTGTTGTCTTCAGCGTCGTCGTATCATCCAAATCAGGACAATGATTTTTTGGACGTAGACAGCGTGGACGAGTACAGTAAACTTCCATCTTAGTTTTTAGTCAATAGTCCGTAGTCAATAGTCATTAGTCAAAAGTTACTTACTATTGACTACAAGTACAGACGCGTAGACACTCTGAGAGGAGCTGCTCGTAAGAGTATAATCGCGTCTCTACTGACTTTTGACAAAATATTAGCCGTCGGAAGTGTTGGGGATGGCTGCATCCAGTACATTTACCACTAGTTTTTTATGTGCTAATTTTAACGCATCTTGATTCCAGTCAGGGGTGGCAAACTGGGGTAAAATCTCTTGACTAAAAGCTTCTGCTGCTTTGGATCTGTAACGATTAGGATTGAAAATTAGCCATAGTGTGCGCTTGATGACTACACCATCAATGGGGGTACAGTGCAGTACACCCATCTGTAATTCTTTAGCGATCGCACTATTAGAGACAAAAGCTGCGCCTAAACCTGACTGCACAGCATTTTTAATCGCCTCAATGGAATTCAATTCCATTTCAATCTTGAATCGCCTAGTATCAATCTCGCTGCGAGATAGAACTTGATCGATTACTTTGCGGATCGTTGATTGAGAGTCTAAAGTAATGAATTGTAATTTGTATAAATCTTCTTTTTGAATTGTTTCCAGTTTGGTGAAAGGGTGAAATACCGGGAGAATTAAGACTAGTTCATCTTCGGCATAGGGGACAATTTCTAGAGATTCTGTCAATTCACCAGGAATTTCCCCGCCGATAATTGCTAAATCCACTTGTCCATTAGCGACACTCCAAGCAGTGCGCCTAGTTGAATGGACGTGGAGTTGTACTGCCACATCCGGGTATTTCTGGCGGAACATCCCAATCATTTTGGGTAAAAGGTATGTCCCAGTAGTTTGAGAAGCACCGACAATTAAAGTGCCACCTTGGAGATTTTGTAAATCCTCAATAGCGCGGCAAGTTTCTTGACACAAACTGAGGATCTTTTCACCGTAACTCAATAGTAGATGTCCAGCTTCAGTCAACTGCGCGCGACGGCCGCCACGGTCAAATAAAGGGACATCCAACTGTCGTTCTAGGTTTTGCACTTGCAAACTAACTGCTGGTTGGGAGACATAGAGACTATCAGCGGCGCGTTTGAAGCTCCCTTCTACGGCGATCGCTTTGAGAATGCGTAACTGATCTAAAGTGAAAGGAAGGTCAGACATAAGGTTCAACCCACAAACTTTGAAAGGAGCAACGTTAGCAATAAATCATGTTTATAGCTTTGTAACTATTAGTACACGATGGCGCAAATAAAACGCTAATTCTAAATCAGGGAAAAGCTTAAGATATCAGCTTTTTGAATTTTGAATTTTGTAGCGCCTCGCTTCCCGCAGGATATGTTGAATTCCCCGTGGCGGTACTTGGCATGATTTATTGCATCTTATAACTTGGAGGCTTAAATCGAAAAAGACAGTACCACAACATCTTAATGAAAGTCTCCTGTTGAATACTTTGTGGTATTGGTTGTATGGAATTAACTTTTCTTTAAATTACTTCACTTGTGTATATGATGTTGAATCCTTGGTTGACTCCGAGTCATTTTGTCATGCTGGGGTTACAATTAACTTTTGCGATCGCCCACAGTGGCGGAGCAGCTTTGCGACCTTGGGCAGAAAAATACATTGGGCCAAGGCTTTATCGCATTTTTTTTGCATTAGTCAGTCTACCGTTGGCTGTCATATTAATTGTTTACTTTTTTAATCACCGCTATGAAGGGGTACAACTTTGGCAGGTACAGAACGCACCAGGAGTGAAGGCTGTAGTTTGGGTATTGTCAGCGATTTCATTTTTGTTTTTGTATCCTGCCACCTTCAATCTACTAGAAATTGCTGCTATTCAAAAGCCCCAAGTATACTTATATGAAACGGGCATTATTCGCATTACCCGTCATCCCCAGATGGTAGGACAGGTAATTTGGTGTGTTGCCCATACTCTGTGGCTAGGTACGAGCTTTACCCTTGTGACTTCTTTTGGGTTGATTTTGCACCATTTATTTGGAGTTTGGCATGGCGATCGCCGTCTGAGCAAGCGTTACGGCGAGGCTTTTGAAATTGTTAAACAGCGCACATCAATTATTCCCTTTGCAGCAATTATTGATGGTCGTCAATCCATGAAGTGGGAAGAATTTCTTCGCCCTGCTTATTTAGGAGTTGCTATTTTTGTCGCTTTACTTTGGTGGGCGCACCCCCTGTTGTTTGTAGCTACTAGTAGGTTAAACTGGTAGTTTCACATGATCCCCACTATCAAAAGAAAATACTAACTAAGTGAAAAATTCAGCCTATCAATTGCTACCAAATCAATGTAGGATAAATTGAAACAGCTGTTAGTGGGGGCCTGCTGATCCGTTTTGCAATTTTTATAGTGGCACATTGCCGAGCAATAAAATCTCTTGGGGAGTATCCGCCAAAGTAGCCAAAATACTCTTTCCAGTAGAAGCGATCGGCAGGACAAAAGCCTAAGATTAGTTTTTAAAATCTGCTGGCTTTTTTCTCAAAATCAAAAGCGATGTTGAAATATAGCTGCCATAAAACATTAACTAGCTTGCTAACTTCTTCTGGTGATAGCTAGTTTGATAGTAAAACCCTATAATTCTAGAGGCGTCATGGTGTTGTCGGTTAGTGAGCGGACATTTACTCAAGAAGTTTTAGAATCTCCAGTTCCGGTTTTAGTAAATTTTGAAGCGCCTTGGTGTGGATTGTGTCGCATTATCCACCCTTTGTTATTACAGTTTCAGTCTCAGTGTGGCGAACAAATTAAACTAGTTGGGGTTAACGCTGACGAAAATTTCAAACTTTCTAACACTTATCGCTTAAAGTCATTGCCCACCTTACTTTTGATTGAAAATGGGATTATTCGCCATCGTCTAGAAGGTTTCCGTGGCAGAGACGACTTAAGGCTGGCTTTAGAAGAAATCAAACTCAGTTACACCAACCGTCCTAAAGCATACAGTAGCTCGAAAACAGCAGACTTGGAATGTCGGACAGCATAACAATTCAAAATTCAAAATTCAAAATACCCTACGGGTTCTCCGCAAAAGTACAACCCTCAAGACAGTTGGCGTTGGAGATTTCAACCTTAACTCAACTGATGCTAAGTCTAGACTTAGCACAAAGTTCTGATAGCCGGAAATAGGCGATGAGAACTTTGTACAAAGAGGAGTCTTAAATCCTTTAATACTCACTGTCCGTTCCCCAAACCTTTGAGGGTACGGTTTTTTTACATTATAAAATTCAGTGGTTTGAGGGTTTAGCAGACCACGGTTGATGAAATAATGATTTTTTCGTCAGTTTTGCAACCGTCAGCCGTTACTGGATGAAAAACAAACACCTGTCAGATCCATGACTGCCCACCCTCCAAATATAAAACCATGCTTAATACCCCACCCAATTGTTATCGGGTGGGGTATTTTATCCTCAAGGGTGTGTGTCACAATTGTTAACAGTTCCGACACGTTAGTCAAGAATCCTAAAAGTAAGCGTCAGTGATGGAAGTAATCTATCAATATGCCTGGCTAATTCCGGTATTCCCTCTCTTAGGAGCAATGCTGGTCGGTTTAGGCTTAATTTCATTCAATCAAGGGACAAACCGCCTGCGGCAGCTAAATGCTGCGTTGATCATTTCCCTCATGGGCGCAGCCTTGGGTCTGTCATTAGCCTTGCTGTGGAGTCAACTCCAAGGACACCCTACTTATCTCCGCACTTTAGAATGGGCAGCAGCAGGCAATTTCCACCTGAACATGGGCTACACAATCGACAATCTCACAGCCTTAATGCTGGTGATTGTCACATCAGTAGCTTTGCTAGTCATGATTTACACTGATGGCTACATGGCTCATGACCCAGGCTATGTCAGGTTTTATGCCTATCTCAGCCTGTTTGGTTCCTCGATGTTGGGTTTGGTAGTTAGTCCTAACCTAGTCCAGATTTATATATTCTGGGAATTGGTGGGGATGTGTTCCTACTTACTCGTCGGTTTCTGGTACGATCGCAAGTCAGCCGCAGATGCAGCTCAAAAAGCATTTGTCACCAACCGGGTAGGCGACTTTGGTTTACTGCTGGGTATTCTGGGGTTATTTTGGGCTACAGGTAGCTTCGAGTTCGATGTTATGGGCGATCGCCTAGCCGAACTCGTCCAAACAGGTTCTATCAGCAATTTCCTGGCTGTCCTGTTTGCTATTTTGGTCTTCCTCGGCCCAGTTGCTAAATCTGCCCAATTCCCCCTCCATGTCTGGCTACCAGACGCGATGGAAGGCCCTACCCCCATTTCTGCCTTAATCCACGCGGCAACGATGGTGGCGGCTGGTGTGTTTCTGATTGCCCGGATGTATCCCGTTTTTGAACACGTTCCCGCAGCGATGAACGTGATTGCTTTCACTGGGGCATTAACGGCATTTTTGGGCGCTACCATTGCAATTACCCAAAACGACATCAAAAAGGGCTTGGCTTACTCCACCATCTCCCAGTTGGGTTACATGGTGATGGCGATGGGTGTAGGGGCTTACAGTGCTGGATTATTCCACCTGATGACCCACGCCTATTTCAAGGCGATGCTGTTCTTGGGTTCCGGTTCTGTAATTCATGGCATGGAAGCTGTTGTTGGTCATGACCCAGCTTTAGCGCAGGATATGCGCTTAATGGGTGGACTGCGGAAATATATGCCTGCTACCGGACTGACATTTTTGATTGGTTGTTTGGCAATTTCCGGTATCCCTCCCTTTGCTGGCTTCTGGTCAAAAGATGAAATTCTCGGTGCTGCTTATGCTGCTAACCCGTTACTGTGGTTTATTGGCTGGATGACTGCCGGGATTACCGCTTTTTATATGTTTAGAATGTATTTCTCGACATTTGAGGGCAAATTCCGGGGTAATGACGAAAAAATCAAGGACAAGCTCCTCAAAGCTAAAACAATCCTTCTAGAATTAGAGTCGGCAGAACCCGCACCTGTTTTTGGCCCTGGGGCAATGAAGAAAGGAGAATTGGCTGCTACTGGTGGTCATCATGATGGTCACGGTCATCACAGCAGTTCTCCCCATGAGTCGCCTTGGACAATGACTCTGCCATTGCTGGTTTTGGCTATACCTTCAATGTTGATTGGTTTAGTAGGTACACCCTACAACAACTACTTTGAACGGTTTATTTTTTCGCCCACAGAAAGCCTAGCTGAAGTGCTGGAAAAAGCGGCTGAATTTGACCCCAATGAGTTTTACATCATGGCTGGTGGTTCAGTCGGTGTTTCCTTGATTGGGATCACATTGGCTTCACTGATGTATTTGCAACGTAAAATCGACCCGGCGGCGATCGCTGCTAAAATTAAACCACTCTACGAACTATCACTGAATAAATGGTATTTCGATGACATTTACCAGCGTGTCTTTGTGCTTGGTTTACGCCGCCTCGCTAGACAAGTTATGGAAGTGGACTTCCGGGTTGTTGATGGTGCTGTGAATTTGACAGGCTTTTTCACCCTCGTCAGTGGTGAAGGTCTAAAATATCTCGAAAACGGTCGGGTTCAATTCTATGCCTTGATTGTCTTCGGGGCTGTTTTGGGCTTAGTGATTGTCTTCGGTGTTACCTAATTTTAATCAGGGGGTGGGCGGGTGTCTGCCCCTAAGTTTTTTCAGAGTCTAATTTAGACTCCTTTTTTTTGGCTTGAATTCTTCAGCAGTCTTCACTATATGAGGTTTTATGGTTTGTGCTTCCAGTAAAATAAGAAGTAAGCATTATAGTGGTCAGGGTATTTAACCACTTAAAAAACCCAGAGCCGAGAGGCATCAGCCAAAATTTCTCCACTCCCCTCATCAACGCCTAAATGCAACTTGCGCCATGTCTGCCTTTTAGCAACTCCATGTGTACGTACTTTCGATTCGCCTTCACCATAGACTTTTAATCCAGTCGAATCTACGACTACATGAATAGCCTGATCCTTAAATACTTTATTAACAATAAGTAGGTGGGTGTGATTATCGACTACGTACTGGTGTGGTAGTGTAAGTATGTTTGGTCAGCAAAGAGGAAAAGCATTGTTAAGCGAATATCATAGAAAAAAGTTACTGCATCACTTTTATTGTCTGGATGCCGATAATTCAGGCTTCATTGGGAAAGAAGATGCTGAGATTTTTGCTCAGAGGTTCGCCAAAATCCGTGGCGCAGAAATTGGTTCAAATATTCACAAAGATTTGTTGTTTAAGTGGCTTGATATTTGGGAGAATTTTTGGTCTAAAGCGGATTTGGATGGAGATGGTAAGGTAAGCTCTGAAGAATTTTGTCAGGGCATAGAGAAAGCAGTTTCAAATCCAGATTACAACGACCCTTTAATAGAGACTGTGTTTGACATTGTTGATTTAGACAGTGATGGTCACATATCACAACAAGAGCATAGTCTCTTCTTCAGTGTGTTTGACCTAGATGCTGAGCAATCAGCTTTTGTCTTCTCTAAGCTTGATATTGATCAGGACGGCATCCTCTCTAAAAAAGAGTTTGTTTCTGCTAAAAGAGAATTTCTAACTGAAAAAGAACCCGGTGCTGTAGGTAACTGGTTTTGGGGTTCTGTGGAGTGATGCACGCCATGATTTTGGGGTTTATAGGGGCATTGTTGCGTGAATAGGCAAAATGGTAGATACGAATTGGTGTGTCTTTTTTTCTTTCATGCAACAACCCTACTCTGATGTAGCAATCGCCACTATGGGAACGATTTAATCGGTGTTTCATTTACGAGGGCGGCAAACAGAGGGATTTTTAGAATCACTGTTGATTGATATGATATTGTAGGCGATCGCGCTTGATCTATGTATTTCTATGTCTTGTTAATTGCATCTTCAATCTCTTCTAAACTCACATCTGCCTGATCCGATTTTGCATAAATTGAGTAGAAGCAAGACACATTCAGGTGAGACAACTTGATAAATCAACCGATATCCACCACTCTTACCCGTAGGGATATCACTATTTTTTGCTCTAACTTTAAAAACGGTCAAGTCTATTGCAGAAATTTGATCGCCAATAAAATTCCCAGCCTATAGCTGATCAATAATGGGTTGAATGTCAATTTGAATTTGGCGATAGCGTTTAGTCAGAGTTTTGAGACAGCGCTTGAAAGGAGATGTGAACCTAACTTCTGCCATAAATCTAGGCTTTCATATCATCCCAAAGTTCCGACACTGGGAAACTCTGTCCTGCTGCTGCTTGTCGCACAGACTCCTGCAAATCGCCTAATATTTTTGCTTTTGGCTCTTGTTCGTCAACCCAACCTAAACGACTGACGTTATCAGAATTTACTGAACTCATCAGCTGTTGCCAAAGTTCTATAGGGACAAGTATATCTGTTGTGTCTCCATCTATGTTTGTGACATAACGAATCTGACTTTCAATTTGTGTCATTATCATAGGGTTAATTCTCTTGTCATGCTTTTTCTGCACCAAACAGCAGCGTGTGTTCTTAGCAATGCCTGGTTTGTGGCTACATCACAGCATCGACAGAGTTCTAGTTTAACTACTTTTTGACGAAAAATTGTTGACTTGGCGGCAGTACCCCAGTCGATATTCCATAACTCCTCAAGTCAAAAGATACTGCCAAGAAAAAAATAGGGGATTGCCAATTTGATTAAATCAACCTAACATTCAATGCCAAATCGTCAAAAAGCTGTTAGTTAATAAGCTAGTGGCTCATTGGCAAACATGATTTTAATAGCAGACGAATTGTGATGAATACAGCTAATTTCCCGTGGCTGACGACGATTATTTTATTACCGATAGCTGCGTCGCTACTGATTCCCATCATTCCCGATAAAGACGGCAAAACCATACGCTGGTACGCCCTGATTGTCGGATTGATTGATTTCGCTCTCATTGTTTACGCATTTTATACCAGCTACGACTTCGCCAACCCCAATTTACAACTGGTGGAGAGTTACCCCTGGGTTCCCCAACTGGATTTGAATTGGTCAGTGGGGGCAGATGGCTTATCTATGCCCCTAATTATTTTGACTGGATTCATTACTACCCTAGCCACCTTAGCAGCTTGGCCTGTCACCTTAAAACCCAGGCTATTTTACTTTCTACTCCTGGCAATGTATGGCGGTCAAATCGCTGTATTTGCCGTACAGGATATGCTGCTGTTCTTCTTGGTGTGGGAGTTGGAATTGATTCCCGTTTACTTGCTACTGGCAATTTGGGGAGGTAAAAAGCGGCAATATGCAGCCACCAAATTTATTTTGTACACGGCTGGCGGTTCGCTGTTTATTTTACTGGCATCTTTGACAATGGCCTTTTATGGCGATACAGTCACCTTTGATATGCGATCGCTCGCTCTCAAAGATTATGCTCTGAATTTCCAATTGTTGCTGTATGCTGGCTTCCTGATTGCCTACGCTGTCAAGTTACCCATCATTCCCTTACATACGTGGCTACCAGATGCCCACGGTGAAGCGACAGCACCCGCCCATATGTTATTGGCAGGTATTTTGTTGAAAATGGGTGGTTATGCCCTAATTCGCATGAATGCAGGTATTTTACCCGATGCTCACGCTTATTTTGCACCCGTGCTTGTGGTTTTGGGGGTAGTTAACATCATCTACGCTGCTTTGACATCCTTTGCCCAGCGTAACCTCAAGCGGAAGATTGCTTACTCCTCAATTTCCCACATGGGCTTTGTGCTGATTGGGTTTGCCTCTTTTACCGATTTAGGCTTGAGTGGGGCAGTATTACAAATGGTCTCCCACGGCTTAATCGGTGCAAGTTTGTTCTTCCTTGTCGGTGCGACTTATGACCGGACACACACCCTGATGTTAGATGAAATGGGCGGTGTCGGTAAGCGGATGCCCAAAATTTTTGCTATGTTCACTGCTTGTTCGATGGCTTCCTTAGCATTACCAGGAATGAGTGGTTTTGTAGCAGAAATAATGGTATTTGTCGGTTTTGCTACCAGCGATGCTTATAGCTCCACATTTAAAGTCATCGTGGTATTTTTAATGGCGGTTGGAGTGATTTTAACTCCAATTTATCTGTTATCAATGTTGCGAGAAATTTTCTACGGTCAAGAAAACGAAGAATTAGTTTCTCATCAAAAACTCATCGATGCTGAACCCCGCGAAGTCTTTGTCATTGCTTGTCTGCTAGTACCAATTATTGGCATTGGTTTTTATCCCAAGCTGCTGACTCAGATGTATGACTCTACAACTGTACAACTGACAGCAAGGTTGCGCGATTCTGTGCCGACCTTGGCACGAGAAAAACAAGAAGCACCAAAAATTTCTTTGAATGCGCCAGTAATTGGTAATTAACGGGTGCTTAATCATCTCAACTTATTTTTTTGTCAGAGCAGGTTTTATGCCTGCTCTTTTTTTTTAGCGCCAACATAGCGCAGGCTACGCCAACAAAAATCAAGAAATAATAAAACCGTTATACTCACAGGCTTTCAAGTCTGTCTCTTGTCCCCTGCTATACATATCCTTTAATCTCTTGATATTTCTTTTTTCTGGCTAAATAAAAGCAAATAATTCTGATTTTTCTCTTATCTTTATATTTTCTTAATATTTAAGACCTAAATTGAAACATAACAATGATTTTTTGTGGTTTTGGATGAAAAATCATACCACTTTGAAAAAAGAAGGCGACAGATACCCATAACCAAAGCTTTGTCATGTCTGGCTTTCTTAATTTTGAATTTTGAATTGGTATCACATTCCAGCATGGCTAAATCACAGCAACTCAAGTGACCTTGAATAGGAGAAATAAACGTGGTGGATGTAAAAGAAAAAGTAATTGTGGGCGATGTTCTCGAAAAACTTTCAGAGATTTATCCAGAACTGAAGTTAATTAGAGATGCGATCGCTAATAAGGTCGTGGATAATACAATTGTTGGCGACTCTTCCCTTATTCCCAAACAATATAATCTGAACGAGTTACAAAGCTTGCTCTCACCTAGTGAAGCATTGTCAGCAAAACTAGCGTTAGAAAATACTACCAAGTCATCATTAATCCGCATTGATGGAACAGAAAAAGATGATCTGATTATTGGTACTCCCTTCAACGATCTGATTTTTGCTGGTGGGGGTAATGATATTGTGATTGCCTTAGCAGGTAATGATATTGTCTTGGGTGGCGATGGTGATGATATTATCTTCGGTGGGCCGAGTTCGCCAACCGAGCAGGACGATGACATTCTCTTGGGCGGAAATGGTAACGATCTAGTTTATGCTGGCTTTGGTAATGACACCATTATTGGCGGGAGTGGAACAGATACTGTTGACTATCGTTTCCTCAACCAAGCAATTACCCTCAAACCAACTGGGATAGTTGATAAAGGAACCGCAGGGGTTGATAGTCTGTTTGAAATTGAAGAAATTATCGCTAACCCCACCCAATCCAACACCATTGATAACTCTACCGCCACAGGCAATGTTGCGATAAATGTTAATCTGGCGACTGGACAGTTAACAGTTACAGGTATTCCCGGTGGTAACTTGAATTTTACTGCCAAAAACTTTGCCAATGTTATAGGAACAAACAACAGCGATATAATTGCTGGTAGCATTAGTAATAACAAAATCCTCAGTGGCGCTGGCGATGATTACATCGTGGGTTCTGGTGGTAACGACTTCATTGATGGTGGATTCGGCTTTGACACTGTAGACTACAGCAATCTGGGACAAGGAATTATCCTGCAAGCAACAGGGATAATTCAAAAGGGAAGTTTAGGAACAGATCAGCTATTTCAGGTAGAAAGGATTATTGCACCTTCCGGTCTTTTCACACGCTCAATTAGCACTATTGATGGTTCTACTACTAGTACTACAGTTTCATTGCGGGTAGACTTATCCCAAAATAGTTTACAGGTATTGGGAACTGCTGTTGGTGACTTGAATTTCACTGTAGAAAACTTCTCTAATGTGATCGGCTCATCGAAAAGCGATCGCATTGTGGGTAACAATGGTAGTAACCAGATAATTGGTGGTCAAGGTAATGATGAGATTTTCGGTATAGCAGGTAAAAATACACTGATTGGAGTCGATCCTAACAGTCGTCGGGCAGGATTAGGTGAAATCGATACCCTAACTGGTGGTGTTAATGAAGATTTATTTGTCTTAGGCGATCGCAACCAAGCATACTATCAAGGAGGCGGTTCTGAAGATTTTGCTATCATTGTTGATTTTCAGTCTGGCTTTGATAAAATTCAACTTAATGGCACTATTGATAACTACTTCTTATTAGGCAATACTTCCATTTTCCGCACACCTTTCTCCATAACAGCTACAGACAATCAAATCAACATTGCTTCCTTGGACTTAGTAGCAACAGTAGCCAACGGCTTCAACTCTAACGATTTTGTGTTTGTCTAATAAATTTCTAGTAGTTTTCACTGAGAATAATCAAATAACGTGTATTCTTTTTGTATCAAAAATATGTACAACGAATACACGTTAGTCAGAATCTTGAAGTATGACGGACGAATCTTTGTGTTAAAAATACTTTTGAAAAAAATAAATATTCATCTGAGCAAAGTGAGATTGAACAAAAAGATAACAGATAAATTTATTTATTCAGAATTAGAACCAAAGCAAATATCTCATGTTAAACTACAACCCGTTACACTGTTTACCATCGTCTGAAGAGTTACCCGATTCTGATGATACGCCTGTGGATAATGAACTACAAGATTTAATTCCTAGCTTGTTAAAATCGACACTATCCTTAGTGTGGGCAGAGCGATGGAATTGGTACTTTGGTGTAAATATGGGTATATATTATGACCCGAAAAAGCCAGCAATTGTACCAGATGGGTTTCTCAGCATAGAAGTTAACCGCTTTATTGATGGGGACTTACGCCTGAGTTATGTATTGTGGGAAGAAAAAAAACCACCTGTTTTAGTGGTGGAGGTTGCTTCCCCAAAACATCTAGGAGAATATAGCAGCAAAAAAGAGTTATATGCTAAAGAATTAGGAATTTTATACTACGTTGTGTACAATCCTTTTCGGCGCAAGAAACCACCCCTGGAAGTGTATCGGTTAGAAGATGGGGAATATATCCTCATGTCAGGAGATTCGATTTGGTTGCCAGAAATTGGTTTAGGAATTGGACGAGAACGGGGAGTTTATCAAGGCATAGCGCGGGAGTGGTTGTACTGGTATGACGAGAAAGGGGAAAGGCTGCTTACCCCTGAAGAGCGTCTTTTGGAAGCAGAACAAAGAGCAAATCTTGAAGAATATCGACGTTTAGATGCAGAAAAACAAGTGCAAATTTTAGCAGAAAGGTTAAAATCACTAGGTTTTGAGCCAGAAACGATGGTTTGAAATTAATTACAAGCTACTTGTAATGAAATCATGGAGAAAATGAAAACTAGGTGTTACAACTAACACCTAGTTTTTATATCTCTTTTTTGTTGATTTAATTCAGAGAACAGAAGAGATTATCCAAACCTCCTCAAGATTTGATTCTTCTTGAGTGAGTCATTAGAATCTCATTAGTCATCATTTCCATTAGTTGTGCCACTTCCATTAGTTGTGCCACCATTTAAGCACTTGGCAAATGGTGACACTGTTATTATGTGACCCACTGCCATACGTGTTTTAATAGGTGATACTGCTGGAGTTGACCCTTCAGTACCGACATTACCACTACCACCATTACAACCACAACCACGCATAGATTTTCTAAAACCGCCAGCTAAAAGTTGTTGTTCATCTGTGGATAAATCAGCTAATAAATCGGATGCAATTGTTTGACTCAACATAATTAATTACCTCACTTACGTTACATAGGTTTTAATCACCTATGCTTCTGTTATAAATATATTTTTTTCAAAAAAAATTATCCTTTGGATATAAAAAAATATGCAGCAATTCTAACTTTAGGTCTTGAATTAAAACATTTAAAATGTTTTTTTTGCTCATAAAATATTCATGTTTCTTGCATAATTAATTCCAGAAAATAGATAGCACCCATACAGGTAAAATCCCTGCATGGGTGCAACATCGAAGTTTAAATTATGGAACTAGTTAGTCCGTTGATTTTGCCAAATTAAGAGAATCGTAAGCATCTCCTAACACATCTTCTAAACCTGAAACATCCTCCACTTCCACCTGTAAAACCTTCTTGTTGTCCTCCTGATAGAAGTTGCTGTTCATCTGTAGATAAATCAACAAACAAGTCGGTTGTATTTTTTTGGTTGGACATAATTATTTACCTCACTTACTTACATAGGTGTCTAACACCTAATAATTTTATTTTTCACTATTACTATCTTTTTTAAATTATTCTTTAGTTATAAAATATTTAATTAAATATCTAACTTTCGGTTTATGAGAAATGGTCATTATAATGAGATTTTTTTGATAAATGAAAGAATAGCAGAAAACTAGACACTAATAATAGTGCCTAGCTTAATTGTCTTTAGCAGAAAAGAGGAGACTGGCCAAAAATACTCACTCAAATAGAATTAGATTTTGGCAGTTTATTTCAGTTCACTCCACTCACTATTAACTGGATAATTTGCGTACACTAATAATGCCGACGCTTCTAACTCTATAACGACGAGTCTCGCCGGTACTAGCACCGCTTACAGTTTCACTTTCACCTTCACCTTCTCCATCTTCAAACCATTGACCACCAGCTAAAGATTGCTGTTGATCTAAGGATAGATCCTCAAGTAAGTTAGAAACAAGCATTTGGTTTGACATGAATTTTTTACCTCACTTACGTACAATATAGGTTTGTTATTACCTATGTTTTTATTATGAAATAATTACTGTATTTTTAAATTAGTCTGTGGTGGTATTTATAAAATAAAAATTTATTTCTTTTGAATCATGAATTGCAAATAAAATAGCATTTTTGTGGAGGATTTAAAGCTCAAGCAAATATAGAAACATAATAAATTATATCCCTAAAATATACATATTATATTTATGATATTTTTTGCTAAAAAGATGATATTTAAGTAAATAAATATAATTTAGCCTATCAAAATTTTCCTGATTATTTTTTGTGTAGTATCTTTTCGAGGGCGAAAAATTTTTATAAAAAGACTAATATATCAATATTTTGGTGGGCAATATCCACCAAACGTATACTGAGATTTTGACGCAGAACCGCAGGCTATGCTAACAAAAATCAAATCTTATTTCTGTATAACGAAAAATCATATTTATTCATAGTGATAAGAATTTTAGATGTTCTCCTTGTTGAGAGAGAAAATATTCTAAAGTTCCTTGTAGTTGTACTTTACCTTGATCTAGTAAAACAATCCAATCAGCGCGATGGACTACGCTGGGACGATGGGTAATAAGAATTGTGGTTTTACCTTGGCGTGATTCTAAAAGTTGATCAAGAACTTGAGTTTCACTAACTGGATCTAATCCTGCTGTTGCTTCATCTAAAATTAGTACTGGTGGATTAGTGAGAATACCTCTGGCGATCGCTAATCTTTGTTTTTGTCCTCCAGAGAGATTTGCCCCAAATTCACCTAACACTGTTTGATACTTATTTGGTAGTTGGCTAATAAAACTATCAGCATCAGCAATTTGACAAGCCGTGGCAATTTCTTCAAAGGAAATATGGGGACTTCCTAAACGAAAGTTCTCTAAAATTGAGCGACTCCAAAAATGAGGTTCTTGGGGTACATAAACTACTTGCTGTCGCAAACAATCAAGGGCAAGGTCATGAATATTATAAAAACCAATGCGGATATTACCAGAATTTGGCTCATATAATCCTGCCATGATTTTGGCTAAGGAACTTTTACCACAGCCTGACTTGCCAATTAAAGCAATGATTTTTCCTCCTGGTAGCTTGAGGGAAAAATCTTCTAATAGGTCAACTCTACCAGGATGGTGAAAATTGATATGGGAAAAACGAATATCCGCATCACTAGAGATTTGTGCAAATGGTTTTTGAGATTTATCATCTACTTCTGGAGTAGCATCAATCACTTCCAGAAGACGAGAGATAGCAGTTTGGGAACGAAAATATTCATCCACTAAACCTACTAGAGAACTAATTAATGTCAGCACATTAACTTGTAGAGCATTAATCGCTAACATTTGACCAATGCTTAAATTCCCCTGAATTACTAAAATACTTCCTAGTCCTAATAAAACTACGCCGCCGATAGTAGAGAGAAATTTAGAAATAGTGTTGTTGATAATGCCAATTTGAATAGTACCAAAAGTTAAATTTGCCAGACGACCAAAACGATTTTGTAATTCATCCCAAAATTGTGGAGCTGCATTTGTGGTTTTAAGTACTTGTGCGCCTTTAAAAGTTTCTACCAAAACGCCTTGATTTTCTGACCCCAATACTAAAAGGCTGCGAGTCTTTTGTTGTAAGACTGGTAAAAATGGCAAAGTAGATAAACTCATCAACACGCCAATGAAAATTACAGCTAATGCAAGTTGCCAACTATAAAACACCATTAAGCCAAATGAAATTATTGCAACAAAAAATTGGCTAGGTAAAAGCACCACAACCTGTGATACTAATTGGTTGATTTCATTAATATCTCTGAGTCGGCTGGTGATTTCTCCACTACGACGAGCTTCGTAATAAGTTAATGGCAATTGCAGAATTCTTCGCCCAAATTCCAACACTAAACCTAATTGCAGTCGTTGGCTAAAATGGGCAATCATAGTAGATTCTAGTATTTGCATACTACTACTAAATAAATTCATCACAACAACGGCTATCACTATGACAGTTAGTAGCTGAGTATCGCCGCGAACTAAAACATCATCTGTCAGCAGTTGAATCAGGACAGGCGCACCTAAAGCCAATACACCCAGGACAATGTTGATCATAAAAACCTGGGATAGTAGCCCACGATAAGGCAAGATGCGCTGGAGAAAGCGGGTAAATCCTGGCTGTGGTTTGTCTTGGGGTTGTTGCGAGAAGCGCTGGTGATCTGGCTCCATTAAGAGCATGACCCCATTCCAAGCGGCTGTGAATTCTTCACGGTTGATATAACGAATACCTACAGCTGGATCGGCTATGACATATTTGTTTCCTCGTTTACCGTATAAAACCACCCAGTGATAGCCCCGCCAATGAATAATTGCTGGTAGTTGAATTTCTTTGATTCTGTCTAAGATTGCGGGTGAAGCTTTAACAGCTCTGGCGTTAAAACCTAAATTTTCAGAGCCACGTTTAAGACCTAATAAAGTTGTGCCTAGCTGTCCAGTTCCTACGGCTTCGCGGCTTTTATTCATGCTTAAAAAGCGTCCGTATTGCCGACAAATTGAAACTATACAAGCAGCTCCACAATCTTCTTCACTTAACTGCAACACAGAGTGATACTTTTTTCGCGGTTGGAAGAAGTTCAACATAATAATTCTTAATTTGAGTGCTGAGTTAACATGAGTTTGATAAACCTCTCCCAAACCCCTTTCTGAAGAGGAGAGGGGCTTAAATATGAAAAATTAGGCTTTTTAAGCCTCTTTCCTTGTAGAGTAGACTTACACCTCCACAGGAAAGCAAGCTATGGAGAGGAATTTTTAGTAGAACTCACTTTGCCCTTTGCTTCCTGCTTAAATTACAAATCTGCGATTAATCTAGCTTTGCGGAGAATGAAGCGTAACACTGTTTCTTGGCGGGAGATAATATCTGCTTTGCCCTGCATCCCGGCTTTGAGTTGGCATCGCCGATCGCCTCTACCAACATATAGGGTTTGTGGTTCTACAATTACCTCATAGGCTGTAGCTTTAGTGACATTAGCTTGTGGGTTATTGCTAGTTACAGGTAAGGCATCTGGTGCAACTGTTTTGACCGTCCCTTTAAGAGTTCCGTAGTCTGGATAGGGACAAGCTGACACCTGCATTTGCACTTGTTGACCCGGTTTGACCTTGTTGATATCTTGAGCCTGAATATTAGCTTTAATCTGTATTGGTGCATTCAAAGGAGCAATCTGAGCGATCGCTTCACTCGGTTGGACTACCTGGCCAGGGTTACGCAAATTCAATTGCAGCACTGTACCGGCAATGGGTGCGCGAATCACACTCTGATTCAGGTCATTTTCTGTTTGTTGCAGTTCTTTAGTAGTTCTATCTAGTTGTTTTTGAAATTCTAAACGTTGTTGCAGTAAGGTTTCTCTTTCTTTTTTCAAAGCTGCTAAAGTAGCTTCACCCCTGGCTTGTTCTTGTTTAATTCGTTCTGATGCTACAGTCACGTTAGCATCACTGGGATTTATCGCTGTTCTTGCTTTTTGCAAATTTGTTTGAGCAACTATCAAAGCTTGCTCTTTTTCTTCTTGGAGATTTTTAGCGTTAGCCTTGGCTTGTTCAAATTTCGCCTCAGCCGATTTGACAGCCTGTTCTTTCTCCTCTAAGAGATTTTTGGCGTTAGCCTTGGCTTGTTCAAATTTCGCTTCAGCCGATTTGACAGCCTGTTCTTTCTCCTCCAAAAGATTTTTGGCGTTAGCCTTGGCTTGTTCAAATTTCGCCTCAGCCGATTTGACAGCCTGTTCTTTCTCCTCCAAAAGATTTTTGGCGTTAGCCTTGGCTTGTTCAAATTTCGCCTCAGCCGAAATTATTGCTTGTTGTTGTTGTTCTAGGAGATTTTTGGCATTACTCCTAGCTTGAGCAAGCTTCGTCTCAGCCGATAATACAGCTTGTTCTTTCTCCTCGAAGAAACTGCGAGCGATCGCCCCCGATTTTACTATCGGCTGTAATCTTTCTCTCTGCACTCTAGCTAGAGTCAAGGCGGCTTCTGCTTCTTGTACAGTTGCAGTTAACAAGTTGTCTTGTTGTAAGCGATCGCGTTGTCTTCTAGCTAAGTTCAAGGCTGTTTCTGCTTCTTGTATAGTTTTGGCTAAGAGTTGTTCTCTCTGCAATCTTTCTTGTTGCGCCTTGGCTAAGTTCAAAGCGGTTTCTGTTTCTTGGACAGTCGTCCTTAACAGCCTTTCCCGCCGCAGGCGATCGCGTTGTTCTCTAGCCAAGTTTAAGGCGGTTTCTGCTTCATCTACGGTGGTTTTTAAAAGTTTTTCCCGTTGTAGGCGATCGCTTTGCACCTTTGCTAAATCTAAGGCGGCTTCTGTTTCTCGTACAGTTGCTGTTAAGAGCTTTTCCCGTTGCAGACGGTCTTTTTGAATTCTGGCTAGAATTAAGGATGATTGTGCTTGAGTCATATCAGCCGTAGCTTTCACCTGCTGATCTGCATAGTTGCGTTGTGTACCACTGAGTTCAGCTTGTGCAGCAATAGTTGTACGCTCATTTAAGTTTGTCTGTGCTGTAATCTGAGCATCGATTTCTCTCAATTGGGCATCGATTTTATGGAATTGTAGTTGACTTTGCTGAATAACGTTCTGTAATTGGCTCTTTTGAGTCTGGAGGCGAGAATTATCAATTAGAGCGATCGCTTGTCCTTCAGCCACCATCTGATTTTCTGCAACATCAATGTTGAGAATTTTGCCACTAATCAGCGATTGAACCAACTTGAGTTCTCCCACAGGACGAATAGTTGCAGGTACTTTCACTGTCACGTTGTACTTGAGAATAGATGAAAGAGCTATCCCGGCGACAAAGATACAGAAGACAACTACCCCACCAATACTTGTCCATTTACCAATATGGGGAAGAAACTCATTAGCCTCCAATATAGGAAGCTCCTCTGGAATTTGCTGATTGGAACGATGCCAAAAATCATTTTCTTGGCGGTGTAAGGTGTTCACGATATTGCACCTTTATATATGAATGTGACAGAAATAAAGCTATTAAATGATGTGTTCGTTTATTTTCATGGACGCTGTTATTCACAGCTTCACAAGTTGATTTTGCCGATTTATAAAGCAATATTCCCCCATTCACTCTTCAATTTGGGATTTACGATTTTAGATTTTAGATTTTTTAATCCACAATCTAAAATCACCCCTCCCCACTTGCATAATTGGCTATAATAGAATATGGGGAATAAGAAAAGGATGCGCTATTAGCTGTGCCTGCTTTTCTTTAATCTCTAACGTGAATAACGTATAGAGCAATATAGAGGAGAACGCTCAGACTCCCTCAAAAACCTCACTTACGTTGAGCGAGTTAGTATCATCTCCTCTCCCCTTTTTTCAAAAAAAGACACACCAAGAAGTTTGTTAACATACTTCAACATTAGTCGTCACAGATAGGGTTTATCTATTCATTTTTTGACGTTTCATAAATGCGGGATGATTTTAATAGTTTTGTAGCAAGGACAAGATGCCCATCCTGTGTATTTATCGGGTGGGTAAGATGGCTACCCTACAAAAATCATCCCTTGATTCAGCAATGCCATTTTTTTGTTGAAGGATTTTATAGCTGCATAATACTTGACAGCATTAGCAGAGCCATATCCTACTTCAACAAAGGAAAATGTAGAAACAAGTGAGATATAGTATGGTCGAAAAATTCCTTTCCAATTCCGTTTTCTAGAATATTTTCTAGAATTGTGTAAACTCGCACACAACAAATATATTAAAGTAATAACCTTTTCCACATTTAACTGCATATCCTGGGCAGACAAGATGCACACCCAAAATAATTAAATAAAACTTGATATGCAAATTAGATGTTTTTTAGATAACTAGTAAGCTTGTTCATTATTCGGCGGTACATAGTTTCCTTGTACGATACTTGTACCATTATTTTTTTTGATGTGAGCAAGATACTCACTCTATAGTGTATGTACTTCACACAAGAGCAATAATTAACCCCATTTTTATGTGCTTCACTCTAGTGCTGTTTCAAGCTAGTTTGCAGGGTTTTTAGTCACCGTTTTAGTTCTGAGAACAATTAGGAATAAAGACCTGACTACAAACTGTCTGATATTTAGTACCTTGGCAGAAAATAGATAATTTCAACGCCTATTAGCTGAAGAACCCCAAATTTACGGTGCTATCGAGGGAATCTTCAACAGGAAAGCTCTACAACAAGGATTTATTCAGAATGGTAATTACAGTTGAACCAATCAGTGATTGAGAAACAATGCAAGTGCAAATATTTGAGTGACATGATTTTTAGCCTCACTTACGTGACCAGGTGTAGCCTCACCTAAGAACTTAACTATAAGCACTCTCTGCCAAGAATTCATAAACCTGGAGACAGAAATCAAACTTTGATATTTACTACGTAGAGTAGATGCAAAATTTTCTCATACTGTTATGGCGTGTGATCAGATTGTATTCGTCTTCTACTATTGGTTAAAGATCACGGAAAGAGAGTACTTGTATTTAAAACTCAGTGGAAGTGACTTTAACTGACTTGTTCTGAAATCCTTGACTAACACCGTAATGGATAGTTTTAAATTCCACAGAATTTGTACTTGGGGTATAGAGAGTGTAGGTTGCTAGACCTAGTGTTCTGCCTACATTGCCTACTCCAATGATCTGGCGCGGGGAAATTGTCATGGTTTGAGGAAATTTTGGACTATCCAGAGTTGTGACATCTGTAGTCACTGAACCTGCTTGTAACTGATATTGAAAAGCTAAACCAGAACGACCGCAAAATAAATTATTTGCCTGCATTCTTGTCAAGCGGTCAAGCATTTGAATTGGTGGGGTATCGGGGGTTAATTCTTCATCAATTGATACAGTTGTGCCGTGAATTAATAAACAATCTAGTTCAAAAAAACCAAAATCAAGATTTCTTAACCATTGCACTGTTTGACGAGAAACAGATTCAAACAATAACTTAACAGTTTCTCCCCCATACTGCGCCATTAAATCATTCGCCTCACCATTAGGGCCAAGTCCATGCAAAATCAGACATTGTTCTTCCCACCAACCTTTACAAACGAGAGGTTCTAACTCACCATGTCGTGGGTTGCGTACTCGTTCTACTACTTTCTCGGTTTCTGGTCTTGGCCCCACCAAATCACCCAAAATATATATAGCTTCAACTTGATTAATCTGGCGCTTAATATCTGCTATCACAGCCTCATAAGCCGCCAAGTTACCCTCAATACCGCTTAAAATTGCCCATTTATTCATATTAATTTTTGATTTCAAATTATTGATTTAAAAATAGAGGCTAGTACTACAAGTCATAAGTCAAAAGAATTGTATTTCTGGCTTTTTTTCGATTTCCAATCCTATGCTTATTTATGCTGTACTTTACTAGAGGCTTTTTTAGCCCAGTATTCCTACAATTTTGAATTTACAATTTTAAATTTTAAATTGTTCAATCCAAAATCTAAAATTCTCCACTCCCCATTCATCATCTAATACAAACATGAGTTGGATCATCAGCCCTTTCTGCATATTCCAAACCTTGGGCTAAACGCCAAGCAAAAATAGGAGGTAGACCTTGTTCGATGATGGCGGCGCAGGTTTTTTGATAGTTGTAAGGTACTTCCCTGAGATTTACTTCTTGTGTATCCGTATCATAAATGGCGTAGGTGGCATTGGGTCGCCCATGTCGGGGTTCTCCCACGGAACCGACGTTGACAATTCGTTTTACAGAAGCAGAAAAATTAATTTCTTTCTCTTCTATTCCCACACCCTTGACGGACACTTGTAAACTACCTGCATCTAAGGTACGGATATAGGGTACATGAGTGTGTCCACAAAATAATACATCTGCATCAGTGGAAAGTACTCTTTCTAATGCAGCGAAAGCGTCAAGTTCTGGTAACAAATATTCGTGGTTACTTTGGGGGCTACCATGAACGAAAACCAAGTTGTCTTGACGTAAAGTGTGAGGTAATTGGGCGAGGAATTCTTGGTTCTCTGGATGGAGTTCTTTATGTGTCCACTCGTGAGCAAGTTTACCGCGTTTTTCTGCTAATAGGGAAGGATAACTACAATCACAGGAGTTTAAACCTTCCACAATATCTTCATCCCAACAACCAACACAGGTGGATATATCTAGTGAACGAATTTGGGTAACGACTGCGTTAGGATAAGGGCCATATCCCACTAAATCACCTAAACAATAGATTTGGTCAGCTTTTTGTTGGTCAATATCTAACAAGACTGCATCTAACGCTTCATAGTTACTATGAATGCAGGACATGACTGCTATTTTCACTGGATGGTCTCCTCTAGTAAAATTTGTGTTACCTGTTCTTGGTATTGCGCGATCGCACTATCTGTTAAATAGCAATCTGCCAAGGTCTGTCTCATTGCCGACTCATCTAAGTTTTGTCCCAATACCTCTATACCACTAAACCGTTGTGGTCTGCCCTCTAAGTGGCGGGGTAAGTCTAGTTCCCAAAAATCGGTTGCTGGTATACCGGCGACAAAATCTGCATAAAGTGACCTACCATCAGCAACGTCAAATATACCCTTGGCGCGGTTAACTGTACCGTAAGCACCATGAGTAATTTCATACCAAAACTCTTTTAAAGAGTCTTCGTCAATTACTTGACCTGTGCTGGGTACGCGCCAGAGTTTGGTTGGTGTCATGTTGGTGTCAATATTTGCACCAACTATAGTTTTCTCTGCCCAAGCATGATATTCGGAATCTTGCAGATGTGGTGGTAATACAGCCACCGCTTGGTAAGGCAAATGATTTAATATTGGTTGAATGGCGTTTAATTCTAAATAAAATCCTAGTTCTATATAGACATTATCTGCTGTTGCTAGTTTGGTCAGAAACTCGACTTCTTGCCCATCACTAAAAACTTTTACTTCTGGACATTCTGCCCCTAAGCGGGTCTGGTCAATGGGAACCTTGCCTGTCCCAGGACTAAAATAAATCACATTTTCATTAGAAGTGGTGTTCTGTATCTGTTGGCAAATCCAGGTGGTTTTGCCACAGCCAGCAGGCCCGGCAACGACAATAATTGTTGGTAAACTCATAAGTAAATGATAATCATTTTCATACGCTTTGCAAAGCGATATATGAAATATACAGGACTAAAGCGATGAAACTATTAAGGCTAAGTGCGAATCATCCGATTGAGTAAGCTAATCACGCGCTGTTCAAATTCTTGGGGGTTAATGCGTCCTTTAGTGAGAAATAGTGTTTGTCCTAACTTTAATCGTTGGCGATCGCTTTCATCTACATCACGGGCTGTGTACACTACTAAAGGTACATGAGACAAACGTTGATATTGCCGCAACCAATCCACCACAGCAAAACCGTCACATTCAGGTAATCCCAAATCTAGAACCAATAAATCAGGGATAATATCTTGGCTGACTTGGATGGCTTCCCGTCCTGTTTGAGCATAAAAGGTAGTTGTGCCGTGGCGATTGAACATGGCAATCAATACCTGTGCTAAATCTGGATCATCTTCTACAACTAGGACTTTAATAGCTTGTTGTTTGGCAGTAGCTTTTTCTAAGGCGTGGCATAACAACCTGATATCAGGAGGTTTGATAATCCAATCACTCACATTATTGGGTAGTTCTTTAGTGCCGTCGGGAGATACACCGCTAAGAATAATCACTGGCACATTTTTTGTCTCTGACTGTTGCTTGAGAAGTGCTAAAGTTTCCCAACCGTCCATCTCCGGCATCATCAAGTTGAGAATAATTGCATCAGGTTGATTTAATGTCGCCTGTTCTACGGCTTCTTGTCCTGATGCTACTGTCATAACTCGATAACCTTGCCGTTCTAGCATGACTTGCACAACAGACCGCACGGAAGGATCATCATCACAATGCAGTATCAGAGGAGGGGTTGAGTTAGTGGAATACTGGGGTAGGGTGTAAGGGAGGTGTAAAAAATCATCCTTTTCCTGATGTTCTTCTGGCAAAATTGGTAAGGTAAAAGAGAAAGTGCTACCTTCTCCCAAGGTGCTATTCGCCCAGATTTGTCCTCCATGATGCTGCAAGATGCTGCGACAGATAGCTAAACCTAAACCCGTGCCACCTTTTTTACGGGAATCTGAAGCATCGACTTGTCCAAAACGTTCAAAGATAGATTCCAGTTTATCAGGGGGGATACCCCGGCCTTGGTCTTTGACTTGGAACAGAATCATGGGGGTATAGGGTTTTTTATCCTCTCCTCTGGCGGGAATTTCAGCCGTCAAGCAAACTGTGGAACCGGGAGGGGAGAATTTAATCGCATTACTGAGGAGGTTGGTAAATACTTGGATGATGCGGTCAGGATCTGCCCATAGGTTAGCAGATAAGGGTGAGATAGCAATTTCTACCCCGGCTTGTTCTGCCATTTCTTCCATGACCTCTACGGATTGGGTCATTAAATCGGCAGCATTGCAAGCTTGAGGGGTGATTTGGATTTTTCCCGACTCGATACGTTCAATATCTAAGATGTCATTAATCAGACGCACCAATCTATCGGTGTTCTTAGCGGCAATATTTAACATCCGTTGAGCATCTTCAGAACCTGCTAGCAAAACTCCACTAGCCAGTAAATCTAAAGCGCCGGAAATAGAAGTCAAGGGGGTGCGTAACTCGTGGCTGACTACTGAGACAAATTCATCTTTGAGACGTTCGACTTCCCGGCGATCGCTAATATCTTTCATGAAGCAATAATGCCCGATAAATTGCTGCTGTTGGTTATGGGCTGTGACCATCACTACTTGCTTATCAAAGGCAGTACCATCTTTACGCATGGCTCTAGCTTCGATTTCTACCTTACCCTTGATGAGCATTTGTTGGTAGGCAGCCATCATTTTTTCTAAGTCATCTGGGTGGAGTGTCAATTGCCACTCCATCCCAATCATTTCTTCTGGTTCATACCCAGTTATTTTGGCATAGGCTGGATTGACTTTGATGTAACGCCCCTGTGTATCTAACTGTGCAATACCCTCTACAGCGCTTTCCAATGCTTGGCTGAGGTGAAGAAGTTCTTCTGCTGCTGTTTGGTCTGCTTTAATATCGGTTATTTTGCCAATAGAGCCTGTAACTGGGAGTTTTGGCGATGTGGAAACATCAATTGCGGCCTGATTCTGTAATGGGTGTGTACGTTCTAGGCGGTGGAGAATCCGCGCTCTCAATTCTGGTTCAACAATGGGCTTGTTAATATAGTCGTCAGCGCCTGCTGCAAATATTTGATGTCTAGTGACAGTATCGTTGTGAGTGGTGAGAAATAGGATTGGTAAACCAGTCCACTGTTTTTCTTGGCGGATAAGCTGGCATAATTCTATACCACTGATTCCATCCATCTCCATATCTAAAATCAGCAATTCTGGTTCTGTAACTGCCATTGCTGCCAAAATTTGCCGAGAACTATCAAAGGTATAAACCTCTATTCCCCAAGGAACCAGGAAAGTCTGGATTGCAGTCAATATCTGTGGGTCATCATCTACAACCATAACCCTTGTTCCCGTAGCAACCGATTGTTTGTCAACTGCTAATAGTTCTGCTTTATATCCAGATTTTAAACTTTCTAATTCTTGACGTAATGCCTTAACTAGTTGCCCTAAATGCTTTTTAGTCGCAGGTTTTAGCGTTTTACCTTTTTCTAACAACGACTCTATTTCTTGTGCTACACGGGAACCCTCATCAGAACCAAACATTCCCAACGAACCCGCCAATTTGTGAGCTTCTAGCTTGGCTTGTGATTGCATTTCTTCAGTAACTTTACTCTGTAGTAGTTTTGTAGAGGCTTGCTCAATTACGGTGACTCGTTCCTCTATTTTCTCTACTACCTCTTCCCAAGCTTTCGTTATCCCATCTTCAACCTGATTTACCACAGAAGCGGTGACAACTTTTTCTGTGTTTGACGCTTCTTCTTCTCCTGCTGTCTGCACTGGCTTGAGCCGATACCCAATCCCATAAACTGTATCAATTGGGTCTTCGGTGACTCCGGCTGCTTTCAGCTTTTGTCGCAATCCTTTGATGTGGGATCTGACTGTATCTTCTGTCGGTGGTTCTTCAAATGACCACAAATGGTCTATTAAGGCACTACAGCTAAAAATCCGGTGACTGTTGCGAAGAAAAAGCTCTAGCAAACCGTATTCTTTGGGGGTTAAATGTAAGAGTTTTTCGTCACAGGTGACTTCGCAAGTACTGGGATCAAGTCGGAGGTTATTCCACTCCAATAGAGGTGGTAAAGCTGAACCACCACGACGTAGTAAAGCCCTAATTCTGGCTAATAACTCTTGAAAATCAAAAGGTTTTGCTACATAATCATCGGCTCCAGCATCCAATCCTGTAACCTTGATGATGCTGGTATCTTGGGAAGTTAACAGGAGGATTGGTGTTTGATTACCACTAGCGCGTAACCGCCGACAGAAGCTAAGACCATCCAGCTTAGGCAAGATTAAGTCTAGTAAAATCAGGTCATAAGTATATAAATCTGCTAAATCCCAGCCTTCCTGTCCATCTTTAGCAAAATCAACAGTGTAGTGCTGATGTGTCAGCGATTTAACCAGTAATTCACCAATCAGTTCGTCATCTTCTACTAATAAAATTCTCATGGCGGCAGACAACCGCAATTGCTAGTTATTATTAATTGCAAAAAATAAAGAATTAGATACAAAGGCTTTTTTAAAATTACACTCTAAGGCTAGCTTATATTAGAGCAGTAATTTTGTTTGCCTTCGTAAATGTAAATATTTGAGCTACCTTGGTAGTTAGCAATAAATTATACTAGGAAGCTAAATATAATTACTTAAAGTACTTGGTAATTGATGAACTAAATAAATAGCGATCGCCTGATCAAATTAAACCTCTTTTTTATCAAGAACTCACAGTTCGCGCCATAAACAGTAAGTAAAGATACTCAAGAACCAAAGGTTAATTTTCGTGTGCCAAAAAGGTTAAGTCTGGGCAATGAAGAATCAACTAACATTTGTTTATTCGCGTAACTCTTCATTTACCGGAGTTTCACCTGTTAAGTAAAAATCAGTAGCTTTTTCATTACCTGGAGGTAAAAAAGATTTTTCTAACTCCAGGCGTTGTTCAACATTACGCAAAAAATACCCATCTACCATTGCAGATCCTAAAAGCTGACCCAACTCTTCACGACTGGTAGTGATGTTTGTGTTAAATTGCTCACGAGGTAAATTACCCAAAGTTGCCATAACAGCACGTTGAATCAATTGCAGCACTTCTGATGAACCAGGTTTAGATAACTGGGTAACAGTTTGGGGACTCATTGATTGCACATATTCCCATAGCCCATTAATGTTAAGTCCTTCAGAAGCAAAATACTCTGGATTACGATGGGAATCATTACTCATGGTCACTATCTCAAATATGGCTCAACTATCCACTAATTTAGCAATTTAGTTTTTAGATCCTAGTTCGCATAACCGAACTTTTAAAGATAGGTTATCCTAACAGATAAAAAAATAGATAATATTGGATGCTAACGAATTCAAAGTAGTTGAATAATGTAATGGGTGTTTTGCAATTTATTAAAAATAACGTGAGTTCGATGGATTCGGAATAACCCCTATCCATAGAGCGTTCGCGTAGCGTGTGCTTTGCACTCAGCGCTTCTCGTAGAGTACCTCTCCCCGACACGGGGAGAGGCTTTGAGCGCCTTTTAAAGTGAAGACCGAGCAAGTTTAGCTAGTAAATACCCTTAAGTAAAGTTTTAACTCTTATCAATAGCTTTAGCACCAAGATAAACAGCACCGCCAATCAGAGCTAACGGAATGAGAACTGGTAAAGCAGCGCTACTAGCAGCAAAAGAACCAAAAGTTGTTACAGCACCGATTACTGGAGAGATAACACCAGCAGTAGCTGCCGGTACAGCACCACTAGCTACTACTGCACCTGCGCCTGCACAACAAGCAGCAGCTGTTTTAGCCATAGAAGAATTGCTCATGTAAACCTCTAACTAAAGTTTAATAGATACAAAACATTCAACAAAAACCACTGTCAGCAAAAATACTTGTCAGTGATTTCAATAATAAATACAGCGCCATAATATTTATTCCCGAAAGTTATGTATCTTGCGTTCTAGCTTTCGACATTCCGGAGCGATCGCGGTAGTGTCACAATGAAGTGAAGCGTTATCTTTTTTTAGCTATGTACTTAACTTGGTTAGACAACAATAGTTGGCTGCTAGAACTCAATAACCAGCGAATACTCATAGACCCTTGGCTGGTTGATGTGTTAACTTTTGGGAATTTAGACTGGTTATTCAAAGCCTCCCATCGTCAAGATTGTCAAATACCAGAAAATATTGATCTAATTCTGCTGTCTCAAGGTTTAGAAGACCATGCTCATCCACCCACATTAAAGCGACTTGACCACAAGATTCCGGTGGTGGCTTCTCCCAATGGAGCCAAAGTTGCCCAAGGATTAGGTTATGCTTCTGTCACCACTTTGAATCATGGCGAAAATTTCATTTTAAATAATCAGATAGAAATTAGAGCTTTTCCTGGGTCTTCTATCGGCCCCACACTTATAGAAAATAGTTATCTGTTGAAAGATTTAGCAACGGGTTTCACTCTTTACTACGAACCTCACGGCGAACATTCTCCACAATTGAAACAGTTTGCACCAGTCGATGTAGTGATTACACCTATTGTTGATGCAACGCTACCTTTAATTGGGCGCATTATTAAAGGTAATAAAAGCGCATTGGAAGTAGCACAATGGTTACGACCACAAGCTATGCTACCTACAGCTAATGCCAAAGAAACAACCTATGAAGGAATTTTGACAAAATTACTCAAAATTGAGGGAAGTATTGCAGACTTCCGTTTGTTATTGGAAAAGCACAACTTATCCATACAGGTGCTAGAACCAAATCCAGGCGATCGCTTAGAATTACAAAAAAAATTCACAAGTCCGAAATCTCCTAGCTTTTAGACTATCGCCATCCACAAAATTATTCAAAATCTACATCCATCAGGAGATGTAGGTTTTCTCAGTGCTGGGAATTTTTAGTATCACTTGCTGCTATTAGGGTGTGTATTTTCTGGCAACTTATTTATAATAGCTATATTATCGATTTATTACATTTTATTAAAATTAAATAGTTTGACCAGCCAACTCAATCAAGAGGGGAATGATGAGGAATCGCCGCGTTGTTATTGTTGGTGCTGGATTTGGTGGTTTACAAGCTGCCCAATCTTTAGCGAATTCTGGTGCAGATGTATTACTAATTGATCGCAATAACTATCATACTTTTGTTCCGTTACTCTATCAAGTAGCCACAGGGCAAATAGAACCTGAATACATTGCTTACCCTATTCGCACAATTTTACGGCGTTTCTCTTTCAACTACAGAAGGCAACATCAAAAACCTCCAGTTCAGTTTCTCATGACTGAGGTTGAGCAAATTGATTTTTCAGGGCAGATTGTGAAAACAGGTAGCGGTGCAATTAATTATGACTTCCTGGTGCTGGCGACTGGTAGTAGAACTCAGTTTTGGGGAGTTACCGGGGCTGAAGAATATGCTTTTTCTATGAGAACTTTAGAAGAAGCAGTAGCGCTACGAAATCATATTTTTGCCTGTTTTGAACAAGCTATTCAAGAATCTGATGACATCAAACGCCAACAATTACTAACTTTTACCATTGTTGGCGGGGGCGCAACCGGTGTGGAAATGGCTGGTGCTGTCGTGGAGATGGTGCGAGGCTGCTTACGTCGGGATTATCCCACATTAGATTTTAGGGAAGTGAGAATAATTTTAGTGCAGTCGGGCGATCGCCTGTTAGTTGAACTGCCAAAAAAGTTAGGAAACTACACTTACAAAAAATTGCATCGGCTAGGAGTAGAAATTTATCTGCAAACAAGAGTCAGTGAAGTCACATCTGGATTTGTACACCTGGAAAACGAGGAAATAATTCCCTCTGCAACCGTTATTTGGACTGCGGGTTTGGAAGCGAATCTCCCCGGAATTTCCGAGGAGTTACCTGTGGCGAGTAAAAGCAAAATAGTCGTTCATCCCACCCTACAAGTGCTGGAACATCCCAATGTGTATGCAATTGGGGATTTGGCTTATGTGGAAAAGAATGGTAAGTCATTATCAGGAGTTGCACCAGAAGCCCTTCAGCAAGGTGTGGCCGTAGCCCGCAATATCCAAAAGCAAATACAAGGGAAATCACCAAAGCCTTTTAGCTATTTCAATAAAGGTAGATTGGCAATAATTGGCTGTTATTCAGGCGTGGGTAAAATAGGTGCTTTTGCGTTTACAGGCTTCTTAGCTTGGCTGATGTGGCTGGGAGTTCATTTAGTCTATCTTCCTGGCTACCGCAGTCGTTTGCTAGTGTTACTCACTTGGCTGCATACTTATTTATTTAGCGATCGCCACGTGCGTTTAATTTTGTCTGCTAAAAGCAGAAATGTGCAGAATAGTCAAGCCGATTTGCACTATCTGCAAGAATCCCGTCGAGTCGAATCTCTGTAATTGCAACCAATCAAAGTGGGAGTGAACAACCATGAATGAAAATAGAACTCATATTAGTCTCAGACAAAAAGATATTGCGATCGCCTATCTATTACTCAGAATCCTCATTGGGGTAAATTACTTCAATCATGGATTTACTCGTATTGGTAACATCCCCGGATTTGTGGAAGCTACTGTCAAACAACTAGAAGCTTCTTATTTCCCAGAATTTTTAGTCAGAATCAATTCCTACTTAGTTCCCCCAGTAGAATTAATCGTAGGTGTATTAATCACAATTGGTTTAGCAACGCGTAGTTCTTTGATTGTCACTTTTGTGCTAATGATAATTTTGAAATTAGGCGTGACATCAATTCAAAATTGGAGTGCTGCTACTTCCATGATAAGTTATGGAATTGTCCTGTTTATTTTGCTTGCTGGTCACGGATTTAATATTTATTCTCTAGACTATTGGAGAAGTAAAAAACAAAATCGTGCAGAATCAACAGCATCTTCTGAACAAGGTATGTTGAACTTTGTCATGAGTAAATTATCAGGAAAACGCCGCCGACAGCAACGCCACAATTTTTAAGAATAGTCAGGGGCTAGAGATTAGGACTAACAGCGAACACATCTACACTACGAGATTTATATCAGTAACATTATGAGCAACATTCCCGAAGTCGGACAGCAAGCGCCTGATTTCTCTACCCCTGACCAAAATGGTAATGTAGTTACCTTGGGTGATTTCCATAATCAATGGATTGTCATTTATTTCTACCCCAAAGATGATACCCCAGGTTGCACTACAGAAGCCAAAGATTTCACCGAATTACATCAGCAATTCAGTCAACTAGGAGCGAAAATTTTAGGCGTTAGTCCCGATTCTGGTAAAGCCCACTGCAAATTTATTGACAAACATAATTTATCCATTACCCTATTAACTGACCCAGAACATAAACTTATAGAAGCTTATGGTGCTTGGCGTTTAAAGAAATTTATGGGTAAAGAATATATGGGTGTAGCGCGTTCAACTTTTGTAATATCACCTGATAGAATCATTGCCTATGCTTGGCCTAACGTCAAAACTAAGGGTCATGCTCAAGCAGTGTTAAATAAATTGCAGGAATTAACTAATAGTTAAATTAAGTAAAAAAACTTGAAAAAAACAACATACATTAAGTAATGTAAAAATACAAAGATTCGTTTTGTAGTAAGGACTTTAGTCCTTCTTGGAGAACTAAAGTTAGTAGGGCGCGCTACTTATGAATAATTTCTTGGTACAGCTAAGTTTTCTCGCACTGACACACCCTAAATTTTAGATATTTTTATCTGAAATTCCCTTAATTAACTATGGTTCAATTTATCCAAGCGCAAAATATCGGACTTGCCTATCTAGAAGAAAGATTTGGACTGCAACCAGCAAAAGATGAATCTTTCTTCACCGAATGGTTAGAAAACTTACCAGAAATTACAGATTTAGAGAAGCAATATTTAGATAGAGCAAAATTTCAATTTCTTCGTTTAGTAAATCACCCTCCAATAGCCGAAGAAACTGTAAAATTAGTGATTCTGTCCCCCTTGCTAGATTTAGCTGGATTTTATGATGAACCTTTTTTTATTAGAAGTAAGCAATCTATAGAAATTGCTGCTGAAGATAAGGGAGAAATTGTTAGAGGTAGAATTGATGTTTTAGTAATTCAACAAAGATTATGGTTACTGGCAATAGAATCAAAAAGGTCTAGTTGGTCACTTTTGGAAGGTATACCCCAAGCATTAGCCTATATGATAGCTAATCCTGATCAAAATAAACCCATATTTGGATTAGTCACAAATGGTAGTGATTTTATATTTATAAAGTTAACTAAAGATGATGTTCTAAAGTATGATTTGTCTGACCAGTTCACTTTATTTAAGCGAGAGAATGAATTATATAAAGTTCTCGGCATATTAAAAAATTTTAGTCAGATTTTGAGCTAATTATGTCTAATCGTCCTATATATCTCGATTGTCACGCCACCACACCTGTAGATGAGCAGGTACTGGCAGCAATGCTACCTTACTTTACAGAAAAATTTGGCAACCCAGCTAGTATCAGTCATGTTTATGGTTGGGAAGCAGAAGCGGCTGTGAAACAAGCAAGAGAAATTTTAGCAGCAGCCATTAATGCTACCCCAGAAGAAATTGTCTTTACTAGTGGGGCAACGGAAGCGAATAATTTAGCAATTAAAGGTGTAGCTGAAGCTTATTTTCCCAAAGGTCAGCATATTATTACTGTTGTAACTGAACATAATGCCGTACTTGACGCTTGTGAATATTTAAAAACTCTTGGTTTTGATATTACTATTCTGCCAGTGGAAGCAGATGGATTAATTGATTTAGCAGAATTACAAAAGGCGTTGCGTCCTGAGACGATTTTAGTATCGGTGATGGCAGCAAATAACGAAATCGGTGTGTTGCAACCTCTGGCAGAAATTGGGGAAATGTGCCGCAGTTACAATATCATTTTCCACACAGATGCAGCTCAAGCCATTGGCAAAATCCCCTTAGATGTACAAGCCATGAAAGTCGATTTGATGTCCCTCACAGCCCATAAAGTTTACGGGCCTAAAGGTATTGGTGCATTGTACGTCAGAAGACGCAACCCCAGAGTCCAACTCGCACCCCAGCAGCATGGCGGTGGACATGAACGAGGGATGCGTTCAGGGACGTTATACACGCCGCAAATCGTCGGTTTTGCCAAAGCTGTAGAAATCGCCATAGCAGAACAAACAGCAGAAAATCAACGCCTCACCCAATTAAGACAAAGATTGTGGTCACAACTATCACAACTAGAAGGTATTCACCTCAACGGACATCCCACCCAAAGACTAGCCGGAAACTTGAATATCAGCGTTGAGGGTGTAGATGGTGCTGCACTCCAGTTAGGTTTACAGCCTGTGATGGCGGTATCTTCCGGTTCCGCTTGTTCCTCCACCAAAACCGCCCCCTCCCACGTCCTCACAGCCTTAGGAAGCCCAGAAAAACAAGCTTATGCTTCCATTCGCTTTGGCATTGGACGCTTTAATACAGCAGAAGAAATTGATATAGTAGCGAAACACGCGATCGCTACCATTCAAAGTTTACGCAAACAAGCGACTCTGGTTTAGGGGAAATAGGGGAAGAAAAGGAAGGATTTCTACTTACTTCATCCCCTTCATCTCTTAATAAGGATCTGCATCAAACCTCCCCCGCTTCACACTCCTGAAGTAATAACCCCTAGCTGGTGGATTATTCAAATCAAAAGTGTCACCACTGCGGACTCGCCAAATTTTGTAATCATGATATGTGAGTGGCGATCGCGGTTTACATACTTCTGGTGGATGGTCACCGAAGACAAAGTAGGCGGCGTTTCTTCCCAACACCTTCGCCTTACCATATTTATCTACAACAACCGATGTCTCCTCACTAATGGCTACCCCTAATGCACTCCTAGACACACCATCTTGAATTTGTCTGGCAATAAACGCCATAATGCGACCCATGCGCTTACGACTATCAAAATGGGTGTCAATAATAGTTCCCCGCAAATGCGGCCATTGGAAAAAGTTGTAGGTAAAAGTAATGTTCTGGTAAGGGTCTTCGAGTGCGTCTTTTGCTTCGATGGGGTCTTCACAAGCGCAAGCATCATATATGAAATCACTCATGATCATAGCCCCAGCGCTAGTACCACCAATAGCTCCCCCTCTCCGGTAAACTGAGGTGACAGCATTTTCTAACTTGGTGTTTTTCCAGCTACGAATATATTGACATTGGTCGCCGCCAGCGAAGAAAACTACTCCAGCATTGAGGACTTTCTGCACAACATCATCTCTGTTAGCATCTTGGCGATTGCTGATGATCAGAGTCTGTACAGAGTTGACACCTGACATCCGATATATCAGGTGATTGTAGTCATCCCCGCCGTAAGTGCGAAGCACAACGACATTCACTCTGGCGGTTCCCCTGACTTGGTTAATCATCCACTGAATAGCCGCTTCCACATCCGGGCCACCCCCACCCAAGTTAAGGACAGGGCCAGCTAGGGCAGGAAGAACATCGACAGTTTTGCCCTGAAATAACAGTTTCAGGTATGCTGTAAGACGAGATATAGAATTCTTCCAGCACTTTGCTATATTTGGGAATGCCCTTGTCATACGCACCTTTTGGAGCAAACTGCAACTATTGCTTAATTTCGCACTCCTAAGGTTAAAATTCCCAGCGTACAGGTCTTGTACTGTTTGTTAATGCCGAATAGCGCAGAGTAATTATTGATTCCCTGAGTTAATCTGCGAAAACCTCAGCTTGTCTGGAGATTTTGTTACCATTCAACTTGCGATCGCTCTTTTACCACTTGTTGATAAATAGTCTCGGTTTGTTGGGCTAACTTAGGCCAGCTAAAGCGGCGTTCCAAATCCTTATAGGCGTTATCAGTCAGCCATTGACTATAACCAGGATTTTTCAAAACTTCCAAAATTCCCCAAGCCAAAGAATCGGGATTATTCACCCAAGTCACTACACCAGTTCTAGTATGTTGTACTACTTCTGGGAACCCGCCTGTATCGGAAACCACTACGGGAACCCGCGAGGCGAAGCTTTCTAAAGCTACAATCCCAAAGGGTTCGTAAAGACTAGGAAATACTGCACAATCAGCCACAGTTTGGAATTTGTCCAAATATTCATCGGAAAGAAAACCCGTAAAGTAACATTTGTGCCAAATTCCCAAATCCCAAGCCTGACGTTTGAGATTGTCAGTATTACCACCACCAACAATCACGAATTTCACGTAGCCTCCCATCTGTGACAAGACTTTGGGAGCAGCATTCAGTAAAATTGGTACACCTTTTTCGTAGGTCATCCGTCCCACATAGTAGACAATCTTCTCATGGTCTTCCGCAAATTGCCGCCGAAAATCTTGAGCGTGAAAATCTTCGTGGTGTTGTTTCTTTTCGGGACGAATCCCGTTATAAATCACGTCAATTTTATTCCACGGACTTTCCAAGGCTCGCTCTACCTCTTGGCGCATATAATTAGTACACACAATAATCCGCCAAGCATTGTAAGCTAGTAGGTTTTCTTTGCTGTGGATATAGCGTTGGGTTTCGTTGTGAATACCGTTGTAGCGTCCGTATTCTGTAGCGTGGATGGTAGCAATCAGGGGAATTTTAAAGTTATGCTTGAGAGCGATCGCTGCATCTCCCACTAACCAATCATGAGCATGGATTAAATCAAAAGGGCCTTCCTCACTAATTAATTTTCCACCATGATGACCCATGCTCTGATTGAGATTGACCACCCAGTGAAAAAAATCATTACTATAAGAAACTGGTACTCGATGTACGTGAATTCCCTCCACAACTTCATACATCGATGCTTGACCGACTTCTACCGTAATTAGATGGATTTCATGCCCTAGTTTTACCAGTTCAGGGTATAACTCTGCTACATGACGGGCAATACCGCCAACTATCCTCGGTGGAAACTCCCAACTTAGTACCAATATCTTCATGGACTGGACTCCCCAATGCTTTATAAATATCTAAAAATATGAGGGTGACACTTACTGCATATTTGTTTACTAAAATTTTCGGATTTTTTTACATTTTTTTGGTTTCGGTGATCAAAAGTTATCAGAGCTAGGTAAATTGGTAAATACTTGATTAAACCTTCTAGGGTAGCTCATCAAAACCAAAGTGAAATGTAGTACATTACCCCCCATAGCTAAAGTAGAATGTAAAATCCAAGATATAAAATTAGAAAAGCTTATAGTATAAGTTTTTCCACTGATAACTATCAAAAGGAACAGTTTTAAATCAGTGAGTTGCGATTATAGCGTTTATGATGGCAATATTTTCAACCAGTTCTTAAGTCAGTCTGGAAAATCTGCAAAATTTCCATTTCTGACTGCTCATGGCATCTGCTGACGTTCGTAAACTAGCTTTAATTCTTCTTGGTGCTGCCAAGCCCAATCTGCCAAAGCAGCGATAGGTTCAATCAATTTCTCACCGAAGGGAGTCAATTTATACTCTACCTTTGGCGGCACAACTGGATATACAGTCCTTTGAACAACACCAGCCGACTCTAGCCGTCGGAGAGTTTGTGTCAGCATTTTTTTAGACACACCTGGTATTTGACGCTGAAATTCAGTGTATCGCTTAGTGCCAGATGACAAAAGATACAGTACTGGCGGTGTCCATTTATCTCCTACCAGATCGAGCATCTGGCGCATAGGACAATCTGCTGCGAGAAGTGTTTGGTTATCTTTGGGAACCATGAAGTAACTATATCACCAGAAAGTTCCTACTTGTAAAGAAGAATGTAAATCAGGCACACTGCTTTATGAGTCAAAACAGAGGAATTTGGATGATTTCCTTAGAAAATAAAGTTGCCCTTGTCACTGGTGGGACTTCTGGCATCGGGCGTACTACAGCGATCGCTTTTGCTCGTGCTGGTGCTAAAGTTGTTGTCGTCGGGCGGAGAGAAGACGAAGGGAATGAAACCGTTAGCTCGATTCATCAGGTAGGTAGTGAAGGTTTGTTTGTCAAAGCCGATGTATCGCACCAAGCAGATATAGAAGCAACTATTGCCACCGTTGTCAATAAGTTTGGTCGCCTCGATATTGCCTTTAATAACGCTGGGTTGCTGGGCGATAATGCTTTACTGGCAGATCAGACAGAGCAAACCTACGACAAGGTTTTTGGCGTTAATGTCAAGGGCGTTTTTTTGTGTATGAAGCACGAAATTACTCAGATGTTGGCTCAAGGCAATGGAGGTGTAATTATTAACACATCTTCCATCAATGGTTTTCGCCCTCTATCACCTGGTTTATCAATTTATGATGCCTCAAAAACGGCTGTGATCATGCTGACAAAAGCAGCAGCCTTGGAATACGCGTCTCACAAAATCCGTATTAATGCGATCGCACCAGGGCCAATTGAAACGGAAATGCTCAGTCAAGCAACGGGAGGTAACACTAAAGCTTTTGAGAGTTTTGTCCCGGCTGGACGTTTAGGCAAACCCGATGACATTGCCAATGCTGTGCTGTGGTTGTGTGCTGATGCTACAGATTTTGTCAACGGACATACCCTTGCTGTTGATGGCGGAATACTCGCAGCGTGATTAATACTTCACCTGAAACCATAAATTGGTAAGCAATCATGACCAAACTAGAGAACAAAATCGCCTTAATTCTTGGCGGTGCAGGTAATGTTGGCGAAGGTATTGTCAGAGCATATCTGAAAGCAGGTGCCATAGTAGTTGTGCCTTCCCGTAAAGCCGAAAAACTTGAGGAACTACGCACTTATTTAGGTGAACTGGCTCATCCAGAACGCTTTATTCCCATTGTGGGAGAAATTAGTGAAATTGATAGTGCAGAAGGGATTCGTGATCAACTGCTCAAACAATTTGGTCAGCTTGATGCTGTGGTTGCGTCCCTTGGCGGTTGGTGGTCTGGTAACAGACCTGTAAATGAAGTTTCAATTGCCGAATGGCAACAATATTTAGATAGTAATTTAACCAGTCACTTTATCGCCGCCCGCACCTTTCTACCAGTCTTGAAAGAAAATAAGGGGACTAGCTACACCTTGATTGGCGGAGCCGCCGCCGAAGTACCCATTCCCAATGTCAGCCTTGTCAGCATTTCTGCTGCTGGACAGCTCATGCTGGCTCAGGTGTTGATGGAGGAAAACAAGGGTAGTAATGTGCGGATTAATGAAGTTATAGTTCATAGCTGGGTAGCGACTCGTAGCAGTAAAGAACGCAGTCAACCAACCTGGATTAGTGCTGATGACATTGGCGAATTTACAGCTTGGCTTGCTAGTGAAGAAGCATATATGGTCAATAGTAGTGTCCTACGCTTGTATGAAAAGCCTGCTACTTAACTAGTAATACAAGGTAATTAAAACCAAAACAAAAATGTAGAAGGTACGGATGTTCCTTCTACATTCTTTCGATAACTGCAAATAATCTAGAGAAAAAACTAGCCTCTAATCTTGGTCTAACCGCAACACAGCCATAAAAGCTTCCTGGGGTACATCCACAGTACCGACAGATTTCATCCGCTTTTTACCTTTTGCCTGTTTCTGCAAAAGTTTCTTCTTCCGGCTAATGTCACCGCCATAGCACTTGGCAAGTACATCTTTGCGTAAGGCGGGGATGTGTTCACTGGCAATGACTTTACTACCAATTGACGCTTGAATGGGAACTTTAAATTGATGGCGGGGAATTAACTCCTTCAGTTTTTCTGCCATTGAACGTCCAACGCCATAGGCTTTATCTCGGTGAACAATCATGGCCAAGGAATCCACAGGATCACCGTTAATCATGATGTCCAACTTTACCAAGGGGTTCTCGCGGTAGCCGATGAGGTGATATTCCATACTTGCATAACCACGCGATCGCGATTTCATTTGGTCGAAAAAGTCGGTAACAACTTCCGCCAACGGGATTTCGTAAGTCAGAGTGGTACGTCCTTTAGTGAGATATTTCATATCTTTGAAAATACCCCGGCGATTTTGCGACAACTCCATCAAAGTGCCGACATAAGTTTCCGGTGTAATCATTTCTACTTGGACGTATGGTTCTTCAATTCTTTCGCGATCGTTGGGGGCAGGCAAATGGCTAGGATTATCTATATACAGTTCTTCGCCCTTAATGGTAATTACTTTATAAACTACCGAGGGGGCTGTAATAATTAAATCCAGGTTGTACTCTCTCTCCAACCGTTCTTGGACGATTTCCATGTGCAGCAAACCCAAGAACCCGCAACGGAACCCGAAACCCATCGCGCTGGAAGTTTCTGGTTCATATTGCAATGCAGCATCATTCAGCCTCAACTTTTCTAAGGCTTCCCGCAAGTCTTCAAATTGGTCGGCATCAATGGGGAACATTCCACAAAAAACCATCGGGTTGGCTTCTGTGTAACCCGGTAAAGCTTCTGTTGCTTTGGCGTTGGATAAGGTGATGGTATCACCCACCCGTGCATCAGCTACCGCTTTAATTGCAGCTCCCAAATAACCAACTTCCCCGGCGTGCAGTTCATCGACTTGCTTTTGGGTGGGAGAAAGAACACCTAACTCGTCAATTTCGTATTCTTTCCCTGATGCCATAAGATAGACGCGATCGCCTTTTTTCAGCGTCCCATCCATCACTCTAAAGTATACTATTACACCTCTATAGCTGTCATAGTAACTATCAAATATTAATGCCCGCAAGCGTTTATGAACCGTATCGGGTGCTGGCGGTATACGCTCAACAACGGCTTCGAGAATTTCATTTATACCAATTCCTTCTTTAGCAGAAGCGAGAATAGCGCCACTGCAATCTAGACCAATAATCTCTTCAATTTCGCTGATTACTCGCTCTGGTTCTGCCCCTGGTAAGTCAATTTTGTTGAGAACTGGGATAATTTCTAGATTGTGTTCGAGAGCTAAATAGAGGTTTGCCAAAGTTTGCGCCTCAACACCTTGAGACGCATCTACCACGAGCAAGGCCCCCTCACACGCCGCCAAACTGCGAGATACTTCATAGGAAAAGTCCACATGACCCGGCGTATCAATTAAATTCAGCACATACTGCTGACCATCTTTGGCTTGATAATTCATCCGGGCAGCTTGCAGCTTAATTGTAATGCCGCGCTCCCGTTCCAAATCCATGTTGTCGAGAAACTGTTCCTTCATCTGCCGCTCGTCAACAGTGCCAGTGGCTTGCAGTAAGCGATCGGCCAGGGTAGATTTCCCATGATCGATGTGAGCAATAATACAAAAATTGCGAATGCGAACTGCGGGAACGTCAGTCATATACTAATCTTTGCTGAAGCAGCAACCAAGGTTATAAGAGCATTTACTTCATGTATTTTAATGCTTTATTAGCCAACACGCTGCTAATCAATCTTCATTAATCATTAGCCATATACAAATTTCCCTGAATTTTGCTCGCCGACTTACCTTATGACCCAATTACTTGAGAGTTATGCTCCATATCTTGGGATTCTAGTCGCCTTCCTTGTTCCCATATCCAATCTTGTAAAATCGGATTGACTAATTCAGGGGCTTCATCTTGAGGACAATGCCCTACCCCTTCCAAAGGAATAAACTTCACTACTTGAGGATAATTGGCTAATTCTCGACCTAAATCCACCGGTTCCCAAGGATCATCTGTTCCCCACACAATCATCGCTGGACAAGGTAGCAAGGGTAAAAGGTCTTCTGGTAGAGGGCCTGAAGAATAAGAGGTAAAAGCCAAGAATACAGCCACAGCACCAGGATCACTTGCTGGTGCTGTCAAAATATCTACTAGTTCCTCTGTCACTGCGTCGCTATTAACATAGGCTTGTAGCAGGATTTTTCTGACTGTTTTTGGCTGAGCAACTTGACGGAAAAAGAACTGACCAATTGGTTTAATAGATAGTACACGTTGGAGTAAAGGCGCTCCATAACGACGTGACCAAGGTAGGGTTTCCCGTTTGCGATCATGTAACAATCGTAGAGAACAATTGAGTAAGGCAAGGCCTAAACTCATTTCTGGGTTGCTCACGGCTGCTTGCATAACTACAATACAGCCAATAGAGTTTCCCACTAAAAAAGCTGCTTCACCCACTACTTCACGGCAAAAATCTGCTACTTGCTCTCCCCAAGTTTCCAGTGTGTAAGCGATTTCAGTACCTGGTTGGGGTTTAGCTGAACCGCCAAAACCGATTAAATCAATTGCATAAACGCGGCAATTTGCTGCTAGTGTCGGGATGTTTTTTCGCCAATGGCACCACGAAGCACCAAAGCCATGTACTAGTACAACAGCCGGACCAGCAGCTCCTTGGGTTTGATAGCAAATGGAGAAGCCTCGCCAAATCCATGTTTTTGTAGAAGTATAAGTATTCATGAGAATTGAAAAATATTTGATGTGTTCAGTTGTGATGCCATTCTGGTTGAAATTGTGATTTTATGTCAGGCGATTTATATGAATGTAATTTTTATCTAAACCATGTATAAGAGTTATTAAAATCTGCTCGTGTTTAGATATTTATCTATACTGTAGTGTTTAAGTATTCTTGAAGTTAGCTCATTAATATATAGATATTATGTAATATTTTGATCGGATAAGCTTGGTAATTGATATAAAGTTTGCATAATTGCTGATTAATAACAACATTTTTAATGTGTTTATACAAAAATTAGAAGCTAATACAAGTTAATGAAATGAGCATCCGGACAAATTCAGTAGTTTTACAATTTACGGAACTGAAGATTGTCCATAAGATGTACTGGATATAAAGCATCTGCTAAGAGGTGATTTACACCTAAACAGTGAGGTTAAATTTCACCTAGATTATTGTTCCTAGTGCAGGCTGGCGAAAGAAGATGACCATACTAGAAACAACTAACACTTCTGTTGGTGGCTACGCACCAGATTTTGAATTACCAGGTATTGATAATCAAGTCCACCATCTCAGCCGTTATTTGGGTAATTTTCGGGCAGTTGGTGTAATTTCTTTGTGCAATTACTGCCCTTATGTAAACTTGTATTTAGACAGGTTAAAAGGTATTCAAGAGGAATTTGCGGCGGACGGTTTTATCTTAATTGGCATCAATGCTAGTGATATTACTGGGCCTAGTTGGTCAAGCTTAGACAGGATGAAAGCTTTTGCTCAGGATCATGAGTTACACTTTCCTTACCTGTGGGATTCGACCCAAGAAGTTAGCCGGAGCTTTGGTGCTACTAAAACACCGATGGCATTCTTGATCGACAGTCATGGTATATTGCGATATAGAGGGCAGATTGACAACCATCCTCAAGAGCCATCATCTCTGGGTGAAGACTATCTGCGAAATGCGATCGCTGCTCTGTTTAAAGGCGAAGAAATCCCAGTACCTGAGACGGAACCAGTAGGCACTTCATTGATCTGGCGTATATAGACATAGATAGTCACTGTACTGCTATCTTAAATTGGAGGCACTTGCAACTTTTTTGATAAAGCGGAACTTCATGGGAACGAATTACCGACGGGTTTTACTCAAACTGAGCGGTGAAGCCTTAATGGGCAACATGGGCTATGGTATTGATCCAGAAGTGGTCAAGGAAATAGCCCAAGAAATAGCAGAGGTGATAGCCACTGGTGTTCAGATTGCCATCGTCGTTGGCGGTGGGAATATTTTTCGTGGCGTAAAAGCAGCATCGGCGGGGATGGACAGGGCAACCGCCGATTACATCGGGATGATTGCCACAGTAATGAATGCCATGACACTGCAAGATTCCCTGGAACGCATAGGAGTACAGACGCGGGTGCAAACTGCGATCGCTATGCAGGAATTAGCTGAACCATATATCCGCCGTCGAGCCATCCGTCATCTAGAAAAGGGACGGGTGGTTATTTTTGGTGCTGGTTCCGGCAATCCGTTTTTTACGACAGATACAACAGCAGCATTAAGAGCCGCAGAAATTGACGCAGAAGTAATTTTTAAAGCTACTAAGGTAGATGGGGTGTATGATGCAGACCCGGAAATCTATCCTAACGCCAAACGTTATACCAGTCTTACCTACGCCCATGTCCTTAATCAGGACTTGCGGGTAATGGATAGTACTGCGATCGCCCTTTGTAAAGAAAATAATATCCCTATTCTTGTATTTGACCTAACAACGCGTGGTAATATTCGCCGCGCTGTTTTAGGGGAATCTATCGGTACCCTTGTGGGAGGTTCTTGTGAAATTAGCTGAAGCTGAAAATAAAATGCAAAGTACCGTTGAGGCGACTCAACGAGCATTTAATACAATTCGTACTGGCCGCGCCAACGCCAGCTTGTTAGATAAGGTGTTAGTAGACTACTACGGTTCACCCACACCCTTAAAATCTCTGGCGAATATCAGTACACCAGATGCAACGACAATACTAATTCAGCCTTACGACAAAAGCAGTTTAAATATTGTCGAAAAAGCAATCTCTCTGTCAGATGTTGGTTTAACACCTAGTAATGATGGTTCCGTCATTCGCTTGAATATACCACCTTTAACAAGCGATCGCCGGAAAGAACTAGTCAAAATTGCGGCTAAGTACGCGGAAGAAGGACGTGTTGCTATTCGTAACATTCGCCGTGATGCTCTAGATTCCATTCGCAAACAAGAGAAAAACGCCGAAGTTTCCGAAGATGAATCTAAAGACCAACAAGACAAACTGCAAAAAATCACCAATAAATTCACTGCCAGAATCGATGAATTGTTGGTAGAAAAAGAAAAAGACATCTCCACTGTCTAAGAAGTTTTAAGGCTAAAGTGCTGGAAATCCTTCAGCTTGTGAGTCAATGGTCAATAGTTCAAACGGTTGACTATTGACCACTCTAAAAAGTTTTGAATTTGAGATTTTGAATTTTGAATTATGTATGACACCATCATCGTTGGTGCTGGGCCTGCGGGTGGAGCAGCAGCATATCATTTAGCCAAAAAAGGGCGCTCAGTCTTAGTTTTAGAAAAAGAATCTCTACCTAGATATAAACCATGTGGTGGAGGTGTGTCACCAATAGTTGCCCAATGGTTTGATTTTGACTTTAGCCCAGCAATTTCCCTGAAAGTAGACTCATTCCGCTTTACCTGGAACTTAGGCGACCCCGTAGAAGCGAAAATTGAGACTAAAGAACCTGTATGGATGGTGCGTCGGGATGTTTTTGACCAGTTCTTAGTACAGCAAGCCCAAAAACAAGGTGCAGAACTGCGAGATAATACAGAAGTTACAGGAATTGAATTTATAAGCGATCGCTGGCAAGTTAACACAGCAAATGGCTCTGTTACTGGTCGCTACTTAATTGCTGCTGATGGTGCTAAAGGCCCAATGGCAAAATGGTTAGGTTTCAAAGACCGTAAACGCCGTTTAGCTGGTGCATTAGAAGCAGAAGTTCCCACCAATGTAGAAGATAAATTTACAATTCACTTCGAGTTTGGTTTAGTAAAAAACGGCTACATTTGGAACTTCCCCAAAGAAGATGGTTATTCAATTGGGGTGGGAACTTTCATTGGTGGTCAACCCCAGGATTTTAAGAAAATCTTGGCTGAATACTCCAAATTATTCAATATAGATATCAAAACTAGTAAGCAATATGGTCATCCAATTGCTTTATGGGATGGTAATCAAAAGTTACATACTCAAAATGCTATTTTGGCTGGGGAAGCAGCTTGTGTCGTTGATCCTATGACCGCAGAAGGGATTCGTCCCTCAATTTATAGTGGTGTCATGGCCGCCGGAGCAGTTGACCAAGCACTTTCTGGTGATATTAACGCTTTAGAACAATATACCGAACTCATCCATGAAAGCTGGGGTGTGGAAATGGCTTGGGCGCAAAAATTAGCAGGCGCTTTCTATCGCTTTCCTAGCGTTGGTTATCAAGTTGGTGTTAAGCGTCCCACTGCACCCAAGGTTATGGGTAAAATTCTCTGTGGTGAAATGTCCTACAGCAGTGTTGCAGGACGCGCCCTTAAGCGTTTAATTCCTGGTTTTAGGGGTTAGGATTTATTCCATCAGTATGACTGTAACAAGTAACAAGATCCCCGACTTCTTAAAGAAGTCGGGGATCTGAACCCCTCGTGTCGGCTCGCATCATCAAATAACCACATTTCTAACATCTCGTATAGACGCGGTTCATCACGTCTACTTGCATTTTAATCAGTGGTTGTGAATAATACATAGGGAAAGCTTTAAATTAAAATCCCTATAAATAACTATGACCACTGTAATCTTTGTACATGGTACAGGGGTAAGAGGACGAGAATATGAGCAAACTTTTCAGATAATTAAGCAAAAAATTTACGACCACAATCAAAATATTATAGTTACGCCTTGTCTTTGGGGTGATGTATGCGGCATAAAGTTAAATGCTAACGGTGCATCAGTGCCTTTGTATGATGGGACGCTGGCTTTAGATGAGGTGGAGACGGAAGACGCAGATATTGTTCTGTGGGGGGAATTATACCGCGATCCTTTGTATGAATTGCGGTTATTGTCGTTGAAATCCATTGATGGAAGTAGCTCAAATCCTTTCGGGGAGCAACCATCAGATATATTACAGGCGCGGGTAGAAAATTTTACCCCCACCGCCGAACTGGAAGCGGAATTGTCCAAGGCGGGAATTGCTTGGGTGTTTGAGGAAGCGCGAGAGGCTGTGATTCACTCCCAGGCTTATGAGGAAGTTTTACCCAAAGTCGGCGAGTCTGATGTAAATGAGTATGCGGTGGTTATCGTTAGGGCAATTATTGCTCAAGCAATGTTGATTTGTGAACAACAGGAAAAATTTCCGCCCATACTCACCGATGCAAAATTGCGCGACAAAGTTGTGGAATCCCTGGTTTTGGCTTTAGCTGAGGCGGAATTAGGTTTGGGTGGTTGGTTATTACAACCATTGCTGCACCTGGGAACAAATTATGTCAAGCGCAGACGCGGGGCTGTGACTGATAAGGTTTCGCCTATGCCCTGTGATATCCTGTTGTATCAGACGCGGGGGGAGAAAATTCGGGCTTTTATCAAAGAACAAATCGCCCAAGCTGAACCGCCGGTGGTGTTACTCGCCCATAGTTTAGGGGGTATCGCTTGTGTAGATTTGCTGGCGCAGCAACCACTGTCTCAGGTGGAATTATTGATTACGGTGGGTTCTCAAGCACCGTTTTTATATGAGATTAACGCTCTGTACAGTCTAGAATATGATCAACCATTACCGGAATATTTCCCGGAGGAATGGTTAAATATTTATGATTTACGGGATTTCCTCAGCTACGTGGGCAGTAGAATTTTTCCTAATGTTCAGGATGTAGAGGTGGATAGTAAACAACCATTCCCCCGTTCTCATGGTGCTTATTGGACAAATGCTACAACTTGGGAAGCGATTTTTGCAAGGTTGCCGTGATGAACAAAAAGATCCCCGACTTTTTTGAGAAGTCGGGGATCTGAACCCCTCAATTTTCCAAATATTAGCTGGGTAAAGGTAAATTTGATATGTCCTATAAAGTCAGCATTGTCATCGAAAAAGATGAAGATGGATATTATGCTTATTGTCCTGAACTTCCTGGTTGTCAATCTCAAGGTGATTCACTAGCAGAAGTACAAGAAAACATTAAAGAAGCGGTTGAACTGTACATAGAAACATTATGCAGTTGACGGCTAAACCAGAACGCACTTATGGGTTAGTGGTGGGTATTGAAAAATATCACGAAACTGCTTGGAATACAGGAGGACAAGCCCAAGATGCGCTGAGGTTTGCGTGGTGGTTGTGTGGGTGTGGTGTACCGACGGAGAATATTCGCCTGTGTTTGTCGTCACTGCCAGAAAATGATCACTTGGTTGGGGAATGTGAGTTAAAGGTGGAGTTAGCAACAGAACAAAATCTCTACAATATTGTGACTAACTTTCTCTCTCAACAGTCTGGTGATTTACTCTACATCTTTTGGGCTGGGCATGGTTTGATTTCTTCAGAACGAGAACGCAGGTTGATTTGTGCTGATGCGACTCAGCAGAGTTGGCTAAATCTAGATTTACATTCCTTGCTGCTGTTATTGGGTTCTGATAGGTTTGGCATTCGCCATCACATCTGTATTATTGATGCCTGTGCTAATTATTTCTTAGAAACTCAGGGACGACCAACTAATTTAGGGGGAAAAATATTTCCTAGTGGGAAGCCAAGAACGGATAGTCAACAGTTTGTGTTACTGGCGGCACGGGAAGGCGAAACAGCTAAGGTAAACTCGGCAGAGAAAACGGGGTATTTTTCCCAAGCGGTGAGGGAGGCGTTAGAACAAGCGAATGGCAGCTTTCCGCCTAATATGTTGGCAGTTGCAGAACAAGTTAAACAGCAATTTCAAACTTTAGATAAAAAGCAACTGCCCACTTATTTTTATTATCGCAATGGGGATGGTGATCAAGAAAAGTATCATTACAATCCTTTTGATATCCCCCACAATATTCAACAGAGTAATGCTATTAAATTTGTCGGGAGAGATAACCAGTTAGCAGAACTGCACCGACTATTACAAGAAAATGATGTAGTTGTAATTTCTGATGTAACTGGGCAAGGTGGGGTGGGGAAAACTGAGTTAGCCATTCAATACTCATGGCAACATTTAGAAGATTATCCTGGGGGGTGTTGCTGGTTGAATCCCCAAGGTACTGAATTAGGAACACAGTTAGTAGAGTTTGGTTTGGTGAATTTTAATAACTTTAACCCTCCCCAGGAATTAAGCCTGACTGGTAAGGTTGCTTATTGTTGGCGGAATTGGCAAGCAGGGAAAGCTTTATTGGTGTTTGATGATGTTAAAGACTGGAAGCAAGTTAAAGACTATCTGCCAGCTAAAGGTTCTCGGTTTAAAGTGTTAATCACCACTCGTATAAATACAGGCTTGACTTATCCCTCTCTGCCGTTAGGTGAATTGTCACCAGATGCAGCCTTAGAATTATTAACACAGCTATTGGGACGCGACAGAGTTGAAAAGGAATTAGAATTTGCCCAAAAACTGTGTCAGTTTGTGGGTAATATACCGATTGGATTGTACCAAGTGGCAGCATACAGCCGAGAACCAAGGAGAGTGTTATGTTAAAAGACATCCTTGCAAGGCTACAACAAAAGCAAGCAGCAACAGGTGAGTCTGGTGTAGCTGCTGCCTTTGATTTAAATTGGGAGTGCTTAGAACCAGAGGCGCAAAAGTTGGCTTGTCTGTTGAGTTTGTTTGCTTTAGCCCCTATTCCCTGGTCTTTGGTAGAATTAGCAGCGAGTGCTAGTAATTTAGATTTTGACCTGAAAGCTAACCGTAATATTTTAGTTGAGCGTTATTTGCTGCAAGAGTTGGCAGAGGAAACTTACCAAATTCACGAACGCATTCAGGAATTATTGCGGCAGAAGTTGGAAGAGTTAGCGGAAGTTGACGAACTCAAGCGCGGCTTTTGTCAAGCGATGGTAGCAATAGCGCAGGATATTCCACAGACACCCACATTAATAGAAATTGCTCAAGCAAACCTGGCTATACCTCACCTTGAGGAAGTTACCACAATTTACCAAGCTTGGTTAAGTGATAATGATTTATTTTGGCCTTTTGTCGGTTTGGGCAGATTTTACGAAGGACAAGGAGCTTACGAGCAAGCTTTACCTTGGAGGGAAAAATGTTTATCAGCTACTAGAGAACGCTTTGGGGATGAACACCCCTCTGTGGCAACTAGCCTGAACAATTTGGCAGAAATTTACTATTCACAGGGAAGGTACAGTGAAGCTGAACCTTTTTTAATTCAGGCTTTGGAGATGAGAAAACGGTTACTGGGAAATGAACACTCGGATGTAGCAGAGAGCCTGAACAATTTGGCAGAAATTTACTATTCACAAGGAAGGTACAGCGATACCGAACTTCTGCACATCCAGGCTTTAGAAATGAGACAACATCTTTTGGGGTATTTACACCCAGATGTGGCAGAAAGTCTGAATAATTTGGCAGGATTCTACTACTCTCAGGGACGCTACAGCGAAGCCGAACCTTTGTACGTCCAAGCTTTGGAAATGCTCAAACGCTTACTGGGAGAGGAACACCCCAATGTGGTATCTAACATAAACAACTTGGCACTACTCTACGATTCACAGGGAAGGTACAGCGAAGCCGAACCTTTGTTAGTCGAAGCTTTGGCGATGAGAAAACGCCTACTGGGGGATGAACATCCCGATGTGGCAACTAGCCTGAACAATTTGGCTATACTCTACTACTCTCAGGGACGCTACAGCGAAGCCGAACCTTTGTACGTTCAAGCTTTGGAAATGCTCAAAGGCTTACTGGGAGAGGAACACCCCAATGTGGCATCTAACATAAACAACTTGGCACTACTCTACAATTTACAGGAAAGGTACAGCGAAGCCGAACCTTTGTATATCCAGGCTTTGGCAATGAGAAAACGCCTGCTGGGGGATGAACATCCCGATGTGGCAACTAGCCTGAACAATTTGGCTATACTCTACTACTCTCAGGGACGCTACAGCGAAGCCGAACCTTTGTACGTTCAAGCTTTGGAAATGCTCAAAGGCTTACTGGGAGAGGAACACCCCAATGTGGCATCTAACATAAACAACTTGGCACTACTCTACAATTTACAGGAAAGGTACAGCGAAGCCGAACCTTTGTATATCCAGGCTTTGGCAATGAGAAAACGCCTGCTGGGGGATGAACATCCCGATGTGGCAACTAGCCTGAACAATTTGGCTGGACTCTACTATTCCCAGAGCAGGCACAGCGAAGCCGAACCTTTGTATATCCAGGCTTTGGCAATGAGAAAACGCCTGCTGGGGGATGAACACCCCGATGTGGCAACTAGCCTCAACAATTTGGCTTATCTCTACGATTCCCAGGGCAGGTACAGCGAAGCCGAACCTTTGTATATAGAGGCTTTGGCAATTTTGGAACAACGGCTAGGGGTAAATCATCCTAATACAATTACTGTGCGAAATAATTTGGAAGCTTTGCGCCGGAATAATTTTTAGCTTTGTGAGTCTTTGAACTCCGTCAACGAGTATTTTTGCTCCGTGAACGAGTCTTTGAACTTCGTCAACGAGTATTTTTGCTCCGTTGATGAGTCTTTGAACTCCGTCAACGAGTATTTTTGCTCCGTTAACGAGTCTTTGAACTCCGTCAACGAGTATTTTTGCTCCGTTGATGAGTCTTTGAACTCCGTCAACGAGTATTTTTGCTCCGTTAACGAGTCTTTGAACTCCGTCAACGAGTATTTTTGCTCCGTTGATGAGTCTTTGAACTCCGTCAACGAGTATTTTTGCTCCGTTAACGAGTCTTTGAACTCCGTCAACGAGTATTTTTGCTCCGTGAATGAGCCTTTAAACGCAGAGGGGCGCGGAGGAAAGCGCGGAGGGGCGCGGAGGATTTTTACTTAGTAACTTAGTGGATTGAGAAACGCTATATCTCTAGTGATGGTGATAGTTGGAAGTGGTTTTTGTTAGGCTGGTGGAATCAGGGTTGGTTAACAGCCTAGCAGTTAGCTTGGCACACAGAGGTGTACTATGGCTCATGTAAATCTTCGTCGCCCCCAAAATACTCCCGGCGATTTTTATGTAGATACTACCTGTATTGATTGTGATACCTGTCGCTGGATGACACCGGATGTTTTTCATCGTGTTGATGAAATGTCGGCAGTATATCATCAACCAACAAACGAGACAGAAAGATTAGCCGCACTGCAAGCACTTTTATCTTGTCCTACCAGTTCCATTGGTACAGTTGAAAAACCCAAAGATATCAAAATTGCTCAGGAAAGTTTTCCCATTTTAGTCGCTGAAAATATTTATCACTGTGGCTATCATTCCGAAAAATCCTATGGTGCTGCTAGTTATTTAATTCAACAGTCACAAGGAAATATCTTAGTAGATTCTCCTCGATTTACACCGCCTTTAGTGAAACGCATAGAGGCGATGGGGGGAATAAAATATATGTATTTAACTCATCAAGATGATGTGGCTGATCATCAAAGGTTTGCTGAACATTTTCACTGTCAGCGTATCTTGCACGCTGATGAAATTTCTGCGGGAACTCGGAACGTAGAAATCCAATTAACTGGTTCGGAAGCATTTACTTTACAACCAGATATATTAATTATTCCCGTTCCTGGTCACACTAAAGGACACACAGTTTTACTATACAAAAATAAGTTTCTGTTTACGGGTGATCATCTTGCATGGTCGGGAACTCGGCAACAATTGACCGCCTTTCATGATGTATGCTGGTATTCTTGGGCAGAACAAATTAAGTCCATGCGCCGATTAGCTGATTACTCATTTGAGTGGGTATTACCAGGACATGGACGACGCTTTCATGCTGATATTGATACGATGCGTCAGCAGATGCACAAGTGTATTGAGTTAATGACTGATGAGCGTCAACCTTTAACCTTCAACAGTTAACAGTTAAGATTGATTTGGTATTTTGAATTGCCTCTATGGTTACTCTGTCCCCCAACCTACAAGCTAGACTTTCCCAACCCCTAAAAATCGGCTCATTCGCAGTTAAAAGCCGAGTCCTTCAGTCGCCTTTGTCGGGGGTGACAGATATGGTGTTTCGCCGCTTGGTACGTCGCTATGCACCAGATTCGATGATGTACACGGAAATGGTGAATGCTACGGGTTTACACTATGTCAAGCAGTTACCAAAAATTATGGAGGTAGACCCAAACGAGCGACCAATTAGCATTCAGTTGTTTGACTGTCGCCCCGATTTCCTCGCAGAAGCAGCAATCAAAGCTGTTGCTGAGGGTGCTGATACGATTGATATTAATATGGGGTGTCCGGTAAATAAAATTACCAAAAATGGTGGCGGTTCTTCTTTATTACGACAGCCGGAAGTTGCAGAAGCCATTGTAAGGGAAGTTGTCAAAGCTGTGAATGTGCCGGTCACCGTAAAAACCCGGATTGGTTGGAATGACAGAGAAATTACCATTCTCGATTTTGCCAAGCGGATGGAAGATGCGGGAGCGCAAATGATTACTGTGCATGGACGCACCCGCGCTCAAGGTTACAATGGTAACGCTCGCTGGGAATGGATAGCCCGTGTCAAAGAAATACTTTCCATCCCGGTGATTGGTAATGGCGATATATTCTCTGTGGAATCGGCGGTGAAATGTTTAGAACAAACGGGTGCTGATGGTGTGATGTGTTCCCGTGGGACTTTGGGTTATCCCTTTTTGGTGGGAGAAATTGACCACTTCTTAAAAACTGGGGAAATTTTACCAGCACCGACCCCAATTCAACGTTTGGAATGTGCCAGAGATCATTTACAAGCCTTATGGGAATATAAAGGCGATCGCGGTGTCCGTCAAGCCCGCAAGCACATGACTTGGTATGCTAAGGGTTTCGTCGGTGCTGCTGAGTTACGTGGACAGTTAAGTGTGATTGAAACAGTCCAACAAGGTTTGGATTTGATTGACAGAGCTACGGAAAAATTAACTCATGGTTATGAACTGGTAGAAGAAGAAAGTAATTTTCAAGTAGCTTAAGCATGAAAACGGTCATAGAAGCTATTTTTTTTACTAAACACATTCACTTTGCCAGCGTTACACTAAAAAAGTAAAGAAATGTAACTAAATTAAATCTGGCGATCGTGGAAACAATCACTTTAGGGAAAAATGGCCCTACCGTCACACCCCTTTGCATTGGAACTTGGGCTTGGGGTGATAAACTTTTTTGGAATTATGGCAATGGCTACGGCCCGGAACAGATACAAGAAGCATTCACCGCAGCTCTAGAAGCAGGTATTACTTTCTTTGATACAGCAGAGGTTTACGGACTGGGACTATCAGAAGAATTGTTAGGACAATTTGTCAAACAAGCACAGCAACCCGTACAAATTGCCACAAAATTTGGCCCCTTACCTTGGCGATTTACAAGTCAGTCTGTTTCTGATGCTTTAACAGACAGCCTCAAGCGGCTGCAACTAGAGTGTGTAGACTTATATCAAGTGCATTGGCCATTTGCTTTTTTATTAAGTCAAGAAACTTTATTAAACACCCTGGCTGACGAAGTGAAGCGGGGGAGAATTGCCGCAGTTGGTGTCAGTAATTATTCAGCATCACAAATGCGGGAAGCTCATCAAATATTAGCGGCTAAGGGTGTGCCTTTAGCGGTGAATCAAGTCCGCTATTCTTTATTAAGTCGCCAAATAGAAACTAACGGAATTTTAGGTACTGCCCATGAGTTGGGTGTAACTATTTTGGCTTACAGTCCTTTGGCACAAGGATTACTTACAGGCAAATACTCGGCTGAAAGGGGTGAAAGTCCAACTGGTGCTAGAAGCATAGACCCAAGATTTAATAAAGACGGGTTGCAAAAAATCGCACCTGTGATATCTCTGTTACGTAGCTTGGGGGAAAAATACGATCGCACTCCTGCCCAAGTTGCTTTAAATTGGTTAATCGCTCAAGGTAATGTGATTCCCATTGCGGGAGTAAAAACTGCCCAGCAAGTACGACAAAATGCAGGCGCTTTAGGCTGGAAATTAAGCGATGAAGAAATTCAGGATTTAGAAATAGTTAGTCGTCCTTGGAAATAGCGGTTAGGTATCGGGGACTGTGGATTGGGTTGAATTTCTTCCCCATACCTCTGCTGATAAGTCATAGACCCCCGACTTTTTTAAAAAAGTCGGGTATCTGAACACCCGCTTCTCTCACTCAAACACAGGAGGCCAAATTTCTGATACTGTTAGCTCCCAACCTGGAAGTAGATCAGGTAATGTTAACTTATCGTTATTTTTTAAAATTATCGGCTCTTGATTAATTCGGTAAACAGTTAATGTTAATTTATCTGGGTCAATGAGAATCCCCACAGTAGACCCCAGTTGTAAAAATAATTGAATTTTTTCTTCTAGTGGCTTGATGCGATCTGATTTAGACTTAATCTCTATCATCAAGTCAGGTACTAATTCTACAAAATCACGTTTGCTGATTTTTAATCTCTCTGCACGCACAAAAGATACATCAGGAGCGCGGAGATTACGTTTTTCGATATCAGATTCGATACCATTTTCCGTTTCCAGTCTCGGCAGAATAAAACCAGCGCTGGAACCGGTTACTCGTCCTAGTTTACGTGGGCGAACCCAATTAGCTAGTTGCCGCGCAAACTCTACGCCTATTTCTTCTGAAATATAATCAGATGGCCCCATAACCAAAATACTTCCGTCTACCAGTTCCATCTGCCATTCTGGATGTTCAGCTTGTAGCTGCTCTAAGTCTGAGATTGTGAACATAAGAGTAGAAATAATCCATTTATATCTATGTTCCTACAAGCTGATCAAAACAGTTAGGTGCTGCAATTGATGAGTTCTGAGATAAATCTAAATAATATTTATTTACTACTCAGCACTCAAAACTCAGTATTCAGCACTCTAGGAAGCTGATTCTCTAGCAGCAGGTGAACCTAACTTGGGATTACCGGGTGTAACAGAAGGTTCACGGCGACCAGTCCGTAATTTGGGCTTGGGACTACCGCGTCTTTCGTCGTCGCTGTTGTTATTGTCAGATTTATTCCAATTGGAACGACCTCTGTCTCTGTCACCGGAGAACTCACGACGCTTGCCAAGTTTGGGCTTGGGAGTAGAGGCGGTTTCTTCGGGAATTTCCATCTCGGTGCTTAACCAAGCGGGACGAGTTTGATCGTAAGCGATTTGTAGTGCGGCTGCGGCGATCGCTTGAGCATCATATTTCTCGATCAATTCGCTGACAATGGGCAAGAAGGAAGCCAAACGCTCACCAGCTAAGGCTTCTCTGACTTGTTCTTGCAATTTCAGGATGTGGCGTGCTTCGATTTGCGCCCTGGTGGGGATAGAAAGCAATTGCCAATTTTGCCGGACGTGGCGTTCAAATATTTGCTGTTTGCGACGCTCAAAGGGTTGTACTAAGGTAATTGCTGTACCTTCTTTACCAGCACGACCAGTACGACCAATCCGGTGGACGTAGGTTTCGACGCTATCGGGTAGGTCGTAGTTGATCACATGAGATAGTTGATCTACATCCAAGCCTCGTGCAGCAATGTCGGTTGCTACTACCCAGCGCACTTGACGACTGCGGAACCGAGTTAGTAGGCGTTCCCGTGCTTGTTGGGATAAGTCACCGTGATATTCATCCACACTGTGACCAGCTGCTTGCAGTTGGCTGGTGAGTTCGGCGGCGGTGCGTCTGGTACGAACAAAGATTAAAGCTGTTTCTGGGTCTTCCATTTCCAGAATTGGCTGTAAGGCTCTGGCTTTTGTCCAATGACGGGGGATGAGATAAGCTACCTGGTTGATTTTGTTGGGTGTAGCTTTTGGCTGTTCGACGGTGACAGTGACAGGCGATCGCAAAAATTTGTTGACCAGCATCCGAATTGATGGTGGCATCGTAGCTGAGAATAAAGCTGTCTGACGGTCTTGGGGTGCTTGAGAAAGAATTTTCTCTACATCGTCGATAAAGCCCATGCTCAACATTTCATCAGCTTCATCCAATACGAACCACTTGACTTGATCTAGCTTCAAGTTACCTCGTTCTAGCAAGTCAATTACCCGTCCTGGTGTACCAACGACGATTTGCGCGCCGCGTTTGAGTTGTAACATTTGGCGGTCAATTGATTGACCTCCATAAATTGCTAAAGTCCGCAATCCACTGTTACCAACGAATTGAGCGATCGCATCGTGGACTTGAATTGCTAATTCACGGGTTGGGGTTAAAACTATTGCTTGTACTGCTTTTTGTTGAACATCTAACCGCTCTAAAATTGGCAGTGAAAATGCTGCTGTTTTACCTGTACCTGTTTGTGATTGACCAACCACATCCCGACCTGACAATAGTTGGGGAATGGCTTGAACTTGGATATTTGTAGGTGCGGTAAAACCCATTGTTTCTAAGTGTTCTACGCGTTCCTGGGAAATTCCTAGTTCTTGAAACGATAAATTCATCAATTCTCCTCGATTTTGTTTTTTTGCTTTTAGATTTGTAAACTGAAACTTTGTATCACTTGTCAGCAATCAGTTATGACTGACAACTTGACCAAAGAGGTCATACTCATCGGCGCTGTGAATTTTCACAGGGACGATGGTTCCTAGCTTCGCCTCTCCATCAACGTAGACCTGACCATCGACTTCTGGAGAAAATCTGCCAGAACGACCAATTAATTTCCCACTTTCAGGGTTTTCTTGTTCAATCAGGACTTCAACTATTTTGCCGACTTCTTGCTGATTTTTTCGCCAAGAAATGGGTTGCTGGAGTGCCATGAGGCGATCGCGGCGTTCATCCATAACCTCTTGGGGTAGTTGGTTGGGTAGCTTGTAAGCGGGGGTTCCCTCTTCTGCGGAAAAGGTGAAAACGCCCACATGATCAAACTCATGCCGTTGGACGAACTCTAGTAAATGCTCAAACTGTGCTTCTGTTTCTCCAGGGAAGCCTACTATAAATGTTGTCCGTAACACAGCACCTGGAATGGCTATTTTGAGGCGCTCGATAATTTCATCGTTGACTCGCCCTTGCCAGGGACGGTTCATGGCACGGAGAACTTCGCTGTGAGAATGTTGTAAGGGCAAATCTAGATATGGTAAGACGTTTGGTGTTTCTTGAATTGCCGCTATCACATCCGGTGTCAATCCCGTAGGATAGGCATAGTGCATCCTAATCCAAGGTACATTAATTTTCCCTAAAGCACGCAATAGTTCGGCTAATTTGGGCTTACCATAAACATCCAACCCGTAGTTGGTGGTGATTTGGGAAATTAGGATGATCTCTTGCACCCCTTGAGCGACTAGTTGCTCGGTCTCAGCAACTATAGATTCTATAGTACGCGATCGTTGGTTCCCGCGTAAGTGGGGAATTATGCAAAATGCACAACGGTAATCACAACCTTCTGCTACTCGCAGATAAGCGACACCTTCGGTAGTAGTGCGGTAGCGTGGTGTAGTTTCATCAGCAATATAAATCGGTTCGGCACTAACTAGTTTAACCCGTTCACCTTGCTCTGCTCGCTCAATGACGTTAACTATTTTATGGTAGTCACCTGTACCAACTACAGCCACTGCTTCGGGTAACTCTTCCAACAACTGTTCTTGGAAGTGCTGCGCCATGCAGCCTGTAATCACTATTTTTTTGTTGGCTTCTGCGAGTTCTACTAAGGTTCTCACAGATTCTTCCCTTGCAGCTGCGATAAAACTACAAGTATTAACTATTACATAATCGGCTAACTCTTCATTTGTATCTACACCATAGCCTGCTTTTACCAGCAGTCCTAACATATGTTCTGTATCAATCCGATTTTTCTCACAGCCCAAGTGAGAAATTGCTATTGTTGGCTTTTCACCCATATTTTGAAAAAAACTTCCAGTTTTTTCTTGTTATTAAACACAAAGTACGATATTCTCGCTCTTTGTAATTCGCACCCTTGAATGACAGCAATCTGGTGGGGTATATCCACTGTCAACAACTGCCTTTAAACCTCTGACCTCTACCATTTAAGGTCATGTTATGATGTTTCTATTAGTAGTTTGTATCCCAGGGTAAATCTTAGTGTCTTAAGATAAATCCGACACTTTAAATTTTTGTTAACAATTCGCCTATTGGTATTTTACACTACCGCAGCGTGTGCTTTGTTAATTTACCCGTCGGGAAGCCGCCCAAAGGGCTGTTTTTGAGAAGTCGCTACCCTCAGGGAAATCGCACTTGCGACTACGCCCAATGAAGCAGTAATGCTACCCTGATGATTAGGCTTGACCTACGATGATACGTAGGCGATGTGCCTAAACCACAGGAAGCTGCCTTGCGTGTTGTGAGTGGCAAACTCCTCTTGTAGCCAGGTTTTATCTTAACATATCTTATGGTAAGTTTTACGCTAAATTCTGTCTTCAGGAGGAGGCAGTAAAATAGCCTGTAGAAACCGGAATTTAGTGATAGAGGCTGGGGGTGAGGGAGATGAAAAGCAGGGGAGCAGGAGAGCCACTGCGGTCTTCTCTGCTAGACTCTGCGCGTTGGCACAAGCCTCTGTCTCTGACACGCTCCGCGTACTCCTACGGAGAAGCAAGCTACGCAGAGCGTCCCGTAGGGAACGTAGAGAAGGGGCCTCCCCAATTGGAGCAAGTGGCGTAGCAGGGAACAGAGCGGAAAACTTACACAAAGACTCTCTTCTCCTGTGTCCCCCAGCCCCAATTCCCAATTTTGACCAATCCCCAGTATCTAATCCCCAATTCCTGACAACAATTAAAGACGTGGACTTATATCAGCTATTTAAAACTCGAACACCAATTATTGGCGTGGTTCATCTGCTCCCCCTTCCTACTTCTGCTCGTTGGGGAGGAAGTCTTAAGGCAGTGATTGATCGCGCGGAACAAGAAGCAACGGCACTGGCTAGTGGCGGAGTGGACGGTATTATTGTAGAGAATTTTTTCGATGCACCGTTCACAAAGAGTCAGGTCGATCCAGCAATTGTGAGTGCCATGACTGTGGTGGTGCAACGGATACAGAATTTGGTGACGTTGCCGATAGGGCTAAATGTGTTGCGAAATGATGGTAAAAGTGCAATGGCGATCGCTAGCTGTGTCCGCGCCCAGTTTATCCGTGTCAACGTCCTGACTGGGGTGATGGCTACAGACCAGGGATTAATTGAGGGAGAAGCTCATCAATTACTCCGCTATCGGCGAGAATTGGGTAGTGACGTGAAAATCTTGGCTGATGTCTTGGTGAAACACGCTAGACCACTGAGTTCACCAAATCTCACTGTTGCAGTCAAAGACACAATTGAGCGGGGTTTGGCAGATGCAGTAATTTTGTCTGGCTGGGCTACTGGTAGCCCCCCCAATCAGGAAGATGTGGAACTAGCTTGTGATGCTGCCAATGGTACACCTGTATTTATAGGTAGTGGAGCAAACTGGGAAAATATTGCTACACTGTTGCAGGCTGCAAATGGTGTGATTGTTTCTAGTTCGCTTAAACGCCAAGGTCGAATCGAGCAACCAATCGACCCGATTCGCGTCAGTCAATTTGTAGAAGCTGCTCGTCGGAGTTGGAACTCCAAAGATCAGAGTAAGCCTGCTCCTTCTTCCTCAATTAGTCTACATTCTTAGGGAATAGGGAGTGGCGTTAGGGAGTAGGGAAATTACCACTCCCCATTTCCAATTCCCTATTCCCAACTCCCCTTATGAAATCGCAATTTATGATTCGCCGCCGTTCTACTCCTTGGATTCATAAATGGTCGCGTCTAATAATTGCCGCGATCGCTGGACTTGGTGCCTTAACTACCGGCTACTTAACTATAGAAAAGTTAACAGGAGGTAGTGCTGCTTGTGTGGCACAGGCTGGTGCCAAAAACTGTAATGATGTTCTTTCCAGCCCTTGGGCAACAATTTTCGGACAGCCATTAGCCTTGTTTGGGCTTTTGGCATACATCGGTATGTTGGTCTTAGCTTTGGCTCCTGTTGTCTGGAAAGGTGGAGAAAACAACAGCCGGAAACAACTAGAAAATGTGACATGGTGGCTACTGTTGGTGGGAGCGATCGCCATGTCCGTCTTCAGTGGCTATTTAATTTATTTACTGGCATTTGAAATTAAAGCCTTTTGTCTTTATTGTATTAGTTCGGCTTTATTCTCCCTGAGCTTTTTAGTACTAACAATTGTCGGGCGCTCTTGGGAGGATATTGGACAAATATTCTTTACTGCTTTGATTGTGGGTATGGTGACGCTGATTGGTACTTTAGGCGTTTATGCAGGTGTAAATCAACCAAGCGTTACCTCCAACATACCACCCGGAAAATTACAGCCCTTTGTTCCCAAGACAGATCCTAACCCAGAATTTGGTTGGGAAATCACCACTACTTCTGGTGAGGCAGAAATCGCTTTAGCCCAGCATTTAGTTAAAGTAGGTGCTAAGGAATACGTTGCTTTTTGGTGTCCACACTGCCACGATCAGAAATTACTTTTTGGTAAAGAAGCCTACCAAATTATCAGCGACAACATTAAAGTAGAGTGTGCTGCTGAGAGTCCCAAGGGTCAACCAGAATTGTGTCAAGCAGCAAAAATACAGGGGTTTCCCTCTTGGATTATCAACGGCAAAACCTATAGCGGAGTACAAAACCTCGTAGAATTAGCCAAAAATACAGGTTATACAGGCCCAAGCAATTTCAAGTACTTTAGGTAACTACCGCAAATGATGCTCTTGTGTAGCTATCTAGCCTAGACAGCAAATAAATAAGTATTACTGATTCCACAGTCAACAGGTTGCCAAGGGCAAATTATTACCAGTTGACTGTTTTATTTGTGTGATGAGTACGTAAGTCCAAATATCTATCAATTTTGGAAATATTAGAGTAAGCCATAAATAATGATACAACTTCTCCTAAAAAAGATGGCAATTGTAACTAAGTGAAAATATACTATTCACAAATAGTATTTAGATTAAGCTTGTAACTAGTGTGGCTACGCCCTAGAAAAATATGAAAGAAATACTCTGTTTTCTTCTTTCCTTTCCCCTGTGTTTCTTAAGAGTTATGAAGGTACGCTTTATTAAACACCCCTTTGGCAAGTTAATTATGTTACAGCTTCATAGAGAAACGATATGAGATATATATGATGGTTATTTGATAGCAAGTTGATATGTAAGAAGTCAAGAGTCAGGTTTCAAAATCCATAATGATGGGAATATCAATAAGTCGTAACATTCTATATTTCTTCTAATCATTAGGTTTGAATATCAATTTTTTCTGAATTTTGACTTTTAGATTCTGATGTTGATTTTTATAAGCAATAGAGAGGATTATCCCACTTAGGTATTGGGAATGAGTAAGCAACTAGGCAAGCGTCTTGTGAAGTTAATTCTGGGACTGAAACAATCGCTTAGTCGAGGACAAAGAGAATTAATTACTGCTTCTAGCGTTTTGGTTTTTGTCCTATTGTTACGTTCTATAGGATTGCTGCAATCCGTAGAGTTAGCTGCATTAGATCAATTTTTTCACATCCGCCCATATGAACAGCCTGATAATCGTATTACTATCGTCGCCATTGATGAGGCTTCTTTAAGTAAAGGGTTTCCAATTCCCGATAGCATTATTGCTGATTTATTACAAAAATTGCAAGCCAATCAACCCCGCGCTATTGGTTTAGATATTTATCGAAATTTGCCAGCAAAGCATGGTTATGAAATTTTGGTAAATGCTTATAAGTCAATGCCGAATTTAATTGGTACTCACTTATTAGCAAATAATGAGAATTATAAAGTTCCACCACCACCAAAATTAGATTCTAAGCAAATAGGATTTAATAACTTATTATACGATCCTGATGGCAAAGTCCGCCGTAGTTTATTGTATTGGCATATTGAAAATAAATTCTACGAAAGCTTTGCTTTAAAAGTAGCTTTATTGTATTTAAAAGCTGAAGATATTATTCCCAAAAGAGCAGCAAAAAATTCTGAATATTTGCAGTTAGGTAAGGCAGTTTTTACGAGGTTTAGAGGAAATAATGGGGCTTATGTAAAAGCTGATGATAGAGGATATCAAATTTTGTCTAATTTTCCTAAGCCCGGTTGTTACGCTTCCACTCCAGACTCTTGTGGTTTCCGAACAGTCAGTATGTTGGATGTGCTGGAGAATAAAGTACCAGAGAATTGGATTAAAGATCGGATTGTTTTAATTGGTTCTTATGCTCCGAGCTTACAGGATTTTGTATTTATCCCCTATTCAAGTCGTTTGATGGAAGAAGCAAAACCTGTAGCAGGAATTGAGTTGCAAGCTTATTTTATCAGTCAGTTAATTTCTGCGGCTTTGAAAGGAAGACCTCTATTAAAAGTTTGGTCTCATGTTGGGGAATACTTATGGATTTTTGCTTGGTCATATTTAGGTGCGGTAACAGCATGGCGAATAAGGCAGCCAATTCACAGTATTGTGACAATCTTCGTTTCATGCTGTGTGCTTTTCTTAAGTGCTTATCTGGCTTTTTTATCAGGGTGGTGGATACCATTAATTCCAGCCCTACTAACCTTTATCGGTGCAGTAATTTGGATTACTAACTATCTTGCTCATATGCAGGAAGAATTAAAGCGTTCTAAAGAATTTTTGCAGCAAGTTATTGATACAATTGCTGACCCTATTTTCGTGAAGAATGAACAACATCAGTGGATTGTTTTAAATGAAGCTTACTGCCGATTTATTGGTTATCCTGATACTTTGTTAATTGAAAAATCAGATATTGATTTTTTTCCTAAACATGAAGCAGAAGTCTTTCGACAGCAAGATGAATTAGTATTTTTGACTCAAAAACCCCAAGAAAATGAGGAAGAATTTACTGATGCTTATGGGAAGACTCATTTAATCGCCACTAAGCGATCGCTCCACAAGGATGCAGCTGGCAATTTCTTTTTAGTTGGGGTAATCCGAGACATAACTCAGCGCAAGTTGATGGAGGAGGAACTCAAGCGCACAGCAGCTGAGTTGTTTCGTTCTAATAATGAATTAAAACTTAAGGAAGACCATTTGCGTTATTTGGCTTATCACGACCCCTTAACAGGTCTACCTAATCGTAAATACTTCGCTGAACAACTTTACGAATCTATCAACTGGGCAAAAGATAACAAGCTCTCACTCGGATTACTATTTATTGATCTAGACGGATTTAAGCAAGTTAATGATAACCTCGGTCATGAGATGGGCGATCGCTTGTTAGTGGTAATCGCTCAACGTCTGAGCAATTCTTTACGTGCTAGTGATACAGTCGCTCGTCTAGGTGGCGATGAATTTACCGTGATCCTACGGGCAATACCTAACGTGCAAGTAGCTGCTAAAGTTGCTGAAAAAATTCTAGCGAATATAACTGAGCCAATTGTCTTGAACGGATGTACTACTAAGGTTTCTGTTAGTATTGGTATTAGTATTTACCCGAAAAACAGTATAGACCCTGATATATTGCTAAAGCAAGCAGATGCTGCCATGTACAGAGCCAAACATCTAGGGAAAAATCGTTTTGAATTGGCGTAAAGATGAGGAGTGGGGCTAGGGAAGAGCAATTTTCATTTGATTTTGAATCTGTGTGCCTTAGTCACGGCACACAGATTCAAAATCGGAACCCCAGATAAGCCTTTTTTTTCCTAAGGGACGCTCCACAAACAGAAACGCTAACTAACGGGCATTTTAGTTCTCCGTAGATGTACATAATATTACGCTAACCCGTAGGATAATACGAAGGGCAAGTAATACTAGCTCTTTAGGTGTTGAAAAGTAATATTCAACCTTGATTGTAATTATTATGGAATTTCACTGAAATTTGTTAATACAATCTTTATAAATAAAGACTATAATGGTGAGTCTCTACTAAAATTTCACATATCCTTCATATTTGAGGGTGTGTGAAATTTGGATAAATTTGCGTAATGTTACGTAATTTTTTAGCAATGGGGTGAGTATTTACACAAAAAAATATTAAGAAATAATTAAAAAAACATGAGGTTGATATTTCTCTTGTGGTAATTAATGAAAATACATAACTTGATTCTGAGACATAGCTCTAACCAAAGACCGATGTCAATATCTGTCAATAAGTTATATTGCTTAATAATTGGCTCCATTTACAAGGCAATTCTCTAGAGAATATGACCTTTAATGGCATCCTATTTAAGTATTTCTCCGTCAAATTAATAAATTCAGCAAAAGTTAAATTTTTGGGAAACCTCATTTTCTCTTTTGTAAATAATAAACACGCTAGATAAATCAGAAATTTAAAATAATTGTCAAAACATATGAAAGTCAACTGGAGAGTCATCAGTGTAGTAATATTTTGTATCAGTGCCAGTCTGATCATTCCTAAGGTTGCAGATGCCACCGGAAACCTGAATCGTTCGTCCTCGGCTAGTAATTCTAGGGATGACAAGCAAATCATCAAAAATTTTGAACAAAATCCCCAAGATGAAGAAGCTTATGTTCCACCAAATTATGGTGGGCCAGATAGCCAGCATGGTAGTGGAACTCGATAAATATTTTTTTTCTACGATTTTTAATTAAAAACAATGAGCTAAAGGAGCTACGGGACTATTGAGCCAATAGCTTTTAAAAATTGTGTATGTGATTTAAGACAAATTAAATTACTTCAAAACTATGATTTGAAGTTATGTGTTAAGTGATTACTCAGTATTTTTTGTCTATTTGGAAGCAATTATAGAGAAAATCAACACTTAGTTAAATATACTTAAGCATTTTTTAAGATTTCAAAATCGGAGATTGCAACCACTGATGTTTTTGTACTAGGGTGTGGACTTGCCAATCAGGATTTGAGTCGGGATAGTCTAGGCGGAAGTGACCTCCACGGCTTTCAGTTCTAAAAGCAGCACTTTTGAGAATCAAATAAGCGACATCAAGTAAATTACCAGTCTCTGCCCAAAGTCGCAGTTGCTGATCACTATCGGGAAAATTAAACCTCACCGACTTGTTAGGATCTAATGACAACAAAAATTTACTTAAAGGTAACGCGGCAAAATCTTGTTGCCAAGATTCTACAGTAGGGATCGCCGCAGACAATACAGACTCTTCTCGACAAATACCAGCACTTTGCCAAACCAAACGCGGTAACTTTTCCCGGATTGTGGCTAACTGTGCTTGCTGATGTTGCCATTCGTTAACACCAATCTTAAATTCTTGTGTTGGTAGGGCTGGTGTCTCTGAGTACAGCTTGACATCTGCCAGTGTAAGATTTGCTAACTGCGCTCCAAATACAATACATTCCAGCAGCGAATTACTCGCTAAACGATTCGCTCCGTGTACACCTGTACTAGCAGTTTCTCCCACCGCATACAACCCAGGAATATTAGTTTGATTGTTTAAATCGGTGGCAATTCCACCCATCCAATAATGGGCTGCTGGGGCTACAGGAATCGGTTCATGGAAGACATCTATCCCCCAACGCTGACAAACCTTAACGATGTTGGGAAAACGTTGACGAATTTTGTCTTCAGGGATAGGACGCATATCCAACCACACATGAGCGCTAGCAGGATCGACAGCAGTACGTTGCAAATGGCTAAAGATTGCCCTACTTACTACATCTCTGGGTGCCAATTCTCCAGATGGATGATAGTCAAAAGCAAATCGTCGCCCTTCATTATCAACTAGGTGTGCGCCTTCACCACGGACTGCTTCACTGATGAGAAAGCGGTCTGCACCAATTTTAGTCAAGGCTGTAGGGTGAAATTGCACAAATTCTAAATCACGAAGAATTGCCCCAGCCCGCCAAGCAATTGCTACTCCATCGCCAGTACTGACCGCAGGATTTGTGGTTTGGGCAAATACCTGACCGCCACCACCAGTCGCCAAGACCACAGCCCCAGCTCGCACCCATGTAATTGCACCTTGATAAAATAGGCTGATTCCCTGACAATGACCAGTTTCGGGTTCCAGCCAAAGACTCAAAGCTAAGGCTTGCTGAATTACTTGGATATTTGGACGACGTAATACTTGGGCAGTGAGGGTAGTGATGACTTCCCTTCCTGTAGTATCGGCGGCGTGAAGAACGCGGTTACGAGAATGTGCGGCTTCTAAAGTTAATGCTAAAGCTTGCCCATGTCGATCAAAAGCAACTCCCAAATTCACTAAAGATTCTATACATTTGGGTGCTTGTTGAGCCAGGAATTTTACTGCTTCGAGATCACACAAGCCTGCCCCTGCATGAATTGTATCTTCAATGTGTAAGGAAGGAGAATCATTAGGGGCGATCGCTGCGGCTATACCACCTTGCGCCCAATCACTAGCAGATAAAGCAACCGTTTCTTTGGTGATCAAACCGACGCGTAAAGATTCTGGTAGACACAATGCTGTATATAATCCAGCCGCACCAGCACCGACTACTAAAATATCAAATTGGCCAGGAATATCTATTTGCGACAAGGTTAGGAATTTGGGGAATGGGGAGTGGGAAGGAGCCACTACGTTGCGGGTTACCCCCGTTGTCAGAAGTGGCTTTGGGGAGTGGGGAATTACGAATTACGAATCACCTATCTCCTTCTTTAATAATAAGACTCCCACCCTCTGGGATAGAGAGTGGGTTAGTTTTCTTGACAGTAAATACAAATGTAGTTATCTGTAGATACCGTTGTTAAAGCGATCATCTCCTTCGTTGAAAGCCGGTTCTAGTTCTGTCACTGTGAACTTATCGAAATTAGCTTCTAAGAGTTGTTTTTGGCGATCGCTCAATCCTGGTAGATTCAATACATCCTCTACCTTGCCGTAAGGAGCATTCTGGATAATTTTCTTAGCCAGAGTCGGATATAACCCTGGATATTGTTGAAAAGCTCTTACGTTGGTATTGTTCAAATCGATTTTTTTCCCAAATTCTGTTGCTAGTTTGGCATCTGCCCGATTTAGCCGTTCAACTGCCAAAATAGTAACTTGAGGAGCCAAAAAACTTTGTAAACTGGCAGCTTGAGCAATTTGAGTTGTTCCCAACCATCCCCAGCAGCCCAGCAACAAACTAAATACTGTTAATAAACGCACCAATCCTTTCACGATTTTTCTACCTCTTTCCATCAAACTGAAATAACAGCTTTAAGCAAACAGTCTTCAACAATCTATAGCCTATTATCTATAGCTGCGACTATTGACACTCAACTATTGACTGTTGATGAGAAGCTTATGGCTTAATCAACACACAGCAGCTATCAAAAACTAATATACAGCTTATTAATGTCCAGAATATTTGGTGTTAGTCATTAGTCATTTTTTCTCCCTGCCCCCTTCTCCCTTCTCTGATTCTCATGCTGTCAAGGCGGCTATCAAAAATAAGCTATCTACCAATATTGTACTTAAAACTGCACCACCGAAAGCATACCAGTGTCGCTGCTTTTTATTTAAGGGTATAGTTCCCGCTATAAGTAGCACCAGTCCAAGAATAATTGCCCAGGATATACCCCAATGTGTTTGCACCTGACTAACTGCTAGTCGTAAAATTGGTGACACACTGGTAGGCTCCACTTGCATGACTTGCCGCCAGTAGGGCATTAAGTCTACTAAATAAAAATATACATCTGTTAAAACTGTACCGAGTAAAGAACCTAAATAAAACCAACTACCCACTTTGCCCCAGTTCCGTAACAAACACCAACAAGCGAAGGGTAATCCTATAGACTCTACTGGTAGATGCCACAAGGGTTCCCAGCGTAGCCAACCCCAGTAGATTCCACCCGCTAGCCAACTCCAGCTAAAGCCTAAGAGTAAGTCTCCCCAAACATAAGTTGCTGGACGGGACATTAAAGTAAAACTTAACCACAGCCAAAATCCTGTCATCGCTAAACTTAAAGTGGGTAGCGATCGCACTAATGGTGCTTCTATAAATACTGGCACTGACACTAGAAACACTGCTGCTGCAAACACTAACCATGTTTGCCTAGACACTAAAGCTAAAGGTAAAGACGGAGAGGCTTGTAGTGTAGATTTCAATTCTTTAATATTCTTCTGCCCAGTGTCGCTTTGCGGTAATTCCGTAATCTCTGGAGTAGTAGAAGCTGCGTAAGAAGCCAAAGTATTATTAATCAAAGTTTTAATAATTGTTACTAATCTTTATATTACTCAAGATACCATAACTCAAGAATCCCCCCCTGGGGCATATTTATATTACTACGGTTTGCGTGTCAGCCCCTTGGGAGAGTTCAAAATTCCCAGTTCAAAAGTAAAGAATTTCTGGGAAGTGAGGAAGATGAGAGAGAACTGTTGACCAATAACCAATGACTATTGCACAGTAAGCGAGAACATGAGATGCTTTGTTGGGTTATTTTCCTGGGAGCTTATCTAGTTAGCTGTTTGTTTATTTAATTGTTTGTAATTACAGCGATCGTAGGTAAACTAATGACCTTATTCAAACGTCAATGGTTCGTGTTTGTTAGTGCAGTATCGGCGGCTTTGTCGGTAGTGATGTTTCCTTTAGAAGTTTTTAGCGCCTCGCCTAATACAGTAGGTAATGAGGTGCAGCAAATGAATATTTTGCAGGCGATTTTTTTGGGTTTTGTCCAAGGAATGACTGAGTTCCTACCTATAAGTAGTACAGCACATCTCAAAGCCGTGCCGGTAGCCCTTGGCTGGGGCGATCCGGGGGTAGCCTTCACAGCTATCATCCAGCTAGGGAGTATTGCAGCTGTGTTGTGGTATTTCTGGGGAGATTTGACAAGAATTATTAAGGGAGCGACAAGAGCGATCGCTCTTAAAGATTACGATGATCATGACTTTCGTCTATCTTTAGGGATTATTTTTGGAACTTTACCGATCATATTTTTTGGACTACTGATAAAAAGATTTATTCCCGACTTTGATAATTCACCAGTTAGAAGTTTAGGTGCGATCGCCATTGCCTCAATACTTATGTCACTATTATTGGGACTGGGCGAAAAACTGGGCAATCGCCATCGAGATTTTGAACACTTAACCATGAAAGATGGATGGTTAATGGGTATAGCTCAAGCTTTGGCTTTAATCCCTGGTGTCTCTCGTTCTGGTTCCACTCTCACAAGTGGTTTATTTATGGGACTACAAAGGGAAACCGCCGCCAGATTTTCCTTTTTGCTAGGTATTCCCGCTATTACCTTGGCAGGGTTAGTTGAGTTAAAAGATATTTTAGGTACAAGTTTAGAGGCTGGGGTGTTAGTTAACCTAGCTGCGGGGGTGATTTCGTCCGCTCTTTTCTCTTATGTTGCGATCGCTGGTTTAATAAACTTCCTCAAAACCCAGAGTACTTGGGTGTTTATTTGGTATCGATTAATATTTGGTGTAGCAATTTTGGGAGCAATTACCGCAGGAATTCTACCCAATCTCTAAAATTACAAATTTTTAGAGGATTTGATATCTCCCTTAATGGAAACCAGGGGTTCTCAGTCTCCCATATGATTTTTGATAGATGCGCTATAGCGCATCTTTATTTATCAGTATTGTCCGACACAGCCAGCCTGATAGCTTCTACACCAACGTTGAGTTGTTGAGCAATTTTTTCTACACTCACCCCTATTTTTAGTAACAAAGAGACTGTAACTTTATGAATCTTACTACTGCCATTCGTCTATATTCATTAGTAGTGACTACTAATGAAAAGTTGGCTTTTGATTCATGGCTGCTATTCTTCCTGCCCGTATTACTAAAGTACTACCTGATTCTATAGCTGCTGAAATTGGCTTTGACGTGGGCGATGCGATCGTAGCTATTAATGGTACACCCCCCCGCGATTTAATTGATTATAAATTTCTCTGCTCAGATGAATTTTTAGAATTAGAAGTTTTAGATGCAAGTGGCAAAACTCATCATATAGAAATTGAGAAAGACTATGACGAAGACTTGGGGTTAGAATTTGAGACCGCTTTGTTTGATGCTCTGATTCAGTGCAATAATCGTTGCCCGTTTTGTTTTATCGACCAACAACCCCCAGGTAAGCGTTCTAGTTTGTATTTGAAAGATGATGATTACCGTTTGAGCTTTTTGTATGGCTCTTATTTAACTCTCACCAATTTACCGGAAAGGGAATGGCAACGCATTGAACAGATGCGCTTGTCTCCCTTATATGTTTCCGTTCATGCAACGGAACCGGAAGTAAGAATTAGACTGCTGAAAAATCCCCGTGCGGCGCAAATCTTAGATCAATTGCGGTGGTTCCAAGAAAGAAGACTACAAATCCATGCTCAAGTAGTTGTGTGTCCTAGTATAAATGATGGCAAACATCTGGAACAAACACTACGAGATTTAACGTCGTTTCATGATAGGGATGTGCCTACCGTTGCCTCAGTGGCAGTTGTACCAGTCGGGTTAACAAAATTTCGTCCAGAACAAGACGAACTCATACCTGTAACTAGAGAAAAAGCTCAAGAAGTGATTGCCCAAGTGCGATCGCTAGCCCAAGAATTTCGCCAACAATTTGGTTCTAATGTCGCTTGGTTAGCAGATGAGTGGTTTTTGATTGCGGGTGAAGAATTACCCAGCGAAGCTGAGTATGAAGAATATCCCCAAATTGATAATGGTGTAGGTTCAATCCGCTTATTTCTCCAACAATTTGCTGATGCTGCGGCGGAATTATTACCAACAAAAATTAACCATCCCAAAAAGTTAACTTGGGTTGTTGGTAATGCTGTGGAAAAAGCCTTTCAACCAATTCTCAAAAGCTTAAATGCTGTAGCAGGTTTAGAAGTAAATATGATTGCTTTATCTAGTGATTACTGGGGACAAGCTATTAGTGTTACGGGATTAATCACTGGTCATGATTTACTTTTCCATTTAAAAGGCCAAGATTTAGGTGAAGGTATTTTGTTACCTAATGTCATGCTTAAACATGGAGAATTGGTATTTTTAGATGATATGAGTGTTGAAGAAGTAGCTCGGCAATTACAAACCAAAATTCTCCCAGTTGCCGGAGTTGAAGAACTTATAAATACTTGTATTACTGATAGTGTTAGCAATTAAATTTGCAATATCAGTTGTTTTTCTGATGTAAATCATAGTTGATTTACTTCATAAATAATAAATAATAATTAATTAGTAGTGGGGAGGAATAGTGAAGAATCACGAAAAAATCAATCAAGAAAAGCACAAATTTCCAATAAAAAAAACCGGATTCTTCATTTTTACTCTGCAATTAATTATTTTCAATTGTGTTGATATTTTGACAGCAAAAGCGGCAGCACAAGAACCCGTTTTGAGTGTAGTTCAAAGTCAAGAGAATACACAGCATTGGCCAGGAATTATCAAACGCTTGGAGAATATTGGGGTGGAATATTGTGTAATTCCCCTAGCGAGTGTAAGGAGTGTAGCAGACTGGGGCGATCGCCGCGTGTTATTTTTACCGAATATCGAAACTTTAACACCAACCCAAGCGATCGCCTTAGAACAATGGAAAAGTAAAGGCGGTAATTTAATTGCTAGTGGCCCCGTGGGTAGTCTCTCAACTCCGGGAGTCCGTCAATTATTAAAAACTCTCTTAGGGGGCTATTGGGGATTTAGTCTCCAGGATAAACAACAGCTCACACCCCCACAAAAAATAAGTCATCCTTGGGCAAACAATGGTGGATTATTTGGTAATGTGCATGGCGGTGTTTTGATACCAAATAGTGGTACTAGTCAAGCTGTTGCTGTGTGGAATTCCAGAGAGAATCCCGCCGCCATAGTCTCAACTGAGCGTGCTACTTTTTTAGGTTGGCGCTGGGGAACAGATACAGCTTCTACGCCCGAATTAGATATTTCTTGGTTAAAAGCTGCTCTGACTCGTTATTCGTCAGGAAAGAACACCAAAAAAATAGCCGGAGGTTCGCAAAATTGCTCTACATCAGTTGCGAGTGTAGCAGGGGAGCAGAGGAGTAGGGGAGCAGAGGAGCAGAGGACTGTTAATAATTCTTCTCCTTCTTCTTCTAAACCTACTTTACCGGCAACCAAACCACCTGTAACTCAGGAAGCGATTGATCAACTAGAACAACAAGTGCATTGGGATGTTGCGCCTAATTCTAATACACCGATAGATAGTAGTGAAGCGATCGCATTGCAACAAGAACTAGAAAACCTGATTGGACGAGTAGAAAGCGCCCATTTAGCCGCATCATCGAATGATAGTAATACCAACAATTCTCTGTCTGTGAAAGCAGAAAACCCACGCACCAATACCACATCCCTCACCCCCATCTCCAACAAAGAGCAAGTTTTAGCACAGGCCAGAGTAGTAGCCAAAAACATTCCTCAGTTAGTTGCCAATAAAAATTATGCTCTGGCTCGTCAACAATGGCTCACAACCAGAGCAAATTTGTGGAAGCAGTTTCCCACAGACCGCAGATTAGCACCAGCAGAAATCCGCTCAGTATGGTTAGACCGAGGGACAATTGTTCGTGCAGGTAGTGAACAAGAATTAGCCAAAATTTTTGATCGTTTGGCGCAAGCAGGAATTAATACTATCTTTTTTGAGACAGTCAACGCTGGCTATACCATTTACCCCAGTAAAGTTGCACCACAGCAAAACCCATTAATTCGGGGTTGGGATCCCTTGGCTTCAGGGGTAAAATTAGCCCATGAGCGAGGGATGGAATTACACGCTTGGGTGTGGACATTCGCTGCTGGAAACCAGCGTCATAATGAATTACTGAAAATTTCTCCAGATTATCCAGGGCCAGTACTCGCTGCTCATCCTGAGTGGGCAAACTATGACCACCAAGGAAAAATGATTCCCCTTGGTCAAACTAAGCCTTTCTTCGATCCAGCTAATCCCGAATTACGTCAATATTTACTCAAACTTTATCAAGAGATTATCACTCAATATAAAGTAGATGGTCTACAGTTAGACTATATCCGCTATCCCTTCCAAGACCCAGCCGCCGGACGAAGTTACGGCTATGGGAAAGCAGCTAGAAATCAGTTTCAACAATTGACAGGGGTAGATCCGATGACGATTTCTCCTAGTCAAACACAATTGTGGCAGCAATGGACAGCATTCCGTACCCAGCAAGTTGATAGTTTTGTAACTCAAGTTTCCCAAATGTTGCGTCAGCAACGCCGAAATTTGATTTTGTCAGTTGCTGTTTTCCCTCTACCAGAACATGAACGTATCCAAAAACTTCAACAGCGTTGGGAAATTTGGGCTAGACAGGGGGATGTAGATTTAATTATTCCTATGACTTATGCCCAAGATACGGTACGCTTCCAAACCCTAGCAAAGCCTTGGATAGGTTCGACACAATTAGGTTCTACCTTATTAATACCCGGCATCCGATTACTTTCGTTGCCAACACTAGGGGCATTTGACCAACTTCAACTGGTGCGAGACTTACCCGTGAGTGGTTATGCACTGTTCGCCGCCGAAAATTTAAATAATGAGTTGCATAAACTCTTTAGTAATACTCAAGGAAAGGAAACATCAGCAATTAGTGAACCCATCCCCCATCGTGAACCTTTTCAAAGTGCTGTGACGCGTTATATTGCTTTAAAACGGGAATGGCAATTATTCCTGCAAGCTGAAAAAGAACCAGTAACGAATAAAAGCGTTACAGATTTTCATAGCCAAGCAGAAGTTGTGCAGAATGCTTTAAATCAACTGGCAACCTCTCCTTCTGCTAGTAAGCTAGTGACAGCAAAAGCTAATTTAACCCGCTTTCAATCGCTATTTCGAGTTTGGATGCGTCAACAACAAATGCAAAATAGCTATCAAGCAAGAGCCTGGGAAAATCGTCTGGCAATTATAGAAAGACTATTGCGTTATGGTGAACGGCAATTAGAGTTGCATTCTGAACAGATAACTAATACTGTTACAAAATAGTCATCGAAAAGAGCTTGATCAGTTTCAAGAGGTGTCAACAGTCAACAGTCAAGAGGATGGTGTTCAAGTAATTGGCTGTTGTATTTCTTCATACAAACTTTATAGTGTTTATACTCCAGATATTCTTATTTATTTGGTATCAAAATATTAGAAGATAACTAAAGCATCTGCTTTAGTTCATGATTGTTTGATACCAGCCATTTGAATGCTCTATGCAATCTCTACCTCACCTTCTCTGGCCACAATGCTTAGAGTCGATGATTGACTTTTCGCCACTGACGGTTGAGCCGGAAAAGCCATTGTCAGACGTAGTTTCACAAATGGCCAAGCAAGATGCTGGTATTGTTGTAATTGTCAATTCTCAGCTATTAGGGTGGTTGTCAGAAAGAGATGTAGTGAAGCTGGTAGCCTTGGGTGTTGACTTCCAAACAACCAAAATTTCTGAAGTTATGAACACCTCAGTGATAGCCTTCAAGCTGTCACAATTTGAGGATATAACTGCCATCATTTCCATGTTACGTAAGCATCCATCAAGTTGCTTGTTAGTAATTGATGAAAAAGAACAGCTAATGGGGACAGTGACATCGGAAAGTGTTTATCAAGCTCTGCAACCAGCAACCGACTTGAACCACCAAGAAGAATTACAAATTCCCCAAGAACATCTGCGGTTGCTAGAGTCAACACTAGTTAATGCCAACGATACCATTTTGACTAGTGAAAAGAGCCTTAGCCACATAGCTGATGACGCATCCATATTAATTTGGATGTCTGGCACAGATGCTTCATGTAACTTTTTCAACAAACTTTGGTTAGAATTTACCGGAAATAGCCTAGAACAAGAAATAGGCAAAGGTTGGGCAGAATGTGTGCATCCAGAAGATTTGCAGAGTTTTTTAGATAACTACTTATCAGCTTTTCATGCTCGTCAGTGTTTCTCTATGGAATATCGCTTACGGGGAGTTGATGGACAGTACTGTTGGCTACTAAATATTGGTGTTCCCAAATTTACATCCAATGGTAATTTTGCTGGTTATATTAGTTTTTGTATAGATATTACTGAACACAAGCATTCCTTTGCAGCCATAGAGGAAATGACAAACAGGTTAAAGTTAGCACTGGAATCGACTGACACAATTTATTGGGAGCGTAATCTCAGTAATGATCAATTGTTCTTTCTCAATGCTGTTGATGGACTGGGAGTAGCTAGAGAATTAACTCATAGCGAAGTTCTGACTTTTTTTCATCCAGATGATGTGGAAAAAGTTGAGATGGCGGCTCAAGAGGCGATCGCTAATTGTAGTTGTCTGGAAGTAGAACATCGGCTACCAATCCCAGGGCAACCATTTGAGTATAAATGGTTGCTCTCAAGAGGTACAGTAATAACAGATACCACAGGTAACCCCACTCGGATGATTGGTGTTTCGATGGATATTACCGAACGAGTGCAAGCACAAGTAGCACTGCAACAAGCCAACCAAGAGTTAGAAATGCGGGTAGCAGAGCGTACCCTCGCTTTGGAGGAAGCTAATAAACAACTGCTTTTGGAAATAGGCGATCGCCAAATTGCTCAGGAGCAACTACGGCAATCTCAACAAATGTTGCAGTTAGTTATGGATACGATTCCTCAGTGTATCTTTTGGAAAGATAGAAATTCTGTCTTTTTGGGCTGTAATCGTCACTTTGCCAAAATGCTAGGTCTTGAGCATCCAGAAAATATCATAGGGAAAACAGACTATGATTTTCTCACCAATCATCAGGATGCAGACTTATACCGCGAGTGTGACGCTAGGGTAATAGAAACGAATATCCCTGAGTATCACATCATAGAACCCCTACATAAAGCAGATGGGCAAAAGGTTTGGCTAGAAACAAATAAAGTTCCACTCCATGATGTTGAGGGCAATGTTGTAGGCATTCTTGGCACTTTTGAAGAAATTACAGAACGCAAACAGGCACAAGAAGCTTTAGAAAAAAGTGAAGAGCGTTTTCGATTCTTAGCAGAATCTATCCCCCAACAGGTCTGGATAGCTCAACCAGATGGCTATATTGAGTATGTTAACCAACGTACCCTTGAATACTTCGACTGTACACCAGAAGCTATACTGGGTTGGCAGTGGCATCAATGGATACATGAGGATGACCGCCATCGGTGCTTGGAAGCTTGGAGTCATTGTGTAGCTACTGGTGAACCTCTAGATATTGAATTTCGCTGGTTCAGAGCGATGGATCAAACCTATCGCTGGCATCTAGGGCGTGCCTTAGCCTTGTGTGATGACGCAGGTAACATTATTAATTGGTTTGGCACAAACACTGATATTGATGATCGCAAACGTACAGAAGAAGTATTAGCAGAAAAGGTAAAATTAGCAAATTTTCGAGCAGAAGTTGATACAATTCTGACACAAAGTTACACCTTACAGGATTTAATGCGCGGCTGTACCGATGCTGTCGTCCAACATCTCAATGCAGCTTTTGCCCGCATCTGGATACTCAATAAAGCAGAAAATCTACTGGAATTGCAAGTCAGTTCGGGGATGTACACCCATATAGATGGGCCTCATAGATGTGTACCAGTCGGTCAATTCAAAATCGGTTTAATTGCCCAACAAGGCACACCCCACTTCACCAATTCTGTAACAACAGATCCGCACATAAGCCACCCAGAATGGGCGACGCAAGAAGGAATGATAGCTTTTGCTGGCTATCCCTTGATTGTGGAGGGTGAGATATTGGGGGTACTGGCCATGTTTTCTCGCCAAGCGCTCAGTGAGTCTACTTTCCAATCTTTGGGAATTGCGGCTCATGAGATTGCGATTGGGATTAAGCGCCAACAAACGGAAGAAGCGCTAAGACATAGTGAAGAAAGGTTCCGCAACTTAGTTGAAGCTAGTAGTGATTGGGTGTGGGAAGTTGATGAAAATGCTATTTATACTTACGTCAGCCCTAAAGTGAGGGAAATTTTAGGTTACGAACCACAAGAAATATTGGGTAGAACTCCCTTTGAAATCATGCCACCAGCAGAAGCAGAGCGTGTCATGAATATTTTTACGCCCATAATTGAGGCACAACAGCCATTTAAATGCTTAGAAAACACCAATGTTCATAAAGATGGTCGTTTAGTGGTTCTCGAAACCAGTGGAATGCCAGTTTTTAATACAGTGGGTAAATTTTGTGGTTATCGAGGGATGGATCGAGATATTACCACTCGCAAGCAAGTAGAAACAAATTTATACCAAACTCAACAGCAGTTACAAGCAATTTTAGATAACTCCCCGGCGATGATTTATGTCATGGATATCCAGGGTAGATTTATGCTGGTTAACCGACGATATGAAGAGCTATTTAATACTGATCAGGCTGAAATCATCGGCAAGAGTTTGTATGATACTTGGCCTCATGATATTGCTAATGGATTTGCAGTTAATAACCGTCGAGTCATAGCCGATGGTATTGCCATAGAAGTTGAAGAAGTTGTTCCCCAAGAAGATAGCTTACATACTTACTTTAGTATCAAGTTTCCTTTAAAAGATCATCATGGTACCATCTACGGCATCTGTGGTATTTCTACAGACATTACAGAGCGCAAATTAGCAGAAGATTCGCTCTTACGCTTTCACAAAGCGATGGAAAGTACAAGTGATGCTATTATCTTTAGTGATATTTTTGACATACCTATTTATACTAATCCGGCTTTTCAGGAATTATACGGTCATACTCTAGAGGAATTACAAGTGTTTGGAGGAGTAGGCACAATTTTCCATGAGCCTCAAGAGCGTCAAAATATATTAACTAGTGTCATGAAAGGCGAATCTTGGCGGGGTGAAGTAACAATGCGATCGCGTAGTGGTCGCCCATTACAAATTTATCTCCGCTCTGATGCTATTAAAGATAGTAATGGCAAAATTACAGGAATTGTATGTATTCATACAGATATAACTCAGCGTAAGCAGGTAGAGGAAGGTTTAAAACTACGCGATCGGGCGATAGATGCTAGCAGCAATGGCATCATTATTGCTGATGCTAGCACTCCTAGCGGGCCGATTATCTATGTCAATCCCGCCTTTGAGCGCATGACTGGCTACTCGTCAGACGAAGTAATTGGACAAAACTTCCGTCTATTCCAAAGTGCAGATATCGACCAACCAGGGTTACGAAAACTCAGTGCGGCAATGCAAGCAGGAAAAGCTTGCACTGTAGTTCTCCGCAACTATCGTAAAAATGGCAGCCTGTTATGGAATGAGTTAAACATCTCCCCTGTATATGACAATGGTGGTCAACTCACTCACTACATCAGCATTCAAACGGATATCACAGAACGTAAACAAGCAGAAACAGCACTACTTGTTAGCCAACAGCGATTGCAATATTTACTGACCTCCAGCCCAGGCGTAATTTATACTTGTAAAACTTTTGGGAATTTTGACACTATTTTTATTAGCGACAACATCACTACCATGACTGGTTATGAAGCACATGAATTTACAGAAAATTCTGGTTTTTGGTCTAGTCATATCCACCCGGAAGACGCATCATTTGTATTGAACAAACTTTCTCACGTATTGGAGCAAGGAAGTTATAAGTTAGAGTATCGCTTTTTACACAAAGATGGTACATATCATTGGCTATATGATCAAGGCCTAGTAGTGCAAGATGACACAGCTAATCCAGTAGAAATTGTCGGTTATTTAATAGATATTACAGACCGTAAACAACTAGAAGAATACTTAAAAGTAGCACTAGAAAAAGAGAAAGAATTAAGCGAACTTAAATCTCGCTTTGTATCCATGACCTCCCATGAATTTCGCACGCCGTTGAGTACCATTTTGTCTTCCTCTGAGTTACTAGAACACTACCGCCACAAATGGACAGAGGAAAAACAACTCACTCACTTACATCGCATTCAAGTTGCCGTCAAGCGAATGACAGAAATGTTAGACGATATTTTGATCATTGGTAAGGCAGAAGCGGGAAAACTAGAGTTGGTCACCACATCCTTTGATGTCGTCACATATTGCCGCAATTTAATAGAAGAAATCCAATTAAATCTTAGTAATCAACAAGTTTATTTTACCAGTGAACATGAATCTATGCCTTGTTGCATGGACGAAAAATTATTAGGACATATTCTCACTAATTTAATTTCTAATGCTATTAAATATTCTCCAAGCAAGAGTGATGTTCGGGTTGTATTTTATTGTCGAGATGGGCGTGCAGTATTTGAAATTCACGATTGGGGTATTGGCATTTCGCCAGAAGATATTACCCACTTATTTGAATCATTTTATCGAGCAAAAAATGTTGGCAATATCTTAGGCACAGGGTTAGGATTAGCAATCGTCAAAAAATGTGTAGACATTCATCAAGGTGAAATATCTGTCTCTAGTAAAATAGGAATTGGTACAGTATTTACTGTGAATCTTCCTTTAAATCATCAAATATAAAAAGAGGTTAATAATGATTAAGATTTTAGTAATTGAAGATGAAGAATCAGTCAGAGAAAATATCTTAGACTTGCTCCAAGCTGAAGATTTTAATACTGTGTCTGCTGCTAATGGACGAATTGGCATAGATTTAGCATTGGCAGAATTTCCAGATTTAATTTTGTGCGATATGATGATGCCAGAAGTAGATGGCTATGGGGTGCTGTCAGCATTACGTCAAGAGCCATTAACGGCAACTATTCCTTTCATTTTTCTAACTGCAAAATCTGCAAAAGCTGATTTCCGTCAAGGCATGGATATGGGCGCAGATGACTATCTAACTAAACCATTTACCAGGGCGGAATTACTAAGTGCTGTCATGAACCGTTTGGAAAGACAAGCTACTTTAAAAAAGTACTTAATAAATCAAACCGGAATTAAAATCTCGTCTCCCAAAATGCAGTTACTAGAGATGAGTCTACATAAAGTTATTAAACAACAAAAATTTCAAGAATTTGAGGTGCAATATCAACCAATAGTTGATATTACTTCTGGAAAAATTGTTGCTGCGGAAAGTTTGTTACGTTGGCATAGTCCAGAATTAGGTTTTGTCTCTCCTTCAGAATTTATTCCATTGGCAGAGTCTACAAGTTTAATTGTGCCAATTGGTCAATGGGTAGTAGCTAGTGTTTGTCAGCAAATTAAAAACTGGCATGATTCTGGTGTAGATTACTTGACTATTTCCGTAAATTTATCAGCAATGGAATTTAATAGACCAGATTTAATTCAAAAAATTACTGAGGCTTTAAAAACAAATAATTTAGCCCCACATTATCTGGAGCTAGAATTGACTGAAAGCATGATTATGCAAGACTTAAATAGTGCTATTTTCACTATGAATGAATTGCAATCTCTAGGAGTTAGAATTGCTATTGATGATTTTGGTACAGGTTACTCCTCTTTGATTTATCTCAAAAATTTGCCAGTTAACACACTAAAAATTGATAGATATTTTATTCATAATGTTGCTAAAGATAAACAAAAATCTGCGATTACCAAAGCCTTAATCGAAATGGCACATAATATGAATATGCAGGTAGTAGCCGAAGGTGTGGAAACAGAATCAGAACTGTATTTCTTAAAGCAAAATAAATGCGATGCCATGCAAGGCTTTCTCTTTAGTCGCCCATTACCAGCAATAGAATTTGAAAATTTTTTATGGACTAACAAACATTTATCTGTATAAACAAAACAACTGATTTCCAATTTTCATTAAACATTGACTAAATTATTACTGATATTGGTAATTGGCAGTAACTTTTAACCAAAATAAATTACTATGAAGTTGAATATTTTAAAAAAAAATACAACTTCAGGCGATTACTTAAAGTATTACTTTGTAAGTAAATATGAATAAAATTCTTGTTATCGAAGATGATATCCATGTGCGCCAAAATATCTTAGACTTGTTAGAAGGAGAGGGATTTAACATACTTGAAGCGCATAATGGACTCCTCGGTGTGCAATTGGCTCAAGAAGAAATTCCGGATTTGATTATTTGTGATGTCATGATGCCGGAATTAGACGGTTATGAAGTATTAAAGACATTACGTCGATGGAAAGAAACAGCAACTATTCCTTTAATTTTTCTCACTGCTAAGTCTGATAAAACTGACTTCCGTCAAGGAATGGAAATGGGAGCAGATGATTATATAATTAAACCGTTTACAAGAGCAGATTTATTGGCAGCGATCGCCTGTCGATTAGAAAAACACATCACGATTAAACAAGAAAATCAAAGACGACTAGATAATCTGCGTAATAGTATTGCTTTATCTTTGCCTCATGAAATGCGAACGCCTTTAAATGGTATCTTAGGCTTTTCACAAATTCTGATGGAAGAGAGCGATATTCTCGATTCACAAGCAATTCGAGAAATGGCAGAATCTATTTACCTATCTGGTGAACGTTTATTTGAATTAATTCAAAAGTTCCTCATGTATGCAGAATTAGAAATTATTAGAACTGATTCACAGCAAATCAAGTTGCTACAAAGTCAAACTAGTATATTTCCTAATGTAAAATTAATGGAAATTATTAATGAAAAAGCTAAAAAAGTAGGAAGAGAAGTAGATTTAGAAGTAGAACTACATCCTTGTAAAGTTAAAATGTCTACAGCAAAGATGGCTAAAATTGTAGAAGAGTTGCTTGATAATGCTTTCAAGTTTTCTTCTACAGGTAGCTTAGTGCAAGTTCACGGTCAACCCATCAACAATTATTTACATTTATCTTTCATTGATCATGGTCGAGGGATTACAGCAGCACAAATTGCAGAATTAGGAGCATATCAGCAATTTGAACGCAAACTCTATGAACAACAAGGGTCAGGATTAGGGCTAATGATCGCTAAACGCATTACTGAACTACATGGAGGCAAATTAAAAATTCAAAGCAAGCCACACGAAAAAACTATTGTGCAAGTAATGGTACCTTGTAGCCTGCTAAAAGAAGATGGTTGTGAAAATACTTACTCTCAAAAATCGTCAAGTCTGGGTTAATTAGGGGAGTACCTGGTTAACTTGCAAGACACTGTATAGGAAAAACACACAAACAAATTTACCCTATCTGTCCTTTAGTCTCCACTACCTTTAATAAAAGCTTGGGCATTGCTCAAAATGAGATTGCTCCTTGGACAATGCCGTAAGCTAGTTGGGTATGTAGATTTGGCTGACTCAAATTCTATTATGTATAACCGATGTTTGCGATCGCGTTGGGTTTTTTGTATAAGTTAGTGTATAACTTGTATAACTTGTATAAAAATGGGCAAACTAGTAAAGTAGTTTAGTGGCATAGTGATGGCAAAGCGATCGCTCCAAGCATCTGCCGAAGGCATTAGAAAAGCAAAGATAGCTTTTACGCGCAAAGGATGGACACAAGAATATCTGGCGGCGGAAGTTGGTTTAGAAACACGCCAGTCTATATGGAAATTTTTTACTGGTAAACCCATTGATCGTCATGTGTTTAATGATATTTGCTTTGTTCTGGGACTGGAGACTTCAGAAATTTCTCAACAACCCACCGAAGATTATTTATCCCTAGAGCATCATGAATATCACCTACTAGATATTGATATTTTGGTGCAGAAATTACGCTCTTTTCATCACGATAAAATCCAGTCTCAATGTGGTACTTTACATCTTTTGGATATTGCTCGACCTATCCATCTCAATGATATTTATATTGATGCCAATGTCTGCGAAGAAATTTCCAGTAAAAGATGGTTAGAACTTAATGATTTAGAAAAAATAGGCTCTAATAATAATATTTCTCTTGTCAAACAAGGAGACAAAAAACAAATTGGCGGTTTAGATGCTGTGAGAAAATATTCCAAAATGATATTACTGGGAAAACCTGGATCAGGGAAAACTACATTTTTACAGTCAGTTGCGCTGAGTTGCTCGCAAGGTATTTTTCAGCCAAATTATTTACCAGTTTTTATCAATCTCAAAAGCTTTACTGAAAATGATGAGGATTCTCGTCAACTTAATTTATTTAAATATATACATGATGACTTGATGAATTTTGGCATTACTGAAGTAGAACTGAATACAGTATTGTCTCATGGTAGGGCGTTGATTTTGTTAGATGGCTTGGATGAAGTTGTAGGGAAAAATTCAGAAAAAACTCTCAATAAAATTCGTAGCTTTATTAATAAATTTTATAAAAATCAAATAGTTGTTACTTGTCGTTTAGCTTCACCTTATTCTAATTTTCATGGTTTTACTGAAGTAGAGATAGCTGATTTTAATAAACAAAAAATAGCAGAGTTTGCTAATAAGTGGTTTTTATCAGTTACTAATAATTCTCCAGAAACATCAAAACTAGTAGCACATAAGTTCATCAAAACACTAGAATTGACAGAAAACTCACATATTTTAGAATTAGCTGCTACACCACTTTTATTGATTCTTTTTTGCTTAGTATTTCAGTCTAATGCTGATTTTTCTAATCATCATTTTGAAATTTATAAACAAGCATTAGATTTACTTTTTGTACGATGGAATGAAGTAAAAGGAACTCAGTATAACCAGTCTTTTTGTAACTTATCTTTGCTGCATAGAATTAAACTACTTAGTCACATAGCAGCAGTTAACTTTCATCAAGGAGATTACTTTATCAGTGAAACAAGACTGCAACAAATTATAACTAACTATCTATTGCATCAGCCTAATACCACAAGTGATACAGATGCTTTAGAAATAGAGAGTATAGCATTTATCAAAACAATTGAATTAGAACATGGCTTATTAATTAAAAGGGCAAGAGGTATTTATTCTTTTCCTCATTTAATATTTCAAGAATATTTTACAGCTAGAGAAATTGTCTCTAATGCTAATCATCAAACACTGCAAAATTTGGTCACTCATCTGGGTGATAAACGTTGGCGTGAAGTATTTTTATTAACTGTATGGATGCTAAAGCCAGCAGATGATTTATTTAAATTAATTAAACAAAAAATCGATCACTTAGTTATCAGAAATCACAAGTTATATCATTTTTTGCAATGGGTAGAACAAAAGTCTTCTCAAGTAAATTCTATCTATCAATGTGCTAGTGTGCGTGCTTTTTACTTTACTATTGCTTTACCCCCAGAGCATCCCCTAGCGTGTAATCAAGATTTAGCAATATCTTTGGAGCATCAGTTTGCTGGTAGCTTATCTATTGAGTTAGCCATAGATTTAGCTTTGAGTCATGCACTAGTTGTCAGTCTGACTATGACAGCCGATATTTTTTCTGCTAGGTTATCTGCTTTAAATTTAGCCCTCGATTTGAAGTATTTGTTAGTAAATCAAGTAACATTACATAAATCTCTACAAGATATCAAACGAAAATTACCTTCTTCTAACCAAGGGAGAGAAACTTTAAAAATTTGGTGGTTAGTAAATGGACAAACTTGGGCTGAAGAATTACGAAATCTAATGATTGATTCTCGTCATATCGGAATAGACTGGCAATTCAATCAACAAGAATTAGAAGATTTACAGCAGTATTGGGATATGAATAAATTACTTCTAGATTGTCTGAATTGTACTAGAGATATTTCACCTAGCTTGCGTTCTTATTTAGAGACAAATTTGTTTTTAATTAGAGAACCTGGATTCAATGAAACCTTATACTCAAGTCTTGAGTGGAGAAAACATTGACTTTAGGAATGAATTTTTGACTAGGTAATAAAGATTTAGTTTTTGTGAATTAAACACAGTTAATGATACTTATTTACACTAAAAAACAGACAAACAATAATCTTTAATTATTTTTATACTATCAAAAAGATATATCAAGTATTAAAAATTACTATTCTTTTGTAATAAATACTGTTTGCTTGAAGGTGTGCTGTTTAACTGGTAATACATTGAACTATTTGCGTAATTATATTCAGTTATATAAATCACTTGTGAATCTGCTATGTTACAGTCTGCTGGAAGAAATTTAGATGTAATATCAGCAAAAATACAGACAAAATTCTGGTAATGTGAGAAGCATAGATAAAATTGTCCGCCTACAAACAAAGTTACTTGAAGCGCAATGAACAATAACTCCAGTCCGCAACAAAAAAGTGTTGCATTAGGAATCAAAGTTAAGATATCATCAATCACATTTATGTTTTAGTTTCACTGCTTAATTCAGTTACTTTATATCTGATTCTGCTAGGATAATTTTTGCATTATCATACCTCTTAATTAATCATGTTTGCCATCTGGCTATTAAAACTTAAAGATTAAATTTTTAGTTAAGTTAATTTTTGGGGAGATTCAAAACAAATGAAGTCCGATTTTCCCTTAGTTTCAGTTATCATCCCTGCCTATAATGCAGAAAAATTTATAAGCAGAACATTGCAGTCTGTTTTATCCCAAACATACAAAAATATTGAAGTTTTGGTGGTTGATGATGGCTCTCAAGATAGAACTTCTGAACTAGTTGAATCTTTCGCTAAAGCAGATAACCGTGTTATTTTGTTAAAGCAGTCAAATCAAGGAGTGGCGATCGCTCGCAACTTGGCCATTGAAAAATCTGTCGGAGAATATATTGCGCCAATTGATGCTGATGATATATGGTATCCTCAAAAACTAGAAAAACAAGTACAATGCCTATTAAATACTGATTCGTCTGTAGGATTGGTTTATGCTTGGTCAGCTTTGATTGACGAAGAGGATAATATTATTGGCAAGTATAATTCTTGGTATTATTCCAACATACATAGTATTGAGGGAGAAGTGTACAAACATCTGTTGTACACAAATTTTATTGGCAACGCCAGCGTTCCCTTAATTCGTCGAAATTGTTTGGAAAAAGTTGGATATTTTAATAGTGAACTAAAAAAACAGAATGCTCAAGGTTGCGAAGATTGGGATATTTATTTACGGATTGCTGAACGTTATAAATTCTCTGTGGTACGAGAATTTCTAATTGGCTACCGTCAGGTAAACGGGAGTATGTCTAGGTCTTATATATCAATGGCCAAGTCCTATAAATTAATGATGCTAGATTCCCGACAAAAACATCCAGAAATTCCCAATTACATATTTAATTGGTCTGCTAGTTATTTTCGCTACTATTTAGCATTGCAAAGTCTCAAATGCGATGACTATTGGCATACTCTAATTTGGCTGTATAAGGCAGTTAGATTAGATAGTATATTACTGTTGCATACAGGCTTATACAAATGTCTTTTCAATATCATCATTCAAATAGCCAAAAATTTAATTTTACGCAACTCTATTTCTTGGTTAAATTTAAAGAAGAATTTGCATTCTAGTCATCACAAAACTGATATTACTCAAATAGAGATACAAAATAAAGAACCAAATCCTTGGAAAATATATGATGGTATATTATCTCAAAGGTGGTCTGCTTTAGGAGAAGATTAGTATCAATTGATGTTGGTAATATTTATCTTAGATACTACTAATTAGGAAAAGAGTTTCAGAAACTAGTATGGCTATTTTTAATGAGATAACATGAAAAAAAATAATATATATACAAGTATATTATCGATTTTAAGACTTTATCCTTGGTCAATTCCTGTAATTGTTTTTCTGGGGACACTATCCTCTTTTTTTGAAGGAATTGGCATTAGTTTATTTATTCCCCTGTTGCAAAGCGTGGATCAGACGAATTTTTCAACAGGTAAGAACAATTTTTTAGTAGACTTTCTCAATCGTATATTTGTTGATGTTTCCCCTAATAACCGTCTGATAATTATTGCTGTTGCCATTGTAGGAAGTATTTTTTTTAAAAACTTGCTAATTTATGGAAATAGTATGTTATTTGCGTGGTTCAATTCACGCATAAGTCATGAACTACGTTCAAAAATTTTTAATCAACTTTTAAGCATCAGCTACAGTTTTTTAGAAGGTAGTGAATCAGGTAAATTGATGAATACTTTGGCTTCTGAAACCTGGCGGACTGGTCAGGCTTTATCAGCATTTGTTAGCCTCATCATTACTTGCTGTACAATATTTGTATTTACCATTTTATTGCTGCTACTTTCTTGGCAATTAACTGTATTAGTTGCTATCTTGATGACGTTAATATCTGTTATTATCCAGCTAGTTACACGGCGGGTAAAAGAGTTAGGACAACAAGCCGTGGACAGTAATTCTGCTCTTGCAACCCGGATGTGGGAAGGGTTGGCGGGGATGAAAGTAATTCGCGCTTTTGGACGTGAAAATTATGAGCAAGAGCGTTTTGATAGAGTTTCTAAAAAGGTACGCAGTACATTTTTTAAACTAGATGTACTGTCTGCCAGTGTAAATCCGATTTCTGAGGTTTTATCGGCACTTTTATTAGTATGTATTTTAGTTATTACGTTACTGCAAGATAAAACTTCTTTACCAAGACTACTAACTTTTATTTTTATTCTCTACCGCTTACAACCTCAGGTAAAACAACTAGATGCAGCACGGATAAATTTAATTGCCTTGTCTAGTGCGGTAAATGATGTAATATCTCTATTAGATGATTCTGATAAACCTTATATTCGTTCTGGTAATATTAATTTCCAAAAATTAAAAAAAGGAATTTATTTTGAATCCGTAAGCTTTGCTTACAATGCTACAGAAAAACCGGCTATTCAAGATATTTCTCTTTTTATTCCTCAAGGTAAAACCATAGCTATTGTAGGTCCTTCAGGTGCAGGTAAATCTACACTCATTGGCTTGATATGTAGATTTTATAATTTAGAAATAGGAGAAATTTACATTGATGATTATTCACTCAAAGAACTAAATTTGCAGGATTGGCGTAATCAAATTGCTATTGTTAGCCAAGATGTGCATATGTTTAGTACGACAGTTTTAGAAAATATCGCTTATGGTCGTCTGGGAGTAACAGAAAGCGAAATTATCGAAGCAGCAAAACTGGCAAATGCTCATCAATTCATTAGCGAATTACCTCAAGGGTATGATACCAAAGTAGGCGATCGCGGGGTACGCTTATCGGGTGGACAGAGACAAAGAATCGCCCTTGCACGAGCTATAGTCCGCAATCCAGAGATTCTAATTCTCGACGAAGCGACGAATGCTCTTGACAGTATCTCTGAACATTTAATTCAAGAAGCTCTTAATACCCTCAGTGAAAATCGTACAGTAATTGTGATTGCCCATCGCCTAGCCACAATTGAACAAGCAGATAAAATTATTGTGCTAAATGAAGGACGAGTAATTGAGGAAGGGAATCTACAGGATTTACTCAAGCTAAACGGACTATTTGCCCAACTTTATAACTTACAACATCGCAATGCTCATATATAAACTACCCCTAGTAAATTGTTATGTCTTATAGAATCCAAGAAATAGAATTAACAGAACCTCTACCTAGTATCTTGCTTTCTTCCGATGACACAGGTATTGCTTTAATTGTGCGCCGTAAAGATAAACCTATTGGCTTTTTCATGCAAGCATTACCAGCAAAAACTATACTTTCTGGGGAAGAAGTAGGTCAATTAATTGCTAAAGAAATTAGTAATCAACTGATTCAACAATATTTGCAAGAAGAATTAAGTTTTGCTGTTCATCAAACCCTATTTCCCTCATTAACTATTGCTATTTGTACAAAAGACCGTCCAGAAAATTTAGCTCGTTGTTTGCAATCTTTACAAGAGCTAGTAAAACAGGCTTCTGGATTAGAAATATTAGTTATAGATAATGCACCTTCTGACGATCGCACCAAACAATTGGTAGATTCCTTACCTTGGGTGCGTTATGTGCGAGAGCCAAAACCAGGATTAGATTTTGCGAGAAATAAAGCTCTGCAATCAGCGAATGGGGAAATTCTCGCCTTTTTAGATGATGATGTTGTTGTAGATAGGAAATGGTTAGCAGGATTGATGACAGCATGGAGAGAAAATCCTGATGCTGCGGCTTTTACGGGTTTAGTATTACCTTATGAATTAGTTACAGAAGCGCAAATTCTCTTTGAACAAAGAGGCGGATTTCGTCGCGGGTTTCAAAAAATTCGCTATGGTCAAATTTTACCAGGTAATCCCTTACATCCCTGTGGCGCAGGTATATTTGGCGCGGGATGTAATATGGCATTTCGGCGAGAGATATTATTAAAAATTGGGGGATTTGATGAGGCCTTAGATACAGGCGCTCCCTTACCTGGTGGTGGAGATTTGGATATTTTTTATCGTGTAATTAGAGCAGGTTATAACCTAGTTTATGAGCCGGAATATTTGGTATTTCATCAACACCGTCGGGAATATGAAAAACTGCACCGCCAATACTGGACTTGGGGTTTAGGATTTATGGCTTTTGTGATGAAAGCTTATCAAACTGATCCTACTCAACGTTCACAGTTACGCAGTCTGATATTGTGGTGGATCAAGGATCAAATTAAGCAATTAAGAGATAGTTTGCGGGGACATCACCCATTACCCCCAAAAATGATATTGGCAGAAATGTGGGGTGGAATTGTGGGATTTTTTGGGGAATATCCTCGTTCTTTAAAAAGAGTTGAAACGATTCGGAGGCAATTTTCATGAGTAATTTGGCTCCTTGGAAAGTGTTGCATATTGAATTGAGTCAAGATATCCCCGAACTGCATCCTGAACCCAATTATCAAGGGATATATGCTGTGTTTTGGTGGTGCGGTATTCCTCTAGGCGATCGCCAAATTTTCACATCCGAGTTACCCATACCTGCAACTGCACTGCTCAATATAGCTTTGCAAACCATCACACCAGCTATAGGCGATCGCCTCTTAGAAAACGGCTTCAAAGCACCTTTACCGGTGGTTTCCCCTATCCCTACATGGGATAAACCACCAGATTTTCCAGCTTTGTTGGCTTTGCAGCAACCCCTCCAACAACTCCAACAAACTTACACACAATCAGTTAATAATTCGATATCTGTGGTGATTTGTACGCGAAATCGCCCAAAACAACTGGAGCGATGTTTGCGATCGCTCGTCAAGTTATCCCAACCTCCACAACAAATTATCGTCGTCGATAATGCACCCTCGGACGACACCACACGCCAGATAGTTGCACAAATACCCCAAGTTGAGTATATTCTAGAACCAAAACCAGGATTAAGCGTAGCCCGGAATACAGGTATTCGCAACTCTACAGGAGAGATTATTGCTTTCACCGATGATGATGTAGAAGTTCACCCAGATTGGTGTCTCCGTTTACAGCAAGCATTTGTTAACCCCAAAGTATTAGCTGTTACCGGACTCATGTTACCGGCTGAACTGGAAACAGAAGCGCAAGTCATTTTCCATCAAGGATCAGGGGACTCAGGGTGGGGATACCGCGCCATCAACTTTGATACCCAGTTTTTTGAAAATATGAAACATCGTGGTGTTCCTGTTTGGCGAATTGGAGCCGGTGCGAACATGGCCTTTCGCCATCAAGCATTTGAACTAGTAGGGTACTTCGATGAACGGTTGGGAGCAGGCGCATCTGGATGTAGTGAAGATTCGGAAATGTGGTACAGAATCTTGGCTGGAGGTTGGATTTGTCGCTATGAACCAACATCTGTAGTTTTTCACTACCATCGTCGTGATATTGATGCGTTCAAAGACCAAGCTTATCAATATATGCGCGGTCATGTGACGGCTTTGTTAGTACAGTTTGCTACCTACAAGCATTGGGGTAATTTGCGTCGTTTATGTGTAACTTTGCCCAAATATTATGTCACATCAATTTTACGGAGGTTAAAAAATGGGGTTCAGCCAAAATATAGTTATGTATTTGTTCAAATTCTTGGTTGTTTTGCTGGAATTAAATTTTATATAGATAACAGGAAAAAACCAGCTTGGCAAAATGAAGAAATGAAATTATCTAAATAATTTAAGTTAAATTTTTACTCAAGTGAATATGGTTACTTTATCCCAAAAAATAGACAATTTTAAACTACCCCTACAGGATTTTTTAGCTTGTAATCCTTTTCCCGAACCCCTAACATTGGGATTTTTTTATCGGGAAAAAATGCGGGCTATTCATCATATTGCACCTAACCAAGAATTACCAAAAATTTTAGAGGTAGGTGGCGGTCAAAGCGGATTAACTTCTTTACTCTATCCCCAGGCAAAAATTACTAATATAGACTTTAATCCTGAATACGCCAAAGCTCCCTGTAATCAACAAGAACGAGTCAATTTTGTTTGTGGAGATGCAACAGCTTTACCCTTTGCAGACGAGTCCTTTGATGCGGTGACAATGTTTGACCTGTTAGAACACGTACCAGATGATCAAAAAGCCATATCAGAGGCATTGCGCGTATTACGTCCGCATGGTTTTCTATTAATTAGTACTCCCAATGAAAACTGGCGGTTTCCCTATTACAAATTTATGCAATCTATTTGCCCCAGTGAAGACGAAGTTATGGCGGAATGGGGTCATGTAAGACGCGGTTACACCTTAACAGAAATCAAAACTTTAATCAATTTGTCTTGTCAGAAATATGCTACTTTTATTAACCCCTTGACCGTGCTAGGGCATGATGTGGCATTTTCCAATTTACCTCATCGTCAGCGTCGAATTTTGTGTAAAATTTTAAGTCCTTTGACATGGTTGAGTTATTACCTACATAAGCCGCAAGGATTGGGAACAGAAACAGCTTCCGTTTGGCAGAAAAATTAGCGCAATAATAATCATGAAAAATCTGCTTAAAAATTTAGTGAAAAATTCAATTAACTGCAAACAAACTTTCCATAGATAAATTACAACAAGATTGGGTAACTTACCAATGGATGTGGCAAATTGGCACGCAAGTGATGACCAACGTCGCTCTGAAGCTAGAACAGCATTAGGCATCCCCTCAAAGACTGAGATTGTAGTTTATCACGGGCGTATAGAAGTATATCGTAAGGGGCTTGATATGCTGATGGATGCTTGGCAACATATTTGTGAAGAACGTCCTGGTAGAAATTTACGGTTATTACTTGTGGGTACAGGTTCTGATGCAGAAAAGTTGCGCCAATTGATTGCTAAGAAGCAGTTACCAGGGGTGATATGGAAAAATGAATACATCTGCGATCGCACTATTATTCAACGTTATTTATCGGCGGCTAATGTCTACACTCTCCCTTCTCGCCACGAAGGTTTTCCTGTCGCACCCATCGAGGCCATGTCTTGTGGCTTACCAGTAGTAGCTACTGATGCTCCTGGTGTCCCTTATATTTTCCCAGACATGGAGTTATCAGGAGGAATAATTGTACCCCGTGAAGACAGTACAGCCTTAGCTGAAGCCATTGGTTCCATCTTAGACAACCAATCTTGGGGTCATGAGTTGGGTAAACGCGCCCGCGATCGCGCCGAAAAATTCTTCTCTCTTGAAGCAATTGGTAAGCAACTACGAGAGTTTCTGCTAACAAATATTGGCTGAATTTTTACCTCGAACAAAGAAAGGTGATGAGCTACGTTATTCTGTAGGTAATCCCTAACTTATTTGAATTATTTTAAATAATTATTATGAGTAAAGATGTTATTTTAGAAACTAAAGAATTACTCTCACAATCATCAAATAATTTACCATTGATTTCAGTAATTATTCCAGCTTATAATGCAGCAGCCTTTATTGAAAGAACCTTAAAATCAGTTATTAACCAGACTTATTCAAACATTGAAGTAATAGTTGTAGATGATGGTTCTCAAGATGAAACATCTACAATTGTTCAATCAATTATTCAAAAAGATGCTCGTATTAGATTATTCCATCAACTTAATTCTGGAGTAGCGGCGGCGCGGAACTTAGCAATCAAATATGCAAGAGGTGAATTTATTGCCCCAATTGATGCCGATGATATTTGGTATCCTCAAAATTTAGAAAAACAAGTCCAACGCTTTCAAGAATCTGATTCATCTGTAGGTTTAGTTTATGCTTGGTCAGTGGTAATTGATGGAAAAGATGAACCTAGTGGTGATTTTCATATTGCTGAATATGAAGGCGATGTTTACATCGCATTGTTATATCGGAATTTTTTAGGAAATGCTAGTTCCACCTTAATTCGCCGTAGTTGTTTTGACCAAGTAGGTCTTTATGACTGTGAATTTAAGGCAAAAGGTTGTCAAGGTTGTGAAGATTGGGATCTTTATTTGCGAATTACCGAACATTACCAGGTAAGAGTAGTACCAGAATTTCTCGTTGGCTATCGTCAGACTACTAGTAGTATGTCTCATAATTATATTTCAATGGTAAATTCACAGAAATCTGTATTAACATTAGTTCAGCAAAAACATCCAGAAATTCCTCATATTATTTATCGATGGTCTTGTAGTCTTTTTTATATCTATATGGCTCGTAAATGTAGCCTTGCTGGCAAATATTCAGAAACTTTGTATTGCTTATATAAGGCTTTGCAATTAGATTTTTTTATGACATTGTTACGGCATGATTTATATATACAAATCTTGAAAATTTCTTTATCTTTGTTGATCACGTTAATTCATTTTGTATTTCCCTACCCTGTTAAATATTTAATTTCCAGCAAAAGTAGTTCAAATCAACCGCTCAAAAATAACAATGTCATAAATATAATCAAACTCAAAAAGTTTTTACCGTCCAAGATTTATGAAAACTTCCGGATTAATTTATTATCCAAGAAATTAGCTATTCAAAAAAATAGAGTTACTGTTTAAAGTTGGCAATAAATATAAATCACGAAAAATATCTCGTCTCTAGTCTCTATATTTAAGCACTCTATATTTAAGCAAAATTGGTTTAGTTCGTCTGAGTCAAAGGCAAAATAAAAAACGTCAGATTATGGTAGTTTGTTTTACAGATGCACACTAAACAGCCAGTGGCGACTGGCTGTTTAGTGTGTCTTCCTCCATAATTGATTTGGGCAAATAGGGAGGCCATTATATCGTGACAAATAACTCAGAGGAATTACATCCACAAAATGTTACAAATTACTTTCATGCCTTAGATGGATTGCAAATTTTAGCAGTAGATGATAATGCAGATAGTCTGTTTTTAACTACTTGCGTTCTAGAAAGCTATAACGTTCAAGTCACAACAGCAACATCAGCATTAGAAGCATTAGAAATCATCAAAAAATTAAAGTTTGATATTCTGATTTTTGACCTCGCTATGCCAGATATGGATGGGTATACATTAATCAACCAAATTAGAAATAATGTGCTTTTGGAAAACAGGGATATTCCGGCGATCGCTCTCACGGCTCTAAGCTCAGAAGAAAGCTCCAGCATGGCTTTTTTATCTGGATTTCAAGGCTACGTCAATAAACCTTTAGATCCTAATATTCTTGTAGTCGAAATTCTCAAGATTCTGAGAAGTTCTGTATTAGAAAATGGGGCTAATAGTCATTAGTCATTAGTTTTCTCCCCCTGCTCCCTGCCTTTACGAGAAAATTCCCATTTCCTATTGCTTACCTATGGGAATAGCTTCAGGGGGAATTTCTGTGACTATCCGAAAAGGAAATACATTTGTTGAAGCCGCCTGAGCGTAATCTGGGGTGAGAAAGACGGCATATTTTTGTGCTTCTGGGGTGAGTTGAGCCGCCATAGCTAAAGCGATCGCTTTCATAAATCTGCGAACATCGGCGGCTTGTTCACCGACAATTTCACCACCACTCAAAGGTGTATTGGGTTTGTCTATTTGATCTAACGTAGTGCTGGGGTCTTTCACGCTCAAATGTGTACCCCCAATTATCCCTACTAGCCATTTCGGCGATGGAATTTTGCTAAATCCTACAATTTGTTCTGTTAAAGCTGGTGTAGTTTTATCTGCGGAACTGGCAACAATTAAAGTTGGAATTTCTACTTTAGTTAAACCAGTTTCGCCAAACATTAATGAAGTCGTGGGAGTTAAAGCGATCGCCTGTTTAATTCTATTATCTCGCAGTTGGTAGCTGCTTTCTGGTAATTCTTGAGCAATACACTGGATGGTTTCTCCTAAACTTAAAATAGTTAATTTATTCTGACAACGTTCTTTGATTCCTGTTATTTGTAACTCGGCTCCAGCTAGAGACAAAGCTGTACCACCGCCAAAAGAATAGCCGATAACCATTGTGTTATTGGTTGCTAGTTTTCCTTGCAGAGGATTACCACTTGTCTGGTTGAGTGTTGCTAATTCATCCAACACAAAACTGACATCTCTAGGACGATTTAAAAACTCTTGGGGTTGTAAAAGTCGAGTTTTACCTTGAGTAGCTAAATCTGTATTTGTCTGATTGCTACCAGGATGTTCTAGAGCCACAAATATATAACCGTGGGAAGCTAGATGTTCCGCCAGATAGCGTAAATCTGTGCGGACAGATCCCATCCCATGCGAGTAGACAATAACAGGTTTTTCTGGTGTTGCAGCTGTTGACCAGTAAATATCAACGGGAATATTTCGGTTGCGTTTTTGGTCATTCAAGGACAATTTTTCCACCTGTACTTGAGCGTTCCCCGGTTGACTGGGGTCAAAAGGTAAGGAAATCTGCGTTGTTGTCGGGTTCAGTTGGGGGCTAATCGCCAGCATAAACTGTTGTGTACGCCAGAACGCATTATTTAAACTTCCCGCCACCTGAAAAGCTTGGGGTAAGTTAATTTCTAAGCTTTGACTGGGGTAAGCAGCAATAAAGCTGAGAATAGAAAGACCCTGAGGAGCAGTAGAACCCAACACCAAACCAGCTCTTAAAGCCTTTGCACCTGCTTGATCTTTGCGAGCCACAGCCGTGGCGAGGTCATTGAGAATGGTTGTCCCAATTTGAGTATTCAATAACCTACTGATGGTAACTACATTCAGAGGTACTCTCATTCTTAGCGCCCCGATGAGAGTACGGCGTTGTTGTTCAGATAATCGCCTAGTGAAAAGGTCTAAACTTCTGGGAAATTCCCCAGTCTCCGCCGCTTTTTGCAAGTCAGCCACGGGGATAGATTCGGCAAATAAACCAAACCGTACTACAACTGTCTCAGCCGCTTGTACACGAGTATTTGCACCCAAAAGCTGTGCAAGGGTAAGTGTGAAAAAAATACTTGCAAAAATTTTTATACCTTTCCAGCGTCTTCCCATAAGAATATTTCCTCAAACGACACTTACGGGAATATAGCGAATATTGGTGTATTTAGCTACTAAAATATCAAAAAATTTAAAATCTCCATTAAATTGTGTCTAATGCAAAATAGCTGTATTCTATTTATTAATATTTACGCCTAATACAAATTAGGCATAATGACTCCCCAGCCACCACTAATTACTAATCACTCATTACTCATTACTCATTACTCATTACTCATAATATTTTATTTTGAATTGATTCATCTATCACGATCGCGTTCTAAATCGTCAAGTACTTTTTGCAAATACCACTCCTCAGACATCCCTGGACGGTAATCTTTTTGCTGCTGAATCAATCTTTGAGCAATTTCCCAATATCCCCCAACTAATCGCAGGAGTTTTTGACGTAACAAATTAGATTTTTGTTTTTTATATTCAGGTACAGATGTCTGAATTTGTTTGAGGCTATCTTGAGCTTGTTGATAATTTTCCCAGTCTTGTTGTTCACAAAAGATACTGGCTGCGCGTTGATAATCTTCAACCGCGTTTTGCATTTCTTCTAGGAAAGTATAAGTAACACCACGATTATAGTAAGCTTGGGCATCATTGGGCTTTATTTGCAGTGCTTTGCCATAATCTTGAATTGCACCCAGATAATTACCCATTGCTCGATACGTATTACCTCTGGCAACATAGGTTAAGGTGTCTTCAGGCTGCATCTCGATGGCTTGTTTAAAATCAGCGATCGCACCTTGATGATCACCTAATAAGGAACGAGCTTTACCTCGGTTACGATAGACGGCTACATCCTGAAAATTTAATTGTAGTGCTTGGTTAAAATCAGCGATCGCTTCTCGATAATTTCCCATTTTACACCGCACTACACCCCGACAGCAATAGGCTTGAGCATCTTGAGGATCAGCTCGTAATATCCAGTTTAAATCGGCTATTGCTTCTCTGGTATCTCCCTTTTCGGCTTTGTCTAATAGCTGGGTGAAATATTCGTTAACAGATTTGATAGGTGCAATGGGAGGAGTTTTTTGCTGTAGACTAGGTTTTTCTGGTGGCTGTAGTTGTTTAATTCTCTCCAGACAAAGACGGCAATTTTCGGTATCTTTTTGCTGTAGGTATAATTCGGCAGCTTTTTTAAAACTAGCGATCGCATTTTGAATATACCCTTGTTTGCGTTGCACTGTTCCCCGTAAGCTATAGGCAGCAGCATAATTTATATTCAGCCGAATCGCCTGTTCTACATCTTCCAACGCCCCTGGTAAATTTTTCAAGGCTACTCGTGCTAATGCACGACAATAATATGCTTCCACACTTTCAGAGTTCAACTTAATAGCTTCGGTGTAATCTGACACAGCCGGAAGAATTGCTCCTGAGTCATAATATGCTAAACCTCTTTGTAAATAAGCTTCAGCAGAGTATGGAGTCAATTTTAAAGCACGGCTAAATTCCTCAATTGCTCCAGGGTAGTCTTGTTGTTTAGCTTTTTCCAGTCCCTGGTTGTAAAAATCGTTATTCATAGCATTTATTTATTCCCACCTTGCCGATGGCAGAACTATGAAAATTAGAACTATCACTACTGGTATATCACTTGATTCGCCAAAAGAAACAAGCAAAATCAAAATGGTTGCTAATTTTAATGAAAAAGCCCAAATGATTTTTGCAGAACATGGCTATGAAGTGCAGACAACAAGAATTAGTACGAATACTTGGGAAGAATATTTAGCTGGTTTATCTCTGGGTGCAATTCTTAAAGAAACGCAAGCTTTAGAAGAATTATGTCAAAGCTTGAATGTCAGCTTTTTTAATATTGGCTATGCTAGTACCCCAGAAACTATCGAAATGATTCCTGATATCAACAAACATACATCTGTAATTTACTGTTCAAGTAAAATTAAGAGTAATTTAGAAAATATCACAGAATCGGCACAAGCTATTAAACGCATCTCTCAAGAAAGCGAAAATGGTTATGGTAATTTTCGTTTTTGTACTTGGGCTAACTGCCAATCAGGTATCCCATTTTTCCCCACATCTTATCATGCAGGTGCAACATCTTTTAGCATTGGTTTAGAGTTGGGCGACTTAGTGATGCAGGTATTCTCTCAAGCCAGTGATTTACAAGATGTTGAAAACAAACTACAAAAAATCTTAGCAATAGAAGTTAGAAAAATAGAGGCGATCGCTGAACAAATATCGGCTCAATTTATGATAGAATTTCATGGCATAGATACATCTCTGACACCATCTTTAGATCAAAAAAATAGTATTGCTTTCGCCTATGAAAAATTGCTAGATGGAAAGTTTGGCAATCCAGGTACTCTAGCAATTTCGGGAATGCTGACACGAGTTTTAAAAAACATATCAGCCAAAAATTGTGGCTATTCTGGATTAATGTTACCAGTGTGTGAAGATATCGGTTTAGCGACGAGAGCTAATGAAAAAACTTATGATATTACTAACTTATTGTTATATTCAGCAGTTTGTGGTTGCGGTTTAGATACCATACCCATTCCTGGTGACATTACCATCGAAAAAATAGCAGCTATTTTAAGTGATATGGCAACTTTAGCCTTTAAACTCAATAAACCTTTATCAGCCAGATTATTCCCCATTCCTGATAAAAAAGCAGGGGAAATGACAACATTCAATTCCCCCTATCTCGTAGATTGTCAAATATTCTCAGTTAACTAATCCGTCAACAAACTAGGAGAAGTCAATACAAAAACGTCCCTAATTCCTTGAGTTGCAATCTGCGGTTTTATCGGTGTTGTGAAATGATAAAAATCATGATCATTGACTAATAATAATTCTCCAGGGTAGAGAATTTTACTCAATACAGGCTTCTCTTTTTTAGCAGTATATAAATGAGTTTCTCCACCTTGAATATTGTCTCTATCAACAGAAAAGATACCGATAAAATCTGTACCATCTTGATGGATACCCTCAGGTGCAGGATTGCCAAAACTTTCAGGAGAACAAGTAGTTCTGATTTGATGTACTCCGATTTCTGCTTCTGGATGGAGTTTACAAGAATCGCTAAATGCTAAAACTAAACTTCTAAAACTATCAAGTTCTATGAGTGCATCATCTAATTCTGCAAACTCTCTTTTAACATCTCCTAATAATGGATTGTAATCTTTACTTTGAAACAGATAACCATGAGGTAATTTAATCAACTGATTCCCTGTAACTATGAACCGAGATAATCTTCTTCGCCGATAGTTACCTTTAATATAAGGATCAACTGGTAAATTATTATAAAATGGCTGAAAATCTCCTAATTCTAGTGAATTTACCTTTTTGAGAGCAAATAAAAAGGCATATTCTAATTCCGTCATTCCCCCGACTGTTTGCATAGGATTTTCCTCCTTGCAGGTTGCAACCCTCCCATTTTTTTACGGGAGGCTTATAACACCGAGTATATGCTTCTTTTTATTAAAATGTCGTCAATTTGACTACAGAAATTGACAAATTGTGATAAAGACGTGACAAAATTTATCCTGAAAATCTGCCAAAAATATTTATGGAGTATGCTTAGGAACTTCCAGATAAAAAAATATCCAAGTAGGTAGGGTGCGTCAGTATGAATAGTTTCTTGGTACGGCTAAGTTTTCCCGCACTGACGCACCCTACTAACTAACCGTCAATTTGGAATAATTTATTTTTTGGTGTTCCCTTAGGTCTATATTGGCTAAACTGAGAAAGAAATAAAGGTCTTCTCCTAACTCATATCCAAGAGTTTGGGAATTTTGAATTGATTACTCCCTTGACATAATGATTGATTGGCTCTACCGTTACCCACCCCTATATCCTGGTATTCTGCTAAAGCGCTACAAGCGCTTTTTTGCTGATGTACAACTAACTTCTGGTGAAGTAGTAACAGCACACTGTCCCAATACAGGGCCAATGACTGGAGTCTCAACTCTTGGTAGTGCGGTACAACTTTCTCAAAGTACCAATCCTAAGCGTAAACTGGCTTATACTTTAGAACTAATTCAAGTAAACGATAACCAACCGACTTGGGTAGGCGTAAACACAGCTTTACCAAATCAGATAATCAAGTTAGCTTTAGCAAAATACCTGTTTCCAGAGTTGGGTAATTATGACCATGTCAAAGGTGAGGTAGTCTACGGGGTAGATAAAAAAAGTCGTGTGGATTTCTTCTTGACAGGAAACGACACGGAACGCCCAATTTATTTAGAAGTCAAAAATACAACTTGGGCAAAAGGAACTTTAGCATTATTCCCAGACACAGAAACCACAAGAGGACAGAAGCATTTACGAGAATTAATGGCGCTATTACCCCAAATGCGGGGAGTGATGCTGTATTTTATTAACCGTGGTGATTGTACAGAGTTTGCCCCTGGTGACAGCACAGATCCTATATATGGTAAGTTGTTACGAGAAGCGATCGCTTTAGGTTTAGAAGTCTTACCTTGCCGTTTTGATGTTACCCCAGAAGGCATCCGTTATCTAGGTTTAGCAAAGTTGGTAATTTAATTTCATCAATGATTATTATCGTCATGGGTGTATCTGGTTCTGGTAAAACAACCATCGGCAAAATGTTGGCGGAATCTCTACACTGGGATTTTCATGATGCTGACAGTTTCCACTCACCAGACAATATTGAGAAAATGCGGCGTGGTATTCCTCTGGATGATAACGACAGAATACCTTGGTTACAAAGTTTGCAAATAGCTATTACAAATTGGCTGCAAGAAAAGAGAAATGTTGTTTTAGCTTGTTCTGCACTCAAAGCCAGTTATCGGCAATTTTTAGTTTTAGATAGCGATGTTAAACTAGTTTATCTGCAAGGGACGTTTGAACTTATTCAAACACGGTTGCAAAAGCGGGAAAATCACTTTATGAATATAGATTTATTGACAAGTCAATTTGCCTCTCTTGAGGAGCCGGATAATGTCATACTTGTAGATATTTCCCAGTCACCTCAAGTTATTGTCGAAGTTATTAGAAAAGTTATCGGTATTTAAGAAAGATGATGTACTGGTAAATTTATTAAAATTGAATGCGTCCTTGCCATTTGTCTATCATTCTGTTACTAATTCCTGGTATTTTATCCAAGTCTTTGGATGATGTGATTTTTTGTTGCTGACGGGCAGTGATAATTCTTTGGGCTAATTTTTTACCTACACCAGGTAAAGTTTCTAATTCTGTTAATGTTGCTGTGTTTATATTGACTATTTGAGTTGGAATTAGTTCACCAGAAGTAAGAGTTTTGATTTGATTACACTCTTTTTGTTCTTGCTTAATTTGTGCTTGTGCTTTTGCAGGTACACCTACTTGAGCTTTAGCATAAAGACGAGAAAATTCGCGTTCGTAATGAGCAGAAATTCTAGAGTTATCAATGACTATTAAAGTCTCATCATTGCCATTATTAGCTGCATCAGACCAGTTATGAGAACCTGTAATTACTATTTGATTATCGATAAGTGCAAATTTATGGTGTAGTAAGTCGCCAGGTGATAAAGTAGGTACGCCTACCGTAGTCACCGGATTAGACCAAGGTCGATTGTTAAGTTCATATTGACATTTATTGCTCAAGGCAATTCCCATCATATCTAAAGCCTCGCTGTAATAACGATAAGCGAATTGTTTATCAATCAAGGCGCGGATGGAAACTCCTTGTTGATGGCGTTTTTCTAGAGTATTAGCAAGACGCTGTTCTGAAAAAACAAACAACGCCATATTAATGGATTTGTTAGCTGAATTTAAGGTTTTATCAATTAAGCCATTACTACTTTGATTCCAAGGTAAAGTGGGTGAAGTGGGGGAAAAATTTACAGTTATTTTGTTGTCACCCAAGATAATGTTTTGGGGAGAACGCAGGGGTTTATTTAAACCAAATTTACTGTCTGGTTTACCTCCAGGGCCATCACCCCACATAAGATTAAATTCTTCTGTGAATAAAACCGCTAATTCTGGACTATCTATATATAATAAATTATTCGCATTACCTAAACTATCAGCATTTGTAAAATCACCAAAAATGTCACTTAAGGTGAAATTAGCGGAAGTGATAATTACTATTCGATTGTCCACAATCACAAACTTATGGTGCATCAATTTACTACCTGCTGAACCATCAGCTTGGTCATCTATTAAAGGGATTTTGGCATTTTGTAAAATTACCAGTGCGTCTGTTTGATTTATTTCCTCTGGGCTGAGTTTATTATCTTGGTTTTGGTCTACAAATTTAAAGTATTCTTGATACCGGGCTTTTTCTCTAGGCTCTAATTTCTTAACTTCATCTGGTGTTAAGTTACTCAAAGAACGGTTATAGTTATTTTCTAAAATTACTCTGACTCTAATACCTGCTTTTTGTCTTTCTTCGAGGGCTTGGGCAATTCTGGGTAAACGCAATTCTTGTACTGCTACATCTATAGTAGATTTGGCTTGAGAAATAGCGTCAATAATTTGCTGTTCTAAGTTATCCCCTAGTCGAGTTTGCTGACGGTATGGTTCTCGATATTCTGAGGATTCGGAATGATTAAAGTAAACTTTCACAAATGGGTCTTGCGGTAAAGGAGCAGGACGATTATTGTGAGATTGGACTTTTTGACAAGCAGCGATCGCCACTATTAAAAAGAAGACCAAAAATTTTCTTAATGGTGAAAAAATCTGCACGGTAATCTGCTAAAAGTGAATTGGGAGTTAACAGATTTATATTGCCCAAATTTTCCTACTAAAAATTATCCACAAAAGCACAAAAATATAGACAATAATATGCAAATATATCTAGATTACAGTGCTACTACTCCCACACGTCCAGAAGCGATCGCAGCTATGCAAGGAGTCTTCACCCAACAATGGGGCAACCCTTCTAGCTTACACGAGTGGGGACAACGAGCAGCCACTATTGTAGAACAAGCTAGGGTGCAGGTAGCAGAGTTAATTAATGCTGCCAATCCAGAATCTATTATCTTTACCTCTGGCGGTACGGAAGCTGACAATCTAGCAATTATGGGTGTTGTCAGAAAGCAAAATGTGCCGCAACATATTATTATTTCCAGTGTGGAACATTCGGCTGTCACCGAACCTGCAAACTTACTCGAAACATGGGGTTGGGAAGTAACCCGCTTGGGTGTAGATAACACAGGGAGAGTCAATCCCCAAGATTTAAAAGCGGCGTTGCAACATAATACTGTTTTAGTTTCTATCATTTACGGTCAAAGTGAGATTGGCACAGTCCAACCAATTGCAGAGTTAGGTAAGATTGTTCAACAACATGGGGCTTTATTCCATACAGATGCAGTACAAGCGGTGGGACGTTTACCGATAGATGTACAGCAACTACCTGTGGATTTACTCAGCCTTTCTAGTCATAAACTATATGGGCCACAAGGTGTAGGGGCGCTGTATATTCGTCCTGGCGTGGAATTGATGCCTTTGTTGAGTGGTGGTGGACAAGAAAGGGGGTTACGTTCTGGTACGCAAGCAGTACCAATCATCGCCGGTTTTGGTGTCGCCGCCGGACTCGCCGCCGAGGAATTATCTATAGAAATACCACGTTTAATTAAATTACGCGATCGCTTGTTTTCCCAGTTAGCAGATGTCCCTGGTTTAATCCCCACAGGCGATAGGGAAAATCGTCTACCCCATCATGTGAGTTTCTATCTCGAACAAGCCGACGGCGAAAAACTCAGTGGTAAAACACTGGTACGACAATTAAACCTTGCAGGTATTGGTATTAGTGCTGGCGCAGCTTGTCACAGTGGTAAACTTAGCCCCAGCCCTATATTGTTAGCTATGGGTTACGCTGAAAAAGCCGCCTTGGGGGGAATCCGATTGACCTTGGGACGTGATACGACAGAAGCAGATATTGATTGGACGGCGATGGTATTAAAGCAAGTTTTGCAGAGATTGACACCAGATTTATCTTTGGTTCAGCGATAACGATTGACTCTCTTGTGAGCAAAATCAAAGTTTTGTATCTGAAATCTGAGTTTGATAGTAATTTAGGAATTAGGACTGGGAATAATATCTATCTAAGCCTAACAAGGCTAGTCAAAAACAGCCCTAAAAAGGGGGGTAGAGTTATGGTACAGCCTAATCGGAACGACAAAAACAACTTTTTTTCCCCTCGCAGTCGTTACTACGGTCAGGTGAAAGTAGAAAATCTCATATTTAATGCTAATTTGCAGGAATTTTCTCACAAAATTGGCTATATCACAGCGCTGGAAACATCCGGTAAACTTTCTCCTGATGAAGCTTGCAAACAAATTAAGTCCCTTTGGAAACAATTGCAGCGCAGTAAAAAAGCACTCTTGATTAGTAATGACCCACCAATGTCACCTTGAAGATAAGGTTGTTACTGATAGAGAAATGTTACCACCAAAATTAGCTGTGAATAGGCGATCGCCAAAGGCGGGGCGGAGCATCGTCGCTCCATTGGCTCAAGCTCTCCCATAATTCCTTAAACTAGGGGTATGGGGAGCTTAACCTAGTCTTCACTTGAGAACGATAAGAACTCAATAGCTTCAGTCCAGAGCAGAAAGACTAGGAAACCCAACGGAGTTACAATTCATGTCTATCCTCAACCAGTTGCGCTTGCAGCAAACAGCGATGGGTTACGCCCGGCCTTTGGCGGCCATGACCCTCACCACTGGATTGATTATGGCAACAAGCTCTTCAGCCACTGCATCCTCCTTTCGCGTCAATCCCTATCTACAGCAGCCTTCCAGCGAAGGTATGTATTTCACTTGGTTTACAGAGGAAGACACACCCGGTATCCTCTCAATTACTGGCACTGGTCTAACCAATCCCCTCACCTTTACTAGCACACCTGCGTATCAGTCAGTACTTGCATATACCAACGCTGAGAAGAATCAAAATATTGCTGGTCTATCTCCAGGTTCTTGGTTACGCAGTGATAATAACTACAAACACACAGTAGATGTGCGTGGTTTGCAACCAGGCACAACATATCAATATACGGTGTCCCAAGGGTCGAGTGTTTTTAATTCATTCTTTAAAACCGCCCCTACTAGAGACAACTGGGACAGCATCCGCTTTATTGCCATGTCTGATAGCGAAACCGAGCCATTGGGACGCTCTACCCGTCGTGAATGGCAACCAGGCGCATTGGCTCCAGGTTCAGCACCACGCCCTGACCTCATTGGTAGCCAGTGGGCAGACACCTTCGGCACTTCCGGCTCAGGTGGTTCACAGACCTTACGCTATGCCTTAACTGAGAATGAAGGCTACCAGAATAATTTAGCGATCGTCAATAGCCGCAATCCTGACTTCCTGATGATGCCCGGCGATTTGGTACAAGGCGGTGGTTATCAGCCGGGTTGGGACGAATTTTTCCGCCACAATGCCGGTGAATTTGACAGTGGGCTGTCACAATACCCAATCCTACCAGCCCTCGGTAATTGGGAGAACTTTGGCGCTCTCAATGGTGGTTATGGTACTGATGCTGATGGACGTTTTGGCCCGAAATTTGGCCGCGATAAATATCACGTATATTTTGATGCGCCTGATAACGGTACACCAGAGCATCAGGATAATTACTATCGTATCGACTACGGCCCCATCACTATCATTACCCTCGATAGTTCCAATGGTGAACCCGATGATCGTCGCAGCAACTACGGTGGCGAAGGACAACCACCGAGAATCAGTGGACAAGATTATACAGGCACGGGAACTGATACCCAAGAGAACTATACACGGGAACAGTATGAAGCGGCTGGCGGTACTGACTTGGCAGATTTCAACCCTGGTAGCCCCCAATGGAATTGGGCAGAGGCGCAATTAGCAGATGCACGAGCTAAAGGTCAAATGATTTTCGTGCAGTTTCATCACGCACCATACAGTAGTGGTGAACATGGGCAACCAATGAACCATAATCTCTCAACAGGTCAGGGCGGTACACCAATGCGCCAATACCATAATATGTTTGAGCAGTATGGTGTTTTGGCAGTTTTATCTGGTCACAGTGAAATGTTCGAGCGCAGTTTTGTAGATGAAAACGGCGATGGTATTGGCGTACATTACTATGATGTGGGTGTAGCGGGTGATGGATTACGGGGCGAGAAACGCGCTGGTTCTAGCTTGAGCGATCCTCTCTTGAACTACAACAGCTTTAGCCAATGGACAGCCGACCAAAGTGAAGGCGAATTTTGGCAAGAAATGGCAGGTGGGCTGCAATTAATCGATGGTGGTAAACACTACGGACATCTTGAAGTTAATTTAGAACGGCTTGGTGGTAGAAATAACCAATATGCCAAGGTGACGCTGACACCTGTGTATAGTTTTCCCATTCTTGACGAAAACTATAATCTAGTGCGTACTGAGCGCCGTACTTACAATGATGGGATTACTCTGTTTGTAGATAGCAATGGACGGATTTTCCAATCAGTTCCTGAACCAAGTGCAATTTTCGGCTTCTTGGCTTTTGGTTTGGGTAGTCTAGGTATGAAATTACGCAAACAGAAAAACTGAAGCTTCCGGCTGGATATAATTTGATCTCTTGAGTTTTACCCAGTCTCTATTTTTCATAAACTGAAACAATAGAAGTAAATGCTTGAGAGACAAATATATTATGCCTGAACTTCCCAACAGTTTAGAAGATGCGATCGCTCAATCCCGTGAAGCCACCAAAGCCGCTTTAGCAGACGGTTGTAACCGCATCCAAGTTGAGTTGTTGTTTCCAGAACTCAAGTTTATGCCGGTAGCAGAACAATTTCTGCCTTTGTTGACAGAATATGAGTCTCGCTTGAAAATCTTCTTTGCTGATGCTGGTGCGGCTGCTTTAGCCAGACGTGATTGGGCTGACGCGCCTTTTCAAATTTTAGATATTGGTACGGGAAGGATTGCATCTATTGAATCGAAAATTCAACCAGAAGATGAAATTTTCCTGTTTATCTCCCCCACTTCTGTTGAAGTACCCCAGTTAGAAAAAATTTGTGAAATAATAGGCGATCGCCCAATCATTTTTTTAAACCCCCGCTTAGAAGATGCCGGTACTGTAGGTATTGGTTATACAGCTAGACAAACCCGCCAGCGTTTCTTGAGTACCATTCAATCCTGCTACTACCTACGTCCTATTGATGATGAAACGGCTTTATTCCGTTCCTATCCTGGGGAGTGGGAAATTTGGGTGGAAAATGATGGTAATTGGGCGAAAATTGCCGATTTACCCAAAAAGCCCTCAGGTGATGAAATCGATTTAATTCTGATGAAAGGACAACCGCAAGTAGCAGGGGTAGAGGCTGCACCGGTAAGAAAACCCAGTGTATTCAAAAGTTTGCAACGTTTTATGAAAGCATTGAGTCGTTAATTTAGGGTAATAGGTAATTGAGAAAAAATTTTCACCTATTACCTATTACCAGTCTTTGAATGACTAAAATTACTGTTTTCCAGTTAACTCTATCATTAATCTGAATAGGGTCATGTAACTAATTTTAGTTGCAAAAAGTCTTTGAGAGCAGATAATGTAAGTAAGTAACCTAAGTTCGGGATAAGCTGAAACCATGATTCTGTCGTTGGCTGAAACTCCTATTTTTTCGTACAACTAGCAGCTAAATCGTCTTAACCCGAACTGACGTTAAGTAGTCTGGAGTTTTCATGACCCGCAGAGAGAAATTAATTAAGCGGTTTCTCAGTCTTCCCAAGGATTTCACCTGGGAGGAGTTAGTCAGCTTGCTTTTTGGGTTTGGTTTTGAGGAAGTCAGCACGGGTAAGACAGGAGGTTCTCGACGGCGTTTTCTCAATGATGCGGGTGTGATTATAACGTTACACAAACCACATCCTCAAAATATTCTTAAACGATATCAGATTGAACAGATTATTGAGATTCTCCAAGGAGAAGAATTGCTATGAATAACATGATGCAATACAAAGATTATTTTGGGTCTATTCACTATAGCGATGAAGATAAAATATTCTACGGACAAGTGGAATATATCCGCAGTTTAATCAGTTTCGAGGGGGAAGATGTGACTAGTCTGCGGTCTAGTTTTGAAGAAGCAATTGATGATTATTTGGCTCTTTGTGAAGAAAAAGGTATGGAACCAGAGAAGCCGTTTAAGGGTAGTTTTAATGTGCGTGTAGGTAGCCAACTTCATCGTCAAGCAGCGTTATTTGCCCAACAACGAGGAGTGAATCTCAATAAGTTAGTAACAGATGCACTGGAGCGTTATCTGAAGGGGGAATCATGGGAAAATGCTTGAGGATTTGGAGATATGAAACAGTGTTGATATTTACCTGTTTCATTCTCCATACTCTGCTAATTTGCCTGCAATGGGGCATTTAAGGCTTTCTCAATGCGATCGCTAGTTTCTAGTAAATGAGCTTTGGTATATTCATCGTTGGTATTGACTGACTTGAGTTTTTCATTTAATTGTTTGAGTTTATACCAGGCTAGCGAACGAGCATCTTCTGGGACGTATTGCCGCCGCAATACCATACCAATCAAGATATCCAAATATTCCCGTTGTAAGCCGCGCCGGAGGCTGGTAATTTTCAATTCCCCAGTTTTTGGTTTGAGGACTTCTGTCCAAACTCCAGTTTGCAAAGTATCAAATAGTTCTGGCAATGGTAGTGATTTTTCGGGTAAGCTCTTGAGTTCGATATCTTTGAGCCGACTAAGGCGATCGCCCGACAGCAATTCCCGTAATACAGCACCTTGCAGAAATAATATCAAGTCATGAATGGGATAATCTAAGCGTCCAACCTGGGGAAAACTCCCCCAGTGATACCAACGAGAAGGTGCTAATTTATTCAGTAGGTCTGGGGAAAAATTCAGGGCATCCTCAGCAAAGATATACTTTTGTAGTGTTTTGAGTGCTTCTCGTTGTTGTTCTACCGGCACTGGCTCAAATGGTAAGCGGTTTTGGCGTAACTTAGTAGATGAGATGTCCCTGGCGTGGAGGCGGTAAAAAGACTGCCCACCAACGTATTTTGTTGTGTAGAAGATATTCTGAAAATAGTTACTGAGAACTGAGCTAAAGCGATCGCTTAAATCACTATAACTTTCGCCAGGCATGGGGAAACGTTTATTTAGACTTTCCCACATCAACCGTGAATTATTTAATTGCGACTGGGAATAAACCAGGACGTTACTACTATGATCCCAAGCATCGGCGGTAGGATCTAGGTCATACATATCCTCATCGGGGGAATAACTCAATTCCGGCTTATAAGATTGACTGGCAATTTCCTGTAAAATTGGCTTTTCCGCTATGGGAGTTGTGGCGTTAGTCTGTGTATAACCATATTCAATTGCCCATTCATCATAAGACCCCACCATATCGGGAAAATAGTCTCCCTGTTTTGTACCTTGGGGGGCAATATTCGGCGGAATGTAGTCCATCACCGAACTAGTTAAGCCTTTGGTACGGCTGATTTCCTGATTGTTCATCTCTTCTGGTGACAGCAGCGTACTACCACGGAAGTTGTGACGCAAACCCAGGGTATGTCCGACTTCATGGGCAATAATTAGACGCAAATATTCATGAATATATCGTTGTAATTGTTCTTGAGTAGGTATTGTGTTTTGTAAAAGTGACATCGCCATTGCACCAAAAGCAAATTGGTTAGCGGCTTCCATGCCGTAGCATAAATCATAATCACTGGCTAGTTTGGATAATCGCTGCAAAACACCATTTGTTTCTGTGGGTTTTTGCTGAGTAGTGTTGTTTGTTTTAGCGGCTAAACCGTTGTTACACAATCGGTGATTCCGCATTAATTCTGATAAAGAAGTCCTGGTGTTGAGTTGACTTGGTTCCACAAGCGTGCTGTACCTACTCTTGAGTAAACGGACAAGGCTGGCATCCACTAAGATGTCTGCGTCCAAAATTTCCCCAGTTAAAGGATTCACGCGAGATGGCCCCATTGCAAAATAACCATCGACGGTGTTAATCCAGCGAATTGTGTTGTAGCGGATGTCAGCTGGATTCCATGTAGCGTTGTCTGGCATTTGTCTAGCTTCAATCGCATCGATAAATCCAGCTTTGAGAAAAGCCTTGTTCCACATAAGTACCCCTTCTCTGATAGCTTCGCGGTACTGTAGCGGTACGGCATTATCAATCCAGAATACAATGGGTTTTTTAGGACGAGATATGGGTAAATTTGGATCTTTTTTTTCTAAATGCCAGCGATTGATGTAGCGGACAAAGGGATCATTGCGATCATCTTTAGATAAATCTTGGTAAGCGGTGATAAAGTAACCAACCCGTTCATCAGCTATACGTGGACGATAATTATTTTCTGGTAGTTGGGAGAGACTGTAGTGAACCCGCAAGGTGAAACCACGACTGTCAGCTACAGAAGTCAAACCGTAAAGTGTATTGTTGCCAGTGTTAGCACCACTACTGGAAAAATTCAATACTGACTCAATTTCTAAGTTTTGAGGAAAGGCTTGGGCATTCCCAAAATATGATTGGTCTTTATTTGCGGTCAACCCTGTAAACAAAGATAATCCGGCTAGGTCTGACAGCAGCAAATCACCCAAATCAATTAACAAGGTTTTTCTTTGCGGATGAATGCTTTTGATTTCCACAGAGTAGAGAACGGAATCACTAAACGACCGGGCAAGCGATCGCGCTTGTGGATCTCCTTCCCTTGTGCGAAAATTGACGTTACGCACCACAAAAGATATCTTTTTGTCTACTCTTTGAAAATAAAATAAAAAGTCTTGTAAAGGTAAACCACTATAAATCCCTTGTTCGCCGATACCAGATTCTAGGGTTGCTGTAGCTAAATAATTTTTATTTAGTTGTTCTGGTTTCACTTCTAGATATATTTTATTTTTTTCTTTATGGCGATATAGAGTAAATAGACCATTTAGTTTTTCTGTATCTTTAACAACTTCATCAAATGCTTCCAGTTCATCTTTCTTTTCTGGCTTAGATGTCGGAACAGGTTTTTTATCTGATTTATTTGTAGATTTGCCAACTTCTAAAAATGGTTGCTGCGCTGCCTTTTTAGTATCATTAACCACCCAAATAAATGGTTGGTCTTTGACCTGTTGGTTTTGATTAATTACCCAAACTTGTGCTGGCTTTTGTACCAAAGGTTGATGTAGTTGCTTGATAGTAGGTGAGGAGAAAAAGGTATAAGGATGTTGGGGTGTTGGGATGTGGGGCTGTGGAACTTTGTTTTCTTCCTGAAGTTTGGCTGCTATAACTGTGTTTGGCTGCTCATGTAAAGTTTTATTGACTATATTTCCAGATGATAACTTGGCGTTAGCTGTTGCTATTCCTAAAAACAAACCATGTAAAAAAATTATATAAAAGCTTAATGTTTTCATTTAGTCTATCCCTGATAACTATCACTAATTAATTTTTTCTATGCTATGCGTGTCAGTTGTTTTGTCTTTGCTACTGACCACTGACATAATCTAATTGGCTCACTTTAAAATAATTAAAACTAATTGATAGCAAGATTTCAGCTTTTCAGTTCAATTATCAAGAGCATTTTCTAGATTTTTTGCGCTGGTTTGTTGTAGTATTTTTCTAACAATCATCTTTGTAGCAAACAGTACGTATCATTTTTATATCAGTTTAGTGAGTTATATTTGTAAAAATAGAATTATTTGTTTAAAATAGCTCATTTCTACCGATTTTTGGGAAATCATACCTACATATCACCTAAGATATCAAGTTGTTTATGGACAAAAATGCTGTTGATTCCTTATGTCAGGTGTTGTTGATGTAACTTTAAGCTTAAATACTAGGATTTATTTTATACTGTAATTTTATTTGATGACAGCACCCCAAGCATGGGGATTTTTTATATATTTCAAAGTTGGTAATTATTATTAATGGATAAAAAAATGTCACAATTACCTCAAGTTTGGAAGCTATTGCAGAATTATGTTCGGGGGACAAGGTCAAAAGATAGACCCATAACAAAGTATGTAGATAGTCACTCATTTTTATCTCTGGGAAAACATGAACGAAAATTAGATAAAAATGTAAATTTTTCTCAAGCTAATGTACAGAAAGAAATTTTATGTCAGAGATTGCAAATAAGTTTAGAGGCATGGACAATAAATGATAGTAGTGAGGAATTTCCGACTAGTGATGACCTACAGTGGGGCGTAGACCATCGCCAACTCCATGAAGAAATTTATGATTTACTAGGCAATGGTGCATTGACTCTAGAAATAGTTGAAAAAGTCATAGCATTACTCATCACTGAAAGACAATTTCGACCAGTACAGTTATTTCACCGCCTAGAAGATTTTTATCAACGTTGGTGTCGGGGAGAATTTATTGATGCGCCACCAAGCGAGAACTTACCTCAGAGAAAATCGCTCGAAATGATAACACAGAATCAAGCAATGGTCTCCGACCGACGGTCGGTCATCGCCTACGGTGGGGGGAACGGCATCGGACTGAGGCAAGTTGATATTTACACCGGGCTTAATGTCTTGATTTTATTATTAGAGCTACATCGCTACGCCCAAGAGCAAGCAGAACTGCGGCAACAAATCAACTTTTATCCCTCATCCCCACCAGATACAGACAACTTTTTCACCTCCCAACTACTGCGGATAATTAATTATAGTGATGCCATTGAAATTGGCAACTTTAGTAATATCGTTGGGGAATTTCTCCGAGGCGGTAACTTTTGCGGTGCATACCTGGGGAATGCCAACCTCATGGGGGTGAATTTTAGCGGTGCTAACCTGAGCGGTGCATACCTTGGTGATGCCAACCTGGCTGGCGCGAATTTTCAAGACGCTAACCTGATAGGCGCAAACTTTGGTGATGCCAACCTCAGCAGTGTTAATCTCAGTGGTGCCAACCTGAGTCGAGCCGACCTCAGTAGTGCCAACCTGACTGGTGCGAACCTGAGCGGTGCTAACTTGCATCGTGCTGACCTCAGTCGAGCCGACCTTAGCAGTTCCATACTCAACGATAGCGAACTCTGCTACGCTAACCTCAGTGGTGCAAACCTCAGAGATGCTGAACTCTGCCGTGCCAATCTGAGTAATGCCATTCTCTTTGGTGCAAATCTTAGCGATACCATCCTCAATCATATTGACCTCAGTCGCGCTGACCTCTGTCGTGCTGACCTGAGTGGTGCTGACCTCAACCATGCCACCCTCAACGGTACTAACCTCAGTGACACCATTCTTTTTAGTACTAACTTGAGTGATGCCATTTTGGTTGCTGCTGACCTGAGTTACGCCAAACTCAACGGCGCGAAACTTAACTACGCCAAACTCAACGGTGCTATGTTTTTAGGTGCTGACCTCAGTGGTGTAGACCTAACTGGTGTAGTTCTCAGCGATGCCGATTTGAGTGGGGGTATTTTTAACGAAGCCGATTTGACTGGTGCAGACCTCAGTGATGCCGTACTTTTGGGTACTGATTTTAGCTTTGCTAACCTGAATAGCGCCAACCTCAGTGGTAGTAACTTGAGTGGTGCAATGCTGAATGGCGCTGACCTCAGTAGCGCCAATCTCAGTTATGCCATTCTTGATGATACAGACTTGAGTGAAGCCAATCTAGATGAAATGACCTGGGGAGAAAAGCAGCAATGGGAAGGCGTGCGGGGTTTGGAGACAGCACTGAATATGCCAGAGGCATTGCGGGAACAGTTGGGTTTGAGGTGAAAGAATGGGGGAACCCAGGGGACTTCCAACTAAAAAAATATCCTATTACTGGGTAGCGCAGTGGCATAGCAGGAGGAAGACAACAAAATATTATCTGAGTAAATTGGATAATTTATTTTCTGGAAGTCCCCAGAAAAAAACAGAATTCCCTACTTCTTGAAAGATTTATCTGGTTATTTAGCAGACATTAAGCGTTAGCAAAGGTTGTCAAAATTAGTAAAAATGCAACTAAGCCAGTAACCCAAAGTGCTAAAGAACCCCAACTTACTGAATCTTGTCTCACATTTTGCCAGAAATTGTTACCTGAGTTATTCCGAAGTGCCATGTTATAATCTCCGTTTTTTATTAGTGGAAGTATCAGTTTTAATTGATGCTCTGAGTTATTAAAAAGGTGAGATTGCTCTAAATTAATGCAGCTAGAAATGTATATATTTCAACCCATTGTCTAGCCGTAAACTAAACAAAAGTTTACAAAAAGATGTTTGTTAATGCCTAACTTTTATTTTCCTATAAAGAAATGTTTAACATTCTTAGTCAACTAATTTTGACAAAAATCTTAATGCTGATTTAACCTTGTATAAAACAGCAGCTTGGACGAATAGACGTTAGGACTACAAATAAAAAAAACTCACCTACGCGGGTGAGAAAACTTTAAGATTAAAACTAAAAATATAGTCAACGGTTTACCCCCCTACTGCTTGGGTGTAGCTTCTCCAAACTTAATCAAAAGAGCGATCGCAATACTCACAGCCAAAATTAATGTCATACTCAAAGCTGAACCAAACCCCCAATTTTGGGTAACGCCGAGAAATTGGTTATAAACTAACCGCGCCGCCGTCATACTAGAAGCACCACCAAGTAATTCAGGGTCAATAAAATCCCCCAAGGCTGTGATGAGGACAAGCAAAGAACCAGCTGTGATTCCTGGGGATATTTGCGGAACTGTAACTTTCCAAAAAGTTTGTATGGGATTTGCACCCAAATCTGCGGCTGCTTCTAGTAACCGCTTATCCAGTTTTTCCAGTGAAGCATATAAAATTAACACCATGTAAGGTAGTAAGCTATAGCTCATGCCAATTAAAACGGCTGGTGTGCGATTAAGTAATTCTACGGTGGGTAAACCTAAACTACTAAGCAAACTGTTCAATAAACCCGTAGGACGGAGAATAGTTATCCAAGCGTAAGAACGGAGTAGGGAAGAAGTCCATAAAGGTAAGACAAAGCCCAATAGCAGCAAGTTACGCCAACGCTTTGGTGCAATTTGAGCAATCCAATACGCAACCGGGAAAGCCAAAATTAGACAGATTGTAGTTGTACCAAGGGCTAACCATAGCGATCGCCATATTACTTGCAAATATAGCGGATCAATTATACGAATATAGTTATCAAATCCACTAGGATTAACTATATCCCCTGGTCTAATATTTGGTACTAAACTCAACTGAAAAATTATCAGCGTTGGTAGTACGAGTAAAAGTAATAACCAAACACCAGATGGTGCTAATAAAACTAAAGGTTGGATGAAATTAAACCTTGGACGATTTAATTTCGGAATTTTAGCAGCATTATCGGCAATATCACGAATTTCTGTAGTCACAATTTTAAAAATAGATAATAGGTAATAGGTGATAGTAATTGCGAATTGCGAAAATTGCGAATTGTTTTAACTACTAGTTAATTGTGTCCAGTAACGTTCATAAACATCCTCAAATTCCCCTACAGGACTAATGCGTTCACATTTTTCGAGAATTGAGGAAGGAGGATATAAATTTTCATTATTTTTTATCTGTTTTGGTAATTGTTCAAATGCTGCACTATTAGGAGTAGAAATCTTCAGCCTTTCGCTCGTAGTCGCTGCTACTTCTGGTTGTAAAATAAAGTTAATCCAGGCATAAGCCCCATCTACATTGGGTGCAGATTTAGGAATGACTATTGTGTCAGTCCATAATGAAGAGCCACTACGGGGAATAACATATTTGAGTCGAGGATTTTCCTTGATAATTTTGATAGCATCAGCCGAGTAACACATAGCTAAGGTTAAATCACCAGCTAATATTTGATTGCGCCACGCATCAGTGTCAAAAGCAGCGATCGCTTCTTTGAGTATAGTTAATTGTTCATAGGCTTGTTTAATTTCGTTTTCGTTTTGTGAATTATACGAATAACCCAACATCCGCAACACTGCACCCATGACTTCACGCACATCATTTAACAGAGTCATGCGCTTATTGAGTAACTTTTGATTACGCCAGAGATATTCCCAATCTTGTGGTGCTTCTTTGAGGATTTCAGAATTATAAATTAATCCTGTTGTTCCCCAATTAAAAGGAATACTATAGCGATTTTTGGGGTCATAACTAGGGTTTTGAAATTGGGGAAATAAATTATCTAAACCAACTAATTTGTCTGTGTTCAATTCTATCAATAAGCTTTTTTCTAGCATCTTTTCGACCATATAATCGGATGGGTAAATCAGGCTATAAGTACCACCCCCTCCAGCTAGAAGTTTAGCTAACATCACTTCATTAGAATCATAAACATCTACAAGCACCTTCATCCCAGTTTGGGCGCTAAAAGTTTGCAATAATTCTTGATCAGAATATTGTGTCCAAGTATAAAGATACAACTGATCACTGCGACCAGAAGCGGTAGTAGCCCTTACGTCTGCTAATCTCCAACCGCAACTGGCTAAAGATAAACTAGACAGTGCTGTAATTCCTTGTAAAAATTTTCTTCTATTTTTCATTGAGCGATCGCCAAACAATCATTTTCTCCCCACCAAGCATAAATCGGTGTGTCACGGTCTGGTAAATTGCCAAAAGTATTAGGCTGCAAAACATTAATATTAATGCCGTTAATTAACTGCACAACATAGTTAACATGAGTTCCTAAATACATCACATTTACTAGTCTGCCTTCAAAGCAATTATTAGCTAAACTAGGTTGATAAAGTGAAAGTTGAATTTTTTCTGGTCGTACACTAACAACTACTGGTTTTAATAATTCTGTTGGTGTATCTTCATTGCGTACTACTACAATCGTCAGTCCAGTTTTGGTGACAATTTGCATCACCTCAGGTTCTAATGCAGTAATTTCACCACTGAATAAATTGGTATCACCAATAAAATCAGCCACAAAGGTTGTTTTGGGACGTTCGTAAATCTCGCTGGGAGTACCAATTTGTTCAATTTTGCCTTGATTCATCACCGCAATGCGATCGCTTAATGATAACGCCTCCTCTTGGTCATGAGTCACCATGATAAACGTCAAACCCAGGTCTTTATGTAAATTCGATAACTCGACTTGCATTTCCTTACGTAGTTTCAAATCTAAAGCCCCTAAAGGTTCATCTAGCAACAACACAGCCGGACGGTTGACTAAAGCCCTCGCTAAAGCGACACGCTGCTGTTGACCACCAGAGAGTTGACTGGGAAAGCGCGATCGCAAGCTTTCCATTTTTACCAGCTTTAAAGCCTCTTTCACCCTACCTTCTATTTCTGATTTCCGGAATTTTTTCAGACGTAATCCAAAGGCGATATTATCCCAAACGTTGAGGTGATTAAATAGAGCATAACTTTGAAATACTGTATTCACTGGTCGCCGATAAGGGGGAATATTGGTCATTGGCTGGCCTTGAATCAATAATTTACCAGCATCAACTTGCTCAAATCCCGCAATTAACCGTAGTGTTGTTGTCTTACCACAACCAGAGGGACCAAGAATACTAAAAAATTCCCCTTGTCTGACATCCAAGTCTATTCCGTGTACTGCCGGTTCTTGGTTGAAAAACTTAAAAACGTTACGTAGTTCAACATCAAGCGGTTGCAGCGTTTTTATGCCCCTGGGATTTTGTGTCTCAATTTGAGCCATATTCATCAGTAGAATGCCGTGATATTCAGTGATTTTATGTATTAATGTAGTCGATTCAGCAAACTCTTTATAGTCTTTGGTTTATTGTAGTCTGCTAAAAAAATTGTTTATAAATATACTTACTAGATTGTTACAAGTTGAAGATTTAGAGAAAGGTTTGGGAATTATATACAAGTTACCTGCATTTTTAGCATTCATCGCTAAAGATGCTAAAAGTCAAGTTCAGTATTATTACGCTGGTAAAAATGCTAAACCCCAATAGCCAAATTAGAACTGATAACTCGCACAACAGGAATAATACTCTAGCAAGATTAGTTCAGAATGTGCAGAACTGATTTAAAATAAATTGCCATAACTAGATTTATTAAGGGATATCACACTAAATAATTTATTGAATACAAATATTCTTATCTGAACAATTATTTAAGCATTATGGCTATATTGCAACCATCTCAACTACTAGGAAAAAAAGATAAACGAACTGTTGGCAGAGGTTCCCAACCTATATTTTTGATTCTCTTTACTCTGCTGATGACGACTGGAATTAGTGTGCGTTTAGCATACCTGCAAATCATTGAAGGTTCCAGTTACAAGCAGCAAGCCGAGTCCAACCGGGTTCGCATGATTCCCAAACAACCAGAACGGGGTAATATCTTTGACCGTAATGGTAAACTTTTAGCCAGTACACGCTATCCTCGGTCTATTTATCTTTGGCCGATGGCACATACCAAACCCGCTTGGTCGGTTGTTGGGCCACGTTTAGCTAAGATTTTGGAGATTCCCCAAGAAGAAATCGAAAAGAAACTACAAGAGGCTGGCGCTAATTCTTCTTCACTGATTCGCATCGCTAGGAATTTGGATGAAGCCCAAATTACAGCCATCAAGGAATATGAAAGCGAACTGAAAGATGTAGAAATACATACGGAAGCTGTGCGCTATTATCCCCACGGTAGAGAATTGGCTCATGTACTTGGTTACACAAGGGAATTAACACCTGAACAGTTAAAGGAAAGGAGGAAAGACGGTTATCGTTTGGGTGATGTGATTGGTCAAATGGGTGTGGAAAAAGCCTATGAAAAATTATTGCGTGGTGAGTGGGGTGGTCAGCAAGTAGAAGTGGATGGAGCTGGTAGACCACTGCGGGTTTTAGGAGAAAAACAAGCCAAACCCGGTAATGATATCCGGTTGACTATAGATGTAGATGTCCAAAAGATGGCAGAAAAAGCTTTAGGCGATCGCAATGGTACTATTATTGCCATTGATCCTAAAAATGGCGCTGTCTTAGCAATGGTGTCTCACCCCACCTTTGATCCCAATATTTTTTCTAAGCAAAGACTGACTCAAAAAGATTGGGAATCTGTGCAAGGTGAAGACCATCCTCTAGTCAATCGTGCTTTAAGTGCGTTTCCTCCTGCTAGTACCTTCAAAATTGTTACCAAAACTGCTGGTTTAGAATCAGGTAAATTTGCTCCCAACACAATCCTGCCAACCTACGGTTCTTTAACTATTGGTGGAACTAGATTTGGTGAGTGGAATCATGCAGGGTTTGGGCCTTTGGGTTTTGTCGGGGCGATGCAGTGGAGTAGTGACACGTTCTTTTATCAAATTGGTAGGGGAATCGGTGGCCCCACTTTGATTGAATGGACACGCAAATATGGATTTGGTAAAAAAACAGGCTTTGAATTTGTTTCGGAAGAAGCCAGAGGTCTAGTACCAGATGAAACATGGAAACGGAAAGCCTGGAAAATGCCTTGGACTATAGGCGACACAATTAATATGTCTATTGGTCAAGGTGCTTTATTAACCACACCTTTACAAGTTGCTGTCATGTTTGCTGTACCCGCAAATGGTGGCTACCGTGTCCAACCCCATTTGCTCAAAGATAATGAAGAGGCTAAAAGCTGGCGAGAACTCGTACAAATGAAGCCCAGCACAATGAAACTTTTGCGTGAAGGTCTACGTAAGGTAATTTCTGATGGTACGGGAAAAGTCTTAAATCAACCAACTATTCCCCCTGTTGCTGGTAAAAGCGGTACGGCTGAAGCTTGGAAGGGTAGGGTAAAACAAAATCATGCCTGGTTTGGTGCTTATGCACCTGCTGATAAGCCAGAGATTCTCGTTGTCGCCTTTGCTGAACATTCCGGTGGCGGTGGTGGTAGCGTTGCTGCGCCAATGATCCTCAAAGTTATGGAAGATTATTTCCAACGCAAGTATCCTGGTAAATATCCAAAGCCAGTTAAATAATGAAATTTGAGGGTAAGGCAAACAGCTTTACCCTTCACCTGAATTAAAAATTAGCCTTAGGGTTTTTGAGTGGCGATCGCTAACTTTGCTCCCTCTACTTGACGTACTTGATCCATAATTGCCACTACTTTACCGTGTCCTACTTTTTCATCAGCATTAATAATTACTAAAGCTTCCTGGTTAGCACCAATTAAGTTACGCAATTGTCCTGCTACTGAATCAACGAGAACTGGTTGGCGATTCAGGCTAACCGTCCCCTGTTCATCTACCGAGATCGTAATCTTCGTAGGTACTTGCTGTTTTTGTGCTGTCGCCGCTTTTGGTAAACTTACTGGCAACCCTTCCGAGCGAGTTAAGAACAGCGTAGACATGATAAAAAACGTCAATATTGCAAAAATCACATCAATCATCGGTAAGATGTTGATTTGTGCTGGAACATCTGGCTCATCTTGTAGACGCATAGGTTCTCTCTCCTCGTTCGTAGCGGCGGCGATAAAGTAATTCTAATTGACCGCCATACTCCTGAAATAGTGCCATTTGTCTGGTGTAAAGTCCTCGAAAGGAGTTGGCAAATAAAAGTGTAAAGATAGCTACTATCAATCCTGTTGCTGTAGATACTAGAGCCTCACTGATCCCAGACGTTACACCTGCGGTTTTTGTCCCTCCCACATCACCAATATCCAGAGAGGCAAAGGATGTAATCAAACCTAATACTGTACCAAGTAAGCCTAAAAGTGGTGCTAGACCAATAATTGTTTCAAAAATATTTTGAAAGCGTTTGAGTACAGGTATCTCAGCTTGGGCTTCGCTTTCTAATGCTAGTCGGAATTCTTCTGGTGTTGGTTCTTCTAGTTCTAAAGCCGACAGAAATATACGTGCTAGTGGCAAGTCTACATTTTGCCTCAGCTTATCTATTGCACTAACGAGATTATCTAATCGATACAAGTTCAAAACATCTCTCACCACACGCTGTTGACGGTTGTTGATTTTTAGCCAAAACCTGATGCGCTCAACAATTAGCGCCACCGCCAATATAGAAAAACCCAACAGTGGCCACATTACCACGCCACCTGCTGTAAACAGATTTTGAATACCCATTTAGCGCCTCATCATGAATCAAAAACCAGATTAGCAGAATCCTCTAGCAAATTGATAGTCTTTGTCAAGAGAGGGTCAAATATAATGCTAATTTTTTTCAAGTTGATGATATTCTAATGATCATTGAATTCAATCACACACAGCAACAAGGATAATTTTTAACGAAAAACTAAACTCAAATTCTGTATAGTGCCGACATAGAGCATTTCTCGGCTTGATGCAGTATAAATGCTTATTTATAACGCACATGATTGCTCGTGATCAGTTCTTCTTTCAATATTGAGGCTTTTTGCTGGCAGCGATCGCCGTTTAATTTGAGCATCCCTGTTTTACAAAAGCTAGTTAATTACAATTAATCTTAATTAAATTCTCCACATATAGCATTTCTTTGTTAGCCACAGTACATTCTGATTTCAGGTATGATTTAGGTAGATATGTTATGTATAAATAATTAAAATAATAAGTATTTATACATTTATTTAATGTAATTAAGTATTATCCGCTTGTTTTTCAAGATTGCTTATTCACTGGGATAGATGTAACAAAATAAAACTGGCCATAGATGCACAATATCAGCAAAATATTATCTATATTTTGTTTGATTTCTCCTAAAATAAGAAATTTCCCATGAAAAGGTGATTACACTCCTAGCAAGTAATGCTAGAGTTTCAGGAAATTCATCGGCACAGTTCAGCGAGTATCCATGCTGAAGAAACTACAAAAAAAGCAAATTTCTATAATCGCTGGTGCGGCACTGTTTGCCTTTTCAGCTGGGGCGATGGTGTCAGCACCTGAGATTGGCAAATCCTTGGGGCAATGGCTCAACCTGAATAAAGGTCAGCCAGAAGAGTTATCTAAGGTAACTAATGTTAAGTCAGATGTGTTTCCACTGATATCACAATCCCCGGCAGAACGAGCAGCCAAACTAGAAGAACTCACTCAAAAATCCCGCTCGCCAGACCGAGAACGCGCTCGTTATCTGTTGGCTAGTGATTATATTGACACAAAACAAGCCCAAAAAGCACTGGAATTACTTACAGGTCTAGACAGGAGTTATCCGGCTCTAGCACCCTATATCTTGCTAAAACAAGCACAAGCACAGGATCTATTAGGTGAGGATGGCAAAGCTTCTGATCTCAGGCAACAAGTACTAAAACAGTATCCTAAGGAAGCTGCTGCTGTCAGAGCTATTTATCTGATTGGTCAACCAAAGCTACATGATACAGCGATCGCTCAATTTCCTTCTCATCCCCTCACCTGGGAGATTATTAGGAAGCGCTTGTCAGAAAATCCCAATCAGCCACAGTTGCGGTTAATTTTAGCCAAGTATGCCTATAATCAGCCGGGGATAGTAGGCGTGTTAGACCAGCTAGTACAACAGCCCAATCTCAAACCAGAAGATTGGGACGTGATTGGTACAGCCTACTGGGAAAACAATCAATTTCTCAAAGCGGCGAATGCTTATGCCAAAGCCCCGAAAACAGCCCGCAACCTCTACCGCACTGGCAGGGGTTTACAAGTAGGTGGCAAAAATAGAGAACAAGCGATCGCTAATTATAATCAACTACTACAGCAATTTCCTGATGCGCGGGAAACAGGTACGGGCTTGTTACGGTTGGCAGAAATGGCGAGAACCAGTAAAGATGCCCTACCCTATCTCAACCAAGTAACTGCTAAATTTCCTGAACAAGCAAGTCAGGCGTTAGTCAGAAAAGCCCAGATTTTCCAAGCCCTCAAGGATCAAAAATCAGCCCAAGCAGCTTGGCAAGAACTGATTACCAAGTACGCCAAATCCGATGAAGCGGCAGAATATCGTTGGAAAAACGCCTTAGAAAAAGCCAAAGTTAGAGACTATACATCCGCTTGGAAGTGGGCGCAACCGATTGTCATCAATAACCCCAACAGTATTTTGGCTCCCAGAGCCGGTTTTTGGATGGGTAAATGGGCAACCAATTTAGGCAAGGAACAGGAAGCTAAAAGCTCTTATGAGTATGTGATTAGCCAGTTTCCTTACTCTTACTATGCCTGGCGATCGGCAAACCTGATCGGATTGAATGTAGGCAACTTTGATAACGTCCGCCAACTCAACCCAGAAGTAATTCCCTACCAGCGCCCCATACCTCCGGCTGGTTCGGCTACTTTCCAAGAATTATATTTGCTTGGTCAAGACCGTGATGCTTGGTTGCAATGGGAGACGGAATACCTCAATAAACAACAACCCACAATAGCAGAACAATTCACCGAAGGGTTAATACGGTTAGCCAGGGGAGAATATCTCTCAGGAATTAACCTCATTTCTAAATTAGAAGACCGGGAAACACCAGAAGAACAAGCAGAATATCAAGCATTTAGTAAGCAGATTACTTACTGGCAAGCCCGTTACCCCTTTCCTTACCTCAGAGAAATCGAAAAATGGTCATCAGAGCGACAACTTAATCCTCTGTTAGTAACTGCCTTGATGCGTCAAGAATCGCGCTTTGAATCGAAAATCAAATCTGTGGCTGGTGCTACTGGCTTAATGCAGGTAATGCCTGATACGGCTAAGTGGATAGCGTCAAAAATTCCCTTAGATATCAAGACCATTGATTTAGTCAATCCCAACGACAACGTGATGCTGGGAACATGGTATTTGGATCATACCCATGAGCAATATGGTAATAATTCCATGTTAGCGATCGCTAGTTATAATGCTGGCCCCGGTAACGTCGCTCGATGGTTGCGGACTCTACCAAAGGAAGACCCAGATGATTTTGTTGAAGCCATTCCCTTCAATGAAACCAGAGATTATGTGCGGCAAGTATTTGGCAATTATTGGAATTATCTGCGACTATATAATCCTGAAATTTCCAACATTGTGGCTAAGTATTCAGCCCAACAACCAAAATTGCCAGGGAATGGGGATTAGAGATTGGGAAGAAGCTGAGGGGCGGGGAGCAAGTGGCGTAAAAGGGGGAGAAATTCTTACTCAGCACTCAGCACTCCCCACTCCTATTCGTCCAATTGTTGGGATGGGACTTCAATTGCTGTGACATCAATTGTTCCCTCTGGTGCAAAGCGTTGAAAATGCCCCTTTTGTACAATCAGGTTTTCTCCACAATTAGGACATTGCAATTGAGTATTATTTAAACCCGTAAATTCATAACTACAGATGGGACATTGATCAGTCACTAAGTTCCGTTGCAACCACCAGCGAAACCCAAAAAATGCAACAACAGGTGCTAGCAGTATCAATCCAAAAAGAATCAACAAGGAATTCACTAACCAGCCCAAACCCAAGGAAGCCAGTAACCAAACGACTGCTAACAGCGTCAGCCAAGGGCGGAAGTTTAAAAGATTCAATTGAGAATTGTTAAGGCTCATTTTAAATACTGTCTTGCTCTCCCTCTAGGATAGCGAGTTTAGTTATTAGTCATTGGTCAATAATCAATAGTCAACAGTCATTCGTTATGAGTCAAAGATAAAGTTTTGATTGTGGACTCTGGACTATTGACTCTGGACTAAAAACAAAAGCTGCTTTTGCAAAGCATCCATACCGAAAAAAGCGATCGCCTGTTCGCGCAACCACTCTCCGTTACAGCGTTGATCATCTCCTTGGAGAATTTCTAAACAGGCTGTGGCTACAGCTTCTGGGTTACGGTGGGGAACTCGCCACCCTAGTTTACCATCCTGCAAGGGATCGGCTGAACCATCGTCATCACCAGACAACACAGGTACACCACAAGCCATTGCTTCTAGATAGACAATCCCAAAACCTTCTTGTGAGGGCATAATATAGGCATCCGCTAGGCGGTAGTGTGCCATTAGTTGTTCGGTAGGCACAAAACCTGCAAAAATGACGTGATCGCTTACGCCTAAATCTTTGGCTAATTGTGCCAATCGTGGCTGGTCATCACCACGACCAATTACTAAATATTTTACTTCTGGGAACGCCTGGCTAATTTTAGGCAATGCCCGAATTGTGACATCCACACCTTTGTATATATCTCCTGACCATAGTCGCGCGACGGTCATTAATACCTTGGCATTGGTTAAGCCATACTTCTCAATTAATTCTGGCTGCTTTGCTCCAGGAGTAAATTTATTTCCATCAATAGCGCAAGGCAACATTTTTACTTTGTCTGGATTTATACCATTAACAACACAGGCGCGATCGCGGCTATAGCGACTAATAGTCCAAATGTCATGAGCTGCTGATAAAGCGCGGCGTTCTCGATTTTTCAAAGGTTCCCAAAATTCTTTGCCATAAGTCAGCATAGTGTAGGGAATACCTAACGGTTGGCAGAGGGTTTGTATCAGTACTGCTAGATTAATATGTCCACAAAAAACACGTTGTGGTCGTCTCTGCAATAAAAATTTTAGTAGCACCCCAGCCATTTTGATTCTGCCTAGTTGGGGTGATTGATGTTGGAAGTAATGGAATCTTAAACTATCAGATACAAAAGGATTTGAGCATTTAGGGCTATCTCGTAATAACAATACTTCTGCTTGATAACCTTTACCTAACCCTGAATATGCCCGAAAAATATCCTTGACATAAGATTGGATTCCACCTTCTTGTGTAAAAACTTCCAGGAACACGAATACATGATTGATTGGTTTACTAGAAGTTTTCCCTAAACTGATTTTTTCTCCCACTGTATCAATTGGCATTGAGTTTTTGATTGATTTTTAGAGAAGATGGGCTATGGTATACTACTCTACCAGTAATTTTCCTTCTGCTGCTTGGGCGATCGCACCATCTTGTAATCGCGCTACATCTGTTTGCACCATTTTCTCTAAAAGTCCTTCAAAGCTAACTTCTGGTTCCCAACCGAGATTTTTTTTGGCTTTTTCCGGGTTAGCTACCAGTTGAAAATGTTCATCTTGTCTGAGTAAATCTGTATTGATAACTACATGATTTTCCCAGTTCAAACCCACGGACTCGAAAGCTATAGACACTAATTCTTTAACACTACGTAGTTTACCTGTGCCTATTACGTACTCTTCCGGTTCTTGCACTTGTAACATCAGCCACATGGCTTTTACGTAATCGCCAGCAAATCCCCAATCACGTTTAGCATCCAAATTACCCATTTCTAAAGTCTGGGCTAAACCCAATTTAATTGATGCAGCCGCCAAAGAAACTTTGCGTGTAACAAATTGCGGCGGACGCAAAGGAGATTCGTGATTATATAAAATTCCACTACAAGCAAACAGACCATAGCGCTGTCGGTGATGCACCATTGTCCAATGAGCGTGTAACTTTGCTGCTGCATAAGGATTTTTGGGACGAAAGGTAGTTTCTTCATCTTGGGGAGAAGATAGAACATCCCCAAACATCTCGGAACTACTCGCTTGATAAAATCTGGTAGATAAACCAACTTGCCTAACTGCATCCAATAGCCGAGTAGCCGTCCCAGTAATCAAGTCTAGAGTTCCCAGTGGGTCTTTCCACGAATCAGGAACAAAACTAGGTGCTGCCAAATTATAAATTTCTTGGGGGCGCAGTTGTTCAACTGCATTCAAAAGTGCTGTGGGGTCTCTCAAATCAACAGTATAGATTTCTACCTTGGTTGCCAAATTTCCCAACTTTGCCAAATTCGGTTGGCGGTGTGGTGAAACTAGCCCCACAACTCGATAACCTTGATTGAGGAGTAAATGGCTGAGATAGTAGCCATCTTGACCAGTAATACCTGTAACTAGGGCTGTTTTAAGCATATCTTCTTCCCTATCCCCTCTTTCACCGTTCAACAGCTATTGTGAGTCAAGAAAAAATTACTGAGCGTTTATGATATCTACAAATAAACATTTCAGTTAAATTTTCCAACCACAATAATTTTGCCTAATTTTAACAAAGTAGTAACAGCAACTCGTATGTTAACTCTACTACTATAAGTATGATTTTTTATACAAAGCCACTTTGCACTCAAAGCACTCTACTAGGTGAAGCGAATCAGTAGAGGGATAAAGGAGCAAGGTGCAGAGAAAAGGGAAAATTTTTCTCTGCACCTTGCCCCTCTAATATTGCCCTTCTTTGGCATACTTGACAATCACCAGACAATTTCTCCCATCTTCACTACGCTCATAAACCACACGATCAGCCAAACGTCGCAGGAGAAACCAGCCGTAGCCTCCCACTTGTAAAGTACCAGGCTGTGGTTCGGCGATCGCATCAGGATCAAAAGGTTTGCCATGATCCCAAATCCTAATTTCTATCTTATTAATCCATAGATTCACCTCAATTTCTATGGTTGTTTCCGGTGGTAAAGAACGATGAGCATGGCGGACTGCGTTTGTAAAGCCCTCCGCTAGTGCTAAGTTGAGGCGATAAAGTTGGGATTCTGTCCATCCAAGTTGAGACAGGTATTTTAGGGAAAATTCCTCAAACCATTGTTGTACTTGGTTGAGGAGTTTCAGTTCGCTGTTAATTGTTAGATGGTCGTGCTGCATTATGCCAAGCATTGACCGTAGCTTTCATGTAATTATGAGTAAGAATTTATGTAATCTATTGTCTCTATAGCACTTTTCGTTTGTATGCAATACACTCTAACCTCTCTCCAAACCTCTCTCCTACAAGGAGAGAGGCTTTGAGCTTTACTCCCCTTCCCTACAAGGGAAGGGGTTGGGGGTTAGGTTTGTATTAGACTCAACTGCAAACCGCTATAGTCTATTTTAGATTTTGGATCAGTTTTTGTATCCAAAACTAAAAAATTTAATTGGTCATTGGTCAATAGTCAACAGTCATTATTTATGAGCCAACTACTTAGAGTTTTGATTGTGGACTATGGACTATCATCATCACTAAAATTGACGCCTGTTTTATGTTTTCAAGAGCGCATATCCTTGATATGAATGGCATTTTTTACCATAGACACCCGAAAGGCGACTTGTCATTAGACATCATAACTTTCAGATATACGCTCCTGAAACCTACAGGCGTCAGCAAAGCTTTTTGGTGACTAGCTTAGAACAATCCTAAGGTCAAAGATTTGTCTAATGGTAAAGCAGCACCAATACCCAACCATAGAGTTACCAAGGTTCCAAACAAGAACACGGTGGTTGCGACTGGACGACGGAAGGGGTTTTGGAACTTGTTGACATTCTCAATAAAGGGAACGAGAATCAGTCCCAAGGGTACGGAAGCCATTGCTAATACTCCCAACAATTTGTTAGGAAGAGATCGCAAAATTTGGAACACTGGGTACAAGTACCACTCTGGTAAAATTTCCAGTGGTGTAGCGAAAGGATTTGCTGGTTCGCCTGTCATAGCGGGGTCTAGCACGGCTAGAGCCACAATGCAAGCAAATGAACCCATGATCACCACTGGGAATATATACAGCAAGTCGTTTGGCCAAGCTGGTTCACCATAGTAGTTGTGACCCATGCCTTTGGCGAGTTTAGCTCTTAACGTAGGATCGCTCAGATCGGGTTTTTTCTGTGTAGACATTTTTGAATGCGCTCTCCTGCTTAAAATTCAGTTAAAGCCTTGATCAAACCTAAACTGTGACTTTATTTAGGTTTTTGACAGCTTTCAGTTTCAGATACTAGAGTTTGTGACTGATGAGTCTTAATTGCTGATTTTCCACCAGTTTAAATCAAACTACTGGCTCTGAAAACTAATTACTAGATTACAAAGGCCCGGAAATACCTTGTTTGCGGATCATCAAGAAGTGGAACAGCATGAATACCGCAATCAACCAAGGTAAAACAAAGGTGTGGGCGCTGTAGTAGCGGGTCAGGGTTGCTTGACCAACACTGGAACCACCACGCAGTAGGTCGGAGATGAGTACACCGACTACGGGAATGGCTTCTGGTACACCACTCACGATTTTTACAGCCCAGTAACCTACTTGATCCCAAGGTAGAGAATAGCCTGTAACGCCGAAAGAAACGGTGATAACAGCGAGGATGACACCACTTACCCAGGTCAATTCGCGGGGCTTTTTGAAACCACCAGTCAGGTAGACGCGGAAGACGTGCAGAATCATCATCAACACCATCATGCTGGCAGACCAGCGATGGATGGAGCGAATTAGCCAACCGAAGTTGACTTCGTTCATGATGTACTGTACCGAGGAGTATGCTTCAGCAACTGTCGGCTTGTAATAGAACGTCATGGCGAATCCAGTGGCAAACTGGATCAGAAAACAAACTAGGGTAATACCACCTAAGCAGTAGAAGATATTGACGTGGGGAGGGACGTATTTGCTTGTGACATCCTCGGCGATCGCCTCGATTTCCAAGCGTTCCTCAAACCAGTCGTAAACGTTGGCCATACAATCTCAAGTTCCTAAAAATCGGTTGCGGTTGATTCAATCTCCCAATTGGCAATTTTGGGATTTTCTTTTAAGGGGAGTTTTTTTGTTTGTTTTTAACTCTCGCAGAATGCCAAGAGTTTTCACAAACTTAACACTCTGTAAATATGGAATATATTGCGTTCTCTTTGCAAGCCAACCCTATTCGGGGGTACAAAGTAGATCATAATCCTTTTGGTAAAGGGGATGCACTAACACCAGATGCTTTAACAACTTGATGAGAAGAATGCACCACTTCTATAAAAAAAGTAACATAGTCGAGAGATAGATTTCATCAATGATTAGGCAACTGGGCAATTCTAGGCAATTTGGGTTGAGGTGAAACTGAAAATGGGGTTCATGCAAAAACGAGTTTTTCGGTTAGGATTTTCGCTATTAGTGGCTTTTGGTTTGGCGGTTGGGATATTCATTCAACCAGCAGCAGCATTGACTGATGAACAAAAACTGGTTTCGGAAGTTTGGCGAATTGTCAATCGTAGTTATTTGGATGAGAGCTTTAATCATCAAAATTGGGCAGCAGTTAGACAGAAGGCGCTGGAAAAGCCACTTCTAGACCAGAAAGCCACTTATGGGGCTATTCAGAATATGCTCAAGACCTTGAATGATCCTTTTACTCGGTTTTTAGACCCTGAGCAATATCGCAGTTTACAGGTCAATACTTCTGGAGAACTGACTGGAGTAGGGCTACAAATCGCTCTCAATCCCCAAAGTGGGAAGTTAGAAGTAGTTTCGCCGATCGCTGGTTCTCCAGCCGATAAAGCGGGAATTAGACCGCGCGATCGCATTGTGAAAATTGAAGGTATGGCGACAACAGACCTAACTCTCGATGAAGCAGCCGCCAGGATGCGCGGCCCCATAGGTAGTTTAGTCACGCTGGTGATTGAACGGGACGGAGAAGGAGAAAAAGAAGTCAGGGTAGTACGCGATCGCATCGCTCTTAACCCCGTTGTGGCAGAATTGCGCTCATCCCCCCAAGGCACACCTTTCGGCTATCTTCGCCTCACTCAATTTAATGCCAACGCCTCAATGGAATTAGCACACGCCATTTCTAGTCTAGAGAAAAAAGGTGCAGCTGCCTATATTCTGGATTTGCGCAACAATCCAGGTGGTTTACTGCAAGCTGGTATTGAAATTGCCCGTCAGTGGTTAGATTCCGGCACAATTGTTTACACAGTCAATCGTCAAGGTATTCAGGGTAGTTTTGAAGCCTTTGGCCCGGCTTTAACAGATGATCCTCTGGTGATTTTAGTTAATCAAGGAACCGCCAGCGCCAGCGAAATTTTAGCCGGCGCACTCCAAGATAACGGTCGCGCCCAGTTGGTTGGTGAAACTACTTTTGGTAAAGGCTTAATTCAATCTTTATTTGAATTATCTGATGGTTCTGGTTTGGCAGTAACAATCGCTAAGTATGAAACTCCCCAGCACCGAGATATTAACAAGTTAGGCATTACACCTGATACGGTTGTTACTCAGCAAGTACTCACCCGTGATGAAGTGGCTACAGAAACAGATTTGCAATATCAAGCCGCTTTGGATTTATTGAGTAAAAATTCTGTAGTGGCAAAGACAAATTAAATTTAGGGTGTGTTGTCGTGCAGCGCAACGCACCATCAATAATTAATCCAAGGTGCGTTAACCTACGGCATAACATACTCTACAAACAATTTATTTTTTTCGCTCACTTATTTAGCCTCTCTACAAAATCGGTTGTGTCTTTAGCAATGCTGGTAAGTCCAAGGAGGCGAGGCGCTGGTGGGCTTGGTCTATGAAGCGTTTACCTCTGAGGAAGCCTGTGTTAGCACCAGGACAGATGTAGTTTAGGGTTTCTGGAGTCAAAGTTTCTAAGATTTTTTGTAAGCTGTTGATTTGTCGGGGCCAGTGAAAAGTTTTGGCTGTTCTCAATGGGACTGGTTCGCCTTTTTGGTTGGGGAGTAAATGACGACCGGAAAATAGTACACCGCCCAAGTCGCTATAGTAGAGGCAAGAGGAACCAGGGGAATGTCCGGGTGTCCAGATAACTTTGACTGTGGGTGTGATGGTGAATTCTTGAGTGAAGGTAGTGACAGTTAAGCCTGGTAGCAAATAGGCTTCTTGTTCTTGAATGAGAATGTTACAGCTTAAATTTTGTTGAAGTTCTGCTGTTTTGCCAATAGCACCGCGATGGGTGAGGAATAACCACTTTACACCACCATGCGATCGCAAAAAGTCTAGATTTGTTTGGTCTAAAGCTGGACAATCAATGAGGATATTCCCTTCATTTCCTACAATGAAATAACAGGTTCCCCCTAATGTGTCCCGATTTGGTGGAAAGGCAAAAATATTGTCAAAGACATCCCGTGGTGACTTAGTTGTCTGACTAGGCTGTTGAGGTAAGGGACACATAAGAAAAACCAAACCTGAGGAGTTGTGAAAATATAGTTACAGAGTTGAATTAATTAAGAAGTAATTCTTAAGAATTAATTAGCCTTGTTAACCGTTATCTAAAAATCTAGGGTTACAGGTCTGCTTTGTAGTGATGGCTGTGGTGCTAACACTACTAGCAGGGCATTTTTTCCAAAATACTGTAGAAGACATGACACTTTGGTTTCTCCTCCTATTGGGAATAGCTACTTATCTGATGGTGCAGCGCAGTGTTGCTAACATCACCAGAACGCCAATCTGGCTGTTATGGCTGGTGTTGATGACACCTGCACTGGTTTTAACGGGATGGTCGCTTGTTTATGGGGTCAAACAACCGCCGCCGCCATCACTGATCTTGTGGCCGTCAATGATCTGCCTTTTGTTATACTGGCTGTTGTTTCAGTGGGGACGGCAAACGCCGAGGGATACACAAACTGCACCCCAAACCCCAGAATCACAATCGGCTATCCATCCTACCGCAGAACCAGTGCCTGTACGTCCCATTGAACCAACGGAAGAAACCCAACTGCGAAACTGCTTTCCCTGGTCTATTTACTACGTCCAAAACATTGAGTATAGACCCCAGGCGGTGATTTGCCGGGGACAGTTGCGAACTACACCAACTCAAGCTTACCAGCAGATTAGAGCCAATATCGAAGCACAGTTTGGCGATCGCTTCTTGCTGATTTTTCAAGAAGGTTTCAATGGTAAACCGTTCTTTGTCCTAGTTCCTAATACGCAAGCGGCTAAAGCTAATACTAGGCAATCAGAACGCTTAACCCGCCCAGGATTGGCTTTATTACTATTGGTAGCTACCTTACTAACCACTACCTTAGTAGGGGTAAGAATCGCCGGTATTGACCCTACAGGGCTACAAGCCGATCCGAAAATACTGTTACAGGGATTACCCTATGCTTTAGCCTTGATGACTATCTTGGGTATCCACGAAATGGGGCATTATTTAACAGCTAGATTCTACAAAATTCGCTCAACTCTGCCCTATTTTATTCCCATACCTTTTTTCTTGGGAACTTTTGGTGCATTTATTCAAATGCGGAGTCCAATTCCCAACCGCAAGGCTTTATTTGATGTGGGTATTGCTGGGCCTCTGGCTGGATTTATCGCTACATTACCGTTAATTATCTGGGGTTTGGTTCATTCAGATGTGGTTCCCTTGACTGAAAAAACCAGTCTGTTGAATCCTGAAGCCCTCAATCCTAAATACTCGATTCTTCTAGCAGTACTGGCTAAATTGGCTTTAGGAAGTGCATTGACAGCCAAATCAGCGATTAATTTGCATCCGGTAGCGGTGGCCGGTTTCTTAGGATTAATTGTCACAGCATTAAATCTTATGCCGGTGGGTCAATTAGATGGTGGTCACATTGTCCATGCAATGTTTGGACAAAGAACCGCTATGTTTATTGGTCAAATTGCTCGTCTTTTGTTGTTGTTACTGTCGTTAATTCAACCTGAATTTTTTGTCTGGGCAATTATCTTGTTGTTTATTCCCTTAGTCGATGAACCTGCTTTGAATGATGTGACGGAACTAGATACAAAACGTGACATTTTAGGGTTGTTAGCTATGGCTTTGTTGGTGATAATTGTATTGCCTATGCCCCAGGCGATCGCTAATTTGTTACAACTTTAGTTAATATCAGGGCTAAGGCTAAACTGCTGTATGCTAATTAAACCTCAAATTAACATCCCAGAAAAGTTGCCCTTGTTAGAAAAATTATGCTGGCAACGAAAGGATATAGCAAGTCTTACTCTTGCAGAAATGCTGAGTATATATGAGCGAGGCTGGCGTTATCGGGGAGTTTTGGGTGATTTGAGTCAAACAGAAGCTTTATTTGTGCAACAGTTAGCTCAACATTATGATTCATGGTTAGGGTATCGAATGTTTGAGAGGGAAATTCATCAAAAAATCTTAAATATTCTCAATCAACTAAAAGCTGATTTTTTATGGGAATGTGGGGTATATTTTGGTGGCGGAACCCTAGTTAGCTTAAATTATGGTGAATATAGACTAAGCAAAGATGTAGATTTTCTTTGCTCTAATGGTGCTGGCTATCGGTTACTACGACAACAAATAGCAGAAAATCAATACAACGCTCTTTTTAATACTCAGAATCAGCTCAAATTCCCTGGAGAAATCAAAACTGACCAGTATGGTGTCAGATTTGCAACTATAGTTGATGGAACTCTCATTAAATTTGAAATTATTAGGGAAGGGCGTATAGAATTAGGAGAACCAGTTTATCCCCATTGGTCGCCAGTTCCATGTTTAAATAATATTGATACTTTTGCTGAAAAACTTTTAGCTAATTCTGATAGATGGAATGATTCCTCGATAGAGTCGAGAGATTTAATTGATTTGGCTGTTCAAAGACTCAATTCTCCCATTCCCAAAGAATCGATCGCCAAAGCAGAAACCGCTTATCCTGTGATTGAACCTTTAAAAAAAGCAATATCTTTTTTTCAGAAAAATCCCCATTATCGAGACAAATGTTTTACAGCTTTGGGAATTACTGAATCTAGTAAAATTATTGATGGTATTGATTTAATGGCGGCTGATTTCTGTTTGGAAAAGACAGATAGAAATTATAGTGAATATACAAAAGACGAGTCTTAAAAAATATTACTACTACCTCAATCCCTTGTGCTTTAATAAGCTATCCGCCCACCCTGCATCTTCTGTTGATAATGGAAGTATTGGTTCTTTGCCATAGTCTAAAACTAAATCGTAGCCGGATATGTCATATACACTGTTTATTAATGACTGCAAATCTATAATTGGTTCGTTGTCACCTGCACGCAACGGTAGGGGAAAAACTGGAATTACATCAGGTAAATTGAAGGCATATAAATCAGCATAAGGACGGCGATCGCCTCGACAAACTAAAATACGATATTGGCTCTCAATATTATGATCAAAAAACGCCATCGGTTCACCGACACGCAATAAATCAATCTCAACTAAATGGGTTTTGCTTCCTAATATTTGCTGGCGCTTCTCTTCATATAACTGTCTTCCTTTACCATTACGTTTATTAGTTGGCGAAAGAATCTCAATAGTTGTTACTACTACATCTGTACCTGCTTCTCGTATTTCTAAATAAGCTTCTTTGATAATTTCAGGTGTGGGAATTGTCACTCTTAAAGGTTGGGTCACCGGAGTTGCAACTGCAACATTTGTGATTCCTCTATTTGCTGTATTCTGAGAACTTTGTACTATTACATCAGGAATACCTACAAGTAGTGCATTTTCCCCACTCGATTCATACATACGTACTTCAACAGCAACCCGATAATTGGGGCGTAGTTGGGGAGATAGAAATCTAGCGATTTCACTAATTAATAAATGATGTACTCCTGGCCATACACTAGGGTGTTCTAAATAAGGATTCATTCCCGGAAATGGTGAAGGCATAAAATACCTCGAAAGAATTATGTATTACTCCCCTCCACGCAATGAGGAGGGGAGGGTTACTATCTCATATCGTAACCAAACAAATTGGGGTCAACTTCTCCTAATTGCAATTCGGCTAATCCATACTCTGCCCATCGTCTTTCTACCATCGCCGCCACATCTGCATCAGACTCTAAAGGCGCACCCCATTCATGGTCTGTTTCTGGAGGAATTTTGGTAGTTGCATCGATTCCCATCCGTCCACCCAAGCCGATTTTTTCACTGGCAAAATCTAGAGTATCAAATGGTGTATTTGGCAGAATGAATACATCCCTTGTGGGGTCAACTTTAGAACTAATTGCCCATACTACTTGACGGGGGTCACGAATGTTGATGTCTTTATCGACGACAATGACAAATTTGGTGTAGGTAAATTGGGGTAATGCACTCCAAAAGGCTAAAGCTGCTCGTCTTGCTTGTCCGGGGTATGCTTTATCAATGGAAATAATGGCGGCTTTGTAACTTAATGCTTCCATTGGTAAGAAGAAATCAACAATTTCTGAGACTTGTTGCCGCAGAATTGGGGTATAAATACGATTAAGCGCGATCGCCATCATCGCTTCTTCTTTAGGTGGACGACCGCTAAATGTGGTCAAATAGATCGGGTCTTTGCGGTGGGTCATGCACTGGAAGCGAATTAAGGGTGAGTCTTCCACGCCGCCGTAATAGCCCATGTGGTCGCCAAAGGGGCCATCTGGTAAAACCTCCCCTGGGGTAATCGTCCCTTCTAAGACAAACTCGGAATCTGCGGGTACTTCTAAATCTACGGTTTTACACTTGGCTAACTGCACACCAGAACCGCCGTACAATCCAGCAAATAGCCATTCAGATAAATCTACAGGAATGGGTGTAGCGGCTGCCATGATAATTAAAGGATCTACACCAAGAGCGATCGCTACTTCTAATTTTTTCCCATTTTCGGCAGCTTTGCGTAAATGTCTTGCCCCACCCCGCACTGATAACCAATGTACTGTCATTGTATTCTGAGATTGTAGTTGCAAACGATACACCCCCACGTTTGGCGTACCTGTCTCACAATCCCTTGTAATTACTAGTCCCAATGTGATAATCTTGCCAGCATCACCAGGGTAAGGACGTATTAACGGTAACTTGTTTAAATCTAAATCATCACCTTGAATTACCACTTGCTGACAAGCTGGAAAAAAGTCCCGGCCAGGTTTTGCCTTAATGACATCAAACAGCACTTTACCAAAATCTATTGCCTGAGAAATTTTCTTTGGCGGTTTTGGTTGTTGCAACATACTCAGCTTTTTACCCAGTGTTTCTAACTCTTGGGGATGCTGCATATTCATCGCCCAGCATATTCTTTCCACGGTTCCCATCAGATTTACCGCTACAGGGAAAGATGCGCCTTTAACGTTTTCAAATAACAAACCCGGCCCGCCTTTTTGCAGCATCCGGTTAGAAATCTCCGCAATTTCTAAATTTGGGTCAACTAAGGCAGAAATTCGCCGTAATTGTCCTTTTGCTTCTAAAATTTTGATAAATTCCCGTAAATCTCTGGCCATAGTCAAGCTAAATATTTAAGAAGTGTGAAGCGCCTTCTTATATTATTAGCTATTGACTGCTCTACTGGAGACTAGTAGCGCGAAGCAGAAGCCAAAAGAATTCCCTATTCACGGAAACTCCATCTTCTGGGTACGCCAGTCCCTATGGAGGTAAACCAGCCTCCAGGGCTGAACTTACAGCCAACTTAACGCTTATTTACGCAGCGCTGTACTAGATACTGTGAGAAATGTAACTTATTTTTCTACAAAACTCTATGCGAAACCGAAGACGGGGAGATATGAGAGAAAACTAACGACTAATGACTTCTGAATTTTTAACTTTAAATTAACCGTATAACTGAATTTTCTTAACCCTTAATCAGAAGAAATTCAGATATCTTGATGACGGATAGGCATTATTTCTCATAAATAAGCACTACCCCGATCAAACATGGCGAGAATATACCGTCTAACCCTAGCAAGTGGTTTTATAATACACCCCTTGCTAAGGTTTATCTAATAAACATTCAGACCCGGTTAACTATGTATGGGAACAAGGGACTTCCAGATAAAAAAATACCCAAAATGTAGGGTGCGTCAGTGTCTAAAAACCTAGCTGTACCAAGAAAATATTCATACTGACGCACCCTACTAACCGCCAATTTGGAATAATTTATTTTTTGGTGTTCCCTAATGTTAAGTATAGCTAATTACCTCAATTACATATAGGAATCCTATTAGATTTTTGAAAAAATCTAAATATGTGTAGGGTGTGCAATGCCCACCCTACTTTTATTTCAAAAATTGTTAGCTGTTAATTTAGGCACACACATAATGTTTACAAGTAATCCCAGGATTTCCCTCAACCAAAACGACCGTTGACATAATCGGCTGTTTTTTGATGTGATGGATTGCTAAAAATTGTTTCAGTTTTATCAAACTCTATTAATTCCCCTAAGTACATAAACGCTGTATAGTCAGATACACGCGCTGCCTGCTGCATACTATGAGTCACAATAAGAATTGTGACTGTTTCTTTCAACTGGGCAATTAACTCTTCAATACTAGAAGTAGCAATTGGGTCTAAAGCAGATGTTGGTTCATCAAACAGTACTATTTCCGGCTCGGTTGCCAAAGCACGAGCAATACACAACCTTTGTTGCTGACCACCAGAAAGATTGAAGGCTAAATCTTGTAAACGATCTTTGACTTCATCCCACAAAGCTGCACCACGTAGGGCTTTCTCTATCTTCTCATCAAGAACTGCCCTTCTAGATTCACCTCTTACCCGCAAACCATAGGCAACATTTTCATAAATTGATTTAGGAAAGGGATTAGGTCTTTGAAACACCATACTAATCCGCATTCTGACTTCAATGGGGTCAACTTTGTTACTCAATAAATTAATCCCGTCAGGCTCTAAAGATATTTCCCCTCGGTAGCGATTCCCCGAATAGAGGTCGTGCATCCGGTTAAAACAGCGTAAAAGGGTGGTTTTACCGCATCCAGAAGGGCCAATCAGTGCTGTTACCTGCTTATCACCAACTGGCATATTAATGTCTTTGAGGGCATGAACTTTGCCACCATAGTAAAAATTTAGGTAATTGACCGCAGCTTTGATTGGTCTTTCTAAGGTAAGGGATGTTGTTTCTACCATTTGATTTTTCTGCGTAAACGATAGCGGAGATAAATTGCTACAGCATTCATACTTAAGCACATAGCTATCAGCACAATACCTGCTGCTGCTGCATTCACCTGAAAACTAGCCTGAGGACGGGAAACCCAATCGAACATTTGGATGGGTAAAACAGTAAATGGAGCAAGTAACCAAGCAAAAGAAATGTAAGGAAATTGACCAGTTATAGGGGGGTCTGGTAAGAACGCAATAAATGTCAGCGCACCTATGGTAATTAGTGGTGCAGTCTCACCAATCGCCCTTGCCAATGCCACAATGATCCCTGTAAGAATTGTGCCAGTTGAATAAGGTAGAACGTGATCCCAAATCATTTGCCACTTAGAAGCACCCATTGCGTAAGCTGCTTCCCGTATACTACCGGGAATGGCACGCAGAGCTTCACGAGTAGAAACAATCACTACTGGCAAAATCAACAATGCCAAAGTCAATCCAGCCGTGATTACACTTTGACCCAAATTTAAGCCATAGACAAACACCCCTAATGCCAAAAGTCCGTAGACAATGGAAGGTACTCCAGCTAAATTAGTGACATTAATTTCAATTAGGTCAGATAGCCAGTTTTTTCGGGCATACTCTTCTAAGTATATTCCCGATGCTATACCAAGAGGAATGGCTACTGATGCTGTTACCAGCATGACTAATATTGTTCCCACCCAAGCTGAAAAAATACCTGCTTGTTCTGCTCTACGACTGGGAAATGAAGTAAAAAAGTCCCAGGAAATGCGGGCTAAACCATCTCCGCATAAGTCTAATATAAGGGCGAATAAGGTGACAATGCCAACCAGCATTGATAACAAGCCAATAATATTGAAAATATATTCATATTGCTTGTTGCGATTGATAATTGTGCGAATTTGGCGAATATTTAAACTTGTCATATCAATAAATTTCTCGATAGCGCTTGGTAAGAAAATGACCAATGATGTTGAATACCAAAGTCATCAGCACTAAAGAAAGTCCTACAGCAAAAATAGTCTCGTATTCCAGGCTGCCATGAGGCAAATCACCAAGACTCACTGATACTATATAAGCGGTCATTGTTGCTGCTGGTTCCATGGGATTCCATGTCAATTGAGGTTGTCCACCAGCTGCGATCGCTACAACCATTGTCTCACCAGCTGCGCGAGAAATACCTAAGATATAGGCTGCAATCACACCAGAAATTGACGCAGGAAAAACAACTCGTAATGCTGTCTGTAGACGAGTCGCACCTGTCGCATAAGAACCTTCACGTAGATGTGTAGGAACTGCACGCATAGCATCTTCACTGAGAGAACTGACGTAGGGGATAATCATAATCCCAATGACCAACCCAGCACTCAACATATTGAATCCAGGTAATTCTGGCAGGAATGTCTGCAACAGTGGTGTGACAAATAAAAGTGCAAAATAACCGTAAACTACGGTAGGAACACCTGCTAGTAATTCTAAAGCTGGTTTAACTACTTCTCTGACTAGGGGAGGTGCAAATTCACTCAAGTAAATGGCAATAATTGTTCCTAGTGGTATTGCTACTACTAAAGCCACTACTGTAGTAACTAAAGTACCGGAAACTAGAGGCCAGATTCCATAATGCTTATCGTCAAATAGAGGTGTCCATTGGGTATCTGTAAGAAATTCCCATAGTGATACTTTCTGGAAGAATAGTATGGACTCGTAAAGCAAGATGGCAATGATGGCTGCCGTAGTTGCTACTGAAGAAAGTGCTGCCAGAAACAGGAAAAACTCAATTATCCGTTCCCGTAAGTCCCGTACCAGCTTGGGGGACAAACGATTTTTTTGGGCAGTGTTCATGGTGGAAGTGCGATCGCTCTTTGTATGATCATGGTCTACAAACAAAGAGAGGTACAAAACCTCCCTTTGTTAAATTCTGAATTCTACTCAAATTCCCAATTGAGAAATTGGTTTATTCTACAGCTTGACGGCGCATTAGCTCGTCAATTTTCAATCCAACCTGTTCTTTACCGCCAAATACACTACCGTAACGCTTCTTGTTAAAGTAGCCTTGAGCAGTGGTATATGCTGACCCTGGTAAAGGCACATATCCTACTTCTTTGGATAACTTAGCACCGTTACGTAGGTAATACTGCACAAATTGCTTGACTTCTGGCTTATCAATAGATTTAGAGCTGACGTAAATAAAGACAGGACGAGATAAGGGAGTGTAACTACCATTTCTCACCGTTGCTTCGGAAGGTGTTACACCGTTAACAGGTACAGCCTTTAATTTGTTCCTGTTTTCTAAATAGTAAGCAAAACCGAAGTATCCAAGGGCGTTTTTGTCGCGGGAAACACCCTGTACCAATACGTTGTCATCTTCACTAGCAGTGAAATCACCCCGACTGGATTTAGATTTACCAACAACGGCTTCGGTAAAGTAGTCAAATGTTCCAGAGTTAGTACCTGGGCCAAATAATTTCAAGGGTGCATTGGGGAATCCTTGACGAATCTGACTCCAGTTATTAATTTTGCCTTGTGCGCCTGGTTCCCACATTTTCTTGAGTTCGGCTACTGTCAGGTTTTTTGCCCATGTATTTTGGGGATGAACCACAACAGTCAAAGCATCATAAGCTACTGGTAATTCTATATAACGAACACCAGATGCTTTACACTCCTCAATTTCTTTTTGTAAGATAGGACGAGAAGCGTTGGAAATATCTGTTTCCCCGCGACAGAATTTTTTGAATCCGCCACCAGTTCCAGAGACACCAACTGTAACCCGAATTCTCCCACCTTGAGATTTTTGAAATTCTTCTGCTACAGCTTCCGTAATTGGAAATACGGTGCTAGAACCATCTATTTTAACTGTGCTAACACCTTGGGAATGCACGGCGGATATTGATACGCCTAAGGTAGCAGCTACTGAAATTACACCTAATGCAGTCAGGCGATGAAGCTTAGAATTAACTGTTTTCACAAGTACACTCCTAGTTTGTTGGATGTGAAGTTTTGGGTTAGTCACTCCAAACGGATCACGATGTTCTCTGGATTTGAGAACTAGTGAAGAAAAAATATGTTTACTGTAAAAAAAATGACAGTTAAACATAATGATTCAATTAATTTAGGGTTATATTCAGGTTAATTTTTTTGGCACATTTATCTTGGTATACCTAACCTCCATACCATTAGGATGCTAGTTAGGTGTTAACTAACAGCTAGTTTTTATCTTCCGTGCTTGAGAAGTCGAAGACCATGACTAACAATCTCTATGGGAAGTATAAATTTCTTGTATAATTTCGGCTATCACTGAAAATAACTGTGATTTATGGAGGATGAGTCAGTTATGTAGTTAAATATGCCTATTTTCCGTAATTTTACTACGCTACCCGTGTTAGTTGTTTTTGATGTGATTTAATGTGCCAAGGGGAGCTACTTTGAGTGTTGGCGAAGTTTGCTATATGAATCAGAACTTTCTCAAAGATGGGTCTTCAACTCTTACATTTACTGTGAAAATGGCAAAAGGAAATCAAGCAATTCAAAGTGTCCTGATTTTAAAAATAAATCAATAATAGTTATAAAAAATCGCCAAAAATAATAGCTTAAGCAGAATATTGAGCCTTTTGCCTATCTTGGTAGCCTTGAAATTTTTTTAGGCTATATTATTTTCGATTTTTTCATTATTCAGCATTCAAAATCTTGTTTAGTGTAACCTTCTGTGGAAGGAAGCTAGAAGTAAAATCACGCATGGTAGTTAAGAGAAGCGGGACAACAATTTATCCTGAATCCAAAATATTAGTAAAACACGTCGTAAATAGACATACCATTTTTTTTGACTTCAGAGCGGCACTAGCTTTTAGTTTTTAACGTCTAAACTCTGTTTCAGCATGACAGGGAGATTTTATATGAAAAAAACATATTAATTTCTTAGGTAAAAATCTTATGGCTAATAATTATAAAGTCTTTGTAAAATTTATTGCTTATAGGCGCAAGAGTTTATCAATATTTTTTGATACATCTTCTAAGATAGCAATTATTATAATTGTGTAAAATCTACATAGAATAGTCTCCATTCTGAATTACACGAGTATTACATCAAATATCTTTCTCACACATTAAGTCTTCCAAGTTCTCTGATAGGAAGGGGTGAAGTTACTCAGTGTATATACTACTTTTTCCAGTCTAAAGCTAACAAAAGCATTATAATTCCTGATTTTGGGGTACAGGAATGAGATAATTTCAACCGATAAACAAAAGATTACCTCAAATTAAACTTATGAACTTGTAAAAATCTAGGCTAAGTTGCAAACTGCTTGATTTTAACTTGATGAAATCATACCACGTTGATTTGATTAGGAAAATAATGTTGATGCAAATATCTGCATAATGAACACTGCTATCTAGCTATAAATGAATACTGGTCTTCCTGAAGCGAAACCATGACTATTCAATATTGGCTTCACAAATCGAGAAACAGCAGCACTGATTTTTACTATTTTGTCGAGTCAATATTTATTGCAAGTTTTTTAGAGCATGAATAAACTAATTCCAGCCATCAGAGTCAAAAATCTCAGCTTTTATTGTGACACCCAAAAAATACTTGAAGGGGTGTCTATAGATATTTACCAGAGCAAGGTAACTGCTATTATTGGCCCTAGTGGTTGTGGAAAATCTACCTTTATTAAATGCCTCAATCGCATGAATGAATTAGAGACAGAAGTGCGAATTGAAGGTAGAGTTGAATTTTATAATCAAAATATTTATGAGCGTCGAGTTAACGTGAATCGGCTACGCCGACAAGTGAGCATCGTACATCCTAAGCCAAATCTTTTTCCAATGAGTGTTTATGATAATGTTGCTTATGGAGTAAAAATAGTTGGATGGCGACCAAAAGTAGAAATAGACGGTATTGTAGAATCTGCACTCAAAGATGCTGATCTTTGGGATGAGGTGAAACATAAAATACATAAATCAGCGTTAGACCTTTCTGGCGGTCAACAACAGAGACTCTGTATTGCTCGTGCTTTAGCAGTTAAACCGAAAGTCTTGTTGATGGATGAACCTTGTTTTGGTCTTGACCCCATAGCTAGTATGAAGGTAGAAAGCTTAATTCAAAGTTTACGGCTTCGTTCTGAATTGACAATAGTCATAGTTAGCCATAATTTATCCCAAGTTAGTCGCATATCAGATTTCACGGCATTTTTCCACAGTAATGAAAATCGAATTGGTCAATTAGTGGAATTCGGTCTTACCAAGAAAATCTTTAATAGCCCTCATGATTCTCGCACTCGTGATTATGTTTTAGCCCGTCTAGGATAATACAATTTGGGAGTTAGAATTTTGGCTCTTTGACTTATTCTCACCTTGGCAAGAACCTATTACTCAATTCAACTTTCGCTCTTCACTAGAATCTCGTTGTTTAAGCAAAGCAAATCAACAATTAATTAAAGAATTTCATCGAATTACTACTGCCATATCCTTGGAATCTCCTAGTATCCCAGTATCTTTTAACTCCAAATTTTATATTCTTCGTCCACCAGTCGAGGAAAGAATTTATGCAGAAATAGCTAAACCAGGAGGTATTATTCGCATCAAAGCATCCAAGAAGATGGGAAAAACTTCGCTGATTCTTAGGGTCATAACACAAGCTACCAAACAAGGCGATCGCTACACTCCTGCGTGTGAGTTATATCGTCTGTATTTCCGCAATCAAATTATTACTGAGAGTTGAAACAATAGATGATGAGGGAGAGTAATCTTTCATAAATTGACTAATCTCCCCCATTGTATAGGTTGTTTCTTTTCTCACCTGACTATGGATTACAGGGAAAACAAAAAAAGAATTTGTCTATTGTTATCAACTGACAGTAGATATGGAAGCACCAAGCCACCCAGCAAAGTTTTCTTGCTGTGTGGCATTGGGATTATGTATCGCCAGTAGCTGATACTTGCTAGGGCGTGGTGTTCCTAGAGTTACTGTATAGGTACGCAGTTCATCTTGGTGAAAAACTGTTACCTGGATAGTATCATTTGGTTGATAATCTTTGAGGCGATCGCTCAATTGATGGGCTGTGATTTTGATGCCAGAAATGGCTAGCAACTCATCACCTGCGTCAATTCCTGCCAGTTGAGCAGGTGAACCAGCCTCGACAAACTTAATCATCTCCCGGCCATTTTCCGTGTTTACCTTCACTCCCAAATAAGGTTCTTCCTCTCTCTCTGTTACCAAATGCAACCCAAAAGGCTCTAAGTACTTATTGAAGGGCAATTCTTCTGTGCCATCGATATAGCGTGCAAAGAAATCCGTCAAATCAACTCCAGCTACCGATTCAATTACCGCCTGTAACTGTTCTGGAGTATAGCCAATTTCGGCTTGTCCGAATTTTTGCCACATTTGGCGCATCACATCATCTAGCGATCGCTGATTCCGATACCGCTCTCTAATCAGCAAATCTAGCAACAAAGATACCATTTCTCCCTTCAAATAGTAGGAGACTTGAGAATTGCCAGTATTTGTATCTGGACGATAGAGTTTAATCCAAGCATCGAAACTCGACTCAGAAAGTGGTTGCACTTTCCGTCCTGGTGTTGTAAGTAACCTACTTATCTCCTTACCCCAATAATTTAAAAAAGTCTTGGCATCATAAATGCCTGCTCGTAAAGGAATCAGCAGGTCGTAATAACTAGTAGTTCCCTCGCAGAACCACAAAGAAGGTGTGTAATTTTCTTGGTCATAGTTAAACACCTCTAATGCTTGAGGACGAATTCGCTTGACATTCCACAAGTGGAAAAACTCGTGTGCCACTAATTGGATAAAGCGTTCATACTTATCTTGAGAGCGAAATCCAAAACGCTGATAAATCAAAGAACAGCTATTTTTATGCTCCAAACCTCCGTAAGCTTGGGCAAATAAATGCAGCAAAAAGACGTATCGCTCATAAGGCAATCCGCCAAACATCTGCGCTTCTACTTGGATAATTTTTTGAGTATCGCTAATCAGCTGCTGTACTTGACAATTTCCTTGCCCCCAGATTGCCAATTCATGAGGCTTTCCTAACACATCAAAGTGATATAACTGGTGTTCCCCAATCTCAAAAGGGCTATCTACAAGGGTATCAAAGTCAGCAGCATAGAAAGTATGAGATTGCTCACCAATTGTGGGTAAGGGAGTAGTTACCCGCCATTGGGGGCTGGGAGGTACAATAGTAACGCAAATAGGTAGATTTTCCCATCCTGGTAGTCTGAAAAACAATGCTGCCCCATTGAAATAGCCGTGGGTAGCATCCAAATGATTTGTCCGCACTGATAGTTCGTTTGCAAAAATGCGATAGCGCACCGTTACTTCTGATACATCACCTTTATTGATTTGCCAGTGGTTTTTACTGATTTTCCGCCAAGGTAAAACTTTATCTCCTGCAAAAGCAGTGAAATCTTGTAAATTTTTGGCGTACTCGCGCACCAAATATGATCCTGGTGTCCACACCGGCATTCTTAAGTCAAGAATTGGTGATGAATAGTTTACAATTTGCAAACTCACCTCAAATAGATGCGTCTCTGGTTGGGGCATTGCCACCAGGTAATTAATTGTCGGCACGGTGTCCTGAACGCCAATATCGATACGAGGTGCTGTCGCTTCAGTCATCTGTTGTTAAGAGTGATAAGTTCTGAGTCAAAAGTCAATCCATACATAGTTAATAGTTAATAGTTACTGGTCAATAGTCAATAGTTAAGCAATGCAGACTCAGTATTTAGAGGCTCATTAATACTAGTGACTATGACATAAGCAACATCACTCAGTCTACTAAAAGACAACTCTAAAAATCTTGTTATTTCTAGGTTGTCCTGTTTGAGCGCAGACTTGCCATAGCATCAAAAATACATTTATCAGAGGTTATTTATCAAGTAAACATGACATTCAATCATGTTACGTTAAACTTCGTTAACGCATACTAAAAATTTAATATTTACGTAATAATTCAGTAGCTAGGAGTCAGAATACTTGCTTCTCGTCTCTAGTCCCTAGACCCTCTTTCATATTTGGTACTGTATGAAATTCACCAGGACTAATTTTTTCTACTATGGTAGTCCGCTTTGATTTCTAGCTTTTATTTCTAAAAGTACTGGCTAAGATAGGAAAGGGGAAATCGGGAATGGAGGAATAAAAAAGAAGGTTTTTGGAGTTGTACTAAATTTTTAAGCGCCAGCACAGGCTACGCCAACAAAAATCAATTAGGAGTAGTATGGTACTCTGTCAATTTTGAATTGATGCCCATATCAAATCGTATTCAGAACTAAAGCCCTTATTACGAAACATCAAAACTAGTACGACAGACCAAATTTTCATTAAATCTTTCCTGCTAAATTTAGCAATTGCTTGAAGTTGATGAGATAAATAATATCATTAACACTGTCAATTTTTATCCATCCTTTATCATGCAATTTCTCCATAATTTTTGTGGTTTCTTCCACACTAATTTCTGTAACTTCTGCTAAATCCTTAAAAGGAATATTAAAAATTTCCTTGCCTTGGTCTGATTTCTGACCATAGCTTTCGCCTAAACTAACTAAGGTATGAGCTAATTTAACAGCAGGTGGTGAAGAACGGATTTGTAAGCGTTGGTTAATTTGTCGTAATCGCCGCACCATTAGTTGCAGCATTCTATGATGTAGTTGTGGATCTTTAAATAGAATTTGAATAAAACGTTCCCTGGAAATACTGAGTAATTTGACTGGGGAAAGAGCAATTACATCTGTTGACCGAGGAGATTCATCTAAAATAGCCATTTCTCCAAAAAAATCACCCCTCCCTAAAATTGCCAAGGCTACAGAATCATCTCCACAGGTACGTCGGACTTTCACCCAGCCAGACACAACAAAATAAACTGCATTACCCCAGGCATCTTCCATTAAAACGGCTCTGCCAGTAGGATACTCGTGTTCAATTGCAACGTTGAGTAGCCATTCTAATGTTTGTGGATTGGCTGTACTCAATAAGGGAAAAATTTCACTAAAAACCTCAGTTTGCATGAAATATCTACTAAAAGTGAATTTGCTAGTTGAAAATTAAGCTGTCAAGTAAAAGTTTTACAGCCAAGATATGGCGATAAATTTAGAAAAAATTTGGTAATAATTCAGAATGATGACAAAACAAGTAGCTATAGTAATCTTGTTTTTTAAACATCAAACTTGGCTATGAAAGTTTTCTTTATTCTGGCTTATGGATTTCTCTAAAAAATATTGACAGATTTCACCAAAACCTCTGTAAAAGATAGTCTGGCTTATCATTACAACATAACAATTATGGTAAAAATCGAAATCAGAAGTTTTACTGACAGCACTATGATTTACTTTTTTTTGTTCACTGATTATTTGCCGTCAGTATTTTAACTTGTTGGTCTAAGTTTTCCACTAGTCGAGTGAGCATAGACAAAGCCTCAGATTGCTCAGATTTGAGGTGAGGATTCAGCAGTAAGCGTTGCTGTAGTTCATGCAACTTATAGCTGAGTTGTTGAGAAATACCTATGACATCTCGGCTAAGACGATCTAACTGTTGTTGTTGATAAAATTTTAAAGCAGCTCCCCTGAGTACTTGCAATGTAGCCTCTTCGCCATTTATTCCGGGCATTACACGTATGCGTAATAATAAACGGCTGTTTTGGTATTGGCATTCTTTCTCTATCTGTTGTGGTTCTGCAAGTGTGCTAAGAGGAAGTGCAGCAAAACGCTTCAATTCGTTAAGTACTCCTTGGAAAACAGAGAGAGGTAAATTTTCTAATACAGACTGCAAGACTCCATTATCACTCCAGATGATTCTTCCTTGATATGGCTGTCTTTCCAAATATAAGCGACCAATTCCCCCACCTAAAACTCGTCCCAGCAATTCTTCCAACAATTTTCTAGAGGGTAAATTGACAAGTGCTTCAATCGGGCTGAATAGTTCTGGAGCTTGCATTTGTAAAACCGTGACATCACTCAGCAGAACTGTTGGCACTTCTTGTGTTGTACTGACTTCCGAAAGATTTTTGGCAGTTTGAGAATAATTCTGAGAATGGGACAGTGGAGAAACGTCTATTTGTGGCTCGGAATATTTATGTGACTGCTGTACTTCTGATGATGGGGTTGTGGAGTGATGTAGGTAGGATGCAGTATTTATACTCTTTGCTAAATTAATCTCTGTTGCTGGCTGTTCTGCTGGTTTGACTTCTAAGTGAGATGTGTTCTTATAGCTAAGGTAGGCTGAAAGTATGGTGCAGTGGATTTCAGTGGTAATTTCTTGAGTCTCTATTGTGCCTTTAATATAGGACATAATGCGATTTACATAATCTAATGCTCCGCTATCTTCTGGATTAACCATACCTAGCGATAACCTATTATTTTGTAATCTCAAGGGCAAAATCTGGTGATATAGGCAAGCTTCAAAGGACAAGAGACTGTCAATTAGCTCGAATATTTGCTCACGTTCGGACTCTTGCTCCCAATTAATTGGAGTTGTGTTGAGCAATTGTTGTCTATTTGCTCCGGTATCAGCTGGTTTGCCCTCTGAAGACCACATAGGTTTGCTTATTTGATGTTTCTTTATATTCTATTTTGCTCTTAGGCACTTGGCAGTAAATAAATATACTGAGTTAAAGGAATAATCGTCAAGTTCACTATTGAAAAAGTAATGTGTGCTGAGTAAAAACTTACTAACCTCAGAGCCTTTAGTCTTTTTTCTTGGTTTTAGTGTATTTATTTTTTGGTTGATTTCTAGCCAGTTGTAGTGAAGCGGTGATTCAGTGCGGAGATTTTACTTTTTATCTATGTAGAGTTAATCTACAGCACTGAATCAACAACTGGCGATAGGGTGGGCGTCCTAAGGGCTATTGTCGGTAACATTTATCCCTTAGTTGAAGTTCTACTGTCCCGTTACCCTCTTGATATCTCATTTAAACTGCATCAGCACCGCCTTGGTTGCCAAAATGCCACAAAAATTTTGTTTGAGTGAGGTTGACTAAAATTGGTATTATTCAATACCAATTTGAAAAAAGAATGTGGCAGATAAACGCTCCCAAAACTTTGTTATGCCTAGCTTTCTTAATTTTGAATTGGTATGGTGAATACCTTGAGAGAGTCATCTATGTGCAGAACTTATTAAGTTTGGTATGAAATTATTCATTAATAACTTAGTACTCTTAATTATGTTTTATTAGACACTATGCACAATGAATGATTTTTGACTATGGTCAGTTCATAAACTGGCACTTATTAAAGGCTTATTTTTATCTGAAAAAAGATATTCTTAATTAGTGCAAGGAGTGATACCTCTTTACTTAAATGTTTGTTACAAGCAATCGCTGCAATGCTTTTCCTGAAAGGAGATTGCAGATTTTAACTGTTACGTCAGAAAAGTAATTTGGTATAAACTTACACGATAAGCGCCCAGGAGCAAAACTATGAGCGCTTTTTCGTGTATCGTAGTATACGGTAATTTTAATATTTAATTATTGTTATATAAAAAATAGTTATATAAATAATCAAAGTCCTCACCAAAGAGAATCTGGTGAGGATGAAGATTCTGATCACGTAGTAATACCCATAAATTAGCTCTAGGGTTAAGGTTATGGGAAGATGGTGAGAATTTCCGCTTTCAAAACAAACAAAAATTTTTGTCCCTATACTCTTTCTTAGCCCAATCCCAGTTCTCGTTTAAGCAAGTTAATCGAATTTGTGCCGATGTAATTTTCCACTTTAATTAGTTTTGGTGGGCGAATAATATCTTCGGAGGCTGCTTGCACTGCTGCTTGTACAGTTGCATAACAGGCTTGGTCGGTGATAATCACTTCAGCCCGCTTGACGATCGCCTGCATTTTATAAGTATCCTTTGGTTGGGCAGTCATCACCAATAAATCATCACCCCGCAATCCGTGAAGGATGACTTCTGCTTGGCGACCAACTCCTGAACTGAGGCTGACTATCCCTACACAGTTATCTTTGGCTAAATTTTTCAGCAAGTTGATTTCTTTGTTGTAGTCATAGATATCCAGAGGAATTACACGGATGGCTTTAGGAGCAGCGATCGCCTCCACATCATTGATAAAATAGCGACTGGTGACGACAGTTGCCGAGGTAGTTTTATCTAGTACGGACGCTAACTCATCTATCGCTACTATCTGCACGGGTATTTCTAGCTCTTCTTCTAATTCATAAGCCATTAATTCCCCAACACCCATATCTTGAGCAGGCGCTGCTACCAACACCCGCGCACTACAACGCAAGCGCCAGTCAATTTCTGCTAAAAATATCTCCCGTGCTTGGCTGAGTGAATAGTCTTGACTTAGCAGTTCATCAAGTGCTTGCTGCAAAACTTTTGATGCTTCAGGATGTTGTGTGAGAATTGGCGATTGTAGCCTACTACCACCTTCATGACCTTGAGCGCGGACGTAAATCCCTGAACCAGCCAAACTTTCGACAAAACCGTCTTCCTCTAGCTGACGGTAGACTTTACTAATAGTATTACGGTGTAAACCCGTTTGCATTGCCAAAGCCCTTGTGCTTGGCAATTTGTATGCGGGTGGATATTGCCGAGAAGCGATCGCAAACCGGAGTTGGTTGAACAGTTGGGTTGATGCGGGAATTTCACTATCTGGCTGAATACGGAATTGAATCATCATCCAACCTCTTGAATGCTTGCACCTACAATTACGAACTAAAAATTAGTAATTATATTGACTATTGGTAGTTGAAAATTTGATAGAAGTAGCCTAGTTATATCAAATAATCAGAAAGATTCACCATACAACACAGGTAAAAATTATCATGACTGAGCCAGCATTAGTCACGGAAACGGTGACACTTTCGCAAGATGACCTGCAAATTGCTGCTTACTTAGCACAACCACAAGCACTCGGTTCTTACCCAGGAATTGTGGTTTTACAGGAGATTTTTGGAGTTAACGAGCATATTCGGGATGTGACCGAACGAATTGCCAAATTGGGGTATGTGGCGATCGCTCCTGCATTATTTCAGCGCCAAGCACCAGGTTTTGAAACTGGATACACAGCTGAAGCTATTGAAATTGGCAGAGGCTATGCGATGCAAACCACAGCATCAGAATTACTGAGCGATATTCAATCAGCCATTGATTATCTCAAAACTCTGCCCCAAGTAAAAAAAGATGGCTTTGGTTGTATTGGCTTCTGCTTCGGCGGTCATGTGACTTATCTTGCTGCCACTCTACCAGATATCAAAGCGGCTGCATCTTTTTACGGTGCGGGAATTGCTACTCGCACCTTTGGCGGTGGAAATCCTACCATTAGCCTTACACCACAAATCAAAGGCACACTCTATGGTTTTTTTGGTACGGAAGATGCCAGTATCCCTCAAGACCAAGTAGAGCAAATCGAGAAGGAGTTAGAAAACTACAACATTTCTCATCGTGTGTTCCGCTACGATGGAGCTGACCACGGATTTTTCTGTGACCGTCGTGCCAGTTATAATCCTCAAGCAGCAGCTGATGCTTGGGAACAAGTGCAGCAGTTATTTAAGACTGTGTTAGCAACTTAGGTTACAGACTCTCAATTTTCACACCACCGCTTTTGTTAATTACAAATTATCAACTCCGTTGGTCTCAAATCAAATAACAACAATTCAATTTCAATAGTCATGAATTCCGAATCGAAACTTTCTCAAACAGCCAATTCGTCTTTTACAATGGACGACTTCGCCAAAGCACTAGAAAATCACGACTACCAGTTTCAAAAAGGGCAAATTGTCTACGGCAAAGTGTTCCAACTTGACCCTGATGGCGCTTACGTTGATATTGGTGGCAAGTCGTCAGCTTATATTCCCCGCGATGAGGCTTCTTTGAGAGCAGTTAACGATTTATCGGAAGTGCTGCCGTTGCAGGAGGAACTTGAGTTTTTGATTATCCGTGAGCAGGATGCAGAAGGTCAAGTAACTCTTTCTCGACGGCAGTTAGAAATTCAGCATATCTGGGAAAAATTAGCACAAATGAAGGAAAATTCCCAGACTGTGGATGTACGGGTGACGGGTGTAAATAAAGGTGGTGTCACCGTTGATTATCAAACTTTGCGGGGATTTATTCCGCGATCGCACTTGACAGAGCGTGATAATTTAGAATCACTTAAGGGTCATACTTTAACGGCTGGCTTTTTAGACGTAGACCGCAACACTAAAAAACTAGTCCTTTCCCAACGTTTGGTAACTCGTTCTAGCAACTTCAGCCAGTTAGAAATTGGTCAGTTAATAGAAGGTAAAGTGACTGGGATTAAACCTTTTGGTGTGTTTGTCGATTTAAATGGTCTCAGTGCCTTACTACATATTAAGCAAGTCAGTCAAAAATTCATCGAGTCTCTAGAGAAAGTCTTTCAAATTGGTCAAATAATTAAAGCGGTAGTTATTGACTTAGATGAAGGTAAAGGTCGAGTTGCTATCTCTACTAGAGCTTTAGAAAACTTCCCTGGCGAAGTGTTAGAAAATTTCGAGGAAGTCATGTCCTCTGCCGAAGCACGCGCTCACCGAGCCGCTAATAAACTCAATGAATAAGTTGTAAACTTTTCTTTGTGTCTCTGTGGTTAATGTTCACCACAGGGACATTAAATTAACGTGCGCCTCCCTTGGAGACTCTAGTTAATTTAAGGATAATTTTTCTTGGCGATAGTGTCTGCGGAGTTCTGCCAAAGTTTCTTCACTAAAGACAAATCTAATTATCCCTACTAATTCACCCCAACTGTGTAACACAGACTCGGAAGGAGCTTGCCAAAACTCCCTAATAAAAAATTCTTCCCACCATTCTGGTGCTTGCTTGCGGTGAGCTTGGTCGTGTTGCTTGCGCCAACGCCTACGCCATTTAATAAAGTCTAATGTGGTTGGTGGTCGTACTCCCACAGTCGGGGGAAAATCAGCATAACTGACAAATGTACTTACGCCTTTGGCGTGGACGTAAACTACATATCGCCAGCATTCTACTGTGTAGATATCATCAAACCCAATACGGAACATCAAACAAATTGCTTCTTCTGTGACAAATCGTGCCAAGGGATGAGGAGTTAACGATTTGTGAACAATTTTTGATGGACGGATGACAATTGCTTTTGGGTTGAGTAATGATACCATAAAAGATAATCCTGATAAGAAAAAAGATAATCCTCGTAAGGAAAGATAATTTCTCCGAAAAAAGGTGAATCTCGCTTTTTACGGGATGTGTATTTTAACACGTGCGATGGGCTATGCCCCGCAGTAAGCGATCGCTCTCTCAGTTTCCTAGGCCGGGGGGCGATAGTTTTATATGATACAATTATTTGGCGACTGATACAAGTCACGAATTGAGTAAATTATGGGAATGATTCGCCTTAAGATTCGAGAGTATGCGGCCCAGAGAGGTTGGACGTTGAAGGAAGTATCTGACCGTTCTGGTGTAGTTTACAGCACTCTGAGAACCTATGCGCGATCGCCTGGATTGGCGACTGTAGATTTTACCGCCATTCAGAAGTTAGCCCGGACTTTTGAGGTGATGATTGAGGAGTTGGTTGAGGTAGTGCAGGAATAGTTTATAGTTGCAATCAAGTAGGCGATCGCTATTATTTTGTATGTCTTTTATTGATGAAATTAATCATGTCAATGTCTTGATCATAGGAGCTAGCCAAGGCATCGGCTTAGGTTTTGTCAAAAAATTGCTACAAGATGACAGAATCGCCAAAATTTACGCCACCTATCGCCGATTAGATTCAGCATCAGATTTAGTAGTATTGCAAGATGAATATTCCCGGCGATTAACTTGTATATCACTGAATATTACTGATGAGTTACAGATTGCTGAAGTCTTGCAACAGATAAGCAATGAAACTAATAAATTACATTTGGTCATCAACTGTGTAGGACTCCTACATGATGGAAATATACAACCAGAAAAAAGTTTGAGACAAATTAATTCAGAAAATTTACTGCGTTACTTTCAAGTCAACAGTATAGGCGCTATTCTCCTAGCTAAACACCTTTTGCCTTTGTTTCGACATGATGATAAGAGTGTTTTTGCTAATATCTCTGCTAAATTAGGCAGTATAGGCGACAATCAGCTTGGTGGTTGGTATGGCTATCGCGCCTCTAAAGCTGCGCTGAATATGTTTATGCGGAATGTCGCTATTGAATATAGTAGAAGTTGTCCTAAAACTACAGTAGTGACTTTACATCCTGGGACAACAGATACACGTCTTTCTCGTCCCTTTCAAAAAAATGTATCTGCGGAGAAATTATTTTCAGTGGAACGCACTGTTAGCCAATTATTGGCTGTTATTGAACAACTCCAAGACGGTGATAGTGGCCAGTTTTTCTCCTGGGACGGAAGTCAGTTACCTTGGTAACTAAAGCTCATGAGAGTCTATAAACTAGGAAAAAAGTTTTCTCCAGTTCCGCTAGAATCTCTTAAACTACACGAAAAAGTAAATTGTCCAGTAAATTCATCAAAATAAGACCTACAATCCCCAGATTGACTACGAAAGTTTTGATTTGGGGATACTTCTCCTAAATTAACCCGAATTCTAGCACTACCCTTGTCAATACGAATTTGAGTCAGATTCTTGTCAGTATTATTGGTGATGGAAAGATTAACGCCACCAATTATGTTAGCTTGTGTTTCTAAAGTTAATTCAGGGATTTGATGTGACATAATTATCAGCTTTACTGATTTAAATTAGGTAGATGGCTATCCTCATTCCCTCAATTATATAGGTGGCCAAGTTATAAATCCAATTGTGTCTATTTTTATTAAAAATCACAATTGGCTATTCACTAACAGTTAATACCAGAACTTCTTGCGGTAGCCACCGTAGCCAAAAGACCCGCCAGAAAACGAGTTATAAGAGCCACTATGTCCTGAAAAGCCACCTCCAGAAAAGGAATTATACCCAGAAGATTTACCCCAAAAACCTCCTTGGATAGATGACATTTCCTCGGGAAATAGTTCATTAAGAAAGCTCTCAAAATCACAAAGCAAATCATAACCTGTTAGATATAGTGTATCGATTGTGATGTTAGCCATGAATTAAACTCCTTAAGTTTACAAAGATTAAACTGGGAATTATGTTTAACCTAATTCTGATATTTCCAAGTTGTATCAAATAAATCAAGGTGTTCTTAATAAATAATTAGACATAATTCATTAATTATGGTCTATGTGGAAATCCGATTTGATTATTGAAAAAATCTCAGTATCTGTAGAGTGGGTATTGCCCAAAGCCACTTGCTACCCTGCGGGAACGCTAAGAGCGAATAAGCCGGAAAACCCTTTCGGCAATCGCTCATGGAGGAAACTCCCTTTGTGAAACATCTGTCTCCGACACGCTCCACGAACGCGAAGCTTCCCGCAGGGAACGAAGAAAAGACCGCGTTGCTTCACCAACGCAGTGGCTCTCCTACAGTTATTTCAGAAATCGAGTATGAACCTTACATAACTCAAATTAAATTGTAATGAGACGTAATTTTAGGTTAATTACCTAAAAATCTACAACCAGATTTAAGCGGAATTTTTAGATGTAATTACTGGTATTTTGTCCGCTAGAAATATTTCTTAATTTTTTATTGTTGACTTCCTCAACTAACTAACTTCTACGGGAAGGGAAAGATGGAAAATACTGGCTACTACAGAGATTAATTTGTTGGGGTCAACAGGCTTAGATAAATGATGTTGAAATCCAGATTCTACGACTTGTTGGCGGTCTTCTTCTCGTGAATATGCTGTTAAAGCGATCGCTGGTATCTTACCACCTTGTTCTGGTGGTAAGGAGCGCAGTTTGCGGATGAGAGTATAACCATCTTGTTCTGCCATCCCAATATCGCTAACCAGGATATCTGGTTTTAACTGTTCAATGACGGCTAATGCAGCCTCAACTGATGCTGTGGTGGAGGAAATTGCCCCATACTCTTCAAACAAGAATCCTAAAAAGTTTCGGGTATCAGCTTCATCATCGACAATGAGAACTTTTAAGCCAGCGAGGGGAGAAGAGTTAGCGGAATCTACAGAGGTATTTTCTGTTGGTGCTGGTTGAGTTTCCCGATTTTCTTGCATGAGTGGGAATCTGACAGTAAAGGTGGCTCCTTTTCCTACCCCTTGACTTTCTGCAAAAATTGTGGCGTTGTGTAGTTCCACCAAATGCCGCACAATTGCTAATCCTAGACCTAATCCATTGTGCGATCGCGTCGTGGTACTATCTGCTTGGCGGAAACGCTCAAACACTTTGGGGAGAAATGCACTTTCAATACCAATCCCTGTATCGATGACCTGAATTTGAGCGTGAGTCAAATCACCAGATAATTCACTATTTATCCCTTCTAACCGGACTTCTACCTTACCTTCTTTTGGTGTAAACTTAATGGCGTTGGTGAGGAGATTCCAGACAATTTGTTGCAACCGCGCTGAATCACCACTGACTGGGCTTAAAGTATAATCAAGTGCCGTCTCGATGGTAATACTTTTTGTATCCGCTAGGGGACGCACTGCCTCTAGGGCTGCTTCCACCACTGTTATTAAGTTGACGGGAGATAAATTCAGCCTCAGTTGACCACGAATAATCCGCGACACATCTAAAATATCTTCAATCAGTTGCACTTGCGAATTAGCATTGCGTTCAATCGCTTCTAAGGCCTTGGCTGTGGCTTTTTCGTCTAGTTTTTTAGCTCGGAGAATTTTTGACCAGCCCAACATGGAAGTTAGGGGGGTGCGGAGTTCGTGGGAGAGGACAGCCAAAAACTCATCTTTCATGCGATTTGCCGCCTCGGCTTCTTGTCTAGCGGTTTGTTCGTAGATTACCTGAGCGCGGATTTCTTCAGATTGCTTACGTGCGGTGATGTCTTCGAGTGTACCGACATAGCCAAGCAATTCACCATTACCAGAAAGCATAGGTGAGGAGCGTACCTGCACCCATCGCAGGCGATCATCAACGGTTTGAAAGCGAAATTCATCTGAATAGTCGCCACCTTGGTAAATATAAGTAGACCAACTAGCTATCGCTCGTTCCCTATCCTCTCGATGAACAGATTCTAGCCATCTTTTATCTAAACTCTCTGTAGCATCCAAGCCGCAAATTGCTTGATAGCGGGGATTGGTATAATTACACCGTCCTTCAGCATCGGTTTCAAAAATGCCTACAGGTGAGCAAGTACTTAAAGAACGGAAACGTTCTTCACTTTGTCTGAGTTCAGCATTAATCGCTGCCAGTTGAGCTGCTTGGCGTTGGATTGCTTGAGTTTTCTTAAAAAGTTCAACAAATACTGTAACCTTAGAAGTAAGAATATTTGCATCTATGGGTTTGAGGAGATAATCAACTGCTCCTAGTGCATAACCCTTAAATAGCATTTGCTCACTGGTGCTAAAAGCAGTGAGAAAAATAATCGGAGTCTGACGCGATCGCCCACGATTACGAATCAGGGTAGCAGTTTCAAAACCATCCATCCCTGGCATCTGTACATCTAACAAAATTACCGCAAAATCTTGATGCAGCAGACACCGCAAGGCTTCCTCCCCAGAAGTCGCCCTGACTAGATTAGCCCCTAGACGCTCTAAAATTGCCTCTAGTGCCAGTAAGTTTTCCACTTTATCATCCACCAGAAGGATGTTTACTTTGGGTTCTGGCTGCATGAGTTCATTTCCGTATAGAGTAACCAAGATTTACGAGTAGGGGAGAAATCTCTGAAAGTGACAAAATCCAGTCTACCGCAACAGCAGATATTGCTGCTGCTGGCATGACGGAACTGGCGGCGGTGCTGGGTTCCTGCACAATAGTAATACCTCCCCTGGCTTTGACTTTTTTCAGTCCTTGCATACCATCCTGATTAGCCCCTGTTAATATTACACCAATGACTTGCTCCCCATAGACATCGGCTGCTGACTCAAACAGTACATCAATCGAGGGTCTAGCGTAGGAAACAGCCCCATCGGTAGAAAGAGCAAAATAACCAGGTTCAACCAATAAATGATAGTCGGCTGGGGCTAGATAGATTTGTCCAGGCAAGATTTCATCTTTATCTTCCACTTCTCGCACGGGCAACAAAGCATATTCTTGAATCATTCCCCTGAGAGTATCGTCAGAATCTTTATGACGATGTTGGACAATCGCCACTGGTATTTGGAAATTAGCTGGTAAATTTCCTAGCAGGTTTTGCAGTGCGGATAATCCTCCTAAAGAAGTTCCAATAACGACAATTTTAAATGACATTAGTTTAGCCTCCGGTAGAGTTTCTCACCCTTGGCTATTTCTTCATAGTACTTTTCATAAGGAGTAAATCTGATAGATTCTTGCCTGCCTAAACCCAGAATGCCAAAATTGCACAAACTATTATAAAAAAGTGTATGTACCCGTTTTTGCAATACCTGATTGAAGTATATTAAAACGTTCCGGCAGAAAATGACATTGAACTCATTGAAAGAACTATCTGTAGCTAGATTATGCTGGGCAAAGATGATGTTTTCTCGTAATGACGCACGAAAGAGCGCATGGTCATAAGCCGCAGTGTAGTATTCGGAGAAAGACCGCTTACCGCCTGCTCTTAAATAAAGCTGAGTGTATTCCTGCATCATTTTGAGCGGAAAAATCCCACTTTTGGCATTTTGTAACACTTTCTCATTAGTGTCGGTAGCATAAATCCGGCAACGGTGGTAAAGATTTTCTTCTTGGAGGAGGATGGCCATTGAGTAGACTTCCTCTCCCGTTGAACAGCCTGCGTGCCAAATGCGTATAAACGGGTAAGTCCGGAGTATTGGCACAACTTGATTTCTAAAAGCCAGATAGAAACTGGGGTCACGAAACATGGATGTGACATTTACCGTCAAACTCAGCAAAAATCTTTCTAGAGAAGTGCCATCGTGCAGTAGTTGTTCTTGTAACGCTGAAATATTTTCTAAACCCTCCAAGCGCATAAAACTGTAAATGCGGCGTTTGAGCGAAGACACAGCATAGTTGCGGAAGTCATGACCGTAGTACTGGTAAACTCCTTCTAACAGCAACTTGATTTCTATGTCTTCTAAGCTGAGTTTGGGCAAAATCATAAACAATTCAAAATTAAAAACAAGAAAATACTCACAGAGTGAGTGTTTTGGCTATTGATTGGCAAGAATTTCCACCTTCATGAGCTAATGAGAGACTTAAGATATTAATTTGAGTCAACCAAATAATTATTGACCCAAATATCTTTATTAATAACTTGATAGAACCTAAATTTTTGTCTTGTTACATTAAGAAGAATTTCTTTATGCAACTGTTTCATCCAGAGAATAACTGAAAATAGCAAAAAACCCCCGAATCTCAGGGGTAAATACTTCTAGGAGGGCGTTTGATATTTACTCATCACCCAATAGTGTAAAATTTACGCAACTTAATACAGCTTAAAAATCTCAAGTAATACAATTTTATTTTTCAGTTCGCTGAAATAGCGATCGCTCTGAGCAATAGTTAACAATTCACCGACTTGAGAAGTATCCTTGACAAGGCACTATCTCGACCTCACTACGAAAGACTTCCACAACAAAGGTCATTTCTCCAAAATGCGCCTCATCAAACGTATAGCGTTTGAAACCTTCAGACAGTTCAAACTGTTGCGAGTGTAAAAAGTGCTAAGGTTGCCAAGTGTTTAAACGTTCTATTGTTGATCATTTATACAACCAAACTCTTAGTAATGATAGTAGTTGTTCAGTGTCTACTGGTTTGGTGATGTAATCAGAAGCACCAGCTTCGATGCACTTTTCGCGATCGCCAGGCATGGCTTTGGCTGTTAAAGCAATAATTGGTAGGGTGCGGAATTGCTGTTGTTGACGGATGCAACGAGTGGTTTCGTAACCATCCATTTCTGGCATCATTACATCCATTAACACGGCATTAATATCGGGGTTAGTTTGTAGCATATCAATACCATCTCTACCATTTTCGGCAAATATTACCTGCATTTGGTAGCTTTCTAACAAACTGGTGATGGCAAAGATATTTCGCAAATCATCATCAATAATTAGAATTTTCCGATTTGCTAATATTGGGTCTGTTTGGTGTAGTTGTTCTAGTATTTGGCGTTGTGGTTGGGGTAAATTTGCCTGTACTCGATGCAGGAATAGGGCAGTTTCATCTAGTAAACGTTCAGGCGATCGCACATTTTTAATAATAATTGTCTCAGCTAGTTTTCTCAGTTGCGTTTCTTCTTCCCGGTTGATTTCTTTTCCTGTATAAATAATAATTGGTAATTTCGCTAGGTTTGGTTCTTGTTTGATTTGCTCCAGCAGTTCTAAGCCACTCATATCAGGTAAACCAAGATCCAAGACTATACAATCAAAGTGCTGTAAGCGTAAAACATCTAATGCTGCGGCTCCTGTATTCACTCCCATAGTCTGAACATCACCATTACCGATAAGTTCAATAATACTTTGGGCTTGTACAGGGTCATCTTCTATCACTAAAAGACGTTTTACCTTGCGGTCAAGGAAACTTTTTATCCCAGTTAATGTTTGGTTTAATATGTCTGAAGAAACTGGTTTCTGTAAGAAAGTAATTGCACCTAGTTTTAACGCTCTTTGTTCTCGGTCATCAACAGAAAGTATATGAACGGGAATGTGTCTGGTTTGGGGATCGTGCTTGAGGCGGTCTAGCAACGTCCACCCATCCATATCTGGCATATAAATATCTAAAGTAATGGCATTCGGCTGATACTCTCTTGCTAAAGCTAAACCTTGTTTACTGCTTAAAGAAACTATCACTTTAAAGCCTTGTTGCCTTGCCATGTCTAGTAAGATGCGGGCAAATTTTTCATCATCATCTATGACTAGTAAAACCCTATCACCTTTTTGAATTATCTCTCGATCATCGGCGATGACCTGCGGTCGGTCGGAAACCATCACTAAAGGTGGGGTATAGCTTGTCGTACTAGAAAAAGTGGCAGATTGTAAGTTTTCTGTAGACGCTGGCGGTAGCTGGTATTGGGGTGATATCTGCTGTTGTGGAATTGCTGTTGTCTTATTTACTGGATAAGTTTGCGGTAAATAGAGGGTGAAAGTACTTCCCTTTCCTGGTTGACTGACTAATCCGAGTCTACCACCTAACATTTGTGCTAGTTCCCGACTGATCGATAAACCTAAGCCAGTTCCGCCGTATTTGCGGCTAGTTGTACCATCTGCTTGCTGAAATGCTTCAAAAATAATTTGTTGTTTTTCAACAGGAATGCCAATACCTGTATCGCCAACAGCAAATGCAATGATATTATTTTGAGCTACAGCAATTTTTAAAGTTACTCCTCCTTGCTCAGTAAACTTGAAGGCATTAGCCAGCAGATTCTTCAAAATTTGCTGCAAGCGTTTAGGATCACTAAATATTGTTGGTGGTAATTTATCATCAAGTTCAATCCTAAAACTTAGTTCTTTATCTTGGGCAATTTGTCGGAAATTACGTTCTATATGATGATGCAAATCTCTAAAATCTATTTGTTCCAGTTCTACTGATAAAGTTCCCGATTCGATTTTTGCTAGGTCTAAAATGTCATTAATTAATCCTAAAAGATCGGTTCCTGCCGTATAAATTGTTTGACTATACTCTACCTGCTTACTAGTTAAGTTACCGCCTGAATTATCGGCAAGTAGTTTGGCTAAAATTAATAAGCTATTAAGTGGTGTCCGTAACTCATGGGACATATTTGCCAGAAATTCTGATTTGTATTTAGAAGATAATGCTAATTGCTCTGCCTTTTCTTCTATTGATTTTTTTGTTTTTTCAATTTCCTGATTTTTTAGAGCAACTTCACTATTTTGTATTTCTAATAATTCTGCTTTTTCCTCTAGCTCTTCATTTAGTTGCTGTAATTCTTCGTTTGATTGTTGTAGCTCTTGTTGTTGTTTTCTTAAAAGAATTTCTGAGTTTTCTAATTCTTGTGTTTGCTCTTCTAAAAGTTGATTATTTTGTCTAAGCTCTTCTGTTAAAGCTACAGATTCTTCCAAGAGTTGTTGCGTTTGTACACTGGCGGCAATACTATTTAAAAATACACCTATAATTTCACTAAACTGCTCAAGGAATGTCAATTGTAATTCTTTAAAACGAGAAAAAGAAGCAATTTCAATAACAGCAGTTACTTCCGTTTCAAATATTACAGGAAATACAAGAATATTTAGTGGTAAAGCTTCTCCCAACCCGGAATTAATGCGGATATAATCACTAGGAACTTCAGTTAACAAAATTCTCTGCTTTTCTAGGGCGCATTGTCCTACCAATCCCTCACCCAAACGTAAGCGATTATTTAGATGTCGGCGTTCGTTGTAAGCATAGCTACTTATTAACTTGAATATAGGCTCATCATTAGTTTTATCAAGTATATAAAAAACACTTTGTTGAGACTCTATCAGTGGTGTTAGTTTTGACAAAATTAAACGAGAAACATTTTCGAGATTACGCTGTCCTTGAAGTAACTGGGTAAATTCAGCCAAATTAGACTTGAGCCAATTTTGCTCTTCATTTTTCTGGGTTGAGGCTCTCAGATTTACCACCATTTGGTTAAAGGTGCGTGTCAGCACACCAATTTCATCTTGGCGTTTACTATCAAGTAAACTAACCGATAAATCTCCACTAGACATCTTTTCTGCTGCATGAGAAATGCGCCGCAATGGAAAGGAGATATGTCTGGTCAGCAAATATCCAATTAAAGCAATAATAATAGATATAAATGGAATGCTATAAGTAATAGTGGCAAGGGTGTTATTTGCAGCAGTTCGTGCTATTAGTGTTCGCTGTTCTAATAATTTTGATTCTTCCGAATTCATCTGCTGACTGATGTTCCTGATTTGCTTCATCAGTAATCTGCCTTTATCTGTCAGCATAGATTTTTGAGCGGCTTCAAAACTTTGCGTTTGCCGCAGATTAAGCACAGCTTGCATGAGAGCTATTCTTTCATTAATCAATGGCTCTAATTTATCAAAATAGCGCTGTTGATTAGGATTATCTGAAATTAAATTTTCAAGTTCTTGAATTTTATTATTTAACGATTTTGTAGCTTGTTGATAAGGTTCTAGATATCGCTGTTCTTTTGTAATAATGTAACCCCTTTGTCCAGCCTCTGCCGTGGATAATAGAGCATTAAGGTCTGCTATTTGACTGAGTACTTGGTAAGTATGTCTTTCCTTGCGGGAAGCAGCAATTAGTTCTTGAATGCTTTGATAGGAAATAAAACCTATCATGCTCAGAATTGCGATGCTTATAGTGAAGCCCGCTCCAATTTTAGAGCCAATTTTGAGACGATTAAACATTATTACAGGATTGTGTTAAAGCTAAGGTTACTGCTATTAACTAATGTCAGCAGTTCTTGTCGGTTAATGAGAGAATTCTGCAATTGATAATAATAACTAAGATATCCTGAAAAGGTTTATTTAAAGTATTGTTTGTTATTCACAGCTTGATCAACGTAATTTTGTTAAATCAAAAGCTAGGAAATTATAGGCTAAGTAAAATTAGCATTTGCACATACTGAATTGTCATGCTACAAAGAAAATAGCATTGTAAGCGTTTTTATGCACTACAAGCATCAAAACCTTAAATAAATACTTGTTGTTCATCATTCGTCAACTTAATACCAAAGTATAGAATTTTGAGGTCATTGATGCTTCTTCATAAGTCTTGCGTATCTATTTTCACTAGCTTATTAAGCATTATTGCTTATCCACTGTTAACATATAGTTCCTCATTGGCACAATCTACTTCGTCAATAGTTCAAACAGGTAGTCCAACTTTGTTAGCAGCAAATTACCTCTCACCATTGGAACGACAGGTGATTGAAGAGATGAACAAAGTGCGGACTAACCCTAGATCATACATCCCTATCATAGAAAATTATAGAAAACGTTTCCAAGGAAATCGGGTGAGAATTTCTAGTAATACTTATCTAATTACCCAAGAAGGTGTTAGATCGGTAGATGAGGCGATCGCTTTTCTCAAGTCAGCCCGTCCTGTGGGAACATTAAAAATATCTAAGGGAATGTCTTTAGGTGCTAGAGATCATGTCAAAGACCAAGGATCAAAAGGTGTAACTGGTCATAATGGTAGCGATGGTAGCACTCCCTTCACTCGTGTCAATCGCTATGGTAAATGGCAAACCACAGCAGCAGAAAATATTAGCTACGGCCCAAACACTGCTCAAGATATAGTCATGCAATTGATTATTGATGATGGAGTACCATCACGCGGTCATCGTACTAATATTTTTAACGGTGCTTTTAAGGTCGCGGGTGTTGCTTACGGTAATCACAAAACCTATAGAACGATATGTGTGATTACTTACGCTGGTGGATATTTAGAAAAATAAATATGCTATTTTTAGTCAATGCGGGGATATCTTCTTCAGGTGCAGAGCGATCGCCTCAAGATTGGTTAGATTTGTATGAGCAGGTTCAGGAAATTTTGTTTCCTCACCTATGGCGTTATCAAAAAACCTTGATCAACTGAACTTCAATGGGCTTTAGCGGGAATAAAGTATAACAATATTTCACTATCTCTAGCGCACATCGGTTTAGCAAGAGAAGCTCAACCTATAGGTGTAGAGATATAACAATACTCCTGCTTCCGAAAACTGCTGTTCATACTGTGGAGCTAAATATATCTTGATGATTAGCTACCCAGTCATGAAATTACTGAAGAATAAATTGCAATTTTGGAACTTTATTGCCGAAGCATCACGAAAAAGCCCGGAAATATCACTACAACAATATATCCTCTCACCGTTAGAACAACGAGTGCTAGAGGAGATGAACATAGTACGGACAAATCCCCAAGCATACTTACCTATTTTGCAAAGTTACCGCCAGCGCTTTCAGGGGAACAAGGTTAAGTTGGCAGATTATGTTTATTTGCAAACTCAGGAAGGGATAAAAGCAGTAGATGAGGCGATCGCATTTCTCAATTCAGCCCGTCCTGTGGGAACATTAAGCATATCTCCGGCAATGTCTTTAGCAGCCAGAGATCACGTCCAAGATCAAGGAAAAACCGGCGCTACAGGACATTACGGTAATGATGGTAGTACCCCCTTCATGCGAATGAATCGCTATGGTGAATGGCAAACCACAGCTGCGGAAAATATTAGCTACGGCCCCAACACTGCTCAAGATATAGTCATGCAATTGATTATTGATGATGGAGTACCATCACGGGGCCATCGCACAAATATTTTTAATGATGCTTTTAAAGTAGCTGGTGTAGCTTATGGAAACCACAAAACCTATAGAACGATATGTGTGATTACCTATGCTGGCGGGTATCGAGATAAATGATCTTTAGAAAATATCGAAAGAACCACTTTATCCAGGTTTTATAGATACTTACACATATTGTCAGCCACGCTTTAAGAATAATTTATCTATCTTTCAGTAAATACAACATAGTATTTGCTCTTATGTATATTTCCAAAATATCAATATTTTTAATAATTAAATTTAACAACAAAAACTCCTACTATTATAAAGCTTGTTTTTTGAGTATTTTTCACGATTGATGACTGGAAAACCTTTTATTACATACATTAATGATGCAGATAATTATTTAATTATAACTTCAGAAAATATACTTAAACTTCGTCATAAAGCTTCTTGTGTACTAAAAAAAATATCGCTAATTATAAAATCTTTAGTGTAAATCAATAATAAATAAAGATATAAATAACCTGTGTCATTTTTATACTCGATTAATATTTTTTATCAGATAATTAAAAAGTCTTTAGCCCGCAAAGCAAATAAGACCTTGGTCTAGTTATCCAAAAATAAGACACAGGAAAAAATCAAAATGTCCAAAAATTTTTCAAAATTATTTCTCCGGCTATCCATTACATCTTTCATAGGACTATATTGTTTAGCTTTAGCTCCCTCCGCTTTAGCAAGAAATGGCAATGGTAATGGTAATGGTAATGGTAACTCTAACCAAAGTTCCACTTCCAACACCACTACAACTACCACCACATCTAACGGAAATGGCAATGGTAATGGTAACTCTAACCAAAGTTCCACTTCCAATACCACTACAACTACCACTACATCTACTACCTCCAGCGTGTCTTGTAGTGTTACAGATGTTTCTATTGGAAGTACACAAGCTTCTGCTTGTAAAGGCCCCTTTAGCGGTAACGACACTGGAGCGCAAAGTACTTTACTTAATGATTTGAATCAAGGGCTGTTTAATATCGGTGCTAACGCAACTTGGGACTTAGTTGGAAAATCTGATAGTTCAGACAATTTTGGCTTTGAAGCACAAAACGGACGGAGTTCCGGTACATGGAGCTTAGGTACAGCTCTTGGCAACGGCCCTACTACGTTTGTTATTAGCCTCAAAACAAGTACGTCATATAGCACCTATCTGTTTCAAGACATTGATTTCTCTCAAACAGGTTTAACAGGATTCTTTAATACAATCGGTGTTGCGTTAAATGGGAGTGGTTCACAAGGTAAGGATTTGTCCCACGCCTCAATCTTTAAGGCTACTTATGCCAAGCTTCCCGAACCGCCGAAAGTCAAAGTACCAGAACCAACTGCTAGCATAGGTCTGGGTATCGTTATGGGTAGTATGCTCATTAGTCGGCGTCGTAAGTCTAATTAGCACCGAATTGCCAAAAGAACTTAAGTAGTTAAATAACTCACCATGAATATTTTTCTCTAAGGCAAGGTAAAAGGTAGACAGCAAAAGAAAAGAAAATTGGGTAAATATAATATTTTTTTGCACATTTCTATTTCTTTTTGCTTTTCTACTCAAAAAAAACGCAACAGCAGATAAGCTTTTGTTCTTATACCTTTTGGCTCCAGCATAGTTATGCAAGTTCACCAGTGTATTTCATGGCATCTAGCAACGTTACAGATCACAAATACGTTAAGCATCTACTATCAGTACCAAAGTTCTAAAATTAATTATTAGATCAATTTGAGGAAGTTATGGCTGCCACAGTAGAAATTTACACTTGGAGAACTTGCCCTTTTTGCATTCGAGCTAAAAATTTGCTCAATCAGAAGGGTGTGGAATTTATTGAATACAGCATCGATGGCGATGAGGAAGCACGGGCTAAAATGGCTCAGAGAGCTAATGGTAGACGCTCATTACCACAAATCTTCATCAACGATCGCCATGTTGGTGGTTGTGATGATATTCATGCTCTCGAAAGTCAAGGTAAACTAGACGAATTATTGGCCTCTAGCACTAGTCTCTAGGCGAACAAGCAACAGAGTTACGCTTTTTCCCTCACTAGTAATTGTTAATCTGCCAGGATATCGGGGGATAATTTATCTGAGAATTTCCTGGCATTGAGGCAAAAGGCGTGAAACTGGCTTTTATTATTGATCCCATCCATCAGTTAGATCCATGTCATGATACCAGTGTGGCGCTGATGGAAGCAGCGCAAACTTTAGGACATGAAGTTTGGGTAACTCAGGCTAATTGTTTGAGTGTGGTAGACAGCAAAGCTTGGGCTATCTTGCAGCAGGTAGAACTTGTACCAGTGCAGTTGGTTGATGGACGCTGGGTAGCAGCAAATCCTTGGTATAAATTAAAAGCTCGTTCCTTCAATTCTTTGGAAACGATGGATGCTATATTCATGCGGACAGATCCACCAGTGAACGATGCTTACCTTTATGCAACCTATGTTCTGGATTATATTGACCAAAATCAAACTTTGATAGTTAACAATCCTCATGGTATTCGTGGGGCAAATGAAAAAATGTACGCCCTTCAGTTTACTAAGGCAATTCCAGAAACCATTGTCAGTGCTGATAAAGAGTTTATCCGGCAATTTGTCGAAGCTAAAGGAGCTACTGTTCTCAAACCTCTGGGTAATAAAGCTGGGGAAGGAATTTTATTTTTACAAGCAGGCGATCGCAATTTTAATTCCATAGTCGAACTTAGTACTCAACAAGGTCGATTACCAGTAATGGTACAAACCTATTTACCAGAGGCGAAAGAGGGAGACAAACGGATTATTTTACTTAATGGTGAACCTATTGGCGCTCTCAATCGTTTGGCAAGCGGCAACGATTTTCGTAATAACATGGCAACTGGTGGAACCGTCGCAAGAACTGAGATTACACCACGAGAGCAAGAAATTTGTAGCCAAATTGCCGCAAATTTACGCCAAGATGGGTTAATCTTTGTAGGTATTGATGTGATTGGTGGTTATCTGACAGAAGTTAACGTCACTAGCCCCACGGGAATACGTGAAATTGACCGACTAGATGGTACTCGCCTGGCTCATCAAGTAATTGCATGGGTAGAACAGAATCTACGAATTCAAAATTAAAGATAGCTAATCACGGGAAAATTCCCCAAAAAGGTTGGGAATACCTCTCTTCCAAGTTCCCAATCCTGGCTGATCTTTTATTTTGCAATGCAAATTTGGGCAAAAAAGTCAATAGACTCTTGCCCAAGTGGATCTAGCTTTTGAATAGTAGCAATTTATTTGTAACAGCAACAAGAATTACCGGAGATCACAAATGTATCTCTGAACTTGAAAATTAGCAGTTTTTATACAGCATTAAGCTTGACTAGAGACTACAAATTTTGAATAATCTCACATCTAAAACCGCTTAATTCTTTGGTGGCCGCCGTCTCTGGAGAAAATCAGGGATATCCAAGCCAGATTTTTCTTTAAATTCGGGAATAGGTGCAGGGGAATTAACTGGTGGTGTTTGTGGCGCTGGTCGTTTTGGAGCAGTAGATACTACCCGTGCATTAGCAGCGTTTTGTTGAGGCGCTGCTTGTATTTCCCCAGTAAATCCAGTAGCAATGACGGTAATTCTTACCTCTCCTTGCAACCTGTCATCAATCACTGCCCCAAAAATAATATTAGCGTTGGGATCAACTACTTCATATATTGTTTCTGCGGCGGCATTTACTTCATGTAGGGTGAGGTCGCTGCCACCAGTAATATTAAAAACAACACCTCTAGCACCTTCAATAGAACATTCTAGTAGTGGTGACGAAATAGCGGCGATCGCAGCTTCTCTAGCTCTTGATTTTCCTGAACTTACACCAATACCCATCAGCGCTGATCCCGCATCTGCCATTACAGCCCGCACATCAGCAAAGTCTACGTTCACTAAACCGGGGATGGTGATAATATCCGAAATTCCTTGTACCCCTTGACGTAATACATCATCTGCATAACGAAAAGCTTCTTGGACTGGTGTTTGCTCTGGGATCACCTCCAGCAGTTTATTGTTAGGAATAATAATTAAAGTATCAACTCTACTTTTTAGTCCTTCAATGCCTTGTTCTGCCTGAGTAGTCCGACGACGACCTTCAAAAACAAAAGGACGTGTTACCACTCCCACCGTGAGAGCGCCCATTTCTTTGGCTATTTCTGCGACAATCGGAGCTGCACCTGTACCCGTGCCACCTCCCATCCCAGCTGTGATAAATACTAAATCAGCTCCTTCTAATGCAGTGGCAATTTCATCTCGTGATTCCTCAGCTGCTTTTTGACCAATGGCAGGATTACCACCTGCACCTAAACCTCGTGTGAGTTTCTGTCCGATTTGTAAAGGACTAGGAGAGCCTGCCAGAGTCAGAGCTTGGGCATCAGTGTTAATTGACCAAAATTCTACACCAGAGACATCAGACTCAATCATGCGGTTAACCGCATTACCACCACCACCACCAACACCAATTACCTTGATGTTGGCAACGCGTCCTGGGACAATCTCGCCAATGCGACTATTTTCCACAGAAATTTTCTTACTATCGTTATTTTGTGCAAAATTCAGCCCAGAGTGATTAAAGGGGTTGCTTGAGTTAACTGCCAGTGAGAAACCTGGCTGTCCCAACGATTGGGAGTTTCTATAGGTAAGCTCTTGGTTATTATCAAGTGTCATTGGATTCAGAAAGGTAGATAAACGACTTTTTAAGGGTTATGCATTTAGGAGTCAACTATAAGTTTGACAGTGCTAGACATTTTGGCACTGTTCTTTATTGTTATCACTACTGCCAACCTTAACAAGATTGTAAGTGTGAAAGTCTGCTATGAGACAAGCCATCAATACAAGCGATGGACTTCGCCTGATCTGAGGTTTTGGAGCAGCTTCCCAAAGTGATAGCGTTTCGCTCACCACAGGTAAACGCACAGCTAATTCTAGAGAAGTATACATACATTTACTTAAAATTGATCTGTATAACTTCCACAATTTATTGATAATTTCTCCATATTGTAGTTTTTGCCTAGTATACCTTTGGGATACAGAATACCCAGATAATAATTCTGTTAAAAATTCTGATTGGTTGTAAATCTGACTACTAATAGTGTTTGTATTGTGAGCAAGAGCTTTTAACACTGATGACATTTTGTATATTTTGCTATGTTTTTATATAAAAAATACTGACAATATGACGTATTTACTCTGGAATAAGTAGCTCTAAGGGCTAACTCTATGCAATTAAACATACACTTTATAAAAATACAAGTAATAACATAACGCAAAATTTTCAGTAGATAACTTTATGTGTAAAGAGAAGCTAAAGCCAATCTTCACTGCCTTAATAATATAGTTGATAGGTTTCCAAATTGGTGATAATTGCAACTCTGTCAACAAAATTAGTCTTCTATGTACTATTTATCCTCATATTCACAGCTAAGGAAGAAAGGAAGACCCTACTGATCGGTTAATTTATTACTTTTTGTGACTAAATAGCAACACTATCTAAGCCTATCAAGCTTTTCAGTCATAAGATTAACAAATTTAAATATCTACCAAGGACTAAAACCTCACTACTCAAAACTAACTACAGGGTGATAGCAAGTGTCAAAGAATTAACTTTGTACGTAAGTTATAAGGCATAAAAAGGAGCTTTTCAGAAGCACTCTACAAGAATATAAAGCAAACAATAATATTTATTTATAAAATAAAATTAATTAATACTACGAGGAATTGGTGACACATTGTTATGGAGTTTGAGTTTTAGACTCATCTTTTTTTTGGTTCATATGTACTAAGGGAGATTCAGGGTTTTTTAAATCAATGTAGTTTATCTCCGAAGGATTCAATTTTTTATTTAAGTGACGTAATTGGGCTAATAAATTAATTTGATCAGGTAAATGGGTGCTTGTACCACCAAGATAGACTTTTCCTAATTCGGTTTTCAGAATTAAGTTATTTGGGTCTTGGTAATCAATTTCCGTAATTTTTACAGAACTCTGGTTGAGATATGGATAAAGTTTGCTCCAGTAGGGAGCGTATTGTTCTGGTAATCCGATTACTGTGAGGTTAGGAAGTTTGAGTTGAGGATTCACTAGTTGATATTTTTCCAGAGGTATCCAAACTCCATTGGCATCTATTAAACCTGTGTTTATTTTTTTGTTGCCAGTATCATCAGATTGTGAATTAGTCTTTTGAGCTATTGCCACAGGTATTCTTTCTTCGATTTCGATAATTAGCCCTGGCGGGAAAAGACGACGACTGACGCTTGCTTGGGCAATAGTTGGTTGTTTCTTCAAGGAATCAGCGATCGCACCAGGTTGAATCCGCCATAAAGATTGAGGATAAGATAAAATTAGCAGAGACTGCATCGCTTCTTTGGACAGTAATTGATTGCCTGATTTCATTACTACCTGCTCAGAAGTTTTTAGCACCCATATTGGTTGGAGTGCCAGCCACAGCGAACCACCAGCTAGTCCACTAATAGCCAAAGTCTGCCAAATAGCCTGAATAATCTTCATCTGACGCTGCCGACGTAATTTTTTACGGCGTTGGGCTAATTCCTTTTGGCTAACTGATACTATACCCGGCATCAATACCTCTTTTCGGTTCAGTTTAAATTCCTTAACTACGCTTGTGTGATTGGTTAATTTCAGCAGGTTAGCTGGAATTAACAAATTAGTAACACTTTACCGCAATCACATCAGAATCATGGCACAACTTCCATGTATCTTGCCAGCAAAACTGCGACAAAAAACAACACCATACTCTAGTGGGAAGTATCCTATCTTTATGATTTTGCTGTAAGTACACTGCAAAAAAAGTAACAGCATTTGTGGTTATTTTAAATAAAATTCCGCATTATTACTTATACAAAAATACTAATATTGAGAGAAAATTAGTATATAAAAATACAAAAAAAAGAAGCATCTACATTTAGAATGAGAAATACAATCAATTTGTCACGCTTCTACAAAGCATGTAACCCTAGCTACACTTTAAACATGGGTGTGATGCTTGACCGCCAGTACTATATCGATTTTGCTAATGTCCGTGGTTGCAAAATTGTAGAAGAATTGCAACGTACTATTAGTCGTATTTCTCCCGATGAACCCACTTGTCAGCTATTTACTGGTCATATTGGTTGTGGAAAATCAACAGAATTGCAACGCCTTAAGGCAGAGTTAGAAGCAGCAGAATTTCATGTAGTTTATTTTGAGTCTAGTCAAGACCTAGACATGGCAGATATTGACGTTAGTGATATTTTGTTGAGTGTAGCTCGTCAAGTCTGTGTAAGTCTAGAAGCCATTGGTATCAAACTGAAACCTGGTTACTTTACCAACTTGTTTAAAGAAATAGGAGATTTTTTACAAGCTCCCATAGAACTTTCTGGTGAAGCAGAGTTTTCCTTAGGAATTGCAAAAATTACAGCGAAAACTAAAGACAGTACTCAGTTACGTAATCAACTTAGGCAGTATTTAGAACCTCGCACTAATAGTATCTTACAAGCAATTAATGAAGAAATTTTAGAGAAAGCGGTCGAACAACTCAAGCGGCGAGGTCAAAAAGGACTAGTAGTAATTGTAGATAATTTAGATCGAGTAGATATGCGTCCCGTAGCTTCTGGGAGGACACAACCAGAATATCTATTTATTGACCGAGGTGAGCAGCTACGTAGGCTCAAATGTCATGTAGTTTATACAATTCCACTAGCATTAATTTTTTCTAGTGAATACGAAACTCTCAAAAATCGCTTGGGTGGAGGTATTGCGCCTAAGGTATTACCAATGGTGCTAGTGCGACAGAGGGATGGTAGTGACTACGAACCTGGAATGTCACTCCTGCGTCAGTTAGTACTAGCAAGAGCTTTTCCAGAAGTAACCAGTCAAGAAAGACAACAATTCATTACAGAGTTATTTGAGCAAACAGAAACATTAGATCGTTTATGTCGCGTCAGTGGTGGTCACATTCGTAATTTATTAGGTTTACTATACAGTTGCCTCCAACGACAAGATCCACCTTTTTCCAGAGATTGTTTGGAAGCTGTAATTAAAGATTACCGTGATGATTTACTCTTGGCTATTGATGATTGCCAATGGGAATTGTTGTTTGAAGTTGTACAACAACAAAGTGTTAAGGGCGAATCTGATTACCAAAGCTTACTCAGAAGTATGTATTTATTTGAATACCGCGATCCTGTGGGTCGTTGGTTTGGTATTAGTCCAGCTTTAGCGGAGACAGAAAAGGTTCTTGCTTGGCGACAACTTAAATAGTCACAATTCACAATAAAGAATAGAACGATTTAATATCAAAAACTAATAATTCAATCTTTATTTAGATTGAATTATGTTTTGTTAACATTCTAAGTACAAAATTCAAAAAGGTTTTATCAGCCTTTTTAAATTTTGCCATGTAAATTTTTAGCATTTCAATTGTAAAGAATAATTATGAATCAGTGTGAAATCACAACAGCGATCGCCAACAATAATGAGCATTCACTGCAAAGATTAATTCGAGCGATCAAGCTATCTAAAGGCGAATTTTCACTTATTTTAGTTCGTTGTAATTACCAGCAATTACGCGAACGAATGCGAGATAATATTCGGAATTTCAGTAAGGATATTAATGTTCGAGAGCTATATATTCAACCCTCAATTACTGCTTTACACACTACAATTACATCACAATTATTTCTAGACAATCCAACTGTTACTACAGATTGTTTACCATCCGCCGTAATGGTTTTTGGTTTAGATTCAGTTATTTCACTTGAAGATTTATTAACTGGAATTAATCAGTCAAGAGATATTTATGCAGCTAGTTTTCCTTTTCCTCTAATATTGTGGTTACAAGATGAAGTCGTATCATTGCTCTCTCGGTTGGCTCCTGACTTTAAAAGTTGGGCTGCAACCACGATTAAATTTGAGATGCCTCAAGAAGATTTAATCAATTTAATAAGACAGCAAACAGAATCTCTATTTACTAAAATTCTAGAAGTAGGTGCAGCGAAATTTATTTCTAATGATGCCCTTGATTTAGCCCCAAAGTCACAACGTCGCCACGAAATTGAGTCAGCCCGTAATGATTTACAACGTTCGTATAATATCCAATTAGAACCAGGATTAGAAGCTAGTTTAGAGTTTGTTCTAGGAAGAGATAAATATGCTAATGATCAAATTAATAGTGCCTTATCTCATTATCAAAAAAGCCTAGCTCTATGGCAGCAAGAAGAGAAAAAAGAAAGCCAAGATAGCAAATCTCTAGAACTGAATTATCATCAACGACTGTGGCAAGCAATTATATTATTTCACTTAGGGTTATGTTATCGCCGAATGGCAGATTTACATCAGAGTGCTAACAAAATTTATTGGCGACACGCCCTATTATGGTTTCAGCAATGTTTGGATGTATTGGAAGATAAGAAAAGACAAGATTTAGTAGCTAAATTTATTTTGCCAGCCTGTGAAATGTTGCACCGCTTGCAAATTTGGGAAGATTTAAGAAAATTAGCGCAAAAGTCTTTATATCTACATAAAACTTACGGAAATCCAGATCAAGTAGCTCAAGACTATGGCTTTCTAGCATCCATAGCAGGTGCAAATTCTGATTGGATACTAGCTCATGAATTAGCTAATACTGCTTTAGAAATTGCCGAGCAAGCAACAGAATCGCGGCAGCATGAAAGTTGGTATCTTTTGTTATTAGCACGTTCACAGAGGCATTTAGGAGAATGGGAAGAAGCTATCAGTAACTTAGAATGGGCAAGAGTAGTTTGTGAGTTACAGTATGAGCCTTCTTTATATTTAGAAATTTTAGAGGAATTGCGATCGCTTTATTTTATCGAGCGACATGAATACTTAGAAGCATTTAAACTTAAGCAAGAAAAAATCCAAATTGAACATCAGTATGGACTGCGTGCTTTCATTGGTGCAAGCCAGTTACAGCCACAACGTTACAAAATCAACTCAGTCGTAGAACCGCAAAATATCCCATTTATTCCTGAAGAAATTGCCCAAGAGATAGCTGCATCCGGGAGACAGAAAGATGTGAATCGCTTAATTGAGAGAATTACCCGTGCAGACTATAAACTCACAGTAGTTCATGGCCCATCAGGAGTTGGTAAAAGTTCACTACTCAAAGCTGGTTTATTACCAGCTGTAAAGAACAAAGTCATTGGTGAGAGAATACCTTTACCTATTATTTTATCAGCTTATACTGATTGGATAACAACTCTGGGACGCAGTTTTTACAATTCAATAACACCGTTAAATATATCAAGTTCCTTAGAGTTCACCCCCTCTATTTTACTGGAAAAACTCCGTTCTGCTACTACACGCAATCACTCAATAATTATTATCTTTGACCAATTTGAAGAGTTCTTTTTTGTTAGCAATTTTCAGCAAAGGCTAGAATTTTATCAGTTTTTTAGCGAATGTTTAAATATTCCCTATATAAAAATTATTATTTCTATTCGAGAAGACTATCTACATTATTTATTAGATTTTGAACGGTGGGATAAAAATCAGCCAGATACTTGTCATGATTTAGATGTAATAAATAAGAATATTTTAGATAAAGATATTCGCTACTTTTTAGGAAAGTTTTCCATTGAGGATGCAGTAGCTGTTATCCACTATTTTACTCAAACTTCTCAATATGAAGCCAAGGATGATTTAATTAACGAATTAGTACATAATTTGGCAGGAGACACTGGAGAAATTAATCCCATTGAATTGCAAATAGTAGGCGCACAGCTACAAGCAGAAAATATAACAACTCTAGAGAAATACAAACTGTGTGGTGGGACAAAAAAACTTATAGAACGCTGGTTAGAAGAAGTTATTCAAGATTGTGGTCAAGAGAATGAAGATTTTAGCTGGAAATTATTATATGAGTTAACCGATGAAAAAGGTACACGCCCGCTAAAAACTAAAGCCGATTTGGCAGTTGCTTTAGAAAAAAATATTGATGCTAAGTCTGAATTTGATTCGTGTTGGGAGTTGATTTTAGAAATTTTAATTGGTTCAGGTTTAATATTGTGCTGGCGAGAAGAATTAGGCGATCGCTACCAGCTAGTTCATGATTATTTAGTAGAACCAATTCGGCAGAAAAATGATTATGGCATCATTGCTGAACTAGAGAAAATCAAATCGGAAAAAAACAAAGCAGAAGTAGCCCAAAAATTATCGCAAGAGCATCTCAATTTGGTTTTGCGGCGCAGATTGCGGGAAGCACGGGCAGCAGGTGTTCTGTTGGCAATTATGGGCGGCACGATCGCTTCTTTGTGGTGGCAAGCCGATGTGCAGAAACGAGCAGCAGAACTACAAACAATCCGCGCTGAAACCAGCGAAACCAATTTGCAAATCAGTGCGATCGCCGCATCCAGTGAAGCCCTGTTTTCCTCCAACCAAGAATTTGATGCTTTATTAGAAAGTTTAAGAGCTTGGCAAAAACTCAAACGAGCCAAGGAAGTACAACCAGAAACCCGGATGCGCGTGGTGACAGCCTTACAACAGGCAGTTTATGGAGTTACAGAGTTAAATCGTTTGGAAGGACACAGTGATATTGTCTGGGGTGTGGCTTTTAGCCCTGATGGGCAGTTATTAGCATCAGGTAGTACTGACCGGACAGTAAAACTATGGCGACCTGACGGGACTTTACTCCAAACCCTGGAAGGTCATACTAGTGCTGTCACCAACGTTAGTTTTAGTCCCGATGGTCAGACTCTAGCTTCAGCTAGTCTCGACCAAACAGTGCAGATTTGGCACAAAAACCCAATAACAGGAAAATTTTCCCAAGAAGTAGCCAAACATCCCATCCGACATAAAGATTGGATTTATAGCGTGAATTTTAGTCCTGATGGAGAATTGCTAGCTACTGCCAGCAAAGATAAAACTATTAAAATCTGGCATCGGGACGGTAGCTTAGTCAAAACCCTCAAGGGACATCAAGGTGCTGTGAATTGGGTTAGTTTCAGTCCTGATAGTCAATTTATTGCCTCAGCAGGTGAAGATCAGACTGTAAAAATCTGGCGGCGGGATGGTAGTTTGGTGAAAACTTTATCGGGGCATCAACAGGGTGTGACAGTTGTCACCTTTAGCCCTGACGGTAAGTTACTAGCTTCAGCAGACCGGGACAACATAATTCAAATGTGGCAATGGGACGAGACTAATCAAAACATCCCAGAAGTTCAAGCATATAAAACTTTACGGCAACATACCAGTACAGTCTGGAGTCTTAGTTTCAGTTCTGACAGCAAACAATTAGCTTCTGCAAGTGATGACAATAGTATCAACCTGTGGAGCCAGAGTGGCAACTTAATCAAAACTTTTAAGGGTCATAGCGATGCTGTTGTGAGCGTGGCTTTCAGTCCAGATAATAAAATGCTGGTGTCAGGAAGTTATGACAAGAGTCTCAAACTTTGGAGTTTAGATGCTCCTAGATTACCAGTTCTGCGGGGGCATGAGGATCGAGTTATTAGTGTTGCGTGGAGTCCTGATGGTCAGATATTGGCTTCGGGTAGTCGCGATCGCACTGTGAAGCTATGGCGACGAGAATCAAATAAGGGTAGACTTGATGCTCATCTTTACAAAACATTGGTTGGTCATACAGACACAGTTCACAGTGTGAGTATTGACCCCAAAGGTGAAATTTTAGCCTCTGCCAGTGAAGACAAAACAATCAAACTTTGGCGACTGGATGGAACTCTCCTGAAAACTCTCCCAGGACACAGCGACACTGTCGTCAGTGTTAATTTCAGCCCTGATGGACATTTATTAGCATCAGCTAGTAGGGATAAGACAATTAAACTGTGGAATCGTGATGGAAATCTGCTTAAAACCTTAGTGGGGCATGAAGCACGAGTCAACAGCGTCAGTTTTAGTCCAGATGGAGAAGTTTTAGCTTCTGCTAGTGACGACAAAACCATCAAACTTTGGCGGTCTGATGGGAGTTTAATCAAAACTTTTGATCCCCATAATAGCTGGGTATTAGGTGTCAGCTTTAGCCCCACTGAACAATTGCTAGCTTCTGCGGGTTGGGACAACACAGTGAGGTTATGGCGACGGGATGGAACTTTGTTACAAACCTTATTAAGAGGGTTCAGCGACAGTGTTAATGCCGTAACTTTCAGCCCCAATGGTGAGGTACTAGCTGCTGCGAATTGGGATAAAACAGTCAAATTATGGAGCCGTGAGGGCAAATTGATTAAAACCCTCAACGGCCATCACGCTGCGGTCTTAAGTGTCGGTTTTAGCCCAGATGGGCAAACTTTAGCTTCAGCTAGTGATGACAACACAATTATTTTATGGAACTTACATCTTGATGACTTACTCTCTCGTGGTTGTAGTTGGGTCAATAATTATCTCAAACACAACAATAATGTAGACGAGGGCGATCGCTTACTTTGTGATGATATCGACACTCATATCTAAAAGTCATACATGATATCCGCTATGCACGCTTTTTCTATTCCGCATAGCTGCACTAGTTCTAAGAGCGATCGCCACTTAACAAATCATCAATACTATCATCTTGCTTATTTTCTTCTATCTCTGCCTCTAACAAATTTCTTAAAAAAGCTTGCAATCTCATGCGTTCAATGTATGGCCATCCCCCCTCAGACTCAATGTCTTTCAGTAAAGCGTAGAGTTGCTGGCGATTATTGGGCAAACTCTCTTGAAATGTTCCATCACGAATCTCTCTGTGTAATTGCTCCAACTGGCGCAGCAATTGTAAAAGAGCCGTAGTATTTCCTTGACAACTTTTAGTCGCATCATGTACTACAGTAGTAATTTTTTGTAATTTATCAGCAAATTGTCCTGATTCCGTAATACTTTTGTTGCTCATGCAACCCTCTCTGTTTAAATTAAGTCTACTCAAACTTACCGAATATAGCTGTCTTTCTTGCTCTAATACAAATTTACAGACATTTTCCCAGTACCTAATCCCTAATCTGCCATCCCTAACCTTTAATACTAAAATGGCGCAGTAACGCTTCACACAGCCTCAAAAGAAGCCTGATGGGATCAACGCTAATTACTCAAGACTAGAGTGCTTTGATTTTGAGTTAAAAAAAATCGTATGATCTGGCTGATTTCCCTAATAAAGCAATCGGCTGTATTTAGTGGTAACACATACGTACAGAACGACTTGGGCAACCCTGCCAATACCACAAGCATTGGCAAAGCGTGAAGCAAAACCCAATCTTCGCGCTATTTGGAGTAAGTAGTGATGCCACTTTGGACGAAAATGTACTTATCCATCTGCTCAAACCATTTATATATCGATTTTTGACATTGAGGTTGATCATGAGGTATCGCGCTTTAATTGTTGCATTCTTAGCTGTATGCTTGGGGCTACTCACTGCTTGTAGTGACGCTCCAGCAGCTAGTGGTAAGGATATACTCACTTACGAACAAATTCGAGGCACTGGCTTGGCTAACAAATGTCCCCAACTGACAGAAACAAGCCGTGGTTCAATTCCTTTGGATTCTAGCCAGTCCTACGTCATTAAAGAACTTTGCTTGGAACCAACCAATTTCTTCGTAAAAGAAGAACCTGCTAATAAACGCCAAACCGCAGAATTTGTAGCTGGCAAATTGTTAACTCGATACACTTCGACTATTGATCAGGTATCAGGTGATCTCAAGTTCAATGATGATAACAGCTTGACTTTTGTGGAAAAAGATGGTCTTGACTTCCAAGCCATTACTGTGCAACTACCCGGTGGTGAGCGAGTACCCTTCCTCTTCACCATTAAAAACTTAGTTGCTCAAACACAACCTGGTTTAAGCAGTCTGAATACTTCCACAGACTTTGAAGGTACATTCAAAGTACCTTCCTATCGTGGTGCTGCATTCCTAGATCCTAAAGGTCGCGGTGTTGTTAGCGGCTATGATAATGCGGTTGCTCTTCCAGCTCAAGCCGATGATGAAGAACTCACCCGCACTAACGTTAAGCGCGCTGAAATTCTCAACGGCAAAATTTCTCTACAAATAGCTAAAGTTGATAGCTCTAGTGGTGAAATTGCTGGTACTTTTGAGAGCGAACAGCCCTCAGATACCGATTTAGGCGCGGATGAACCTAAGGAAGTGAAGATTCGGGGGATATTTTACGCTCGTGTTGAACCCAACCGTGCCTAAATTCTCTTGATTACTAAAACTTTCAGGTAAGTGTGTAACATCTTAATACTCTAAGAGTAAATGAAAAAAAGGGCTATAAGCCCTTTTTTTTTGAGTTTGCCTATAAAGCGATCGCGATTCAAAGAGGATGTAGAGGTATAAAGGAAAAGCATGAGCTATTTGTAAAGATATATAAACTTACTGGCTGTTATTTCAGTAGTAATTAGTTCCTTAAGTGTTGCACTTACTACACTTGACTTTTTTTAAAATCATAATCACTATCTTAATTTACATTTTTTGACTTGCAAGTTTTAAAGTTCATATGAATTTACTTTCATCTATTAGTAACTTTACTGAGAATAAAGATGTTAAGACTGCCAAAAATATAGTAGAAATTCAGCCTGAATAATTGTTAATAAAGTTAAGTACAATCCCGGTTTTAATTTTAACTAAAAATTTTATATTTTGTCTGTATGTAGCTTTATTTGAGCTACGTAAAATACCAAAAATCAATAAAAATACAAAGCCTTTGTCGCTCATTTAAATTCTGCTCGATTAACAGATTATTGGCATTTTGATGATAAAAACTGTGATTTACTAAAAATTTCCACAGTGCAAATAATATCAAATTTGCTTTGATCTTAATCTCTCGCAGCATCATTTAAAAGCGATTACTCAAATAATAATTTTCTCCAAAAATATGGTGCTATGCCTACAACAGCTACCAACGAACTGAAGTACGAAATTTGGCAGTTGTTGCGAGAATATCAGCAATCTCGCTCAGAAACTGTTCGGAATCAATTGGTAAAACTTAATTTGGGACTGGTGAGAAAAGAAGCTCACTACTGGATGAATCAATGCCGGGAAAACTATGATGATTTGGTTCAAGTTGGGTGTTTAGGTTTAATTAGAGCTATTGAAAGATTTGAAATTGGCAAAGGTCATGCTTTTAGTTCCTTTGCTATTCCTTATATCCGGGGGGAAATTCAACACTACCTCCGTGATAAAGGTGTGACAGTGAGAATTCCCCGGCGCTACTTAGCGATACAACAACGAGCAATAGGTGTTTCGCGTTCTTTGCGAGAACAATACAATCGCCAACCAACTGACTCGGAATTAGCAACAGCGCTGGAAATTTCCCCGGAGGAATGGCAGGAAATCAAATTAGCATGGATCAATCGCGCTCCTTTGAGTCTAGATGTACCCGTGCAGGATGGTGAAGAAGGAGCTACTAGCCTGGGAGAATTAGTTCCCGATCATCATTACCGCAGTTTTCAGTTGGCGCAAGAAGACCAACTTCGCTTACAACAAGCATTGTTTCAGCTAGAACAACGCACTCGTGAAGTTTTAGAGTGTGTATTTTTGCAAGACTTGACACAAAAACAAGTAGCAGAACACTTGGGGATCAGCGTAGTTACAGTTTCTAGAAGAGTCAAAAAAGGGTTGGACTTGTTAAAAGACCTCATGTGTGTGGCGGATGATTAAAGTTCAACTAAGTCATCAGCAATTATTCTGAACTATTAGTGCCAAAGATAACCCTTAAAATTTCCAAAATTAGGTTATAAAGGAAACGACAACAATACCTGTTTGTATTTCGGGTATCGTTGATTTCCATCAATGCAGTTTCCTGTAGCTATTGAGAACGGCTAATGGGCAGAAAATCAAAAATTTTAATTGCAGCTATTGTCAGCGTAGCGATCGCCGGATGTGCCACAGAGGATACACAACAAGCCGAGAATCCTAACCCCGCCTCAACTGCTGCGCCTGTAGCGAAAGCGCCAGTTAAGGCTGAATCCTTCAATAATCCTGTGGTGTCTCCCGACGTGTCTGTCAAAGTCGCTTCTACGACTCCTAACTTAATTCAATTGACCAATGGTACTGAAAGGGTAAATATAGTTTCTAAAGGAAGAATTGACCCCTTTGCTCAAATTATCGGACAGCCAATTGCTGAAATGTCAGCAAATACACCTGCTAGAACAGTTCCTTCATTACCTCCTCTACCGCCTGGTACTAGACCACAAACGGTAAATCCAAAAAATAACGCAATTTCGACTACAAATAAGACAACACCAGTAGCAAAATCACCATCTAGCCCTAGATTGATGCCGGTTTTACCTAAGGTTTTACCCCAAGTAGTCCCTAATCCCACGTTAGTTTCGGTATTACCACCACCAGCACAACCTGATTTAGCTAGAGCCGTTATGGTAACAGGTGTAGTTATAGTGGGGAAAGAACCCCAAGCCATCATCAAAATACCTGACGAAATTGCCAGTCGTTATGTACAAGCTGGACAGAGACTAGCGAATGGTTTGCTGGTTAAACGAATTGAAATGAATGCAGGTTCCAATCCGATTGTAATTCTGGAACAATATGGTATTGAAGTTGCCAGAATGGTGGGTGAAGCACCTATCGGAGCAACTCCAGGGAACACAAACCCTGCTGGTAGTCCGATTTCTGTGGTAACTCCTACTACTAATCTTCCTGCTGTTGGAGCCTCATAAAGATGGAGACTAAAGAGAAAATCGAATTTGCTGGTTTACCGTTAGCCGTGTATCGAGAGATAGCTGCTCATCTACGTCAAGTTGAAGAGGTAGAAGTGAGCCTGATTCCCCAATCATCCCAACAGTTTGATTACTATCAAAGTCAAATTGATAGCTTGTGTATCTGTTGGACAGCAAATGCTAACTCTGAAAGTCGGCAACGCGTACAGCAAATTTTGACATACTATAAAAATCGTTATGGTGTTCATTAATTTGGCTCTATGAGCCATAATAACTACATCATATTTTTCAGATTGTCTTCCCCCGATAGTCTTCTTTGTCAGTAACTATTGGGGATTTAGTATGTTTTTAAATAAAAATTTAGTTTATTTTTAAGTATTTATATTTCCCGAGAAGCAATTTGTATTACTGGATTATGGCAACTATACAGATTGTGTATAGATTTTGCTAAAATAATCGAGTACTACAGTAAGATTACTTTAATGGCTCAATAATTATTTGTTTTTTATTGGTTGATTTCAACACACCAAACAATATACTAAATACTTAGTAATATTTAATATATCTACACAAATCAAATTAATCAAAACTATATTTCCTCAGGATTCATGCGTTTCTAATATTTTACTTGATAGGCTGCTCTGATTGTGACAATTACACAAATTACCCCTGGAGAACCGCTTAGTTCTACACAAAAAATCGGTTTAAACTTGGTATCTGTTTTTGGTGGCGGACGAGATGTTGTATTGGCAATCGATATGACAGAAAGCGTGGGCTTAAATGATGAGGGTCGTATTCGCTTACGTCAGATAGTTGAAGATAGTCTGAAGCCTGGAGATTCTGTGTATGTTGTTCCTTTTGCTAGGGATGTGGTTTTAGATGCAAAAGGAACATCGACTGTCAATGAATTGGGAGTACCCATAAATTTTAGGAGTAGAAGTAAAGCAGATATTGACAAGGTATTAGAGAAAATACCTTTTGTGTCTGACCCCAATCGCTATGGTACAGATATTCAACGAGCAGAGTTAATTATTTATCAAGGGATTGCTCAAATTAATCAAAATCGCCTGCAAAAGCAGCTACCGATTAAACCACAGTCAGTGGTTTGGATTAGTGATGCACCTTTACTGACCCAGCCAGGAATAACATCACAAATATGGGTAGAAACTCCTGCTGATAGTCCTTTTCGGATAGCAGAGTCGCTAGAAAGCAAACAACGACAGGCTTGGATAACAGCTTTACCTTTAAAAGTGCGATCGCAGTCAATTATCACTAAGGAAAATAAAGCTTATAAGAGGTGATTCGTAAAGAAAATCTAAAGAGCTTTTGAGTAATCTGGACTAGATTTTAATCTAGATCAGGTTGAGTAGTTGTAGAAAATATGAGTAGTCTACCTAAGA
>NZ_JACJRF010000029.1 GCF_014697105.1 Anabaena subtropica FACHB-260 | reverse complement strand
GTTCTTCTTCGCTCTCTGCGATTTCAATCTTAAAAGTGCGGCTCATGGTTATTTTAATTTATCGAGTTTGTTTCCTCTATTATATGCACCTTCATATTAAACTGGTATCAGCAATATAAAAACCCTAGTTTATCAAAAAACCAGGGTTTTTCAGGTTTATAACTAAATCAGTTGGTTAGTTTCCTACTAAGATAGCTTTTGTTGCTGATTCGCCAAATTTTTTCAATTGACTGGTGATTTGGAACAGTATTAAACCTAGTATACCCCCATGTCCTAGAAGTGCTAAAAACATTGTGGTTGTTACTATATATGCACCACCAGGATACAAAATAACTAGAGGTGAAGCTACAGACAATAACCACAGTACCGACTGGTTGCTAGGGTTGGAAAGCAATAGTCCTAAAACAATTGGTGGCAAAATAATTACAGCGCCTAACATCCCATTAGCCCACAATATCCTCTGTTCATTTTTCATCAGTAAAACTAATTGGGCTAAGGCTGCATAAATAATAGCTAAACTACCTGCAAAAACTAGAGCTAAGAGAGCCTTATATTTATCATTGACCGGGCTGGATACGATTAAAATGAAGAAGACTAAACAGGTAATTGCAATTAGAGCATTGATGGCGATCGCTAATATCGCTGGACTTTTTTCACCCCAAATTAAATCTTTGATTAATTTGCTATTATCAAGCTTTTGGGAACTATAAATATGTCGATAGCGTGACCAGTCTTGTAGTGTTTGACGATTAGGAGTAAGTGCTGCAATTAAATACAAGAATAACCCAAAATCTAGAAACATTAAGAAAGCGATATTTTCCTTCATCAATGAAGACTGATAGTAACCTTCAGTGAATGCTGCTCCCCAATTTGTACATCCTAAAGTAATCAGAGTGAAGCTAGAAGTTAATAAATAACTTTGCTTTTTACTTAACATTGTGGAATTGGGATCTCGATAGCAACGCTGCAAAGATTCCCAAATAAAGTAAGTTCCCAACAAGTAAAGCAGTACACTAAAACAAACTGTAATAGCAAAACTAGCTCCTATTGGCAGAGCAAACCAATGGAATCTAGAAAGTTGTGAGACCTTGGAATAATGGGGAATAAAATAATATGGGTTAAACAATCGTATTATTATGATTGGATAATTAACTATGGAACTATCTCTTAAAGCTTCTTTCGTAAATAAAAGAAATCCTAAAACTAACCCACTCCCTAGCCAAGCTTGAAAACCACCCAACCAAGTACCAACTAAACTAAAAAGTAAAGCCCCACTGTAATAAAAAAAGCCAGCAATGATCAGAATTCCATAAAAGCTAAAAATCTGACTTAGGGGAATTTGAGCCTTCAGCCCTAACCATAGGTGGAAAGGAATTGCTAGTAATAACACTAGATATAAAATGATGGGAACTCCCAGCATTTTCCCAATAAGAATACTTTGGGGTGGTTGGGGGCTGAGTCTGACAAAATTGAGTGTATCTCGTCGCTCTTCAGTTGCTAAATCATTGATGAGTAAAAAAGTTCCCCCAACTAGGAGAATAAATACTCCAATCAAACTGAGCATACTAAAGACATCTTGACACCATAATTGCCAGTTGATAATTACGTTATCATAACTGTCAAAAATACATTGTAATGGCTCAGAAAGAGTATCACTTTTACAGTATTTATGGTTATATGCAAATGAGGAATCGGCATGATATGGCAGTTGTGCTTGGAAATACATGAAGAGTACAATTTGACCAAGCAAGGATACAGCAACTGCTAGTAAAATATCACGAACTTTCCCACGTCCTTTAATTTCTCGTAATAATTGAGGATTCCATTCGCCTAGTTTGTACATAAAATTATTTATCATTGGAAAAACTCCAAAAATAGGCAGTGATAATTATTGACTAATTAGGATGCTTGTTTGTGTCCTAATTTCAAGAAAATACTTTCCAAGTCTTCTTGAATGCAGTGAAAATCAGTTATAGGAACGCCGGAAATAATGAGCGATCGCAGTAATTCTGCACAATCTTCTTCTTTACCCAGAAAATTCACTCGCAGACTGTTTTTTCCTGGTATTTTCTCATACTGTTCTACCAAGGGATGATTTTTTAATTCACTCACAAGTGAATCTAAATTACCCAAAGTTGATAACACAATCTGTTGCTGAGAAAGCCTTTGGTAAAGTTCTTGCAGTGAAGCACTTTCTACTAAAAAACCCAACTCCATAATTCCCACGGAAGTACAAAGTTCGGCTAAGTCACTCAAAACATGGGAAGAAATTAAGATTGTCATCCCTGCTTCTTGCAACGCTTTGATGATTTGCCGAAACTGCATCCTCGCAATGGGATCAAGACCAGAAACAGGCTCATCTAAAAGCAGTAAAATGGGTTCGTGAATGATCGTGCGCGCTAAACTCAAACGCTGTTTCATCCCCCGCGATAGGGTAGAAATTTGACTTTTGCGTTTATTTTCCAGTTGTATTAGTTCTAAAACTTCGTGTAGGCGTTGAGTGCGCCGTGGTTCTCGTAAGCGATACAGTCGCGCAAAATAATCCAAGTAATCCCAGACTGTTAAATCCTCGTATAGGGGATAATCATCAGGTAGGTAGCCAAGGCGACGCTTGAGAGTAGGGTTACTCTTGTCAAGTCGCAGGTGTTCTCCATTAATATAAATCTCACCCATCGTTGGTTCTTCAGCTGCTGCCAACATTCGGATGAGAGTAGTCTTCCCCGCCCCATTTGGCCCAATTAATCCATAGACTTCACCCGCTTGGATTTCTAAATCAACTTCGTTGACAGCAATGTGTCGTTCAAATTGCTTAGTTAATCCACAAGTACGAATTGCTAATTCTTTCACCATAGCTGCTAGAGTGCGGCTGTTGTTTAACAGTTATCAGTTATCAGTTAATTGATAACTGGTCTAAACATTAAGCTAACTTGTGTATACAGTCTCTGATAGTCTTGTTTCGGAAATTGAAACTGATTGTCATTGGTTATTAGCTAAGTTTATTTTTTCCTGGTTGTCTCTGCTTTCCTCTTCTTATCTGCTTCATTCTCCAGAACAAGCCTCCCAGGGATAGATGCAATTTATAGCCATAATGGCTATTTGTTTATTTAGCCTGGTTAGTGTGGCAATTAAGAGAATACGAAAGTAAGCACTTGCTTTATGATGCAAAGGGTATAACACGAGCAACACGGTAAATTGGAAAGCGGTATCGTTCCGCCCCGCTTTCCCTTCGTCTCAAGTTTGTTTGGACGAGGTAGACAAGCGGATTATTCTGATGAAAAATTTTTTGAAGTATCTGAGTCTAGGTTTACTGTCCACCTTTTTGACAGCTACACCAGGTTTAAGTGCTGAACGGATCAGTTTTTTTTACCCTCCTTTTGGGGAATTTTCTTTACCTGTTGACTCTTTAGCAAATTTTGCGAAGGACGGGAAAATCGATCCTGATTTACAATTCTATGCTCAACGTGCGACTCCTGAGCAACTGGCTCAACTACGAGAATTTCTGCAACAGCGTTTTAATGTAACTCCTACTTTAGTATCTCAAGTTACTTACTCACCAATTGGTGAACAGGTTTTGCAACGGCTAGGAGAAATTGTACAGACTGATTCTCGCCGTAATGGCTTTTATGCTTTGCGCTCGGCGCTGATTTTATCGGCTACCAACCCAGAGGGTTTATCACTTGTTAATATATTACGTAATTTTCCCAGCACTAATGTGCGGCTTAATTTCTCTGAGGGGTTGAGAATAGTTGATGACTTATCACAATTGACCAGAACTAGAGATAGGGTTGTTGCTTCTCTACAACAAGAAGCAATAGCCCAGACTCTTGTTTCTCAGGAGAATTTATCACAGTTACCAGATTTACGATCGCCTGGAAAGTTCCGTTGGCAAATAGCGACTTTCACCTTAAATGATCCTCAGCGCAATAGCGCCAGCACTGACTTGTCAGTTCGCCGTCTACCTGTAGATTTATATTTACCACAAACAACTACAGATACCCAAGAACAACAGCCCTTTCCTCTAATTGTGATTTCTCATGGTATTGCCTCAGACCGCTATAGTTTTATTTATCTCGCCGAACATCTCGCATCCTATGGTTTCGCCGTTGCTGTATTAGAACATCCTGGTAGTAACGCTAAACGTTTTGAGCGATATTTTGCTGGTTTAGCAGGGCCGCCAGAACCTAGAGAATTTATTGACAGACCTTTAGATATTAAGGTTCTTTTAGATGAACTCCAGCGTTTGGAACAGTCTGATCCCCGGCTCCAGGGTAAACTTAATTTTCAGCAAATTGGTGCGATCGGTCAATCTTTTGGTGGTTATACGGTGTTGTCCTTGGCAGGAGCTAAGATTAATTTTGATCAACTCAATGAGGATTGCGATCCCGACAACTCTAGTTTGAATGTATCGTTGTTGTTGCAGTGTGAGGCAAACCAATTAATTCCACAAGATTATCAATTACAAGATAGTCGGATCAAAGCAGTTATTGCCATTAACCCTATCACTAGTTCTATTTTTGGTGAACCCGGTATCAGCCAGATTCAACTTCCTGTAATGTTAGTAGCAGGTAGCCAAGATATTTTCGCCCCACCAGTACCTGAACAAATTCGCCCCTTTACCTGGCTTTCCAACCCCAATAAATATTTAGCCTTAATTGATAACGCCACTCACTTCACTCTCATCGAAGATTCACCTAGTGGAAGTAATGTATTACCTGTACCAAGCGGCTTGCTAGGCCCTGATCGGACTGCGGCTTATTCATATCTCAATGCTCTAAGTGTGGCTTTTTTACAAACCCATCTACTCAATCGTCCTGAGTATCGTTCTTATTTACATCCTTCTTATGCCCAATCTATTAGTAAACCTCCTTTAAATTTGAGTATTTTACAGTCATTAAATGCCGAACAATTGACACAATTTGCCGGGAATAGAGAGTAGAGAGAAGAAATCAGGGGGAGAAGAAAACTATTAGCAACTGACAACTGACAACTAACAACTGATTAATGACTATCGACTATTGGCTAGTCAATAATTTCCGTGAAATTGCTGACGACAAAATAGTTGAAACTGTTCCTAACAAATATGTCTTTTTTGTGTCTTATTTATGTCTGCTATATAACAATTTTCTATTAACCAAATAATGTTGATTGCAATTGTCAGGGGATCAATATATTTAGCTCAAAGTATTAATAAAAACTTATTCAAAAACAAATTTTATATATATGTTACTGTTAGCAAGTATTAAGAAATACTTATTAAAGATTGTTGCAAGTCCTTGATTTAATTGCTAACGTGTGTAGAAGCAACGATGCTGATGAACAGCTCTGATTTAGAAGAGGTAAAACCTATGAGCCATATCGATTCAGCCAACAGTGTAAGAAATTGATTGCAATCTGCAAACTACACCCAATGCAGATTAGCCCAGAAATATCTCGTTGCTAGAGGCTAATTGCGGTTCAGATATTTAATACAACTGATGATTTGTTTTGCCTCTTGGTGATTGATTAATGACGGACTGAGGTAAGACTAAGACTCTGGAGGATGAAATCCATGAAGATTCAAGGTAAAGTTGCTCTAATTACAGGGGCTTCCCGTGGTATTGGGCGAGCGATCGCTTTAGAATTAGCACAACAAGGGATACAAAGATTAATTTTAGTAGCACGCGATCGCCAAAAGTTAAGAGAAGTCGCCCAAGAAGTCGAAGCAATGGGAGTGCAAGCCACAACATTGGCAATTGATTTAACCCAAGCGACAGAGGTAAACATCGCCATAGCCCAACTTTGGCGGAATTACGGCCCTATTCACTTACTAGTTAACTGTGCCGGCGTAGCATACCAAAGTTCATTCTTGCGTTCCAAACTTACCCAAGTGCAAGAAGAACTCTCAGTGAACTTATTAGGGATGTATACTCTCACCAGTCTCATCGCCAAACGCATGGCCAGCCAAAGACAAGGAACAATTATCAATGTTTCCAGTTTAATGGGGAAAGTAGCTGCACCAACAATGGCGACTTATTCAGCCACAAAGTTTGCCATCTTAGGTTTTACCCAAGCCTTGCGACGTGAACTCGCTGAGTACAACATCCAGGTAAAAGCCTTGTTACCATCCCTCACCGACACAGATATGGTACGTGACATCAAACTATTTCGCTGGGTAATTCCCATGACTCCCCAGCAAGTCGCCAAAGCACTAGTTTCTGGGCTAGAAAAAGATTCACCAGAAATTTTAGTAGGATGGCAAAGTCATCTAGCTGTTTGGTGTCAACGTTTAGCACCTTGGTTGCTAGAGTTTGTTTTAAAAGTAGCTACACCACCAGCTATGAGAAAACAACCCGATGAAAGCTTGAGTCTTCTGACAAAAATCCAACGTTTTGGAGATTTCCTTTTCGCTGGGAATAAGTTTCCCTTTGTCTTCGCCCGCAAAACTTGACACACATCTCTAATTAGTTAGGAAATTCCCTCAGTTAAAAGCTGATGGAATTTTTTGGTGAGTCATAGGAACTCAAACCTATCCCAGGGAACAAGCTTTAAAGTCTCGTGATATCTGAATTTTATGATTAGTTCGTCGGCATTGTTGAATCATTCCGCAAATATGCTACGCCAGTTCCTTTACTAAGCTATCTGGCGATCGCTATAATTACGAATTACCAATTACCCACTACCTATTACCCGTTACCCATTACCATAATCAAAACTCATTGTTGCGGAGCAACTAAAATGCTGTCTTTACAAAATACCTCCATACCAGAAATTATAGATGGTTTACCAAATATATCTGGTTGGGAAGCTGAGGTTCTCTCTATCGTTAACAATGATGCGCCTGTCTTCTTACCCACGACGAATATTAAGTTAGAAGATGTAAATGCAGTCTTTGCGATCGCTCTACATATGCACCAACCAACTATACCAGCTGGTAGTGGTGGTGAACTGATCAGCAATCTGCAATATATGTTTGCACATCCCCAGGAAGGAGATAATCATAACGCCGGGCCTTTTGCCTATTGTTACAGTCGCATGGGAGAGTTGATTCCTGAACTCGTCAACCAAGGTTGCAATCCCCGCGTCATGTTGGATTACTCTGGTAATCTATTGTGGGGACTCCGACAAATGGGACGCGATGATGTTCTAGATAACCTGAAGCGGATTACTTGCGACCGCACATATCAACCTTATGTAGAATGGCTGGGTACAATGTGGGGTCATGCTGTCATTCCTTCCACACCAATCCAAGATATTAAATTACATATCTTGGCATGGCAACAATATTTTGCCGCAATTTTTGGCTGGGAAGCATTAGCAAGAGTTAAGGGATTTTCTCCACCAGAAATGCACTTACCAAATCATCCAGATACATTATTTCAATTTATCAAAGCACTAAAAGAATGCGGCTATCGTTGGCTGTTGGTACAAGAACATACAGTAGAAACAATTGATGGGCAATCTCTCATCGATAAACATTTACCCCATCGTCTGATTGCCCGTAATTCTCAAGGTGAAACTATTAGTATTATTGCTTTAATTAAAACCCAAGGTTCTGACACTAAATTAGTTGCTCAAATGCAGCCATATTATGAAGCTAAAACTTTATCAAAACGGCAGTTAGGAAATGTAGAAATCCCCCCAATCGTTAGTCAAATTGGTGATGGGGAAAATGGCGGTGTGATGATGAATGAATTTCCCAGCGCCTTCAAACAGGCTTGGTGGGATATGGTAAATAACGGCGGTGGCAAATCTGGTATTGTTGGACTATGTGGTACAGAATATTTAGAGTTAATTGAGGCCGCTGGTTGTAAAGTTGAAGATTTTCCCACTTGTCAGCCAGTAGGGCAACATCAAATCTGGCAGCGAGTTTCACCAGATAGTCCTCAACCGGAAGCTGTCGAGAATGCCATTCAAGAAATAAAGCAAATTAATTCTCATTTTCATGTAGAAGGAGCTTCTTGGACAAATCATATCAGTTGGGTGAAGGGATATGAAAATGTTTTGTCTCCCATGTATGAATTGAGTAGTGTATTTCATCAAAAGTTTGATAATTTATTACTCAATGATTCAGTTTCATCTATTACCAAACGAGCCGATTATCGCCAAGCACTGTTACACAATCTTTTGCTACAAACAAGCTGCTTTCGTTATTGGGGACAAGGTGCTTGGACTGATTATGCTCGTGAAATTTATCAACGTGGTAAGCATTTTTTGACATCTATTTGATTTCTCTTGATGATGGGTGTGCGATCGCCTGTTTGGTGGCGATGGTAATGATGTTATTGCTGACCCAGACGGTATTTTTGCTGCTCATGGTGGACTTGGTAACGACACAATCACTATTACTTTTGCCCCCAGTTGGGATAACAACACCAACCCCAACGATGCACCCCGCTCAGATGGTAAGATTACGGGCGGTTATGGTGATGATATCATTACCGTCACTATGAATAATCCTCGTTTCTTCATCAACTTGAAGAGCGACGAACCCATCAGTAACGACCCCCGTGATGGCAATGATGTATATATATCTGAATTTGGATTGAGTGATGGGGTGTACAACTTGACTCCCACTTGTTCCGACTCGGTGCGAGTGCGACAACAGCAAGCGATGGGCTACGCCCCGCCGGAGGCGATCGCTTTATCTATTTTTAAACTTTGATAATAGCAAACAGACAAAACCAACCACTATTAATGATAATGAAGAAGTAGGTTCGGGTACAGATTGAGGATTTGGTACAGGCTGATAAGGCGACTGATTTATAGGAATACTACTGAGTAAATTTACAAGCTGCTCAATATTACTGGACAAACTATTATTATCTGTACCATTATCTCTTGCAAGAATAAGTCGGTTAAATGTTTGGGTTTCTCCTATTTCCAGATTTCCTGTTAACCCAATAAAATCTTGACCTATTCTTCCCACAAGAGAGTTAATTATATTATCAATTCCATCTCTAGTACCTTGTACGAAAAAGTCTAAATTTTCAATATTGTCACCAAAACCAATATTTATATTGTCGCTATCTACTAGCCTATTTCCGTTACCAATAACTGTATTATTACTGGTGAAAATCCAGTTACCATTACCAAGAATTGTATTATTAGTGCCGAAATCCCAGTTACCATTGCCAATAGTTGTATTATCAGTGCCGAAGTACCAATTACCGTTACCTAAAGTTGCGTTATTGCTGCCATTATCTAAATACCAATTTCCATTTCCAATTGTTGTATTATCACTGCCATAATGCCAATTACCATTACCTAAAGTTGCGTTATTGCTGCCATTATCCAAATACCAATTACCATTTCCAATGGTTGCATTATCACTACCAAAGTACCAATTACCATTACCTAAAGTTGCATTATTAGTTCCGTCATCCCAATACCAGTTGCCATTGCCGATGGTTGTGTTACTGCTACCAAAAAGCCAGTTACCGTTGCCAATAGTTGTGTTATTAGTATTAAAATTCCAATTGCCATTACCAATTGTGGCATTGTTACTACCAAAATCTGAGTTAAAATTACCAATAGTTGCGTTGTTATTACCAAAGTTTCTGTTGCCATTACCAATAGGTGAGTTACCAATTACAAAAGGATTACCTCCACCTGTAAATGGATTGTTAGATTCGTCGCCTAGAACTAGTTGCAAGCGATCAAAAATTAATTTTTGAAGCTCAAGCCCACCATCACCAGCAAAGGGATTAATACCATTACCCGGAAGGTTACTAATACTTCCTGATGTATTTTCACTTAAAATTCTGAATAGTTCCTCGAAAGGTGATGACCTATCGTCAGTCGGAGGCAATTGCTGAGGTAAACTATCAGTACTAGAGCTATTAACACCAACATCAACTAAGTTAATAACAGAATCTTCCACCAGAAATACTCTCCTATGTTTATTTTAAATAATTACGAAAAAATACAGACGAACACAGACAATTTTTAGCTATTACTCTGTGTTCATCTATAAGGTTTTTTGGATAAGTCTAATAATTTCTACTACTAAATATTAAGCAAAGGGATTGCTACCGCCTGCAAAAGGATTGCTACCGCCTGCAAAAGGATTGCTACCGCCTGCAAAGGGATTGCTACCGCCTGCAAAGGGATTCTCTCCACCTGCAAAGGGATTGCTACCGCCTGCAAAGGGATTGCTACCACCTGCAAAGGGATTATCACCGCCTGCAAAAGGATTCTCTCCACCTGCAAAAGGATTACCACCGCCTGCAAAGGGATTACCACCGCCTGCAAAAGGATTCTCTCCACCTGCAAAAGGATTATCACCGCCTGCAAAGGGATTACCACCGCCTGCAAAAGGATTCTCTCCACCTGCAAAGGGATTACCACCGCCTGCAAAAGGATTGCTACCACCTGCAAAGGGATTACTGCCGCCTGCAAACGGATTACCACCAGTTAAGGAGTCGCTACCGCCTGCAAAGGGATTACCGCCACCAGTTAAGGGATCGCTACCACTTTGACTGATAGCAGTCCAGGGGTTGACACCACCAGTTAAGGGACTACCAGGAGCATTTGGATTACCAAAGTTAGTAAAAGGATTCCCGCCACCCTGTGCGCCGCCGCCAGTTGGTGCGCCACCGCCACCAAACGGATTATTCCCATTACCACCTACAGCGCTGCCAAAAGCTTGAATGATTGTTTCTTCGGTGACACCTGGAATGTTAAGTAAAGCACCAAAAGGTGATTGCCGAAGTAAACTACCGAGTTCGTTAGTAGAGGGGTTGCCGCCACTATTATTATTTGAATCAGTCATTAGAAAACATACTCCTAGAGTTCGGATCAAAATTTTGTTAACACCGAAAATTCAACAGACAAAATTCAACCAAATTCCAGACTTGATTTTGTGTTTTCTTTTGCCAAAGCTTGACATTTGTGATTAGGTATATTGAGTTATAATTGCTATAGTTATTAGCTTGATAATCAATATTCCTTACCCAATTAATCAAGCTTTTATAATAATGAGGTCACTACAAATATATATATATATTTGAAGCGATACAATGAATAATGTTTCGTTTTTCGTTCTTCTAAATATCCTATTTTTAGTGATTCATAAACATTAATAAATATGAAAATTGGCACATGATTATTCAACGGATATCATGCGCCAGTTATTTAAGAGAAAATTGGTCAAAATAATAGATAGCTTTACAGAGAATTGGTATTAGCTAAATAACATTAGCTAATGCAGGTTGAGGCCAACGTCCGACAACTTTACCAATTATTGACATTTCGTGTGCTAATCGGTCAAATCTCTCGAAAGTTAAAGATTGGGGACCGTCTGATAATGCTCTAGCTGGATTAGGGTGAACTTCTATCATTAAAGCATCTGTACCGGCTGCGATCGCAGCTGCTGCCATTGGTGGCACATATTCAGATTTACCTGTACCATGACTAGGATCGATCATAATTGGTAAATGAGTGAGCGATCGCAATACGGGAATCACAGATAAATCCAAGGTATTCCGTGCATACTTACTATCGAAGGTTCTAATTCCCCGTTCACACAAAATCACGTTAGGATTGCCCGAAGCCATGATATATTCAGCAGCCATTAACCACTCGTCAATGGTTGCAGCCATACCCCGCTTGAGTAGCACTGGTTTATCTTGAGCGCCTACTTTTTTCAGCAACGCGAAGTTTTGCATATTCCGCGCACCGACTTGAATCACATCAGCAACTCTCGCCACGGCTGCTAAGTCGGCAGTATCCATAACTTCGGTGATGATACCTAACCCTGTCGCCTCACGCGCCGCCGCTAACAAACCTAATGCACTTTCTCCATGTCCTTGGAAAGCGTAGGGAGAAGTCCGGGGTTTATAGGCTCCACCTCTGAGAAACTTAGCCCCAGCTGCTTTTACACACTTGGCTGTTTCGACAATCATTTCCTCATTCTCCACCGAACAAGGCCCAGCCACCAAAACTATTGGATGATGTTCACCAAAGTAAACACGCTCATTTGGTGTATTGACAATTACCTCGCTGGCTTCTCCATAGCGGAACTCCCGACTCACACGCTTGAAAGGTTTCTGCACTCGCATGACTTGTTGAATCCAAGGGCTGAACTCTTGAATTTGCAATGTGTCGATAGTGGCTGTGTCACCGATGATTCCCAGGATAACTTTATGTTTGCCGATGCTCTTTTCTACCTTGACTTCCCAAACTTCACTCAGACCTTCGCTGATGCGGGTAATTTCTTCAGCAGGTGTACCATTTTTAAGTATGACAATCATTTTTGTTACCTTGTATATGTGTTTAGCGTAGAAATTCAGCAAGTTGTTCTAACTTTGTCCAAGCAGCGCCAGTTTGCAGCACTTCTCTGGCAATAGCTATACCTTTGACACAACCTTCTACAATATCTGTCGTGGTAATCGCCTCACCAACTTGCAATGCTAAGGCTGTATTTAAAGCGACTACATCTTGTTGGGCTTGAGTCCCTTTACCTTGAAGAACTGCCTTCAAAATTTCGGCATTTTCCGCCACATCTCCACCGGATAATGCTTGAGTTGGGGCATGATTTAACCCCAATTCTTGAGGATTGAGTGCAAGACAACTGACTTTTCCATCTTGGAGTATGGCTAAATCAGTGATATCTGCTAGTCCAGCTTCATCTAACCGTTCACGTCCGTGGAGAGCGATCGCTTTTCGACATCCCAAATGAGATAATGCTTGGGCGATCTCTTCGATTAACAATGGGTCATTTACACCAATAATCTGTCCAGTGGGACGCAGGGGATTAACTAAAGGCCCCAACAAATTAAAAATAGTCCGCACTTTCAGAGTTTTGCGTAAAGCTGCGACTGTCTTCAGTGCTGGATGCCAACCAGGCGCGAATAAAAAGGTAATTCCCACCTCACTTACTGCGGCTTGTACCTTATCTGGATTGGCATTGAGATTAATTCCCAAAGCTTCCAACACATCAGCCGAACCAGTCTTGCTAGAAGCAGAACGATTCCCATGTTTGGCAACTTTTACCCCGGCTGCCGCAGCCACAAAAGCCACAGCCGTAGAGATATTGAAAGTAGACGCACCATCACCACCAGTTCCGCAAGTATCAATAAGGGGAGTGGGGAATGGGGAATGAGGAGGGGAGTAAGAAGACTGGGATTGTAAGACGCTGGCCATACCAACTAACTCTTCAGAGGATACGCCTTTAGCTTGGATTGCGGCTAAGATGGCTCCTGAGAGGACGGGGGGAATGGTATCTGTTAGCCAGCCTTGCATTAAATCTGTCGCTTGGGCAACTGTTAAGGATTGCCGTTGGAGCAATTGTTGCAATATAGCTGACCAGTCGTTGGTGTCGGGAGTAACCGAGATGTTATCAAGTGGGGTTTGAGTTACAGCTACCATATTAGTTAATGGTTAATAATTAAGGACTTTGGCGACGGTTTGCACATCTTTGTCACCTCTGCCAGAACAGTTGATGACAATGCGAGGGCTACCATTGAGTTGAGGACAGAGGGTTTCTAGGTAAGCGATCGCATGAGATGTTTCTAATGCGGGTATAATCCCTTCTAGTCGGGAAAGTTGTTGAAATCCATCTAAAGCTTGTTTATCAGTCACACTGTAATATTCAGCGCGTCTCAAATCCTTCAAATAACTATGTTCAGGCCCCACACCCGGATAGTCTAGTCCAGCACTAATCGAATGAGCTTCAATGACTTGACCATCCTCATCTTGCAGCAAGTAGCTCATTGCACCATGTAGAACTCCGACTCTGCCTAGTGTGAGGGTGGCGGCGTGTTTATCTGTATTGACACCTTCGCCGGCGGCTTCCACACCAATCAGACGGATAGAAGGCTCATCTATAAACTCGTGGAACAAGCCAATGGCATTGGAACCACCACCCACACAAGCCAGTAGAATATCTGGGAGTCCTCCCCATTTCTCTTGACACTGGACGCGGGTTTCTTTACCAATAATGGCGTGGAAGTCGCGGACAATCATTGGGTAGGGATGAGGGCCAGCCACAGAACCAAGGATGTAATGGGTAGTTTCTACATTTGTTACCCAGTCTCGAATCGCTTCCGATGTTGCATCCTTGAGGGTTCCTGTACCAGCTTCCACTGGACGAACTTCCGCCCCCATCAACTTCATGCGGAAGACATTTAGGGCTTGTCGTTCCATATCGTGGATGCCCATGTAAATCACACAATCCAACCCAAACCGCGCACACACGGTTGCTGTTGCTACACCGTGTTGACCTGCGCCTGTTTCGGCAATGACACGCTGTTTACCCATGCGTTTGGCGAGTAATACTTGAGCCAAAGCATTATTAATTTTGTGAGCGCCTGTATGATTTAAATCCTCACGCTTTAAATAAATTTGCGCACCAGTTCCGTCTGGTCTGGCGTAGTATTCTGTTAGGCGTTCGGCAAAGTATAACGGGCTTGGTCTGCCTACATAGTCGCGCAGTAAGTTTTGTAACTCAGTTTGGTAACTAGCATCGTCGCGGTATTGTTGATAAGCGGTTTCTAATTCGCTTAAGGCTGGCATTAGGGTTTCAGGTACGTACTTACCACCGAATTTGCCAAATCTGCCTAGTGAATCCGGGCGTGCAAGTTGGTTTTTGATTTCTGGAGTGCTTACCACTGCTTGGAGTCCTTATTTTGGTGTTGTTAAATTGGGGGTGTTTTGCTCACGCAGTAAACGCTTTGCTACTCTACGAGAACGCTAAGAGCAAACCCGCAGGCTGGCGCGGAGAGTGATGAGTGAGAATGTCTTGTTCAGACTGGTTGTAGAGATTGGGTGGTGATTGCTGTTTTAAGTTCTTGGCAGAGTTGTTCTACAGCTTGTAGTCCTTGGGTTGGGCTACCTTCTGCTAGGCGTTTCACGAAGGCGCTACCCACGATAACTGCATCTGCGCCCCATTCTTTCACTTGATGGGCTTGTTCTGGTGCAGAAATACCAAAGCCTACGCCGATGGGTTTGTCTGTGACATTGCGTAAGTCGGTGATTAAGTGTTGTACTCGGTCTTGGATTTGGGAACGGATACCTGTAACGCCTGTGACACTTACTAGGTAAATGAATCCTTGTGATTGACGTGCGATCGCTTCAATCCTATCCTGAGAACTGGTAGGCGCAACCAGCAAAATCACCTCAATACCAAAATTAGCGGCAGTTTTAATTAATTCTGCTGCTTCTTCTAAGGGTAAATCTGGCACTACCAACCCTCGCACGCCAACCGCCGCAATTGTTTCTAAAAACGACTGAATCCCACGATGCAAAATCGGGTTGTAGTAAGTAAATAAAATTATCGGTGCTTGCAGACTAGGAATAACTGTTTCCAGCATTTCCAAAACTTGCTCTAATTTCGTTCCTCGTTGCAAAGCCCGTGTAGCAGCCGCTTGAATCACAGGCCCATCAGCCAAAGGATCAGAGTAGGGAACACCCAACTCAATAAAATCAGCACCATGACGATCTAAAATGCGTAAAGCCTCGGCAGTAGTTTCCAAATCCGGGTCGCCAGCCGTGATAAAAGGAATCAAAGCACACTGTTGACGCTGGCGTAAAGATTGAAAATGCTCAGAAATGGTAGGCATTGTTTTAATAAAGATTGAGGACTGGGGGAGATGAGGCGGAAAAACTCATGACTATTGACTAATAACTTCAATCGCTATTTTGCCGTGTAGACCTTGACTACCTTCTTCTAGTTTTTTATGTGCTGCGGCTAACTGATTAAGGGGAAAACTAATTCCAACTACGGGTTTGATTTGACCACGTTCAATTAGGCTTCTCAAAGCATTCAGCTTGGCAAGAGTGTTGTCTAAGTGTACAAAATGGATAGTAATGTTTTTAAATATGGCGGTGTTGAGGTCGCCTGTCACACCTGTTACTGTAACCGCACGACCTCCGGGCTTTGTCACCAGCAAACTTTTGGCTAAGATATCTCCACCAACGGTAGTGAAAGTTACATCAACACCTGCACCACCTGTTTCCTGCATGATAATGTTAGTAAAGTCTTCGTTGCGGTAATCAATGGCTCTATCTGCACCAATGGACTTAACAAAGTCGATATCATAGCCGCCACAGGTTGTATAAACGTAAGCACCAGCAGCCTTGGCTATTTGGATGGCGAATGTACCTACACCACCTGCACCGCCATGAATTAAAACAGTTTCACCGACTTGAAGATTTGCCCTGGTGATGAGTGCAGCCCATGCTGTACCCCCGGCTACGGGTACGGTAGCTGCTTCTAGATGAGATATATTGTTGGGCTTTTTGGCAATCATAAACGACGGAAAAGCGTGGTATTCTGCATCAGCACCGCCGCCTAACTCATGGGGGATGGCGTAATAAACTTCATCACCAACTTGAAAATCTCTGACATTTTCGCCAACTGCTTCAACAACACCAGAAACGTCAAAACCGAGAATTGCTGGTAACTGAACCCTTGGGCCAAAAAATCCTCGACGCATTCCACAGTCTGCTGGGTTAACTGAAGTTGCATAAACCTTGACTAAAACTTCGTTGTTAGCTGGTGTTGGTTTATTGACTTCAACTTCTGTAAAAACTTCTGGGCTGCCGAAGTTAGCGATCGCCATCGCTCTCATATAATTACCTCAAAGCAACTAAAACATCATTATTCTCATCTCTTGTTCGCTAATGTCTCCTGCTAAAGACTGCTTTATACTTGTGTCAGAAAAAGGTGAAGGGAGAAAGTATCAATGATTTATTCTATATTTCCCCTTGACCTAACTTCTGCAAGAAGTCCTCTCTGTGTTTCTGTGGTAAAGAAGATGCACACAGTATTCTAAGCTACTAACAAACTACGTGTTGCTTGTTCAACATCACTTTGTTTAACTAAAGACTCTCCGACTAATACAGCACGCGCCCCAACTCCAGCAACAAAGGATAAATCAGCAGGGTTATAAATTCCCGACTCGCTGACAACGGTGAGATTCAGGTTTTCTATTTCTTGCTGTCGCTGGGTTAAAAGTTGCTGCGTTACTTTTAAATCAACTGTAAAATCTTCCAGATTGCGGTTATTAATTCCCAACAAATGTAGGTCTTTCAGTTTTAACACTCTATCTAGTTCAGTTAAGGTATGGACTTCTACTAGTGCAGTCATTCCCAACTCATGAATCACTTGTAAAAACTGTTGGAGTTCTTCATCTGAGAGGATAGCTGCAATCAATAATACCGCATCTGCACCCGCAGTCCGTGCTAGATAGATTTGGTAAGGGTCAATGATAAACTCTTTACATAATAGGGGTAACGAGACTTGTTGACGCACCAAACGCAGATTATTAAAACCACCTTGAAAGAACTTTTCGTCAGTGAGGACAGATAGACAAGCTGCACCACCTTTTTGGTAAGATTGAGCGATCGCCACTGGATCAAAATCTAACCGAATAATCCCGCGACTCGGTGACGCTTTTTTTACTTCGGCAATTAAGCTAGGCTTGTGAGAATTATCTTGCAAAGCTTTCAAGAAATCTCGCACAGGCGGCGCAGTAGTTAACTGCTGTTGCAAAGCAATTAAGGGTAATTCCTGTTGTAATTGCGTAACTTCTTGCTGTTTATACAACACAATCTCTTCCAAAATCTGGCGCGTAGGGGCAATTTGGTTAGTCATAGATGGGAACGGTTGACTGTTGAGTGTTAACTATTGACTCTTTATTCTGTGTATAAGCACGTACCACGTTCTTGATAATTGTTAAACCAACTTCTCCAGCTAGAGTCATGATGGATTCTGGATGAAACTGGACGGCGGCGATGGGGAGTGTCTGATGTTCAATCGCCATAATCACCTCATCGTCAGAAATCGCTGTCACCTTCAGTTCTTTTGGTAAGTGTTGCGGTAATGCAAATAATGAATGGTATCTACCGACTGTAAAAGATTCGGGTAAGCCTTGGAACATCACAGAATCGGGTGCTGTGACAAAAATTCGTGAGGATTTACCATGCTGGGGATAGTTGAGTACTCCCAATTCTCCGCCGAAAGCTTCCACAATACCTTGCAGTCCCAAACAAACACCAAACAAAGGTATTTGGCGACGGACACAAGCGGCGACGGTTTCCGGCACTTTGAACTCACTCGGTCTACCAGGGCCAGGAGATAATACTACTAAGTCTGGGCGTTCTGTGTCGAATAGGGATTCTGAGAAGCCGTGACGCAGTGTGGTGACAGTTGCACCTGTGGAACGGATGTAGTTAGCTAGGGTATGAACAAATGAGTCTTCATGGTCGATTAGTAAGATGTGTTTCCCTGATTGAGCATCGGGAAGATATTTGCTCAACTTTCTAGTACTAGATTCTTCAATTTTGGGGTCTGTTTGTTTGGCGCGCCGAATGGTTTCAAACGCAGCCGCCGCTTTAGTGATGGTTTCTTGTTCTTCTGCTTGGGGTATGGAGTCATATAACAAGGTTGCACCAACTCGCACTTCAGCAATTGAGTCTTGCAATCTGATTGTTCGCAGAATTAACCCGGTATTTAAATTCCCGTTGAAATTCAAATACCCAACCGCGCCACCATACCAACGTCTGACGCTGCGTTCGTTCTGTTCAATAAACTGAATTGCTGCCTTTTTAGGTGCGCCTGTAACTGTTACAGCCCAAGTATGACTGAGAAAGGCATCTAAGGCATCAAACTCTGGTCTTAGAATGCCTTCTACATGGTCTACTGTATGGATTAAGTGGCTATATAGTTCAATTTGCCGGCGACCAATCACCTTGACTGAACCGGGTTCGCAGATGCGAGATTTGTCATTGCGGTCTACGTCAGTACACATAGTCAACTCCGCCTCGTCTTTGTGGGAGTTGAGTAAATGACGAATCTGCACAGCGTCATCTATAGCATCATGCCCTCGGCTAATAGTGCCACTAATGGGACAGGTTTCGATACGTCTACCTTCCACCCGCACAAACATTTCTGGTGATGCACCAATGATGTATTCGCCACCAAGATTAAAAATAAATCCGTAAGGACTGGGATTTATTTGTTTTAAAGTTTCAAATAGTTTGCTTGGTGGTGCTTCGCAAGCTGTGAAAAAGTTTTGGCTGGGAACTACTTCAAATAAATCACCGCGACGGAAATAATCGAGGGCAAATTCTACTAGTTTGGAATACTCACCTATTTTATGGTCAGCATTTTCAGTTGGGATGAGGCGCTGACCTCGATAATCAACAGACTCTCCCGTGCGAGGCAGGTCATAAGTGCTACCATGCGCTGTGATCAACTCATACTCTAACCGAAATGCTTCTTGTTGATAGTAGTCTACAACTATCAGTTCGTCAGGTAAATATAAAACTAAATCTCGTTGGTCTTGCGGACGTTCTAAGCGTTGGGTTATTTGCTCAAATTGAAATACTAAGTCATAACCAAACGCACCATATAATCCTAAATGTTCGTCTTCTTGACTAGAGAAGATATGAAGAATTTCTCGAATGACAGTAAATGTTGAAGGTTGTTTACTGCGTTCTTCTTCAGCAAAAAATTCTGGTGTTGATTTAACTAATCCAGTGATTTTATGATTATTTTGAGTTACTGCCTGAAGTTGTTCTGATTGTAAAAGGCGCTCAAATATTACTGGTAAAATTATATAACCGCGCTCATTTAATGCTGTCAAAGTGAAAGTATTTCCTCTTGTGGATAATTCCACAGGTGGATTAACAAAACCAATTGCCCATCTCTTATATCTCCCTGGATATTCATAGCTGCTAGTCAGCAAGCCGCCACGCTGAGAGTTTAAGTAGAAAAGAATCTCTTCTAAGGCTGTCTCCATTTTAATTGGTGTAATGGAGCGAGAGACACGCACACCACCAAAGGTTGTGTAGCTGTGAGAATCGGTAATCATAACAATCTCTCTAACTATTTAATTAATCAAAAACTTGTCACTCATAAAACTAACTTTAGGCAATAGAGAAGTTTCCACAATTCGATGCTGTGAAACTTAGATCAAGCTAGTATTACTGCCAAAGTTTGTAGGAATAGAAATGTTTTTGTAAACTCTTCATCTAGCCTACGCAATTTTAATCATTCTTGAAATGAAGTATTTTTAGATGTGAGTGGCAATTTATTAGCATTTATACAACTTAATTAGCATAATTACTGAAATTTTTTTATATTTTTCTGCATCTAGCTAAAGTAAGAGATATTGATTGCTGTACTTCACTCACATGGGAATCGCTACATTACTATTTACCATTAAATGTTTGAGGATTAATTGGTAAACATCAGTAGCAGCGATCGCTTTACAATTGAGCAAGTGAGATTGTTGGGTAATTAATAATGGCCCTTGAGATGGAGAAGGGGGAAGACAACCGTGAGAACCCTTTACCAGGGAAGCATCTACAGGAATGACATCCATTAAGTAACGAAAACCGAGTTTTTTCTGCAAAAGCTTAGTAGCGATTTTAACTTGAGGTAGTTTGATTTCGGGGTCGAGGAATAATTCTACAGGGTCGTAACCCGGTTTGCGGTGAATATCTACAGTTCTGGCAAAATCAGGAGCGCGACGGTCATCAAGCCAGTAATAATAAGTAAACCAAGCATCTGGTTGAGATACGGCGACTAACTCACCTGAACGAGAGTGGTTGAGATGATAGCTAGGCTTTTCCGTCTCATCTAAAACATAAGCAATCCCATCTGTGTTTTCGAGGAGCGATCGCACCTGGGGAATATAATATGGATCATTGACGTAAACATGAGCCAGTTGATGGTCGGCTACAGCGAAGGCTTTACTAGCGCCAGCATCTAGTAGTTCTCGTCCCAGTTCTTCCCTAATTGTTAATAAACCATGTTTTCGCAAGACGCGGTTGATATGGATGGGTCGGGAGACTGAGGTAATCCCGTATTCAGACAAAACAATGACTTGAGCGCCGCGACCTTCATAGAATTGGAGTAAATCGCCACAAATAGCGTCAATTTCCTGTAAATCCTTGGCTATTTTGGTGATATCAGTCCCATACTTTTGTAGACAGTAGTCCAGATGGGGTAGATAAACTAGTGTTAATGTGGGGTCACAACGTCCATCGAGGAATTTTGCCGAGTCTGCAATCCATTGTGTGGAACGAATTGATGTGTTAGGCCCCCAAAAGTTGAATAGAGGAAACTGACCTAGATCAATTTGTAGACGCGATCGCAAGTTTTCTGGTTGAGTATAAATATCAGGTAATTTTCTGCCATCAGCAGGATACATCGGTCGAGGAGTTACCGAATAATCCACAGAGGAGTACATATTATACCACCAAAATAAGTTGGCACAGGTAAAGTCAGGATCTATTTCTTTAGCAATTTCCCATACTTTCGGTGCTTGAATTAGTTTGTTAGACTGTCGCCAAAATTTAACTTCACACTCATCACGAAAATACCAACCGTTAGCAACGATTCCGTGTTCATCAGGTGATTTACCTGTAAGATATGTAGCTTGGGCTGTACAGGTAACAGCAGGTAATACGGGTGTGATTGTGGCAGTTTTTCCTGTAGATGACCAGCGTGAAAGGAAGGGTGTATGTTCACCTATGAGGTCTGGTGTTAATCCTACGACGTTAAGAATGACGGTTTTTTGCATGAAAGGAGGGTATTTTTAAACGCAAAGTGACGCTGTAGAAGCTTTTGCGGCTTGCCGCAGGCTGGAAAGCGCAGAGTAGCGCTAAGGGAAAGTAACTAATTGTTTGAGTAATAGTTTGTTTATCACCCACTCATATTCACGCTGGATTGAGTCGGGTAGGTCTAGCTTCATCTGGTCTGGTAGGATTTCCCAGGTGTAGGTTTCAATTTCTAGATGGTTGCAGAAGTGGTGTTGTTGCAGTAAATCTAGTACATTCACAATGTCATGTTGAGTGGACTGTAACAGTTGATAGTCACTGATGAAAATTGGCACGTGAAAGTGTATCCGCCACTCTTTATCTGTGGTGTTTTCTAGGTTTGGTAAGGCGGTTTCTAAGTCTTGATAATGAATTAGTCTGCTGTTGCTTGTGCGTGCGATGACTTGGTGTAGATATGTAGACTCAGCAAAAGGCTTTAATCTTTGTATGATTAGACCACGCTTTTCTGTTTCCGTGGGTATGTTTACCTGCAATGCTGCACTAATTTGAATCTTACCAATTTTAATTCCCGCAGCTTTAAATTGCAGCAGCACAGAAAGGGGGTCTTCATACTCCACAGCAAAATGGCAGGTGTCGTAACAAACACGCACATGATCTAATATATAATTCTCAGCCAGTTCTTGCGTGATTCCCAATTGCTTGATTAAATAAGCTCCAGCAATCGGTAGTAAATACATTTGGAAGTAATCAACAACTTCTGCTGCATTTTCCAGTAATCCATCTGGTTCCGGTTCTAAATCCAGGTGTAAGATTTTTCCCTGTTCAACTCGGATGCGTACCATCTGTTCTACTACTTGCGCTATTTGCTGACTCGCATTTAGCATGACGGACGCTTGAGTCAGTTGATTTCCCTCAAACCAAGGTTTGTAAGATAACGGTAGTGTGGAAATACTACCTTCCATCCCAGGTGGTAGCAATTCTGATAAAATCTGCGTTAGTTGCAATGTATAGTTTAACCGTTGCTGTTTCGCCCAATCTGGTGCATAAACTAGGTCTTTGACTACTTGCCAATGGAATTGTCCATAAGGAAAGCCATTTAAGGTAAACACATATAAGTCTTGTTCGGTCAACCATGATTTCAACTCTGTCAAGGTATGCCCTTGGAGTAATTCCCTAGCTGCTACCTCTGCTAAACGTAAGCCGATACCAAATTGTTTTTCTGGCGCTACTCGTGCTTTTAAGGGTGGAAGATATTGCTTGAGGTTCGCAAAAACTTTTTCCCACTCTTCGCCAGGGTGAATATTAGTACAGTAAGTTAAATGAAGGTTGTTGTCGGTTCCTGTTTTCATCTTTTTTCAATCACAGAGTCTACCCCTTCGGGGAATTCAAAATTCAAAATTACAAGCCCCTGTCTTGAAAAGTTTTGCGCCGGGAAACCCGGACGCGCAAACTTTTCGCTAAATTTATTTATGGGGATTGTATCCTTTCCTCCTTCGGTTACCGAAAGTCATGTAGGAGGGAAATTGCTTGTTTGTACAAGGACAAATTTACTTCGTGAACTTCGATTCCTTTTCCAATATGTTGCAGCAGCGTTAGAGTTAATTCACCACCTAAGTGTTCACGAAATTCAGTCAAACCCCGGAATAGAGATGATGTCTCGGCTAGTTCTGGTACGTATAGTTGAAAACCCAGGGCTGCTAATGTATGTAATATTTGTTGCAACTCTGCATGAGTTAGCCATCCCAGGAGGTAAGAATAGGTGCTGTCTAAAGCGATACCAATAGCTACGGCTTCACCATGTCGTAGATTATAGTTTGTCAGTTGTTCTAGTTTATGAGCTGCCCAATGTCCGAAATCTAAGGGACGGGATGAACCTTTTTCAAAGGGGTCGCCACCGGCGATGTGTTCTAGGTGTAGCTGGGCGCACCGATAGATTAGCTGCTGCATGGTGTGCATGTCCCGCCGGGTGAGGACTGTGGTGTGTTCATGGATAAAATCAAAGAAGCTAGCATCTTTAATTAATGCAACTTTTATGGCTTCGGCAATTCCAGAACGCCAATCGCGATCGCATAATGTACTCAAGAATGCAGAGTCATTAATTACGGCATAAGGTGGGGCAAATGTACCCAAAAAGTTCTTTTTCCCAAAGGCGTTAATACCATTTTTCACACCGATACCGGAATCATTCTGCGCTAAAACCGTTGTAGGAATCCGAATCAGTCTGACTCCCCGGTGCGCTGTAGCGGCTGCATATCCTATCAAGTCCAACACAGCACCACCACCAATTCCCAACAGGTAAGAGTGACGGCAAATTCCCGCCGCTTCCACCAGTTGGTGAATTTGTTCCAACAACATGGGGTCATTCTTAGCCGCTTCTCCACCAGGGACAAGCATTGGTTCAACAGCTAAAGTTAATACCTCAGCGTAAAAGTTTGCATAGTTTGTAATTTGCTGGAGTAAATCTGGACAAAACTCTAACAATCCTCCATCTACCACCGCTACGATTTTCTTTGGTTTCTTTTCCCCATCGGCGGCAATAGTCTGTGCTAAAGTAGGATTTTTTACACTAAACAGATTTTGGGTAAAATGAATTTCGTAGTTATAACTAACGGCAAAACTTTGTTTAATAGGTCGTAAATTAAATTTAGTTTTTTGTCTGGTGTCAAGTATCATATTGTTGTCGCTTCCATAATTGCAGCACGATTTAAAGCCTCAAGGAATAACTCTACTGAGCCAGAATTTTTTACTTGAACTTTATTATTAATGATAAAAAAAGGTACACTGGTAATTCCATACAAGCGAGCAGATGTTGACTCAGCCATAATGCCATCTAGTAAAGAATTATCACTTAATTCGTTGCTTAATTTACTAGCATCTATTTGATAGGTTTTACCTATTTTCACAAGAACACCAACATCACCGATATTTAAACCATCTTCAAAATAAGCTTGATAAATTGCTTCTACAACCTGATTTCTACTATCATCTGGTGCAATTGTAATCAGTTGATGAGAAAGCTTGGTATTAACAGCTAAACTAATTTTATCAAAGTCTAGCGTAACTCCAGATGCTTGACCTATTCGTCGTGTTTCATTAAATAAATTCTGGAGTGTTGCGGCTTCTATACCTTTTCTTTCCTGCATAAAACTAAGAAATTCGTAACCAGCAGTAGGGATAGTATCATCAAGTAAGAATGGATGCCAACAAATTTTTACTGTTTCCTTTTGCCATTGTGCTAAAGCATCAAAAAGATGTTTCTTTCCAATGCGGCACCAAGGGCAAACTGTATCGTGGAAAATATCAATTAACATACTCGGCGCCCTTTTACGTTAAAAAATGGCCTCTTAAACTCAATATTTTTAGCTTCTGAAATTTAATAAGAATTAGATAAAAGATAACTATTATCCTCTTGAAAAAAACTGCTTATTTTCTGCAAATTCCCTAATTAATGCTTCCCTATCTTTATTCACTACCAACTTAGCCAAACGATTGTAAGTATCAGCTAAAGAATTAATTGCCTGACATCTTTCTTCAGTAGCTAACATGATGTCAACACACAAACTAGGATTTTGGCGAAACAAGCGTTGAAGAATTTCAATTTCTTGGCGGTAACTCGGAGATGACATTAATAAACTGCCCTCTATATCAAGATTTGCTTGAGCAAAGAAAACCCCAAGGCTAAATCTACAAAAATGTTGCGTTGCTTGAATAAATACCATCATCTCGTCATGTTCTTCCGGCGTGCAAGTAATTAAATCAGCACCTTGATTTTTCAGAAAATCTAATAACCAATGAAACGCGTCATCATTCCGACCAGGACACACTACTACTTTTTGTCCAGAGAACGATGTGACACTTGGCCCAAACATAGGATGTAATCCCATAACAGCCCCATTATGATGTGTCAACATCGCTTGATTTGGCTGAGTTTTAATACTTGTAATATCACACAAAGCTGTGGTTGGAGCCAGATATTTTGCCGCACGTTTGATGACATCAACAGTATGTTCAATAGGGACAGAAACTATCACTAAATCTGCCTGATTCAACAGTTCCTCTGCATAGTCCCAATCTTGTTGTCCTAAAGCATTAACTTGATGACCTATAGCCAAAAGTTGTTCAGCGAATAATCTCCCCATTCTCCCACGTCCACCGATGATGGTGATTTGTCGAGATTTGATATTATTTACTGATATAAACTCCCGGTTAAGAGAGGATTGTAAAGACATTTGCCTAGCCTCCAATTTTATATATTAAATGTGCATAAGCTAGGTTTAAGTCACAGCAAAAATTTGGGACAATATCATAGAAATTGGTAGAAGACTTAAAACTAATAAACCGTAGGGGAAACCAGCAAAACCAGCAGCTAAAGTAGTATCTAAAATAATCAGAGATAAGACACCTGCTTTAACTGCAATCTTGATTTGTTCTGGAGTGGGTTGGCGCGCAGCTTTGATAAACGGGATTAATACTCGGATAGCCAACAATATGAGGAATGGTAACGCTGTGAGAACTTGATAATTTGTGAGTAATCCTAAACCTAAAAGCCCAACAATCACTGCCACAACCAACAATAAGGCTGTTATACCTGTACTCAGTTTTCCGCCATGCACTTCACCACGACTCAAAGCTGTGATTGCAGCAATGTAAACTATGGGAATCAAAGCTAAAAACCAATAATCACCTATTACACTAGGGACGACACTCACGCCCAACAATAAGTTACCACCCCGACAAAATCCCATATTGATGGGGCCGAAAATTGGGTGGTGTTTCCCAAAAGCATCATACAGTAATGCGGATGTAGCGATCGCCAAACCTAATACCGCGCTTACCCACGAAACTTGCGCCGCCGCCACCACACCCACAATCAACAGCGAACTTCCCAATAAACTTGCCCCAGTCTGAGATGCCCTACCACTAGGAATCGGTCTTTCTGGACGTTCTTGGGCATCTAGTTCAGCATCAAATACATCGTTAAATACAATGCCGCCGCCATACAAGCCTGTGGTAGCTAGTAGCAACCATAGTAATGGTACTATATCAACTTGTATAAAATATCCCGAAGCTGCAAAGCCAGCCATGATGTCTGCCCAGGCGGTGATAATATTGGCAGGTCGCAATAATTGCAGATATGCCCACAAAGAACGGGTGTTTAGGGTTGTGGTATTCATGATTTTACTCACGCAGGAACAGAAGTGAGAGAGATTTTTAGATGATGAGTTATTCAATCAGTGCATATTCATGGCGCGACTCTACCAATGGTTCTTGTCCTCGCAGGACGGAATTATCGCTAAATTTTTGTCTTTGGTCGATTGGTGGGAAGTTTAGCCAGTCGGATTCTCGCATTTGACCGCTTTGGCTGTAAGCTGAAAGTGCATTTTCATAACAGACTTTTTCAACATCCGCTTCGGAAATGCCTCGTTCCAGCATCAGTAAAGCTGTTTTAGGTACAGCTAGGGGGTCACTCACTCCCCAGTCTGCACTACTGTCTACAATAATGCTGCTGCTCCCATATTGACGAACAATTTCTACCATACGAGCATTCCCCATTTTTGTATTCGGATAAATGGTAAATGCTGCCCAAAAACCTCTGTCTAGAACTTCTTTGACTGTTTCTTCGTTATTGTGGTCTACAACCACCTGGGAAGGTTTTAACCCATGCTCAATGCAGACATCCATGCTGCGGCTTGTACCCGCTTTTTTATCCCGGTGTGGTGTATGAATCATCACCAACATATCTAGTTCTTTTGCCAGTTCTAATTGCAAGCGAAAATACTTATCCTCAGCAGGTGTCATATCGTCATAGCCAATTTCCCCAATAGCCACTACACCTTCTTTACAAGCGTATAAAGGCAAAAGTTCCATGACTTGCTCGGCTAAAGCTTCGTTGTTAGCTTCCTTAGAATTTAGTCCAATTGTGCAGTAATGTTTAATACCAAACTGTGAAGCTCTAAACCTTTCCCAGCCAACCAAACTACTGAAATAATCTTGAAACGAACCAACATTAGTACGCGGTTGTCCAAACCAAAAAGCAGGCTCAATCACAGCCACAATTCCCGACTGACGCATCTTTTCATAATCATCAGTGGTACGCGAACTCATGTGAATGTGAGGATCAATAAACATCATATTTTTATTAATAAATTTGTTGTTCATAACTTTGATTTTTTCGGAGAATTGCAGGGAAATAACTAATGACCAAATTAGTAATTGGTAATTATGTAGGTTTCAAGATCCCACTGATTGTGAACTGCGAACTGCGAACTGCGAATTGCGAATTGGTTTGACACACTCCACCAATTGCCAAAGTTCAGACGAAACTGGACGGTTGGCGCTCTGGCGTTCCTGAGCATAATCAACTAACATCCTCGCTAACTCACCGTTAGCACGCACATCTAAACCCTGAATTAAATGCAGAGGACTACCCACAAACAACGCTTTCAATACCATCTGATTCCATGCCAAAGTATCAAAATATTGTGCTGGATAGGGATTACGTAAGGCCACAGCGTTAAATACTGCTGTCATATTGCTACGCACACCTTCCGCCGCCCGTTTTTGCCATCGTTCTGGGTAAGCTAATAGAGGTAAGGCTTGATAAAGTGCAACTAATTCGCTAACATCTGCCGATGTGAATACTTGCTCTAAAGTGTGTAAATATTTTTCTGTATCATCTTGTGGCAATGCTAAAACTAATATTGTCCGTGCAGCTTGCTCTAAACTCCAATGACCAGGAAACCAACCTGTATGTAGTGCTGAAGCTGCTTTCAAATCCTCTAGTGTTAGTTGCAATTGGTCTTTAGTCACATAACGAGACACCATACTAAACGCAGTGAAAAATTCTCGTCCAGTGACACTATTTTTAATCTGTTCCTTCTTTTCATCAAGCCAGATAATAGTTTTGTTATCTACTACTTGTGAAATCCAGTAACGTAATAAACTACTAATACTAGTTGTTTTTATAGTAATTAAAGCAGACATAATTTTAATTTTCACCTATTTACTTACCTCTGTGGTTAAATCAATTTTTAAACCACAGAGACACAAAGAAATAATCTTGATAAGTCTAGATAGCAGACTTTTGTAATCGCTTATCTCAACTAATGCTTGACTTGCGCTGTCTATTTTTTCGTAATTTTGTAGCAGTAAAACCCAATCCTAGTAAGCCTAAGCCCAACATTGAGGTAGGCTCAGGTACTTGAGTTCTGCCTTCTACCGCTAACACTTGAACACGACCTTGGAAGAAATCGCCTACATACACTTTGCCATCATCGTAATGTAACCCAGCAGACCAGTTAAATCTGCCTGGTGTTAAATCAATAGGAGTACCATAAGGAGTAGTTCCGCCAAGTGCTGGAGGTGTAGGTGGTGGGACAATTTCACCAGCCGCATTGCGGGTTGGTTCGCCAAAGGTAGTTAGAAAGTTACCGTTTTTATCAAATACTTGCACACGGCTATTTTGAGAATCCGCGACATAGATATTTTCGTATTCGTCTACATCAATACCGATTGGTTCTCTAAACTGACCGGGTGCAGAGCCTGTAGAACCAAAGGCAAATAAGAAATTACCATCTGGGTCTAAAACTTGAACGCGACCATTGTATTGGTCATTAACGTAAATTCTGCCAGTGTTGTCAGAGATGATTAAGCCTCCAGGCCCGGAAAATTGCCCATCTCCACTTCCAGGACTGCCAATAGTTCTGATTTCTACCCCATCTGGGTTATATACCTTGATGATATCTGCACTAAAGTCAGTTACATACAAATTACCAGCTTTATCGAAATCCATTCCTCCAGGGCCGAAGAATAATCTATCCTCTACAGCCCCACTAAATGAACCATAGGATGTCTTAAAATTACCTTCGGCATCGAAAACGTTAATCCGACTGTTGAAAACATCACCCACGTGTAAGTCGCCTGTGATGGGATTAAATCTTAGGTCTGCTGGCTCGTCGAACTGTCCAGGGCCATTACCTGTGCTACCAATTGCTCTGAGGAAGTTACCTTGACTATCGAATACATCTACACGATCAATACCACGACCGTTACTAATAAAAATATTCTTAGTAGAGTCTTGTACACCTATACCTTGGGGAACCGCCAGTGTTCCTGGAACACCGGGAAAGTCACCGTTCATAAAAGTAGCAGGTCTACCAATACTAGTTTCATATTTTAAGGTGACAGCTTTGGCTTCACTCACAGCTGCTAGTGTCATCAATCCAGCACCCACAAGTGTGATTGACAATTTTTTGGGTAGTGTGATCACAATTAAGCTCCGGGATTTAATGTAATTTGGTTAGATTCATACAGGTTTTTCATAAGGATGAGGGAGATGAGAAATAAATTCTCACTCCCTAGTCCCTACTTATTTTGTTGTGACAACAACTAACTCTCTACTACGTTTGCGCTTCTTCAACATTGAAGATGCACCCAACGCCGCAGCCGTTAATGAACCTAGTACAGTTGTAGGTTCGGGAACAGATGTGACATTGACTCGCACGACTTCTCCTGATGGGCCGACACCACGTTTTGTGATGTAAATTGTGTTGTCAGGACTAACAGTGATACCTGTAGATGATTCTAGTCCTGCGCCTGCTGCGACTAAAGTTGTCCGAGTTCCATTAGGAGATACTTGAATTAACGAACCAGGTAATTGACTTAAGTCTCTACCTTTCCACTCAGCCTCATCACTGAATTGTAAGACTAACAAATTGCCATTGTGATCAAATGTGAGGTCGGTGATGTGTGTAAATCCTTCGGCAAAGACTTCTATTTCATCATTCTCATTCAGGCGGAAAATCCTGGCTTGACCTTCTGGATAAGGGAAACCAGTATATTCACCAAAATAAATCCTACCATCGGGGCCAAGTGCAATCCCTGTGGGTACTGATTGCAGTTCGATAAATTCTGGTGGTGGGCCATCAGGTATGACACCAGGGGGTAGGTCTGGTGAGAGGGGTGGATATTCAGGATTGCTTACTAGTTGTGTGGGTACGGGGAGGGCTTTAACTCCACTACCATCAAGGTTTACACCATAAATAACGTTACCACCACCATCAGCTATATAAGCAGTATTACCTCTAATTGCTAAAGCATAGGGGTTGGTAATGACATCGCCACCGTCGGGATTATTGAATAGTTCATATTCCCCAAAATCAAAGATTTCTGTTAATTCCTGGGTGTTCAGGTCGGCTTTGTATAATTTAGCCAACGAGGGAGTATCTAATACTTGGTCGGCAGGAACTAAAGGTGCAATGAAGTTTTGCAAGGGTGGGAAGGTCACATTAGTTGCTACAGCATTTAGTTCTCTATCCCGGTTTCCGGGATTACCAGCATATCCAGCTAAAAGATAGGCATTACCAAAGGCATCGAATTTCAGATCCTGAGGCCCAGCACCTTGTTGTTGAGATGGTTGTAATGCTAGTGAATCAAAACCATCGAATATGCGGCTTTGCTGACCATTGGGAGTAATCCTGGTAACTGAACCTGTTTTTCCTGCACAGATTAACTGACCAGCTGTACTGGGAGAACCTTGGCAATTCCCGGTTCCACCAAGTCCTGTTTCTCCCACGTAAATATTACCGTCAGGGCCGAAGGTAATACCCCGTGCATTATTCAGTCCGGTGGCGATTGTTGTTAGGCTTGCTGCTTCTGCTGTGTTTGTTGTGGAAACAGTTGCAATGCTAACAGTAAGCAGTGTTAGAGCGAATAGCTTGAATTTCATACTTGATTAAGAATGAGAGTTAGTAATTGGTGGAAAGATTAATAGTTTGGATTGGGTGTTTGTGGGAGAAGACAACGCGATTTCAAGGCTTTTGGCTGAGACCAACTCTGTTTGTTGACTTTCGTAGCCAAGCAACGCCAAAAGCACCGAGTAGGAACACACTTAAAGCAGAATTAGGTTCAGGAACAGACTGGGAATTATCAACTCTGATGATTTGTCCTTGTCCTGGGCGATCGCTCCGATTTGTGATGTAGATTGCCCCATCAGCGCCAATTGTCAAAGCATTGGGTGACTCCAGTCCATTACCACTGAGGATGGTGGTACGAGTACCATCGGCAGCAATTTTGATTAATGAACCATCGAAGTTGCCTTTCCAAGCTGACTGATTGGCGTACTGCAAGGCATACAAGTTACCAGCGCTATCAAATTCCAAGTCTGTTAACTGAGTAAAGCCTTCTGCATAGATTGTTGTTTCCCCATCAGTACCAACTCGATAAATTTTGGCTCCAGCTTCAGGGAAGGGAAAACCAGTAAATTGACTAACGTAGTAAGCACCATCAGGGCCTCTAACAATACTCGAAGGGACTACTTGAATAGGCAATTGTGATGGTGGTGGTGCTGTGGGAGTTGGTACTTGCCCTGGTTCAGTGGATGGAGTACCAGAGGGTGGGAAAACTGGATTGGTTAATATTTCTTGGGGAAAGACGGACAGTGTTTGTAAATTAGTGCCATTGGTTTGCACACTCAGCAAGTTGTTTGCACCTGCGTCTACAGCAATAAGGCGATCGCCATCAATAAAAAAGCCCAAGGGATTGCTATTGATATCGCCACCATCAGGGTTATTGACAAGCTCGTAGTTAGCTAAATCGGCAATACTCGTCCATGAGTTGGTTTGAAAGTCGGGAGCAATGATTTTGCCTAAGTCAATGTTGCCAAGATTGTTACGAAAGGTGGGATCAGCCCCATATCCCAGCAAAATATAAGGCTTACCTATCGCATCAAATTGGATGTCTCGCGCTCCACCAGCACCAGTACCATCAGCTAGGGCGATGGAAGGTAGTCCAGTAAGTACAGGTGATGTCACACCATTCTCAATTCTCAGGACTGTACTACTTGTGCCGTAGCACAGAGAACCACCTTGACCAGTAACTGAGGGAATACAAGCTCCATTACCTCCGGTTCCTGCTTCGGTCACATATAACGCACCATCAGGGCCGAAGCTCAAACCTCTGGCATTATTCAAACCATCTGCCACTACAGAAAAAGATGCAGCTTCGGCAGCTTTAATTCCTGAAAAAGCGGCAACACAAAAAGTAAATAAAGTAATAGTTAGTTGTTTGAGTTTCATGTGTTGCAATCTTGTCTCTATCTCGTTTGTAGTGAGTGCTTTAGCGCTCAATTCAGCACTGAAGTGCTTACTACAAACTTTTAACGAGTGTTAGCTACTAACTCTTGCGCTTGAGTTTTATGTACTGGTACATAGCTCATACCTCTGTCGAAGGATTTGAGATTACCTGCTTTGGCTTCTAAGAAGCGTTTGATATTCATGCTCTCAGCGCCGAAGTCTTCTATCTGGAGTTTGCCGTGGGCAAATTGTTCACCATTTTTCCAGAAGGTAATCCGATGAAGAATGAAACCAGAAGCATCAGGGTCTGCAAATGAATAAGCTGCGGGAATCATCAAGGCTACAGAACGTTGATAGAAGTCGTGTTCTGGATAAAAGTATTCTTGTTCCAGTAGGTAATATTTGCTCAGACTATGAACCCGTGCTGAAATTTTGACTTTCTGATCATACTCGTCCAAAAATTCACCAGACTGACCGCTAACTTCACCCATTGGTCTGACTAAATGCGCCCACTCATCAATATTTTTAACTTCTTTTAAGTACTCAACTCCGAGTTCGACTGGAGCATCAACATAGATAGTATCGGTATCAATAAAGTAGCGTCCTTTTGCTGCTGTAGTCCGACCAAGTTTCCGTTCTAGATTAGCTTTAAGAGAGCGACACTCGGAAGTATGTACTGTATGAATACCTTGCATAATCATTGGTGTTTGTCGCCCAGGATCAACAAAACTCAACCAATGAAAGTACACGCCTTCTTCGTCTGTTCCCGGCTCTATATAGTTTGGCGGAAATAGTAACACGGGGTACACTTGGAAGTATTTATTGTACTCAAATCCGCAGTGCCATTCAATGCCATAGAATAGGGGATTTTCGAGTTTTTTAACGTGATAATATAAATTTCTTTGATAGCCGGATGCGGTTCCTACCCAAGTATCTTCGTCAATTTTCTCCTGCATTCGACTGAACAATGTCCAGTCATCTAAGTTTTTTAAACTGCAAAGATACTCAAATGCTGTTTCCGGGGATGTCGCAATATAAGCTGAAGTTGCAAATGTATTTGTTTCCACTAGTCGCTCCTCAAATTAATAGTTAATTGCTCAGTATTAAGCAGCAATTAGTTGATTTTTACTGATTCTCGCCTTCATGATTCGTTCATCTGCCAGGCGTTTAGAAGCATCATTAGTCGTAATGCTTTGTTGTTGAGCAATATCGAAAATTGCTAATAATGTGTCGTAAATATTATTGACTTGCTTGAAGGCTGTATCTTCTTCATAGCCAATCATTTCGTTATAGACGTTGATGATGCCGCCAGCATTGATTACATAATCAGGACAATAGAGGATATCTTTTTCTACTAATCTTTGACCATGCAGACGCTCATTATCTAACTGGTTATTGGCAGCACCAGCAATAATTTTAGCTTGCAGTTGGGGAATTGTTTGACTGTTGATAATTCCTCCCATAGCACAGGGAGAAAATATATCTACATTTTGTGAGTAAATTTCATCTGGCTCTACTACTGTAGCACCAAAAAGATTTTTTATTTCTGCTGTTTTTTCAGGACTAAAGTCAGCAACTATAAGCTTGATGCCATGTTCATGTAAGTGTCGGCAAAGGTTCTTACCAACATTTCCTAAACCTTGAACGGCAACTGTCATACCTTCAAGATTTTTAGTTTGCCAACGAAATTCTACAGCAGCTTTAATCCCTAAAAATACGCCTAAAGCTGTGATGGGAGCAGGCCCACCAGATTTTTCTTCTACACCAACTACATAATTAGTTTCTTGTTTAATTATGCGGACATCTTGTGGAGTGATATTCACATCTTGTCCGGTAATAAATCTACCTTTGAGACTTTCCACAAAGCGTCCATAAGCTCTTAACATTTCGTCGGTTTTATCTTCAGGGTTAGCAATAATAACTGCTTTGCCTCCGCCGGCGGGAATGTTAGCGCAAGCTGCTTTATAGGTCATTCCCCGACTCAAACGCAGAGCATCTTTTAAGGCTGCTTCTTCGTTCACGTAAGGATAGAGTCTGGTGGCTCCCATTGCTGGCCCTAAGCTGGTATCATGGATGGCAATAATTGCTCTGATGTCTGGATTTTTTCCATGACAATAGAGTATTTGCTCATGTCCCATTTCTCTAACAGTTTCAAATAGCTGCATTTTAGGTTCTCAATCTTGATTTTGGTTTGGTTAGAGTAAGTAATTTTTCCAAGGATGGGCTATGAAGGAAGTAGAAGGGCAAAGTTAACTAAGAAATTGGGAGAATGTGAAGAAAATTTGCAAAAAAATTAGCTAACTTTGCCACTCTGTATAATTAGATTGTTCAGAAATTAAAAGCTTAATGTTTACTGGCAAATAGGCTTTAATGTTTCTGATTTCGTTTTTTAGTTTTTGGTATGAAGAGAGAAGCTAATCTCTTCACACCATATTCCTAATAGGGAGTTATTTTTTCCTGTGGTGGTTTCCGACCCACTGTAGGTCATCACTTCAAACATCCTCTTAGAGATAAAATCACACCAAAGGGAAAGAAACGTGCTTGGCACCTGTTGATTTGCCATTACCATTGCCATTCCCATTTGATTTAACTCCTTGGGCTGCCAAACTTTTATTCCGTGCGCCAGAAGGGGCGGGGCGATCAGCGTCGATTACGACATCGACGACAAAGGGAACTTGTGAGGCGATCGCCTGTTCTAAAGCCGCCTCTAAATCAGACTCTCTCAAAACTCCAATACCTTCTGCGCCCATCCCACGAGCAATCATGGCAAAATTGGCTGGGGGAATCTCTGCATCTGCACCTTTCAAACCCAACACTTTCATGCCTTGGTAGCACATATTGTATCGGGCATCGTTGAGAACAATCCAAATCGCCGGAATCTTATATTTCACGGCTGTGCTGATTTCGTTATTCATCAGCATTGCACCATCGCCCACAATCGCCACAGCTTTACCATTCCGCGCTTGGGCTGCACCCACAACACCTGTTGCAGCGTGACCCATTGCGCCAACTCCAGTACTGACTCGATAACGATTCGGTTCAGTGAATCGCAGACAATGAGTAGACCATGTAAATGAGTTACCACACTCCGCCAAAACTACTGCGTCACTACCTTCGACAATAATTTTTTGAATTGCTGCCATCAATACTTCCGGACGTACTGGATAGTCTGGGGCGGCTACAATTGGTTCGAGTTGGGGACGAGGTAAGGAGAGAATACTAGAACGAGGAGTTTCTGGAAGATGTTGCAAAAGCTCTTGTAAATAAGTCTTGATGTCAGACTGAATTGAGAAGGTGTTGGCATGGGGATAAGCCACACCTGGGACTTCGGGATCAATATCTACGTGGACAAAACCTTTTGCGGGAACCATTGTCTGACTCCAGAAGGAAGTAGGCTCTCCTAAGCGGGTTCCTAATACAAGGGTACGGGCTGGTGCTTGCGCTTCCATATAGGTGATGACAGAAGCATCACCACCCAAACCCGTAACACCAACGAACTGAGGATGATCTTCAGGAAATATGCCCTTACCACGGGGTGAACAAATAACGGCTGCGCCAGTTTTTTGTGCCAGTTGACGAATTTCTTCGGCAGCATGACGCGCACCAAAACCAACCCAGATGGCGAAAGGTTCAGAAAATAATAACTCTGCTGATTTGGCTACCTTTTCTTTTCGCGCAGTCACCCGATAAGCCGCTACATCTAATTGAGGCCAGGATATACCCTCAACAAGACTTGTCTGTACACCTGTAGGAATGCTCAAGTGGGCGACAAAACCACCTGGTTGAGCTAAACCCAAGGCCAATTTGCGGAAAATTTGCGGGAGTTGGGCTGCTGATTCTACGGTGATAGCGTAGTTGAACAATGCGCCAGGGGTGAACATTCCCCCACTGGGTAGGGTGTAGCTGCTGGTTTCTTGAATTGCCCAGCGTCCACGTTGGGGTGCTGAGGTACAAGCCGACAGCAGAATCACTTTTGCTCCTTCACCACGAGCAGCGAATAAGCCTGTGAGGGCGTTGGTTATACCTGGCCCGGCTGTAGTAAATACTACAGTGGGGTGATTATTAACAAAATGTGCTTCAACGGCAGCAAACGCGGCTCCTGCTTCGTGGCGAAAGTTCAGCACTTCCATTGTGCTGTTCGATAGCGCATTCCACAAACTAGCCATTGCACCACCTGCCACACCAAAGGCACTGGATACTCCCAAGTTAACCAACATCTGGACAATGGCATCGGCAACCGAGAGTGTAGGATTATTACCGTTGGGTGAAAACGCTTGGATTTCTATGTCGTTCAACTCACGGGAATCGTGGGACAAAGATTCTATATGTTGGCTACCGTCTGATGGTAATTCTTTATACAGCTCACCACTAATGAGCTGAGAGTTGGAATCAGTATATTTTTGAGTCATTGCTTTCACTTAATTCCAGAAACTTGCACAAGGCTCCTTAGGCTACACTTAGCCATGCGGTGAAATCTAACGTAAAGAAACTTGTAGCTTATGATATTGGCAAGGCTGAGCTGAGACAGTAGTAGAGGTTATGGTGCAGCTTTATAGCCCAGTAGAAAAAAATTTTTAAAAAACAAGTCGGTACTTATGGAAACCAGAGTACGGGAAATTAATACTTGTTCGCAATGAAAAATCTTTTGATTACAGTTACCAATTCTTTCGCATTCGTCTGAATAACTATATTTCACGGAAAATCAAGCAGATTCTCTGGATGTCTTGCGCTATTTGTTAAGTTATGTCACATTAAAATTAAGAAAACAATTCTTTACTTGTGACTATAAAGCACAAATTGATATGGTTGATCAACCGTAGCACTCCTAATCTTTTTTGATGTAAATCGAACTTGTTGTGTTGGTGCTATTCCATAGGAAAGGTTAACTTCTGTTGATGAAAATAGTAAATCTCAATAAACTAAACTATTTAGATTACATCCGTAAATTATCAGTACTCCAACTATGACTATTACTACAATAATGTTCACGTATTCATCCTGTCTCCAAGCAGACTACGTGTCTTTTGTCTCACCACAGATATTTCATCAGAAGTGACTGAGTAATATATGCAAATCATTAAAAAAATAAAACCTATGTCTTATGATAGATAGACTTTTAAAGATATGAAAAACAGTGAATATCAATGTATTTCTAACGACAGATGAATCAACTGATACATCCATATTAAATTCCTGAGTGGAGAATTTAAGAATAATTAAGAGATTTCATTAATTAGTAAAAACTCGTCAATTTAAACGAAATATAATCAATCGGTACATATAAGCGCATAGTTGATTTCTAAAAATACTCAATAAGGAGTCAAATTTTGATCATGCAAATATGTCAGTACAAAAGATATTTTGGAGTTCTAGCGCAGAATGAACATACAATCAGAATTAGAGTTTAAGTTCGCTGATTTTCTTATAAATAATGCCGTAGAAGCAGCCTTCTGCTTGGGAGAAAATTGGCAATTTCTCTACGTTAATGATGCAACTTGTCGCATGACTGAATATTCTCGTGAAGAGTTACTGGCAATGTGCTTGCAAGGCGTAGATATAGATTTTACTATTCATAATTGGGCTGAAATTAGACTACAGGATTCTTGCACATTTAAAACTCGATATCGTGCCAAGGGTGGTAGAACATTTTTGGTGGAAATGTCTCTGACTTTTCTAGAAGACCAAGGAAGAAGATTTAGTTGTGTTTTTGTGCGAGAAAAGAGTAATGAAATAGTAGAATTAAGTGTACAAAAGTGGATTAACGAATTAAGAGATGCTAACAACAATCTGCAACAGCAAGTTTCTGAATTGAAGAAAAAAGAAGTTAATTTAGAAACGTCTCTCTCTTTACTTAGTTCGACTCTCGAATCTACTGCAATTGGTATTGTTTCTATTAACTTTGACGGCGATATTCTCAGCTATAATCAAAAATTTTCTGAGATGTGGAAGATTCCACAGCATCTGATATTATCCAAGAAATGCCCTCGCTGTAAAGATTTTTTTGCAAGTCAAATAAAAGATCCAGAAACTTTTAATAGATTGATTTGGGAAATTTCTAGCATATCTAATATCGAGAGCTACGATATTTTAGAATTAAAAGATGGTAGGGTTTTTGCTCACTATTCTCAACCACAATGGCTGGGAGAAAAGATAATTGGCAGAGTCTGGAGTATTTGGGATATTACTGAATCCAAGCAGACGGAAGAAGCATTACGCTTGAATGAAGCGAGGTTTCGGGCTTTGGCTGAAACTAGCGATGCTAGCACTTTTTTGATACAAGGTACACAGTTTTGTTATGTTAATCCCGCAGTAGAGTTACTTACAGGCTACACCAAAGCAGAACTTCTAAATGGCTTTGATATTCGGCGGCTAATTAAAAATAGAAAAGGTAGGCATATACGTAATTCAGCTACAGCCACTAACTTTGAGTATCAAGAAATAAATATTCTGAATAAAAATGGTACAGAACGCTGGTTAGCTTGTGCAGTCACAATGCTTGATAGCACAATTGATTTTCAAGGTAAACCAGTGGAGATGATTACAGCTATTGATATCACCGATTATAAACAAGCAGAATTAGAGCTTAACCAAGCTTTAGATCAAGCAAGACACCTCGGTGAATTAAGAGCAAGTTTCCTCTCTATGGTGTGCCATCAATTCCGCAATCCATTAAATATTGTTTCCTTTTCAAATAACTTACTCAAACGATATCTTGATGCACAAACAGAGGAGACAATACAACCATTACTCGATCAAGTTCAATTATCCATTGAACAACTCAACCAGATGTTGGATGATATGTTGTTCTTTGCAAAGGCAGAAGCCGCAAAAATCAAGGTTGAACCAAGCCGATTTGAATTAGTTGAGTTCTGTCATGATTTAGTTGCACAAATGCAGATGACTAATGTGCAGAATATTATCTATTTTATTAGTCAAACTAACTACATCAAGGTCTGCATGGATAAGAATATATTAGATTCGATTCTGAAGAATTTGCTAGATAACGCAATTAAATACTCTCCCTTAGGGAGTATGGTTGAATTCAAGCTACTCTGTAACAATAAAAAGGTGATTTTTCAGGTTAAAGATAGTGGAATTGGAATTTCCATGTCAGACCAACAACGACTGTTTGAACCATTTTACCGAGGTAATAATGTTGATAATATTCCGGGTACTGGACTAGGGCTGTCAATTGTTAAAACCCTTGTAGATTTACATGGTGGTCAAGTTGCGGTAGAGAGTAAAATTGGTGTAGGTACTACATTTACTGTCATGCTGCCATACAGTATTTAAAAAATCTATTTGCTCCAATTTATAAATGTCAAATTTTTGTAACTTAACATTTATGAAATGGAACGAAGTAACTCTGCTTGATGCTGAATGCAGAGATTGGTAATGACTCTTTATCCAAAATATTCACTGAAAAATAATGCAAGAATCACTAAGCACAATTCTGGTCATTGAAGATGATGCAGTTACCCGTAATCTCTACTTAAAGGGACTGAAAGTTGAAGGATTCGAGGCAATAGGTGCTGAAAATGGTGTGATGGGTATTCAAAAAGCGCAGGAACATTTACCTGATATAGTTATTTGCGATATTATGATGCCTCAGATGGATGGTTATAGTGTTCTATCTACACTGCGCCAAGATCCTTTAACAACAGGTATTCCCTTCATTTTTTTGACTGCTAGCGATACTAGGGGAGATGTTCGCAAAGGTATGGAACTAGGAGCTGATGATTATATTACTAAACCATCTACTCTGGATGAACTACTAAAAGCGATCGCCACTCGGTTACGAAAGCAAGCATCTCTGCAAAACTGGTGCAATACTCTCCTCCAGAGAACCCCAAAACCAGCCTCTACACTCAATACTGTACCAACAATTCCTACAGATTCTCAGTCGATTTTTCCTTCCGTCCCCCAATTAAAAGAAGTTTTCGACTTCATCGAAGCTTATTTTCATCAAGGAATTACTTTGTGCGATGTAGCGGCGGCTGTTGGCTACTCTCCTGCTTATTTGACTAATCGCGTAGCCAAGCAAACAGGAGAAACTATCAATAACTGGATTGTTAAACGTCGGATGGCAGAAGCTCGTTGTTTACTACAAAATAGCGATGAAACAGTAGAACAAATTTCTAAATTATTGGGTTATCAACACGTTTGTCATTTTTCCCGCCAATTTCGCCAACATCACGGTCTACCTCCCCACGCTTGGCGGTTGTGTTCTAAAAAGAAAGAGGAATTAGTAAAAGTTTAATGGATTCCCCTAATTGGAAACTAACTGTGCATTCAATACTTTTGTGATGCGATCGCTAGAAAATTGTAAGTGAGCTAAGGTATAAATATCAGCTTGTTTACCCAATTCTTTCAGCTGGGTATCAATAGCGTTTTGCAGTTGGCGTAATTCATACCAAGCTAGTGTGCGTCCATCTTCCGGTATATCAACATTATTCAAGACCATTTCTAGCAAAATATCTAGATATTCTCGTTGCAATGAACGGCGGATGCTAGAAATTGGCTTTGGTTCTGCTGCGGTGAAAACTTCTGTCCAGATGCCTTTTTGTAAGGTGTCGAATAAGTCTGGTATGGAAAGGGCTTGCTCAGATGGGGTTTTGAGTTCTATATCTTGTAAATGGTGGAGACGTTCACTATCTAAGAGCGATCGCAATATAGTTCTTTGAAAACTCAAAACACGTTCGTGAATAGGATAATCAAGACGGTTGTTGGGTACATAACTTCCCCAATGTTGCCAACGTGAGGGAGCCAGTTGATTGAGTAATTTTGGTGAGAAACTGAAAGCATCCTCAGCAAAAACATACTCTTGTAACTCTGCTAATGCCTGACGTTGTTTGGCAAGTGGAACTGGGACAAATGCCCAAGAACTATCATCACTGACGTGAGTACGGCGAAAGGATTGTCCGCCAATATATTTAGAAAGTAAAGCGGCGTTACGAAAATAATATTTGAGAACCTTATCAAATAAAACGCGCAAATGACTATAGCTTTCTCCTTGGGGCAGATAATGTTCATCAAGGCGTTGCCACATCACACGGGCATTATCCATTTGCCATTGGGAATAAACCAGCACATCACTACTCATATCCCAGACATTTGCCAGAGGATTGAGATCCCAGATATCTTCATCAGTTGCGTAAGATAATTCTGGTTGGGGTGATGCTAAAGCAATCTGCTGTAAAAAAATTTTTTCTACTTCCGGTGTCATTACCTCATCTACTGCATGAAGACTGTTTTTATAACCATACTCAATTGCCCATTCATCATAGGGGCCAATCACTCTGGGAAAATAATCCCCTTGCTGTACTCCCTGGGGTGCTATGTTCACCGGTAGATAATCCATCACCGAACCAACTAAACCTTTGGTACGAGTCATTTCTGTGTTATTTAGCTCTTGGGGAGCTAACATGGTGCTACCGTGGAAATTGTGACGCAAACCCAGAGTATGTCCAACTTCGTGGGCGATCAGATAACGCAAGTATTGATGGACATATTCTTGCATCGCCTCACTACTAGGTTGAGTATTTTGCAAAAGTGACAACGCCAACGCTCCCATAGCTGCTTGCTCAGAAGTATTGTGGCTATAGCAAAGTTCAGAAAAGTAGGGATGGGGCGAAAAAATCCGCTTAATATCTCCTTCCCCCCTGTTGCCTCCTGCCCCCTGTCTCTTCCTCTCCTGCCTCCTGCACATATTACCCAGCGATGAATTATCCTCCATCAAAGCGCGGTATTCATGCTGAACTGACAGCACCATGTTGGCATCGATAATAATATCTGCGTCTAAGATTTCGCCGGTGAGGGGGTTAACACGGACAGGCCCTTTAGCAAAACCTGCATCTAGAGAATTGAACCAGCGTATTGTATTGTAACGGACATCAGCTGGTTGCCAGTCAGCATCATCCGGCATTTGTCGCACTTCAATGGCGTTTTCAAACCCTGCTTTGGCAAATGCTTGGTTCCACATCAGTACCCCTTCCCGAATCGCCTGACGATAGGACTGGGGTACAGCATTTTCAATCCAAAACACTATCGGCTGTTTGGGTGGAGATAAGGGTGCGTTAGGATCAGATGGTTCCAGATGCCAACGATTGATATAACGTACAAAGGGTTCTTCAGTATTGTGAGAGAAGTCTTGAAAAGCAGTAATAAAATATCCTACTCGGTCATCGGCTAATCTAGGAATATAGCTGTTGTTTCCTTGGAGTTGGGAAAAACTGTAGTGTACCTTGAGGGTGAGCGCTCGGCTATCGGGTAAGGTAACTAAATCTGCGCCTTCTGGTGATGAAAAACCATAAATTGCATCAATCTCTAAATTTTCCGGCAAGCTGTTGACATCGCTAAAAGAGGATTTGCTTCTTTCTAGGTGGTAGTCAGCCTGTAAAGAGTATTTTAGTAGAGGAGTTAAGCCGGGAAAATCCTGCATCAGCAAGTCGTCCAAGTTGACGAGAATACTTTTGCTACGTGGATCAATACTGTTTATTGGTAATGAATAAAGAACTGAGTCGCTAAATGAACGAGCAAGCGATCGCTGTTCTGCTTGACTTGCTGCTGTACGAAATTTAACATTACGCACTACAAAGTGTAAATTATTATTGACTCGCTGGAAATAGAAAAGGTAATCAGCCAGGGGCGAGCCGCTATAGATACCGCTTTCCCCAATACCCGATTCTAATGTCACTGTTGCTAAGTAGTTTTTATTTAATTGTTCTGGTTTAATTTCTAAAAAAACTTCCCCCAAATTTTCCTGGCTATAAAGATTAAAAAGCCCCTGTAGCTTTTTTGTTCCTTTGACTAGCTGACGAAATTGCCAGAAATCTTCTTGTGGCTTCTCACCAAAATTATTTTCAGCAACAGCTAAGTTTTCCACTACGGGGAGTGTATTTAGTGGTTCGGCTCTTGCATGATGAGAAATCAGTAATAAATTACATAAAAATACTGTAAATATGACTAATTTAGTTATCCAGTATTTCATCCTTTCGTTTTATGCCTGAAGCGGTTATTTTGTGGAAAATGCCAATAGAAAAACCGACACTACTAAACCAAAAGTAGTGTGTGGTTTCATTGCCATGAGAGTTGTTTTATAGTTTTTCATTTATAAGATAAAATTTACCATTTAGCAATATTTACCTCTAAAGATAGATAAGCTATCAAACTAGAGATAGATGTTTTTGAACTATATCTGCATTGCTGGTTAAAAAAAGTAGTCAATGCTACGCTGTTGCAAGGATGGGAGTCAGCGATCGCTTTCTGTTCAGACTAGCGGACAAAAGTTAGTAAAATTTATCACTGGCATATTGATGTAAGCCTTTGTTGAGATAATAGTTTCATTATAATACCTCAGTATTTACTTAAAAGTTTAAAATTTTTTATACTTTGCACATACAAAAGCAAAAGCTGCTTAATTAGAGGAAACTATTGATAAAAAACCCAACCCACAGGGAGATATATTTTTGTCAGCAATCATTGGTAAAACAACTGACAGTTCCTAATCATATCTATGTTTTTTTGATTTAATCACTTCAATAACGTCATCATGACGTTGACCATCGATAATATCTTTTAAGTGAATTTTACCCTCAATATACTGAAGATGAAGTCGCCATCCTGATAATTTATCAATATCAGCACGATATATTGCCTGCTTGATACCTTTAACTTTACGAAGTCTTGTTTTTGGAAAAGTTCTAGTTCTATGGCATTCATTATCTTCTAGTTCAGCCAAAGCTTCCAGAAAATCAATTTTTAGATCATCAGGTAAAATATCCATAGCTTCATGGATAACACCATGCTCATCCAAAAGTGGTTTAATTCGTGACATTATTTAGAGCGAACCTCAATTTCTCGATTCTTCACACTAAAATCTTGATAGAGAGATTCAGCCACTGAAGCATAAGCTTTTGCAGCATCTTCAGTCTGGACTACTCTGAATAATGTAATTACTGTAACGTCAAAAATTGGATCATCGTCAATAGTGATGATTAACCTTAAATTTTTATCGATAATCAAAGCATAAAGGGAAGATTCATAATCTGCATTCAGCTTGATATCTTTTAACTTAAAAGCTTGATTTTCTAATAAATTTATATTCTTTGATAATAGCTCAACGTATCGATTTAATTTTTTAATGATTTTAAATTTTTCTTTATTATTAAATTTATTTAAATCTTGCTCAAAATCGTTTGTAGACTCAATAAGTATTTCCATTTAAATGATTCCAGACCTGAAATACTAAACTAACTTCAAATTTAGCGTATAACTCTAAATAATTGAGTATTCAAACTATATTTATACAGAAAATAAATGATAGAAATAGAGTCATAGCTATAGGTTGATTGACTATGTTAATTATATATGGATAAAAACAGCGATCGCCTCCAGGAATCAGCATACATAAAATTGTAGTTACATTAGCTTATCCTGAACACTGCAATTCTTTATGCCAAGTAAACTATCATCACCTTTATTCATACTTTTATCAGTACTTACTCTTATTCAAACTGTCGGCTGTACTAATCCTCAAGATGATTCTGTTGTTGCTCAAACTTCACCCAAACCAGAACCTCAGATTATTGTCCAATCAGGAGAAATCAGGGCTTTACCAGGAAAGTTAGATAATATCCCTGTATTCAACAGTAATAGCCCAGAGTGGGTGAAAACTGAGGGTATTTTACTTTCCACCTTTCCCACCAACGGTAAAAAAACACCAACCGCACACTTGAATTTTCCCTTCCAAGGACGATTTGATTTATTTGCTCACCATTACACCCACACACCCAAGGATTTACAAACGCTTTATCTAGGCGTAATTGTCAATAATCCTGGGAAAAAACCTGTGACAGTTGATGTCTTACAAGCTGCTAGTTATTTGATGCAGGATGCACCCTTTGTCACCTTACCCCCCTACCTAGAAAATAATGATGGTAAAGCCTACTCTGGGCCAGGAGCCAGGGCTGTTGCTGATGTCCTGCGGGGTGTGCGACAGGTTGATTTTCCCGCCAAATTGGTTATTCCCCCCGGACAAAGCCGGATGTTGCTGAATCATTCTATTCCTGTGCGGAATTTGGAAAAGCCTGTCAATGGTCGCTCTAGTTTTTTCCGCCTACGGAGTAGTGATAAAGTTTATGCAGCCAGCTTGGCTATGTTTGCTAAAAAAAATGCTGATGGTTCCGACCGTGCGCCAACTATGACAGAATGGCAAGCTTTACTCAATAATGGTAACTTTGCTGGGCCACGAGATAAAACCCCTACCCCACCAAATGCTACCAGTGGGGCTTTGATTTATGGGCGTGTGGCTGGTGTTTCTCAAGGTTCCCAATGGCAAGCCACGCTGACTGATAATCCTAAAGCGACAACTCTAACCATACCCCAAACTGGCAAAGGCATTTCTTATCCTATAGTTACTTTACGGGGTGGGCGATTGGGTACAGACCAAAGTCAAACAGCTAAGATGCTGGTACGTTACCCAGATACAGCTTATGAAGCGCATGGTAATTATGGGGTGGAATATAATCTCACATTGCCTTTGAAGAATAATAGTAACCAAACTCAAAAAGTGACAGTCACTTTGGAAACACCATTGAAAGAAGATAAATTATCTCAAGGTGGTGTACGCTTCCGTAAACCTTCGCTGGATTTTCCCTTTTTCCGAGGTACAGTTCGGCTACGTTACTTTGATGACCAGGGAAAACAACAGATACGCTACGTACATTTGTGGCATAGAACCGGACAAGTTTTAGAACCATTAGTACAATTTGCCATGCCACCATCGAGTAGGCGTAATGTACAGGTAGATGTGATTTATCCCCCAGATTCCACACCACCACAGGTTTTAACAGTGAGGACTTTATAAAATATGAGTAATGAGTAATGAGTAATGAGTAATGAGTAATGAGTGGAGAGTCATTATTCCTAATTCACATTAGGCTAGGCGTAAAATTGGAAATTTAAAAGTAATTTAAGCCAGAGACAAAGCACAATTTGCTATTTTTATAGCAACCCTTTCTGAAAACCAGTTGGTAATGAGTCAATTTATTCAACCAATCAATTTGGAAGTATCACCTGATTCTTTAAATCAAGGCGAAGATGCTATCCGTCAGGTTTCTGAGATAAGAGCGATCGCACACAGAGCGAGTAATTCCTTGTTCTGATCTGAAGGTCTTTCTCTTCTGGGCAGTACGTGATCCCTTCTTGTCGTATTTTACTGAGAGCGATCGCAAATTATTTAAAGTTGATAAAAAGGCTAACAGAGTTAGTGGACATTGCTCAATATCTATAAACCCATTGAATATAAAATTACACGATCATACAATCTATCAGGCAAAAGATACTTGAGTAATGCTCCCATTTTCGCATCTTGACCGATGAGATAGCGTGTCTTTGGTTTTTTTGCTGTGAGTGCATGAACAACAGCCTCAGCTACAATATCCGAAGAAATGCTCTTAGATGCCAGAATTCCTACTTGTTTACGGACAGCAGTCAGCGCATGACCGTAGAGATTTTGGGCAGATTGTGATAAATTTTCCTTTGCTATGTCGGCTTGAGTGAAAGACTTTTCCCAAATGGGGGTAGCGATCGCACCTGGTTCTATAATGGAAACTGAAATTCCCCAAGGTCGTAACTCCATACGCATCACATCGGTAAGTGCTTCCAGCGCAAATTTTGAAGCATTGTAAGCACCAAGAAATGGAGCCGCACTTCTACCGCTAATGGAACCCATATTGACAATTCGTCCTCGACCTTGGCGCAATAAACCAAGAAATGCTTGTGTGACTGCTAGTTGTCCAGTGACATTAACTTGCATTTGTTGTTCAAATTCTGCAATTGGTAATAATTCTAACGGGCCTGGAACGGCAATTCCAGCATTGTTTACTAAGCCAAAAATTTCATCACCAACTGTATTTTTTACTGTCTCAACTGCAAATGCAATCGAATCAGCATCAGTAACATCTAAAAAAATAGGGATAAGTCTTTGAGAGGCTTTCTGTTGAAGTTTTTGAGCATCAGAATTTTTACGCACGCCAGCGAAGACACAAAATCCTAATTTGTCTAAATGCAAAGCGCAGGCTTCACCAATTCCTGTGGATGCTCCTGTAATTACGACTGTACCTTGATTTTTTGCAAGCATTTATATTCTCCACTCTCTGAGCTTAACTATAAAATTACTTGCTTGAAACAAATGAAAGATTTGCTACTTATATGCCATATTTATGAATCTAATTCTATAATTTCATGAGCTTATATAATGCTGGCAAAACCTCATTTTAGTATTAAAGTTAAATGGTATTATCTCATCAAATCAATGATCACATTTTCGTCATAATTGTGTAATAGCAACTTAAAAATTATGTATAATTTATTTATTATGCTTATAAATAAATAGCATTGAGATTACTTGCAAAAATAAGCGTAGGGCTATGCCTACGCTGAAAATTACTTACCGCCGTAGAAAAAGGCAATGTCTTTTTCTTTTAGGGGTGCAAAGCCTGCTTCTACGAGTAATTGATCGAGTTCTAGTTGGGGGATGTGTTTTGCGCCAATGCGGATGATGCGCGATCGCATAGTATTAGATACACCACTACGCTGTCTATTTGCTTCCAACGCCATGACTTTGTGATATAGGTCTAGTTTTACAGGTGGAATCGGAGTACCATCAAAATCGATGCCTTTAGCGATCGCTTCATCAATGGCATCAGCACCTTTAGTATCGGAATTTACTACGTTATTTTCAGCAGTCATGAAAGTATACTCATAATGTTATGAGTATATTTTATCAGCCAACAGATACCCATCAATAATCTTTTTTTCAGCTATGAATACCTTGAACAAAAGCTGATTGAAATGGTTGCAGCAAAATTCCTATAATTTTATCTACATCATTTATATAGTATTCAATAATATCAATATAAACTGTATTATTTTCTAAAATTAAAAACCGCCAGTTAGTTCCAGTAGTCACAACACCGTAGATTTTATTTATATCCTGTTGTGTATGTTGATTAAAAATCTGCGCTCCCAACATTGAGGCAATACATTGTCCTAAACCACCTTTAATATTTTCATTTTTGGCTTCAACAATCGTAATCACAGGAGATTTAATATAAAATTGTTCTTCAGAAGCACAAATAATAAAATCACAATAACCATTCAAACCTTTACTAGAATCTACATCAAAATCTGTACCAGAAAATAAAGAAATTTTATAATTCAACTGCCTTCTAACTTCTGTAAGAACCTGCATAATCAATAATTCTGAACGAGCTTTTTCCGTATTGATCGCAGTTGCTAGTTGAATATACTCGGCTAACAGTGTTTTTAAGGTAGAAGAAGGCTTTACAGGCAATGTATCTTGAAAAAGGTTGCGCTTTTCGTTAATGGTTAATTGAAATGCTTCTTTAACTTTAGACAGGGTGAAATCACTGTATGCCATTGAATATATTCCCTATTATTCACAACTATTAACTAATAACGATTTTCCCTTATTACTAAACCACCAGCAAATGCTCCTAAGATTGTCCCCGTCCAAATTCCGGTTGTACTACCTTGCCATGTTGCCCCCGGTGTGATCCACACATGACATAATTCTCTCATACCCCAACCTTTATTTTGGCACTTCTGGCTATGCAGCATTAATGTAATTTCTCCGCCGATATAACCGCCGAAAAATCCAGATGATAAGGCTAGTAAACTACAGATTAAAACTTTATTTTTGGTCATTAGTCATTAGTTATTTGTCAGTTATATGTGTTTTATCACTGACAACTGACAACTGACAACTGACAACTAACATCAACCAGTATTCCTCATTCCCGCCGCAATACCGTTAATTGTTAACAATGCGCCTCGTAGTAACTCACCCTTGCTGTAACGAGAGTGGATGACACCAGAGGTAGCAGTATTATTCTTGGCTTGGCGTAGACGCTTGAGGAGGGAAACTTGGATAAATCCCAAGGGGACGATTGTAGCATTGCGTAACTGTACGGAACGCTGGAGTACAGGATCACCATCTAAGAGTCGGCTGTGGTCGGTAATTTTCAGGACTAAATCTCTTGTAAGGTAGTATTCGTTAGCAATTTGCTCAAATACTTTATCAAACCGGGGCTTGTCTTCGGGGTCAGACAATTCCTGTACGTAGTGACCAGCCATTTGCATATCTACTTTTGCCAAAGTCATTTCTACTTTGGAAATCACCATTTTAAAGAAAGGCCATTTGACATAAAAGTAGCGCATCAATTTGAGGTGTTCTTCTGGTTCCTCGTTGAAAAATTCTTGTAAAGCTGTCCCAACACCGTACCAAGAAGGTAACAAGAATCGGGTTTGTGTCCAGCTAAATACCCAAGGAATAGCGCGGAGGCTGCTTAAATCTTTCTTTCCAGAAGGACGACGGGCGGGACGGGAACTAATTTGTAGTTGGCTGATTTCTTCGATAGGGGTGACTTGGTGGAAAAAGTCGATGAAATCTGGTTGTTCGTAAATTAAACCACGATAATGTTGCCGCGATCGCGCTGCTAATTCCTCCATGATTTCGTTCCACGGTTCGATATCATCAAACCCAGTCCGGAGAAGACTGGCTTGAATTACCGCAGTAGTGATGGTTTCCAAGTTGTACAGGGCTAAATCCAGTAAGGAGTATTTGGAAGCTAATACTTCCCCTTGTTCGGTAATTTTAATCCGTCCGTTGATACTGTGTCCTGGTTGAGCCAAAATCGCCTCGTGGGCTGGGCCGCCTCCTCTTCCCACAGAACCGCCGCGTCCGTGGAAAATCCGCAGATTTAGTCCATATTCTTCGGCGATTTTCTGTAAGAATTTTTGGGCTTTATGAATTTCCCAGTTGCTACTTAGGAAACCGGAGTCTTTGTTGCTGTCGGAATATCCCAGCATGACTTCCTGTAAGTCGGGAGTGAGGGAGACAGAGGAGAGGGGAAGGGGGAGATGGGGCGATGGGGGAATGTTTTCTGGGCTACCGTTAATTGCTGCGTAGCCCCCTGCTAGTAAGGCGCGGTATAAGGGTAACTCAAACAACTGTCGCATGACGCTAAGAGAGCGTTGTAAATCTTCGACAGTCTCAAATAATGGTACTACCTGAATTGTGCCAACGGCGATCGCTGGGTCAAAAAGTCTGGCTTCTTTGGCTAGTAGCAGGACTTCCAAGACATCGCTGACTTGACGACACATACTAATGATGTAAGTTTGGCAGATATTGATCCCAAACTCTTGTTGGAGCGATCGCACTATGCGGAAGGTTTTAATGACATCATTAGTTTTGTCGGAGAATGGTAATTCTGCCGAAATTAATGGGCGACGGGTTTGCAGTTCGGTTGTCAACCAAGCCACTCGCTGTTCTTCCGATAGTTCGTTGTATGGTTGGGGTAATAGTTGGAGATATTCGAGAATCTCGTTTAAAGCGTCCGAATGTCTGGTTGATTCTTGGCGAATGTCTAATTTTGTCAGATTAAAGTCGAAAATTTCGACTTGACAGATGAGATTATCTAGTTCCCGGCAACTTAATCCAGTTTCCGTCAAGTTATGCTGAATCAAACGCAACTCTGCCAAAAAATCAGACCCAGAACGGTACATGGGGCTATCTTCGTTGGTGGGGGTTTCCCCTTTATATAATGCTAAATTGCGATCGCGGGTATTTTCCAGCCGCTTGAGGACATAAGCTAGTTTGAGACGATAGGGTTCTTGGCGATATCTCAGCGCCAGCGCGTCATATACTTCACTTAACTGGGATTGGTCTAACTCTAAAGATTCCAGTAAATCTGGTAGTACGTCACTCCAGTGCATGGAGATACTCAATAATTCAATCAGTTGCTTGACAGATTTGATGTATCTTTCCAACACCATTTTGCGCTGATAACAGGCTGTTTGCCAAGTAATCTCTGGTGTCACCGATGGATTACCATCCCTGTCTGAACCTACCCAAGAACCAAAGGAACAAAAATCTTTGCTCGGTGGTTCTAGCCAAGAGAAGGTTTCATTCAGGGCGTATTTGAAGCGTTTATACAGTTGGGGAATCCCATCAAATAAAACTTCTTGGAAGTAGTGCAGAGCATAATCTACTTCATCCAGTACCGTGGGCTTGAACTGGTGGAGTTCGTCTGTGCGCCACCACAAGCGGATTTCTTCGAGTAATTTTTCTCGAATTTCTCCGGTTTCCCAAGGATAACCTCCGCCATTATTAGCGCGATTTTCCACTTCATCTAGTTGTTGCAACAAGTCTACTACCTGGCGTTGTTTGTCCCGAATGGTGTGGCGGACAATTTCTGTCGGGTGGGCTGTAAATACCAAGCGGACATCCAGTTGGGAAATTAGGCGTTGAATTTGCTGGGGTGGAACATTCAACTTATGCAATAAGGGAAATAAAGCTGCAAACGTCCCTTTTTGCTTACCTTGTCCTCTATTAGTCCAATTTTTCCCCAAAAAATCTATCCCTAAACCCCGGTTGAAAATCACATCATCTTCGTTGTGGTTAGAGGAAGAGGTAATGTTTTCAGAACCGTTCAGGGTTGGGGTTTCTGCTTCCAATTCAGAATAGCGCGTTAATTGCTGCCTTTGTTCATATTCCTGCTCTATGATGTTAATCAGCTGAAAATACAAAGCGAAAGCCCTAGCTGCGCGGATAGCTTCGTTGATATTCAATTGTTCAATTAACTTGACGGCGGAAACGGCTTGGTCTTTTGTCGCTTGTCCTTCAGGAGAACACAAATCGCGCAATTGCCGCAACAAATCTACCATATTTTGACCGCATTCTTGCCGCAGCACCGACTCCCACAGTTCTTCTACTATTTGCAGGCGATGACGCAAAAATAATTCCGATGCTGGAGATAAATTAGCAGATTCAGATAGAGAGTATAAAACAGAACCCATAGTTGCTTCTCTTGTAAAGCCAATTACTGTTTAACAGGTTGATATTTCGTCATTTATGCTCTTGGATTTTTCCGTGAACATATATTTAAAGTATATTTTTTAACTTTGCTTATTTAATTCATCGTCATCGGGGAAGGGTAAAATAGGCAGGCGATCGCCGCGAAATAATTCTTCACTCGCTGCTCCTAAGGATTCCAGGGCTTTTACGGTGACTTGTCCAGTGGTAAGCAGCAGTAGTATAGACGCTGTACCTATTTCTAGGAGGAGAGATTGGGGAATGCTAAACAAAACCAAATTTAATCCGGGGTTTGGTGTGGATTTTTGGGTAATAGGAGGCATTACTTATCCTTAATTGATGGGCTAACGAGTAGAATAAAACGCAAAACTCAAAATCTGTATGACTTGTAACTGTATAAGACTATCTTGTCCTATTTAGCAAGCCGAAATGGTAACGAAATTGTTAACAGAAAACTCAAAAATGTGATAGACCTATGGTTCTAGTTTACAAGTGCAGGCACTACCCCCCAACATTCGCTTCTTGTAAAGTTAACTGCCCATGAAAACAGTCCTACTAGATAGCCAGCAATCCTTGTTGCAATGGGTCAGCCAAGCAACGGGGATCAATACTTTCGGGGTGAAAGTCCGCTTACGGGGAAATGACCTTCATATTCTTTGTGAAGGGTTAGAGTGTCCTCAACGCTGGCGCACTCTCTCTGATTTGCTTCATGCTTTACAGCAAACCGATTTAGATGTCCTCACCAGCAACGAACAACCCTCAATATACCAAGTATTCGTCTACGGTCGAAAAAAAGGGGAATATCGCCCCGAATGGTGTCACAAGGTCTACTTAAACCAGTTGGAACGCCATCTGGAACAGGTGGAACAAGCCCTGCTAGAAGATGCAGCAAAAGCCCCTGGTGGGGCAATGATACTTTCTAATGAGAGTTTGGCACGTCGGGGAGATGCTAATGCCATAGCCCGCTATCTCAGCGAAACCTTGAGTGCAATGGGTGTGGCGGTGCAGGTGAGGGTTAAGCAGCATCAGCCAAGCGATGGTAGTCCTGATGTATTTAATCGCCTGTGGATATTTTGCCAGTCTGCTTATAGCCCCGACCCTTCATTACTTGCAGAACCAGTAGCCCAAAAATTGCGCCAATTGAAGCTAGCTGGCTACCGTGATGCTGTCATTGTTTCTCAAGTTAATGGAGAGACAAACCCTGACTGGCTGTTAAGAATTGACTTGACACCGCCAGAAACGATGCTGAAAGAATGGGCAAGATGGGGAGATGTCCAAGCGATCGCCCGCCTATTAACAGCAGCATTGTCAGAGTTACTGGTGAAGGTGCAAGTTTCTTTACAAGAATCCACCTTACATATTTTTTGTGAACCAGCTGCCGACTCCTCCCACGATTCTCCAGTACCAGATAAGACAATTTGCGTCGAGAAAATTTTGTCCCAACTAGAAGCGATCGCTCCCCAAGGTATTCTGGCGGCTACTGTTTACGGACAAAAACCCAATGACAAGCAACCAGAATGGATTGATTGGCTAAAGTTACCCGCCAGCGAACATCCAGCCTTGGCTACCTCCGCCCTAGATTTGGCTATTATCGGTGATGAACCAGCAATTGTTTTTTTACTAGAACGCTTACTCAATCCTGACTTAGACCGACGGTTGAAAACAGGAGGTTTGCGGGTACTCTTGCTGCGGAAAGGGGATTTACTACATATTATGTGTGATGCCCCAATCTGTCCTAGTCGGAAACAAGTAGCGCCCAGAGTCATCCAATTTTTACGTCAATTAAACTTGGCTGGAACAGCTGGTGTGCGGGTTTATGGTCGCCGTGCTGGTAACAAGGAACCCTTTTGGCATTATGGTGTAGATTTAGTCCATCGCCAGCGCTTAGTTCCCGAAGCTACCCCAGAATTTGCCGCTACTTCCGAATACGTCAATGAACTGATCACCAAAGATGACGACGAACCAATTTTGCGTTCCGATGTCACTACCGAGGAAGTACAAAATTTCGTCTCGGAAGTGGCAAAAGATTGGGTAGCAGCCACAACTACCACAGTGCGGAAGTGGTTTCTCAACACCCAGTTATTTACAGAAAGTGGTCAGTCCTTCAACTCAGTTACCGATAGCCAAGGGATCAAAATTGCCTTGGTTTGGGGTACTCTCGGCTTGTTGCTCACCCTACAAACCGATTGGGTTTTAGGTTTTATTGTCACTCGCACCATGCAAACACAGGTGACTAGTGTCTCACAGCGCTCACCTACTGTGGGCGGAACGCCATCGTCCTCTGTGACAGAACCTGACTACGAAGATCATCAAGGCGAGAGAACGGCATTTTTCACCAGCAGTTCTCAGCAAAGAGGTGGTGCATTCAATGCTTCCGGCTTCACTCAAGATGATGATAACCAACCCAGAATCCTCAAAGCCGCACCACTCAGGGAAAAAGCCACCGCCGCCGCTATTTTATTAGCCGCGCGATCGTCAATGCCTAGTTTTAATGTTAGGCAATTAGATGAGCAACTAGCTTTATATAGACAACGCATCGCTAGAAATGGCAAACCTGCGGATGTGTTAATTATCGGTTCCTCCCGCGCCTTGAGAGGAATTGATCCCATGGCCTTATCTAAAGCCTTAGCACTGCAAGGTTATCCCAAAGTAGACGTATTCAACTTTGGCATTAACGGCGCCACAGCCCAAGTAGTAGACTTTGTGATTCGCCAAGTTTTGCAACCATCAGAATTACCAAAAATCATTATCTGGGCTGATGGTTCCCGTGCTTTTAATAGTGGACGGGAAGACTTAACATTTAGAGCGATCGCTAATTCCCCCGGTTATCAACATATTCTACAGCAAGCCCAAACACCCACTAATAGCGAACAATCAACAAAAAATTCCGAAAATTCAGATGAAGAGGTAAAAAAAGCACCAAAGCCCGAAATTAACAGTTATCAAGCTGTTAATCTGTGGTTAAATCAAGGTTTAGCTGCCTTTTCAGCCAGTTATAAAAACCGCGATCAAGCTAAAAATTTATTGCAAAATAAACTAGAATCATTACCCATATTTAGCAAACCACCAAAAGCAGCATCACCCACACAGCTAACAACAAATAATACTGACGATAGTAGTAATTTACAAGCTGTAGATTTTGATGGGTTCCTAGCTTTATCTGTGCGCTTCCATCCTGCCAGATACTATCAAAAACATTCCAAAGTTACAGGTAATTACGATAACGATTATAAATCATTCCAAGTAGGAGGTATACAAGATGCCGCCTTCCGTGATGTCTTGCAATTTACTCAATCGCAGAATATTTCTTTAGCCTTTGTCAATATGCCCCTTACCGCAGAGTATTTAGACCCAGTACGCAAAAAATATGAACAAGAATTTCAGCAATATATGTTAGGTCTAGCCACAAATCCTAACTTTATTTATCGAGATTTAAGCGAACTTTGGCCAAAAGCCAACGATTATTTTTCCGACCCCAGCCACCTCAATCGTTTTGGTGCTTACGAAGTCTCAAAAAAATTAGCCAATGACCCGATGATTTCCTGGCCCGCCAAGTAGATATAGGAGGGTAGCAAACAGGAGCCACTGGGGTCTTCTCTAAGTTTCCTGGGGGACGCTCCGCGTTGGCGGAAGCTTCTCTTAGAGAAGGAGTCTCCCCAAGTGGAGCAAGTGGCGTAGCAGGGGGGAGAAAATTCAAACTAATGACCAATGACTATTGACTAAACCATGAATTTTATATCTATTCTGTATGGGCTTTTCTTGTTAAGTGTGCTGGGTGTTTATTGGTCTTTGGGTAAACAAAAACTCCGATTGTGGACTTTATTGATTGCTAGCCTTGTTTTTTACTCTTCCTTAAGTATCCAATACATACCACTGCTACTAGCACTGACATTTATTAATTTTCGTTTGGGACGAGAAATTGGTAAAAATACTTCACCAGGGCAACATAATATAAACTGGAAAATTTCTAATGAAGATTGGCAATTTGCTCAAGTAGATTGGAATCGTCGGCGGATAAAAGTATTATGGTTAGGGATAATTTTAAATGTTGCTTTATTACTAGGTTTCAAGTATATCAATAGTTTTTTGCAGTTAACTTTTAATTTGTCAGTTAATCCATCAGAAACATCTTGGAAAATTATTGCACCTTTAGGTATTTCGTTTTTCACATTTGAATGTATTGCTTATTTAATAGATGTCTATCGGGGTGCGCCCGCTACTAATAATTTTCTCCAATTTTCAACATATAAATTATTCTTCCCTAAGTTAATTTCCGGCCCAATCACGCGTTATCACAACCTAGCAAATCAATTTAATACATTAGAATTTCCGACTGCTGATAGAGTATCAGAAGCATTATGGTTAATCGCTAGAGGTGCTGTAAAAAAAGGTATTTTGGCAGACCGCTTAGGAATTTTTGTTGATTTATGTTTTGGGAATTTACAACGGGCTGGTAGTAACGACCTTTGGTTAGCTACCTTTGCTTATGGTTTGCAATTGTATTTAGATTTTAATGGTTACGTAGATATCGCCCGTGGTACTGCTTTGCTGTTTGGTTTAGTACTACCAGAAAATTTTGATTTTCCTTACTTCACCACCAGCATTGCCGAATTTTGGCGGCGTTGGCACATGACTTTGGGAGATTGGTTGCGAAATTATGTCTATTTTCCTTTGGGTGGTTCTCGTCAGGGTTTAACTCGCACCTGTGGGAATTTATTTCTTATCATGCTAATTGCTGGAATTTGGCATGGTTCCGCTTGGGGTTTCGTAATTTGGGGTATTTATCACGGTTTAGCCTTAGTAGTTCATCGACTAACAGATGTGATGAGCGATCGCTACGAAAAATTAGAACTATTCTGGCAAAATCCTGTAGGGGTAGTTATAGCCTGGCTAATAACCCAAGTGATGGTATTTACTTCTTGGATTTGGTTTCGTCTACCTAATCTGCAAGAATCTTCTTTTGTTATTCAGCACCTCTGGGGTCATTCTGCGGATGCCCAATTTGCTCAAAAAGTTTATATCGAAGCCTTGAATACCAGTCAATCTCAAGTGTCTGTAATGCTTGTAACTTTATTTATTCTCATGGGTATAACTTATGCCTTTAAAGGCAAGCTGAAACTAGATTTAAACTGGCCTATTAAACTCGTTTTTGTACCTCTTTTCCTTTACGCAGTGTGGTTATTTGCTCCTGAAGGTAGTCTTCCATATATTTACTTTGATTTCTAAATGTATCCATAAATTTGTGTTTCTTTACATAAAGTAAACAACTCAAGATTAAAGATTAAGAATTATGAATTAGTGAATTACTTCTATAGTAAATTCATGTAGATTTTATTGCACAGGTGTTTTAAATTAAATCGCCTGATTAATCTGCAAAAATCCAAAGCAATCATAAAAAAATGACCACAACCTTACAACAGCGCTCCAGCGCTAACGTATGGGAACGGTTCTGCACATGGATCACCAGCACCGAAAACCGGATTTATATCGGTTGGTTCGGCGTGTTGATGATTCCTACCTTGCTAGCCGCTACCACCTGCTTCATCATCGCTTTCATCGCTGCACCTCCAGTAGACATCGATGGTATCCGTGAACCAGTAGCAGGTTCTTTGATCTACGGAAACAACATCATCTCTGGTGCAGTTGTTCCTTCTTCCAACGCTATTGGTTTACACTTCTACCCAATCTGGGAAGCAGCTTCCTTAGATGAGTGGTTGTACAACGGTGGTCCATACCAATTGGTAATTTTCCACTTCTTGATCGGATGCGCTTGCTACTTGGGTCGTCAGTGGGAATTATCCTACCGCTTAGGTATGCGTCCTTGGATCTGCGTAGCTTACTCTGCACCTTTGGCATCTGCTACCGCAGTATTCTTGATCTACCCCATCGGACAAGGTTCCTTCTCTGATGGTATGCCCTTGGGTATCTCCGGTACATTCAACTTCATGATCGTGTTCCAAGCAGAACACAACATCTTGATGCACCCCTTCCATATGTTGGGTGTAGCTGGTGTATTCGGTGGTTCCTTGTTCTCCGCAATGCACGGTTCCTTGGTAACTTCCTCCTTGGTGCGTGAAACAACCGAAACCGAATCACAAAACTACGGTTACAAGTTCGGTCAAGAAGAAGAAACCTACAACATCGTTGCTGCACACGGTTACTTCGGTCGCTTGATTTTCCAATACGCGTCCTTCAACAACAGCCGTTCCTTGCACTTCTTCCTAGCTGCTTGGCCAGTTGTTGGTATCTGGTTCACCGCATTGGGCATCAGCACAATGGCGTTCAACTTGAACGGTTTCAACTTCAACCAGTCCATCATCGACTCACAAGGTCGTGTCATCAATACCTGGGCTGACATCATCAACCGTGCTAACTTGGGTATGGAAGTAATGCACGAGCGTAACGCTCACAACTTCCCCTTAGACTTAGCTGCTGGTGAAGTTGCTCCTGTTGCTTTAACCGCACCTGCTATCAACGGTTAATTCTGAATTTTTAGCTACAAAAAAAGCGCTCTTCCAGTTAAAATTTGGAGAGCGCTTTTTTATGCCTTCATCTATATCTGCGTCAATCACCTTTCAATCAGGTTCGGATCAGATAATTCGCCAAAATCATCATGCCTTTCAGGCACATTGCAATGCAACGTCTCTCATAAAAAATCCCATCCTACCATTGAGGTGTATTGTTACGGCCAATAGGCAGGAGGGATAGAGACACAAAGTAAGGCATTGCATAAATGCGGGATAAATTCAGATTTTAAGCAAAGCAAACTATTGATTTTTCGCGCATACCCCAAGCGGAACCCGCAGGGTAGGAGCGAAACAAAAATCATCCCATGATTCAGCAACGCCGTAATTTAATTCAGTTATTTTTGCGATGATGAAGCTGGATTAGCACCGCCTTGTCTAGGAAAAGGCGCATCGACAAAACCTAACTCAAACAACTGCTGATAAGCCTTCTTACCTAAATCGCGTGTTGGGTTTTGACTCTTAATAATTTGCACCAATAATGGTACAGCTAATTCTGATTGATTTTGAGCGCGATGTACCAACGCTAACTGATAGGTCGCTTCATCCCGCTTTTGAGCTGTTAATAAAGCCCTTTGACGCTGAGAATCGGAAACTCTATTATCAATGCCTGAAAAACTAGAGTTTAAATCTTGATAAAAATTCGATAACTGATTATATACCTGACGTGCTTCTTGGAGCTTTTTGGCAGCTAAGGCATAGTTTTGAGCAGCAACAGCTTGTTCTGCTTCTTTCATTAAACGTTCTCCACCCTCAATGCTCAACACACTGTTATTTTGAGCTGTAGGACGTAGATTATTTGGGCTATTGGGATCAATAGGCTGTGCTTGGTTTTGAGCATTCACTGGTGCAAACAGAGCAAAAGCTGCTATCACCGATAGAGAAGTCAAACGAATTACAGAAGCAGGGGCCGCGAGGTTCATGGGGTCAATTTGTGCAACAACTATTAAGAAACAGATCAATCTAGGGAAACTTCGGGTATCTTAACTCTGTTTGCGTTTTTAACAAAGCGACGCTAAGTACTGAGTTTCTTTGATTTAGACAGGAAATCGGTTGAATTGAGTTCCCCTAGCCAGTGCATTAACCACAATCGCTCCTATGAACGACCGCAATAACTCCTCTGATTTTTCAACCACAGGTTTACCAGCAAGCAACTTGGGATTAGTTCTGCAAAGGGGTGGTGAAGAATTGATACTCGAAAAAGCTTTAGACCGCTTCACCGTCCGTTTTGTCACCGACTTTCCTGTGCAACAATTATCTCAGGTTAGCTGGGGTATTTGGCAGGTCAGTATTACCCAAGCTCACTTAGAACTATATCAGGTTCCAGCAAATCAAATAGAGCAAGCGATCGCCCACGGCAGACAGGATGCCATTGCCCAAGCCCGCGCTGACCAAAATGTCACTTTTGCCAGCCATGCTTACACGGTTCAAGATAATCCAGGGACTTTTGTTTATCTGAGCGACCAAATTACGATTCAGTTTGCACCTAGTTTAGATGCTGCCAAAATTACCCTCATAGCCTCTCAATTTAACCTCATCGAAGATAAACCAATTCCTGGTTTACCAAATGCGTTTGTGTTTCTGGTAAGTAAGCAAGCCACAGAAAATCCCATCAAAATTGCTAATCAATTGCAAGCCATTCCAGATGTATTGGCGGCTGAACCCAATGTGTTGATACAAACAGAACCGCATTACAAACCCCGTGACACACTCTATCCCCAGCAATGGTATCTCAACCATAACGGTGGTAGTGAGTTGGTTGCAGGCTCTCACATCGCCGTAGAACAGGCTTGGGATATTACTCGTGGTGTCCGTTCTGTAGTGGTGGCTGTGGTCGATGATTCTTTTGATTTGAATCATCCAGATTTTCAAGGTAGCGGTAAAATTGTTGCCCCCAGAGATTTGCGAGAAGACGATTTTTTGCCCTTACCTAGTAGCAAAGAAAGCAGTCATGGTACAGCTTGTGCTGGTCTAGCGTTGGCGGAAGAAAATGGTACGGGAATTGTCGGGGTTGCCCCTGGTTGTGCATTTATGCCCATTCGTACCACTGGGTTTTTAGATGACGAATCAATTGAGCAAATATTCAACTGGGCAATGGAAAAGGGAGCCAGTGTCATTTCTTGTAGTTGGGGGGCTTCTGCTGTGTACTTTCCCTTGTCGCTACGGCAAAAGGCAGCCATTACCAGAGCTGCTACCCGTGGGCGAAATGGTAAAGGTTGTGTAGTGTTATTCGCGGCTGGTAATGCCAATCGTCCAGTTAGTGGTGCTGTCAATGAGAAGGATTGGCCGGATAATGTTCTCAAAGGTGTGACAGATTGGTTAAATGGTTTTGGGGTACATCCTGATGTGATGACAATTGCCGCATCCACCAGCATGAGTAAAAAAGCCGCCTACAGTAATTGGGGAAAAAACATTGCTCTGTGTGCGCCTAGTAACAACGCCTCACCAGGAATGTCATTTCCAGAGAAGGGTTTTTTATATACACAACCAACAATCAGAACTAACCTGAGTGGATTAGAAATGTTAACGACCGACATAGTGGGAGTCGCAGGTTATGCTCCTGGTGATTTTACCAGCAACTTTGGCGGTACTTCCAGCGCTACGCCTGTGGTTGCGGGGGTAGCAGCCTTAGTTTTATCAGCTAATCCTGACTTGACAGCCCAACAAGTTAAACAAATTTTAGAAACAACGGCAGATAAGATTGTAGACCCTAATCCAGACCCACAACTGAGTTTGAGTGGAGGTAAATATGATGAAAATGGACATTCTCAATGGTTTGGTTATGGCAAGGTCAATGCTGCGAGGGCAGTACAAACCGCATTCCAACAACGCACCACGTCATCAGATGCAAGTAAACAGGTAAAACTTGTTAATTCTCAGCGCAGAGACATTCCCGACAATAATATACAGGGTATCAAGAGTGTAATTTCTATCTCTGATTCAAGCACAGTCAAAGATATCCAAGTCGCAGTTAATCTTACTCACGATTTCTTAGGTGATATAGAAATTTATTTAATCGCCCCCAATAATCAACAGGTGCTGTTGCAAAATCGTACCTTAGGCAATCGTACAGATTTACAGACAACTTATGGAGTGCGATCGCATCCTATCCTGAAACTATTACTCTCACAATCAGCCAAAGGTAATTGGCAGTTATGGATAATTGACTACTCACCCCAAGATGTCGGCACACTCAATAGTTGGGAATTAACTTTGGGGATTTAGTCAATAGTCAATAGTCATTAATTAACAGTTAACAATGATTTTCTTTTGCTCCTCTACTCCCTCATCTTCCCTTTTCCTGGCAGCATTGGTAACTTCTACGACTGCATGATGACTGAACGCTAGTTCTGGATTACTTAACCTTTGTAAATCTCTAGCTAAATCCTCTGTGAGCCGTTTTGCGTTTTGCTTCACCTTACCATGAGTGTAATCTTGGACATTAATTGCCGAGCCAATGTGAATACTTACATCTGTACCCCAGCAGGGATAAGGTTGGCTGTAATTGATGCTAATTGGTAATATTTTTACCCCTACACCTGGATAACTAGATTCCGCGCTCAAGGCTAGACGAGCAATTCCTGGCTTAAGGGGGTGCAATTTACCATCTCGAAAAATATCGCCTTCCGGATAAATGACTAACATTTGTCCTTGCTGGAGTAGTTCAACAGCATGGCGCAAAGTAGAAACAGCTGGGTGTTGAGTATCTACAGGAAAACCACCCATACGCCGCACAAACCAACCTTGCAACCCTCGGCATTCATTATTCGACACCATAAAGTTTAAGTCTCGACCTGTGACGTAACGCCCAGTTGCGTAAGGTAGAAGCAACGAATCCCATCTCGCTCGATGAGTTGGAGCCAGAATCACCGGGCCTGTTTTGGGAATATTTTCTTGTCCAGTAATTGAAATGCGCCCAAAGAAGGATGGCAGTAAGAAGTAATTACCAACAAAATACAACACAGAACTTAACCAAGGAGAAACCCGTGAAGTAGTCACAGCTACCTGAGGATTTGTCAGCGTATTTGTTGGTTTTACTTGGCAGGTATCAGACGCAGAGAAAAATTCCATCATGTTGGTAGCTGCAATTTGTCCGGTAAAATTGTCGTGTGATATTGACGTAGTTCCACCGTAGATTTTCTTCCGTGACTTGTGTCATAGTACCTGGACAGTTTTACGTCTGTCCGTTACTTGCTTTGCAGCCGGCGAGTGGCAAACCAGTCTTGCAAATGCTGGCGACAGGCTGATTCTAGAATGCCTCCCATAACCAATAAGCGGTGATTAGAAGCTGCACTGTCAGGGATATTCATAACAGTCCGAATTGCGCCAGTTTTGGTATCGTCCACTCCATAGACAAGCTTTCCTATCCGTGAGTGTATAATCGCACCAGCACACATTGGGCAAGGTTCTAGGGTGACGTACAAAGTGCATTCATGCAGTCGCCAAGTTTGTAAAGTTTTAGCCGCAACCCTCAATGCCACAATTTCCGCGTGAGCTGTCGGGTCTTGGTCACGCTCTTTGCGATTCTCTCCTTCCGCAATTAAATTACCACTAGCATCAGTAATTACCGCACCAACGGGAACTTCACCTGCATTACCAGCAATTTTTGCTAACTCCAAAGCGTGACTCATCCATTGGCGATACGTGAGATATTCGGGGTAATCAACCCCTTCCCAATGGGACACTGTGTGAACGGGGAATTCAAAATTCAAAATACCCTACGGGAAGCTAAAGCTACAAAATTTAAGAATTGTTTAATCAGCACTCAATTATGCTGGCTGTACCAAAAGGGGATCAAGTTGACCTTTGGTATCTAGCTGATAAATGTCGTCACAACCACCAATGTGTTGGTTGTTGATGAAAATTTGCGGTACTGTGCGGCGGCCGTTGGCACGTTCTGCCATTTTGGCTCTGGCTGCTTCGTCACCATCAATTTTATATTCGTTAAACTGTACACCTTTCCACCAGAGCAGCATTTTGGCACGAATGCAGTAAGGGCAAGTTTGCCAAGTATATATCTCTACGTTGGCTTTAATTTTTTCTGGAGAGCGCCCAAAAAATTGATTGAATAAGTTCAACATAGTTTTGATTTTATGGGTTTTGGGAAATTATAAAGTGGATGTCGAACTTCTTTGTACTGCCGAAGGGTTAGTTTGAGAAATTTCTGTTGGCAAACCTTGACAAAATTTTGCTGCGACAATGCTCTGTTCTACCGTAGATGATTGCTGAGACTGCTGAATGAATTTATCTTTTTTTGCAGAAATGTTGAAAGCTGATACAAAACTTTACATTCTTAGTTAGACTAACTCCAAAAGTCCTAAAATAGTCAACATAACATTATCTCCTCAAACCAATGAACATAAC
>NZ_JACJRF010000028.1 GCF_014697105.1 Anabaena subtropica FACHB-260 | reverse complement strand
TTCCCCCTACTGCTTGCGCGTGTATTCTGATTGGATTTTCCACCACCTTTTACTCCCCACAACTCCTTCTGTTATTACTTTACTTGGACTTGTGTGTACACCGTAGCCTACAAGGAGAGAGGCTTTAATTTTTCCCCCTTCCCTCGCAGGGAAGGGGGTTAGGGGGTTAGGTTTTACGTTAGCTTTTCCACATAACGTGAAAAGTCAGGCTTATTCCCCCTGCTCCCTGCTCCCTTCCCCCTTCCCCCTTCCCCTCTGCCTCTTCGGTAATGGGAACATGGGGGAATCATCGCCGTCACTTATATTACAAACCCTGACCCATTAGACTATATGATTAAAAATATACAATTATTTAACAAACCTTAAAGTTGCTTTATTATAATATTTACCGTGGTGTGAGTTAAGTTTTGGAATTTAATAACGATGGCTACTGCTACATCTACTGTTTCTGAACGAGAGTGCCAGGCTACCTGGACACGTCATTTAAATAAGTCTTACTACCAAGATGACCAGCAAGTTAAACTGATGGATTTGCAAGCAGAGGTAGATTCTCTGTTAGAACAATTACAACATCTAAAAGAACAACGTTTAGCATCCACTAACAAAGCAGAATAACTTTTTTGCAACGATCGCTCTCGTCATCTGCTTTATTTGGCAGCTTCTACATAATGAATCTTCACTTTCAAGTCTAGCGATCGCTATCATTACTTGATAAAGATTGTGTGAAGACATCATAAACAACTTTAACATTATCCAGCAAAATTAAGATATGGGGGCGAAGAAAATTTTTCGCCCCCATAATTTTGGAAGTTAATCATCGGTATCTGGCTGTGACTCAGAATCATCAATTGTGTCTATTTGAGGATTGAGTTGCTTTGTCAGACTTTGAATATAGCGGAGATTGGCTGTAGAGATTTTTGGTTGTTCCCGTAACCAGGAGTTGGCTTTTGTTTCCCCCTGCTGGACTGTTAAAATCAATGCTCCCCAAGCTTGGACGGCTGTTCTATTAGGGTTAACTTGCGTTGCGGCTACTACTCGTCGCCATAACCGACCTTTGTCTGCTTTTAACAAGATGGCTACTTCTTGTGCATTCTGTGGTGATGCGCTAAATACCTGCAAGGCTTTTTCCCAGCGACCATCAATTAAATCTGCTAGCACTTGTTGGCTGGGACTAGCCCATGTTTTTTCAGCTTGGGCTTTGGTAATTTGGGAGTGGAGACGAATCAAGTCGAGTTGTGCTTGGGCGGCGGCTGGTAGACTATTTTTTCGTTGTTTCTTAATAGATGTTAACCACTCGAAAGCTGGAGACCATAAGCCATTGCGGCTAAATAATAGAACGCTTTTATAACTAGAATCTTTCAAGACGGGGTTTTGCAGAGAAATTTCTTCGAGTTGGATGGGATTGAGATATATGTTTACAGATTTGACTTGATAGACCTGTAATCGTGGTTCTAAACTTATTGTTTGATCAATAACTAATTCTTTAGCTTTACTACCTGTTACTTGTTCCCATTTAGGTATGTGTCCACTAGGACTTGTCCAAGACAACATTGGTTGTAAGTTAGTACGTTCTGGATTGTAGTAGACAATTTGACCATAGGCGATCGCATAATTTTCTTGTTGTCTGTATCCTCGTAAATTCAACCAGACTCCTGCTGCTGGTGTTCCGGCTTCAAAGCGATGAACTTCACTCAACGGTAAAGGGTTGGTGACATCTGGATTTTCTGATGTAGTATCTACCAACGGAGCGATCGCAAATGATTCTTCTGGCCCAGTAATTGGTAGACTATTTGCCAAACGATAAAATTTTTCTGGCTGTGCGCTGTATTGTAAGTTTTCTAACTGATAAACCCTGAGTTCGATCACCTCTTTACAGTTAGATAGACAGTTGGGACGCTGGCGCAGGACTGGTAAGACAAATGATTTTTCCTCATCATCTAGAGGGATTGTTTCACCTGATATTTGTTGTTTTTGACTCAAGCTGACTTGAATTTGAGGGATGGTTTGGGGATTTTCGCTGTGGTCAAAGGGAATATGCGCCCATTCTGGGAGAAAATTATTCAGCCAGACTACCTGTTCAGGCTTAAATATCAACATAAAACCAATCCAAGTTGCACTCAAGACTAAACTAGCCCCAGTCAGCAAGATGGCGATCGCAATTATTGACGATAGTTTATAGGATTTTGATGGAGAAATTGCTTTCTGTGTCTGAGTTTTATCAATGCTTCCACCACCTTCTTTTTTCAAATTGGTACTACCTACCTGTTTTTGTTTGAGTCGGGGTTTCTTTGCTCCCACATCAGACTGATTTTGGCTAGAAGATTTTGGCGTTAGCTTGCGCGAGCGATTTGCCATGTTATTTCTCAGTTTATCTAACGTATTAATTGATGTTTATTTTTTCTTTTATACTCTTGCTTTGATTAGTTGCCCATAAGTAGAGTAGTTTAATTTTCTACACAAAAAAGATGGACTGTTATTTTCGGCTTTCTTTTGTATCAGTGACTTTGGCTATTCTATCCATGTTTACGCAAAACAGAGATTGTAGATTAGTTGACTCAGCTATCTTAGATATGATTTATTGTCTTAATAAAGAAATGTATAAAAATTTCATGCAGAGACGTAGGGGAGGAGACTTGCATGGTGAGGTAGTCTGATCTTCTCGGCTTCCCTGGGAAACGCCATAGGAACGCGTAGCATCTCACAGACAGAAGATGCACTCAATGGGTTTCCCCAGGAGGAACGGCCAAAAGGTTTTCCGGACTTGTTCGTGTAGTGTGTTGTTCGCTTCAGCGTCCCGTTTGTTTGCTAAACTTCATCAGGGCTGAATTGGGGAGGAGAATGTATTAGTTGTTAAACCGCCTGCTCTCCCATTCTGAGAAAATTCCTGGTAATAGAATCGAGCGATCGCTTGTTACATCAATTGGGAAATTGATTGCCATCCAATTGCATTTTATGTTACTAATTAGCTTATACTCAGAGGAATATTAAAAATAAAAAAATGCTATTTTCTTACTATCATCATTCCTCATTTAGATAAATTTTCTGCTTGAAACTTTTGCATTTAGTTTTCCGAATATCCCTACAAAATTTATATGCCGCAATTGTCTACTCATGATGTAGAGATACCAATTCACATCTCTGCTAAAAAAATTACACAACGTTTAATTATTATAATTTTATGTCTTACCATAACTGGTGTTATTAGTGGTTATTTCTGGGTTACCCAGTTTCCATTTCCAAGCTCAAAATGGTTTTATGAAATTTTTAGCCTTGATGAAGAGTTAAATATTCCTGCTTGGTATTCATCATTCATGTTATTATTTTCTGCGGGTTTGTTAGCGGTAATTACATCAATTAAAAAGACAGATAAATATTTTATTCATTGGAAAAATCTATCTTTAATATTTCTTTTTCTCAGCATAGATGAAGCATTTAGTTTACACGAGATTTTGATTATTCCATCTTTAAGACAAGTATTTAATTTCAGCCCAATATTCTTTCAAACCTGGGTTATTTTTGGAATTCCTGCGGTTATATTTTTTGGATTTAAATATTTTAAATTTCTCCTACATTTACCTAAGAAAACTCAATATTTATTTATAGTTGCCGCAACTTCTTATGTAGGCGGATCTCTCGGTATGGAAATGGTAGGCGGGCTTTTAAGAGAATATTTTAGTAGGCTGGGTATAATAACAACAATTGGCATAGTGATTGAAGAATTGCTAGAAATGATAGGAATTGTGATTTTCATCTATGCGCTGCTAACTTACTTAAGTAGTTTGAAAGAAATTATTAATCTAAAAATTTATATATCTGAAAAGTAGAGTTAACCGATTCAATTGGGAAGCTTTAATTAGTGCATAAAACATAGTTTTTCTGAAACATTTCAGTCTTACCACGCCACTACCGCTTGAAGCAATTTGCTAAAAGCTAAAAGTGGTACGAATAGCACCGATAAAGATATCATTGTTGCTGGAAATATGACCAGGGTCAGTGACAATAAAAAAGCCAGGAGTGATGGCGATGTTGTTGTTGACCAGATAGCGGTAAAAGACTTCGTAGTGAGTTGAATTACCAGTGTCTGCCGTTGGGATTAATACACCGTTGTTCAATTTTGGTGGTAAACCGTAGAGGAAGCCAAATAAGTCGCCTCTTCTACCGAAGGGGTCGTATATACCTAAGGAAACAGTGTATGTGCTGCTGAGAACTACTGCATCTGATTTGAGAGAATCTGTCACCATGACACCACCCCAAGCGCCAAAAACTAATTTATTAGTTAGTTGCCATCTCATACTAGCGTTGAGGGCATGAATTTGAGAGGGTTCGTTGATTCCTCCGGAAGTATCGGCGTTGCTGCTACCTGTACCAGTATCTAACTGACCGTTGCTGGAATAGGCGTTGACATAAGCTAAACCTGTGATTAATGAGGGTGTTGGCTTGTATAAAAGCTGCAATCCTAAGGCGCTATGGTCTGCACCAAAAAAACCCTGCCTATTATCGCTGCTACCTCTTGTACCATAGGCAAATTGCAAGCGGATTTCGTCTGAGAGTAACCAGTCAAAACCTAAACCCGCATCTAAACTGCCAATTCTGAAAATGGGGGTTGAACCTGCAAATGCAGATATTGCTCCCTGTCCTGCATCGGCATAGATTGAATTAGGGCTGAGTACACTGCCTAAGTTAAATCCTACAGGTTTGAAGGTGAAAACGACGCGATCGCCTAATCCAGCGACTCGATATTCAACGGAATTTAATCTGATTTGATTATCATCATTTGCTTGCCAAGCAAGTCTAGCCATGTTGGTATTAAAGGATTGGACATTTTCAAAGCTATCATTGGCAGCGTTTCCTGATAGTAAACCGACTCGAAAACGGTCTTTACCTGTGAAAGAAGAAACTAGTTGTAGTTGTGTTAGGTAAGTAAAAATTGTGTTAGCTTCTCCATCACCCGGACGGTTCCCACCAGAACCACCTGCTAGTCCGAAGATAGTTTGTCCTCCTAACACTACATTAGGAGAAAATCGTTGCGCTTGAATATCAGCAGTACGAGCTTCTATCGCATCAATTCTCCCTCTTAAGGTTGCTAATTCTGTGGCAAATTCTTCTTGAAGTTTTTGTAGGGTTTCTAAATCATTATTGGTGATTTTTTCTGTTAAACCAGCCACCATTAATTGATTAATTTTATCTAAAGCTGCATTTAAGCCGGCAGCAAATTCATGACGAGTGATGGCGCGATCGCCTTGAAATGTACCATTAGGATAACCTGCTATGACTCCATAACGTTCTACTAATGATTGCAAGGCTGCAAAAGCCCAATCATTCGGTTGCACATCAGATAATTGTGATACTGATGTCACCTGTGCCATCTCGTTATTAGGTGATGCGTCTGTTGTCGCTATTTGCCCATTAATAGCCTCTATCCTGGGATAGGATGGGGTTTCAACAACAGATTCATTCAAAATATCAGGTTCAAAACTTTCTTCTTTATGGGTGGTTTTCTCTCCTGCTCCCTGCTCCCTACTCCCCTGCTTTTCACTTAGCGATCGCCATTTTTCTTCTACTATATTTTCAGCTAAAACAGGAATATTTAAGCCAAATATTCCTAATCCAGATAGTAGCAATAAAATTATTTTATTTTGCATCACTTCCCACACCTGATAACAATTCCCACGTTTAATAAGTTATGTGATTTCCCTCTTTAATTTCCCACTACCAAAGTTAGCGATCGCGGGCAATACCTGTTGTCAAACTACCACGATAAGGAACTCCTTCTTGGGGTTCCTGACCGTTTACAGCAAAAACTTCTATTTGGGTTATTTGACCGTTAGCATTAATTACTGAACCACTGGCATTGTTACCACTTAATCCAGCCCTATTAGATACGCCTGTATTACCGCCGATGTCGATAGTTCTCTGATCAAAATCTACTGAAATATTAGTGGGAGAGTTGGGATTATTATCAGGAATAAACACTGCGGTGTTTCCTTGGGTTCTATAAAAAATACCCTGGACAACTTGCGGGTTAGCAATCCTCACAGAAACTGCTGGACGAGGATTCAAATCACCTTCTGTACCGTTAAGAGCATCTGCTAAAAATGTTCTAGTAAATCCTCTAAATCTTTCAGCTTGTCTTCTCAAAGCGGCTAATGTTTCTATTCTTACAGCTTTGATTGTTTCTTGTACAGGAGTAGTTTCTTGGGCGACTAAATTTTCATGTCCAACGCCCAGCCCAGAAGCTAAGGTAATAGTTTTATAAAAGGCTGGCAAGTCAAATTCTTGAGAATTTCCCACTAAGCCATTTTTCACTGCTACTGTTTGACCACCAAGTAAAGCAACTGTTTTTCTACCTCCCTGGTCTGTGATTTTAATGTCTCCATCAGTCAGGGCAAAAACCTGAGTAGTTTTACGCTCTTGATCATGTATTACCATCACTGCACTAGCTTTTTGTGCTGGTGCATATAAATCGTTATTTTGACTTAATTTTGTGCTTTTATGATTAGCAATGAGAGTGGGATTAAGTTTGGTATCCGACGGACTGGAGGCGATCGCTGGATTTGCTGCGAAGATAGTAATCTGACTTTCTGGCGTTTCTACTGCTGTCCCTACACTCCCCGGTGGACTCAAAATTAAGGCTGTACCACTCTCCAATTTAAATATCATTTCATTCAGGGCAATAAGATTTCGCAACTTAAAGCGACGCAACCCTGGTTCAAAGCGAAAGATACTACTTTGGTCTACGCGAATGAGGGATTTATCATTAAAGAATAGCTGCGCTTGTGAACTCACACCCGTCCTGACTGCATCTTTGGGAACCACAACATCGTTAGGTCTTGCTGGGCGTTGAGTTTGGTTGTGCAGTAGTAGTTCCACAATCTTAGTGAGTTTGTAAACTTCGGCACGAGTAAGAGGCTGATCCGATTGAGCTAACGCTGGAGTTAGCCAAGATAACGTGATCACAGTGCTAATCAGTAATTGTCGCTGTAATGACCAAATCTGCCATCTCATCAAGGTTTACCTTAAATGATGTTAAATATACTTATATTGACTCGATTTTATAGTACACAGTTTCATATTATTTTTCCTTTTTTTATATTAAGTTTAATTAATGAAAGTCTAAGAGGGTGTTTGAAATAGTGCTGACTAAAAATGAAGCCACAAATTAAAAGCCCCCATTATATGCAGAAGTCCGCTTTGATTTTGGTTCGCGTATCGTAGTATGACCATACTGATTTGTGAAATCAAGGGAATAGGGGACAGGGAAAAAGTATATGAGGTATCCTGAATTTTTAAGTGCAGTTGCAGGCTATACCAACAATAATCAAATCTGATTCCTATATCTAATTTTCTGAATTACGAATTATGATTAAACTTAGTCAGGTAAGTAAGGTCTACAAAACTGGTACAGTGGCTCTGCAAGACCTGAATCTAGAGATTCCAGAGTCTCAATTTGTCAGCTTGGTGGGGGCTTCTGGTTGTGGTAAAAGTACAGTGTTGCGATTAATTGCTGGACTAGGAAATGTCAGTTCTGGCACTATTGATTGGGGTATCACAGAGGCACAAAAAAAACTAGCTTTTGTTTTCCAAGATGCAGCACTCATGCCTTGGGCAACAGTTAAAGATAATATTCGCCTACCACTACAATTAACGGGAATATCTCCACAAAATTCCCATATTTTGGTACAGCAGTCACTAAAATTAGTCGGTTTAGAAAGTTCTGCACATAGCTATCCCCGTCAGTTATCAGGGGGGATGAAAATGCGCGTATCCATTGCTAGGGCCTTGGTGACACAACCAAAAATTTTACTCATGGATGAGCCTTTTGGGGCATTAGATGAAATTACGCGCAGCAAACTGAACAGCGATTTACTAGATTTATGGCTACAACATCGCTGGACAGTGGTTTTTGTCACCCACAATATTTATGAAGCCGTGTATTTATCGAATCGGGTGTTAGTTATGGGAACAAGCCCCGGACGTGTGGTAGCCGATATTCAGATAGATGCACCTTACCCTCGTGGTGATGATTTTCGTACCTCATCGGTGTATAACGATTATTGCCGACAGGTTTCACAGCATTTAGCTAAAGCGATGAATTATAGCAGTACTAAACTGTGAAACCATAACGGGCAATTTGGTAAATTTTGAATTTTGAATTGATTCAATGTTGTTTATTCGTCGTCCTGAATCAAAAAGTAAATATAAAAAATCTATCTCAGCAGAGGTTTTAGCCCCAATATTAGTTGGTGTATTAGCACTAATTTTGTGGGATATATTCGTGAAAGTGACACAATTACCTCCTTATATTCTACCCAGTCCCTTATTAGTAATACAAACCCTAATTGCAGACTGGCACGAACTTTTTCCCTCATTATTAATTACATTCCAAATTACAGTTTTTGCCTTTATTGCTGCGGCTATTTCTGGTTTATTGACTGCAATTTTATTTACTCAAAGTAAATGGATTGAACGCAGCTTATTTCCCTATGCAGTCATTTTACAGACAACACCGATAGTAGCGATCGCACCCCTCATAATCCTTTGGCTAAAAAATAATACCTTTGCCGCCCTAGTAGTTTGCGCCTGGATAGTCGCCTTCTTCCCCATCGTCTCTAACACTACCCTCGGACTCAAAAGCGTTGACAGAAACTTACTCAATCTCTTTCAACTATATAAAGCATCTCGTTGGCAAACCCTAATTTATTTGCGCTTACCTAGTGCCATGCCCTACTTTTTAGGTGGGTTAAAAATTAGTGGCGGTTTAGCACTCATTGGCGCAGTCGTCGCCGAGTTCGTCGCTGGTACTGGTGGAGCAAAATCAGGCATTGCTTACCGTATTCTCATCTCCAGCTACAATCTACAAATTCCCCGAATGTTTGCCGCCCTACTCCTCACTACAGGCTTAGGTGTACTCATTTTCATCAGTTTGAGTGTCTTATCTGACTTTCTATTAGGTAAATGGCACGACAGCGCCGTTAACTATGAAGATTAAGATTTTCCAACCCAGAGAAACGTTAAGGAAAGCGCAAAGTCACGCCAAGTTAAAACTCTCTGCGCCTCTCTGGGTAAACCACCGCGTCACTCTGGGTTAAAAAAAAGGATATAAATTATGACATTAGATGCTTTAATTAACTCCCTCAAAGATATCGAAACTATTACTGACCCCCACCAAGTAGCAAAATTATCCCAAGACTATCACACCTTTAGCCCAGTCCTAGTCCCCAAACTAGCGGGGAAAGTCGGTGATATTGTAGTACGTCCCGCCCATGAACAGGAAGTAATCCAAGTTGCAGCTATATGTGCAGCACATCGTGTACCAGTAACTGTGCGGGGTGCGGGGACGGGAAACTACGGACAATGTGTACCTCTGCATGGAGGCGTAATTTTAGATACAACAAAATTACAAAAAATCCTGTGGGTAAAGCCAGGTGTGGCTAGGGTAGAAACTGGCGTGAAGTTGGCAGCCTTAGATAAGAAAGCGCGAGAAATAGGCTGGGAAATGCGGATGGAACCTTCAACCTATCGCACAGCCACAATAGGCGGTTTTGTCGCTGGTGGTAGTGGTGGCATTGGTTCAGTACAATATGGTTTATTAGGCGATCGCGGTAATCTTTTAGCATTGCGAGTTGTCACGCTAGAATCAGAACCCCGTGTCATAGAATTGCGTGGCGATGATGTGCAGAAGGTTAACCATGCCTGGGGCATTAACGGTATTATTACGGAAGTAGAAGTTCCCCTGGGGCCTGCCTATCCTTGGGCAGAAGTCATTGTCACCTTTGATAACTTCATCACCGCCGCCCAGTTTGGCAAAGCCCTGGCGAATGCTGATGGTATGATTAAAAAATTAGTTACCATCTTTGCATCACCAATTCCCCAATACTTCCATCCGCTACATTCATACATCCCCCAAGGAACTCACCCAGCATTTCTGATACTTGCTGAAACTAGTTTAGAGTCATTACCTGGGTTAGTACAGCAATATGGCGGAAAAATTACTTACCAAAAACCAGCCGAGGAAGTAGGTAAAGGCTTGAATCTGGCTGAATTTACTTGGAACCACACCACCTTACACGCCCGGAATGTAGATAATTCCATCACATACTTGCAAAGCATAATTCCTGCTAATCAAGACTTGCAGTTAGTAGCAGATTTATATCATTACTTTGGTGATGAAGTAATGATCCATTTAGAATTCATTCGAGTTAATGGTGCAGTAGTACCTGCGGCTTTGCAACTTGTGCGCTACTCCACGGAAGAACGCCTCAATGAAATTATCCGCTACCACGAGGCTAAAGGTGTACTCATTGCCAATCCGCATACTTACATTATCGAAGACGGTGGTAGGAAAGTTATTGACCCTGAACAGTTAAAATTTAAGGAAATGGTTGACCCTTATGGGTTAATGAATCCTGGCAAAAGTAAAGTGTTAGAATTTAAGGCTCAAAAAAGGAGCTAGAGGTTAGAGGAAACAAAAGATTTAATGATAAGAATTTTATACTAATTATAAGTAGAGGTTTATTTTTGATTAAAAATTGCTGCAACATTAGCAATTACGAATTACGAATTACGAATTACCAATTAGCATGATTGACATTGACGGTTCCTACGGCGAGGGAGGCGGACAAGTCCTCCGCACATCCCTAAGTTTAGCCGCTATCACTGGTGAACCCATACGCATTACAGGAATTCGCGCCGGACGACGAAAGCCTGGTTTAGCAGCACAACACTTAACAGCAGTGCGGGCGGCGGCGAGAATTTGTCATGGGCAATTGCAAGGTGATGCTTTGGGTTCTACGATGCTGGAATTTATCCCAGGTGGTGCGGTGCAAGCTGGAACCTATAGTTTTGATGTCAGTGAAGTACAGCAAGGTGGTTCTGCTGGGGCAATTACTCTGGTTTTACAAACAATTCTCTTACCTCTAGCCCTAGCAGAAGGTGATTCTCAAATAATCCTCCGGGGTGGAACTCATGTTATCTTTAGCCCGACAATGACCTACATTGAGCAAGTCTATCTGCCGATGTTACGCCGTATGGGAATCAAGGCACAAGTCAAATTAGGTGCTTGGGGATGGTATCCCAGGGGAGGGGGAGAGGTAAATTTACAGGTGAGAGGAGGTTGTCAACTATACGGAATCAACTTACTGGAAAGGGGAGAATTAAAGCGGGTACAGGGATTAGCAGTGGCGACAGAACTACCAGCACATATTCCCCAACGGATGGCAAATCGTGCCGAGAATTTGTTACGCACAGCAGGGTTAAGGGTATCTGTGCAAGCATTGCGCGAAAAGGGTGTTGCACCAGGTGCAGGGATTTTTTTAACGGCTGAGTATCGGAATAGTTTGACGGGGTTTGGTGGTTTTGGTCGTTTGCGGTTATCGTCTGAGAAAGTAGCAGAAATTGCTTGTGAACAACTATTGCAGTTTCATCAAACTGGCGCACCAGTGGATGAACACCTAGCAGATCAATTATTATTACCTGCGGCTTTAGCTTCAGGGGTAAGTCAGTATCAAGTAGCTGAGGTGAGTACACACCTGACAACTAATGCCGCAGTCATTGAAAGGTTTGGGCTAGGAAAGATTACTGTCAATGAAGCGAAAAAAGTTGTAGCGATCGCCTCTAAATGAGTAATGAGTAATGAGTAATGAGAGTTAGTAGGGTGCGTCAGTATGAATAATTTCTCGGTATAGCTAAGTTTTCTCCCACTGACGCACCCTTGTATATTTTTTTATTTGCGAATTGCGAATTGCGAATTGCGAATTGATATTACTGTCCTAGTTCTTTAATGTTGTTCATTGCTTGCTGGTATAAATCATTATTGTTTTGTCTTTGGAAAATCTCGGCTGCTCGTTGCAAGTCTTCTAGCGCTCCTTGTCTGTCACCTTGGGCTGCACGGGCATTGCCTCGGTTGTTGTAGGCGGGGCCGAAGTTTGAATTGAGGCGGATGGCTTGATTGTAGTCAGATATGGCTCCTTGTCTGTCACCTTGGGCTGCACGGGCATTACCACGGTTGTTGTAGGCGATCGCATATCTGGGGTTGAGGCGAATTGCTCGGTCAAAGTCTTGGATGGAGCCGCTTTTGTCTCCTTGTACAGAACGAGCGTTACCCCGATTATTGTAGGCTTCCGCGTAGTTGGGGGAAAGGCGAATCGCTTCGTTGTAATCGGTAATGGCTCCGGCGTTATCACCCAGAGAAGCGCGGGCATTTCCCCGGCTGTTAAAAGCTTCGGCATCGTTGGGGGAAAGGCGAATTGCTTCGTTGTAGTCGGCGATCGCTTTTTGCTTGTCTCCCAAATCAAAGTAAGCTAATCCTCGCCCCCTGTAGGCAGCACTATAGTCAGGATCTATATTAATAGCTTGATCATAGGAGGCGATCGCTGCTTGCGAGTCGCCCTGAGCGTGCTGTCTTTGCCCTTGAACGTACAATTGCCCAGCCTGGGAATTGTTGGTTGTACGACGACTAGGAGGAGTTACCCCGATTTCTGTCACCAACACATCTTTGTTATTACTACAGGAAACGCTGGTAATTGCGCTCAGTGCGGTAAGCACACCTATAGTTAATACTCTTTTTAACTTCACCCACCCTTGCTCCAATAACCACCGTTTCATAAGTTGCCCTAAACCGCCATGATAACTGGATGAAATTAGTACCAAATTTAGTTAATTATCCAACTAAATATTGATTGTTACTGTATACAGATATCCCCAGTCAATCGATTTTGGATTTTAGATTGCCGATTTTAGATTGAAAACATCTGTTAATCTAAAATCTTAAATCTTAAATTTGCACTGTCACTTGACGTGCTTATCTCTCTTACCCACGGTTTAATTAACAGTTAATTACTGTATCAATCGGGAAATTTAGCAAATAAATTATTTCAGTATAAAATTTACTACCTTATGGGTGTCAGTTGTTTTTGATGTGGTTTAATTCCCTGTTCCCCTTGGGTAAGCATACTGTAAGATTTCTCCGCAAAATTAGCTGTAAAATATTACGAATTACGAATTATCCGGATTACTTTCCTGATTTTTCAGAGTTAGCCGCAAATAAGTATTTTCATCGATATCTACAGATAATTGTTCGAGATTTTCCCCTAAATCTTTTTGCAGTTTCTGGGTTAATGTCACCGGAAAATCTAAACTAATACCTTGAGTTTGTACTAGGTTTGACAGTTCGTTAAATGGCACTTTTACAACTTTGCGTGCGTAACTCGTCAACTTATAAGCAGAAGTCTCTGAAATATTCTGAGCCTGCATAGCTTTTTTCAATCGCTCTTGCAGATGCTCATATTCAGAATTTAACAGCTTCCACTGTTCTTCAATTTGAGTGAACCGCGCGTTGAGAACTGTTAAATCTTCTGTTGCTGGTTCAGGGTTACTTTCTGCTTGTAATTCTAACAAACGCTGATGGATTTGAGCAAGGTAAATACAATCTAAATAAGCATATTCTATTTGTTCTTCAGTCAGGGGTCGCTGTCCCCAATTGCTACCTTGTTCTTGTTTATCAATATTATTAAAATTACGTAATACTGTAGCTAAAGTTTGCAGTTGATAATTGGGTATAGGTAAAAGATAATAGGGGATTTTTTTGGCGATTTCTAAAGTACAAGTAATATTTTTAGCTTGTTTATTACCGAGTAATTTCACATCAAAACTAGCGTTGTGAAAAACTTTTTCAATATGAGGATTGACCATGATTCGCTCAACAAAATCAGCAATGATATCCGGCTGATCTAGTACATCTAGAAGGTAAACGCGATCGCCACTCATATCTTCAGGATCATCTAATACCTGAATCAGCGATAATCTAGGATTACGGCTCTTATAATCAGCGACTTCGGTATCAATCCATAAAGTGGTAGCTTGAGTATATTCAGTGACTATGGCAAAAATTTCCCGAGCATCAGTTAAGTATGGCATTGATTGATATTTCCTGATATTTATAGTAAAAATCTCTCAAATTAACAACATAAAACCCAGATAGACCAAGCTGTTTTCCATCTAGAATCCAAAATGGTATAGCAGTAGCCAAATAGATGAGAACGCCCTCTAAGCATTAAAGACAGATACCAAGAAACTTTCAAGACTATCACCTCTAACCGATGTAAACCAAATGATGATTTTGCAAAAAAATTCCCACCCAAGCATTCGCCTGGGTGGGCAATATTGAGTAGGTACAAATTAATGTACCTTAAATTATTACTAAGATTACTTGGTTTCAGTGAAATCAGCATCAATCACATCATCACCGCCATCAGGAGAGGTAGAACCGCCATCTTGAGGAGCAGCACCAGGAGCAGCACCACCACCAGCTTGTTGATAGATGTTGCTACCAACGGCGAACAGTGCTTGTTGCAATTCTGGAGTTAGCTTTTTGATTTGCTCGTCGTCTTCTTTAGCAACGGCTTCCCGCAGTTCTTTCACCAAACCTTCAACTTTGGTTTTATCAGCTTCTGGGACTTTATCACCCAATTCTTGTAGCTGCTTCTCGGCTTGGTATGCCAAAGAGTCGGCTTGGTTTTTACGCTCAATTTTTTCCCGACGTTCTTTGTCAGATGAGGCGTTTTGTTCCGCTTCTCTCACCATGCGGTCAACGTCTGTTTTATCCAGAGTGGAAGCACCAGTAATACTGATGGACTGTTCCTTACCAGTACCTTTGTCCTTAGCGGTGACATTCAAGATACCGTTAGCATCAATGTCGAACACAACTTCGATTTGAGGAACACCTCGTGGTGCTGGGGGGATACCATCAAGACGGAAGGTTCCCAAGCTCTTGTTATCATTAGCAAATTCCCGTTCACCTTGGAGGACGTGGATTTCCACGTTGGTTTGACCATCCACGGCGGTAGAGAAGACTTCTGATTTCTTGGTGGGAATTGTGGTGTTACGAGGAATAATCTTTGTCATCACACCACCCAAGGTTTCCACACCCAAGGAAAGTGGTGTTACATCTAACAGCAAGATACCTGTAACATCACCAGCCAACACACCAGCTTGAATGGCTGCACCGACTGCTACAACTTCATCAGGGTTAACAGTTTGGTTGGGGTCTTTACCCAACAGATTTTTAACCAGTTGTTGTACGGCGGGGATACGGGTAGAACCACCAACTAAGACAACTTCATCAATATCATTCTTGGTTAACTTAGCATCACGTAGTGCCTGTTCCACAGGTACACGAGAACGGTCAATCAAGTCTGAGCAGAGTTCTTCAAACTTCGCACGAGTTAGGGTTGTATCCAGGTGCTTGGGGCCGTCCTGGGTAGCGGTAATAAATGGTAGGTTAATTTCCGCTTGAGTAACGCTGGAAAGCTCAATCTTGGCTTTTTCTGCCGCTTCTGTCAGACGTTGTAGTGCTTGTCTATCTTTGCGGAGGTCAATACCTTCGGCTTTTCTAAATTGTTCAGCTAAGTAATCAACGATTTTTTTATCGAAGTCGTCACCACCAAGGTGGGTATCACCAGAAGTAGCCAATACTTCAAATACGCCGTCGCCCACTTCTAGGACGGACACGTCGAATGTACCACCACCAAGGTCAAATACGAGGATGGTTTCATTACTTTTCTTATCAAAACCGTAAGCCAAAGAAGCGGCTGTAGGTTCGTTGATAATCCGCAATACTTCAATCCCGGCAATTTTACCAGCGTCTTTGGTAGCTTGACGTTGGGAGTCATTGAAGTATGCAGGAACAGTAATTACCGCTTGGGTGACAGTTTCACCAAGATATTTACTAGCATCTTCAACTAGTTTGCGGAGAACCTTAGCGGAAATTTCTTCGGGAGCAAATTGTTTACCGGCTCCGGGAGAGTCTACTTTAACGTTACCGCCACTGCTGAGAACTTTGTAAGAAACTTCTGTAGCTTCGTTTGTTACTTCGTCAAAACGGCGACCAATGAACCGCTTAACAGAGTAGAAAGTGTTTTCGGGGTTCATCACCGCTTGACGCTTGGCGATTTGTCCTACTAGGGTATCGCCATTTTTGGCAAATGCTACTACCGATGGGGTGGTACGAAAACCTTCTGCGTTAGCAATAACTGTGGGTTTACCACCTTCCATTACTGCGACGCAGGAATTAGTTGTACCTAAGTCAATTCCAACTACTTTTGCCATTTTAGGTGCTGGCTCCGTATAACTACAAATGAATGGGAATATAAGGGACTAAATTTTTGAACCAACTAGTTAAAAAAGTAGTCAGTTCAGTATCCATAACTTTTGTTTTGGTTTTCCTGGGTGGGAAAATCCAAGTTATGCTGATATATATACTGAAACTTAGCGATCGCCAGTCCATGAAGGGTGGTTTCCCGAACCTTTAATGGGACGGTTAATTTTAAAGGTTGTTTTTAGTTGGTTCATGGATTAAATTGCTTTCACTCTGTCTAATCTATGAGAATTAATACTTTGAGTAATTAGGGTCAACCGTAATGCTAATGTGGTGTTTGCCGTCTTTAGGGGTAAATAACCTTAGTTTGCCTGAAATTAGCTTGGCAATAAATGCAGCGATCGCTTGATGAATACCGTTAATTTACTGATGTAGTAGTCCACCCTCAAAAATTCTGATCTTCTACTCCCCAGTTTTTCTTAGATAAAATTAATTACTATGGTGATACACAACCGTCCCCAAAGTTGATGAAAAGCGCTGACTTCCAAAATTCCCCATCCTCCTTTCAACGTCCTGACATCCTCGCGCCGGCTGGTAACTGGGAATGTGCTAAAGCTGCTGTAGAAAATGGGGCAGATGCCATTTACTTTGGTTTGGATAGGTTTAACGCCAGAATGCGGGCGCAAAATTTTACTGAAGCAGATTTACCCGCATTGATGGCATTCCTGCATCTACGGGGTGTGAAAGGTTATGTCACTGTCAATACACTCATCTTTACTCAAGAATTAACTGAAGCGCAGCAGTATCTCCGCACAATTATCGCTGCTGGTGTGGATGCTGTGATTGTTCAGGATGTGGGCATTTGTCGCCTGATTCGTCATTTGTCGCCGGATTTTCCCATTCACGCCTCCACTCAAATGACCATAACTAGCGCGGCTGGTGTGGAATTTGCCAAGTCTGTTGGTTGTGAATTGGTAGTACTTGCTCGTGAATGTTCTCTTCAGGAAATTAATAAAATTCAGCAGCAAATTTCCCAACAGGCTGCTTCTCTACCACTAGAAGTTTTTGTTCACGGGGCTTTGTGTGTAGCCTATTCTGGTCAGTGTTTGACTAGTGAAGCCTTGGGGGGACGTTCTGCCAATCGTGGCGAATGCGCCCAGGCTTGCCGAATGCCCTATGAATTAATCGTTGATGGGGAAATTATAGATTTAGGTGAACGTAAATATTTACTCAGCCCCCAAGATTTAGCAGGATTAGAAATATTGCCTGATTTGGTCAAGTCAGGCGTAACTAGTCTCAAAATTGAAGGGCGTTTGAAAGCCCCAGAATATGTAGCTAATGTTACTCGTGTTTATCGGCAAGCCTTGGATCGGGTAATGGGGAAATTGGAAAAAACTAACCCCATAACCCCATTCCCTATTAGGGAAGGAGGAAAAAATGTTTCTCTCTCGGCTTCGGAAAGGGGCTGGGGGAGAGGTGAAGAAAGCTACAACTTGGAGATGGCATTTTCACGGGGGCTTTACACTGGTTGGTTTAACGGGATTAACAACCAAGAACTGGTTCATGCCCGATTTGGGAAGAAGCGGGGAGTTTACTTAGGTGAAGTCAGCCGCATCCGCAACGAAGAGGTGATTATTAAATTAGAAGCCCCTGTGAAGCCTGGAGATGGTGTGGTTTTTGATTGTGGTCATCCAGAGGGAAAGGAAGAAGGTGGTCGAGTTTACGGAGTTGTACAGAAGGGTAAAGAAGCTGTATTAACCTTTGGCCGAGATAATTTGAACTTCCGCCGCATTCATGTAGGTGATAAGCTGTGGAAAACCAGTGACCCAGAACTTGATAAACAACTCAGGCAAAGCTTTGCTGGAGAGAACCCACAATTCCAGCGTCCGATTGACTGGGAAATCTATGGTGAACTTGGTCAGATGTTAGTGGCGATCGCCCGCGATGAATTTGGTAATATTGCACAAGTAGAATCAGCAATATCACTAGTTGCAGCCCACACCAAACCTTTAGACACAGACCGTTTACAAGAACAATTCGGTCGTCTTGGTAACACTCCCTTCCGTCTAGGAACCCTCACCAATCACCTCAATGGTGCTGTCATGATTCCGGTAAGCGAGTTAAACCGGATGCGTCGGGAAATTGTCACTCAGTTAGAGGCGTTACGCAGTCAAGCCAAACGCTGGCAATTACGTACTGATGTCTCCTTCCAAGACCTACTCCCTCCCCCATGTCCCTCATCCCCCATCTCCCCCTCCCTCATCGTCCTAGTCCGTAACCTCAAGCAACTCCAAGCCGCCCTAAAAACTGGTGCGGAAACCCTATACTGCGAATTTGAAGACCCCCGTGCTTATAAACAAGCGGTAAAGTTAGTACGCGAAGCTAGACAAGAGGCAGGGGGGCAGGGGGCAGGGAGCAGAGGCGAAAAACGGCTTCCAGAGTCTCCCCAAATCTTCGTCGCCCCTCCCCGAATTACTAAACCTGGAGAAAACTGGATTTTACAACAAGTCCGCGCCGCTAACGCAGACGGGTATCTAATACGCAACTATGACCATCTAGAATTTTTTGCCACCGATAGTTGCATAGGTGATTTTTCTCTGAATGTTGCCAACCCTTTAACCGCAGACTACTTTAAGCAAAACTTCGGCTTGGAGAGGCTGACAGCATCTTATGATTTAAATATCAATCAATTAGAAAACTTACTTACCAATTGTCCTGCCCAATGGTTTGAGGTGACAATCCATCAACATATCCCCATGTTTCACATGGAGCATTGCGTATTTTGTGCCTTTCTCTCCGCCGGAACAGACTATACTAATTGTGGTAGACCGTGTGAAAAACACGAAGTAAAATTGCGCGATCGAGTAGGTAGTGAACACGTCCTCCAAGCAGATGCAGGTTGTCGCAACACAGTATTTAACGGTACAGCCCAAACTGGAGCCGAATACGTACAGCGCCTGATAGATTTAGGCTTACGTCATTTCCGCATTGAGTTTGTGAATGAGACACCAGAGCAAGTGACTAAAACGATACAACGTTATCAACAGTTACTACAAGCTGAGATTACAGGTTCTCAATTGTGGCGAGAGTTGAAGTTACAAAATCAGCTTGGTGTCACTCGTGGCCCCTTGGGTGTGTCAACACTTCGATGAAACAGAGATTTCGTGCTACAAAGCAGAATCAAGCCTACAGTTTTATGACTTATGAATAATCTTATAACAGCTAAAAATTCTTGGGATGCAGCTTCATATCAAGATAAACACAGTTTCGTATGGCAATATGGCGAAGACCTGCTGCAATTACTCAATCCCCAACCAGGAGAATTTATTTTAGATTTGGGTTGTGGTACGGGACAACTGACAGAAAAAATTGCTCAATTTGGTGCTGAGGTTCGGGGAACTGATAATTCAGCGACAATGATTGAGAAGGCTAGGAAAAACTATCCTCATTTGAATTTTGATGTGGCTGATGCTAGAAACTTTCAAGTAGATAAACCACTAGATGCGGTATTTTCCAATGCTGTACTACATTGGGTGAAAGAACCAGAAGCAGCGATCGCCTGCATACATCAAGCCCTAAAATCAGGAGGGCGATTTGTGGCTGAGTTTGGGGGGAAAGGTAACATACAACAAATTCTCACAGCTTTATATAACGCTTTAGAAAACCTTGGTATCTCCAACCCACAAACATTAAACCCTTGGTACTTTCCCAGTATCGGTGAATACGTTACCATCCTAGAAGCCCAAGGCTTTGATGTTATCTATGCAGCTTTATTTAACCGTCCTACACCTTTGACAGAGGATAAAGCAGGCATGGCAAACTGGATATGGATGTTTGCCGACGCTTTTCTCGTAGGGTTAACGTCTGAAGAACAAACACAAGTGATTTGTGAGGTAGAAAATTTTCTGCAAGGAAAACTTTATCATCAAGGAACTTGGACAGCAGATTATCGACGAATCCGTATAGTTGCGAACAAAGTTTAACAAAACGTAGGGGTTTAAATCCCTGACTTCTATCAAGCCGCAAGTGTTGTGGCTCTTTCTAAATCCCCTTTACAACGAACGTAGAGAAGCCGCAGGCTATTGCGAATTGGTTTTATTGCCTCATCTCCTAACCCCAAGTGTCTCACCTTTTAATTTAAGTTATGCTTAGACAAAAACTGTTCTTATTACTAACCATAACTCTCAGTAGTGTTTCCCTATTTCAAGTATCATCGTCCATAGCACAAACATCATCAGTTCTCTTACCTTCACAAGCCCCTTTGGAACTAGATTTACTCACTAAACCAAAGGAATCAATAATTACAGCTAATACTATTAACTTATCAGGATTAACGACTCCCAGCTTATGGTGGGCAAAAGAAAATTCTGAAAATAAGCTGTTAGATAATTGGATTGCATATCCAGCTAGTGAAAATGAAGCTGCAAGGGTGGATTTGATTGTCAATCAGCAAATTTGGAGCTTATTAGACTATTTAGAACGTTATGACTTTGTAAATCGTTTGGGTAATACTGTGAGAAGGGATGCTTATAACGTCCGGGTGTTTAATTATCAAAAAGACTTGCTGGGAACTTATACTTGTAGCTTTACTTCTAGTCCCGTCAATTGCAATATTCAGTTGAATACCCAATACAAGTTACGTCGCTATCAATAGCAAATAACTAGGCAAAGAAAACCTGATCTACAGTGAACCTTGGAATTTTGGATTGGGATATAAGGGCTTGTCATACCAATTCAAAATTCAAAATTAGGAAATCAATATTTTGCCAGGGTTTCTGGATTTGGATCTGTTTCATGATTTTAGTGAATTGGTATCAGTTGGTAGGGTGCGTCAGTATGAATAATTTCTTGGTAAAGCTAGGTTTTCTTGCACTGACGCACCCTAAATTTTGGATATTTCTTTATCTGGAAGTCCCTAACTAGCTGTTGCTATTGCATGATTTAGAGCTGATTCGTAAAGAAAATCTTAAGGAGATTCAAATCATTACTAGGTCTAAGTTTCAGCGAATAAGTGCTGTATTAACCCGAATTCCTGAAACCCTTACATGGTAAGTATTTTACTTTAGTTTACAAATTAGCTCTTAAACGCGGCTTGTCTAAACCAATTTGATTCAGGAGTAACCAAGATTGAATTAAGTCGGGGCCATGTACATCTCCAGTCAGGGCGACTCTGAGCGATCGCATGACTAAACCTTTCTTCACGTTTTGGGACTTCACCACTTGTTTAATTATGTCTTGGGCTGCTGTTTCTGTGAGTTGGGGTTGAGTTTCCAAGGTGCTAATAATTGACTCAAGTACAGCTTTAGAACCTTCTTGCTGTAATTGTTTGTTACCTTCTTCGCTCAATTCCACTGTCTCAGTGAAAAACAGTTTGCTCATATCTACCGCATCTGTTAAACGCGTCAAGCTGGCACTAAGTAAACTCACCAACTGCTCTAGCCAAGCACGGTCACGCCCCCCAGTAAATGAATATCCAGCTTCTTCCCAATAAGGAATGAGTAAATTAGTTAACTTATCGACTGGAGTATTGTGGATGTATTGACTGTTCAACCAATCTAGTTTCGCCCAGTCAAATTTTGCCCCGGCTTTATTCACGCGCTCAAAACTAAATTCTTTGGCGGCTGCTTCTAAGGTAAATATTTCTTGGGTAGAATCTGGCGGCGACCAACCAAGCAAGGTCATGTAGTTGACTAAGCCTTCAGATGTAAAGCCCATTTGCTTAAAGTCAGAAATGGATGTCACCCCATCTCGCTTGGAAAGCTTACGCCCTTCCATATTTAAAATTAGGGGAGTGTGGGCAAATTCTGGCATTTTTGCCCCAAAAGCTTCATACAGCAGAATTTGCTTGGCGGTATTGGCGATGTGGTCTTCTCCCCGGATGACATGACTGATTTGCATATCAATATCATCAATCACAACAACAAAGTTGTACAAAGGTTGACCCGTATTGTCTTCTGAAGCACGAGCAATGACCATATCACCACCTAAATCACTGCCTCGCCATACCATTCTGCCCCGTACTAAATCGTTCCAGACAATTTCCCGGTCATCGTCAATTTTAAAGCGGATAACAAAACTGCGCCCTTGGGCTTGGAACTCGGCTTCTTGTTCTGGGGTGAGGTTGCGGTGACGGTTATCGTAGCGGGGGGCTTCACCTTTGGCTTTTTGTGCTTCTCTGAGGGCTTCTAGTTCTTCCGATGTAGTGTAACAACGATAGGCTAAACCTTGATCTAAAAGTTGTTTGACCGCTTTTTGATAAAGGTCGAGGCGTTGAGATTGGAAAAATGGGCCTTCATCCCATTTCAATCCTAGCCAACGCAATCCCGTCATAATATTTTCTGTGTATTCGGGACGCGATCGCTCTAGGTCTGTGTCTTCAATTCGCAAGATAAATTTGCCGCCGTGGTGACGGGCAAACAGCCAGTTAAATACGGCTGTTCTTGCTGTACCAATGTGTAAATTTCCAGTTGGGCTAGGGGCAATTCTGACTCTAACGGTCACAGTATTTCTCTCTTTCGCAAAGCATTAATAAATTTAGCTTAATATCTAAGCTTCCGAGTCCTCAGATAATTCTAAAAGTTAAGGAATTTACAATATTACTAACTATCTGAGTTCTCTACCTAATGATACTCAGAACTTATTAATCGTAAATTAGAACGGGACTGACGGGGCTCGAACCCGCAACTTCCGCCGTGACAGGGCGGTGCTCTAACCAATTGAACTACAGTCCCTTAATTGGCAACTTCCCTATTATGACGAACATTCAAACATTTGTCAACCTTGTTGATGAAATTTTTTCTTTGCCTCAGACTTTAACTGATTCTTTTGGCTAGTTTTTCCATCTGGCGCGTAGATGACAAATGCTGGAGCATTTGGGATTGGGTTTGTTTATACTGCTGCTTGAGCAAGTTTTTACTTAAATGAGGTTGAGAAGTCGGGAGAAGTTTTTGACTTTGTTCTACCCAGATTTTCAATTTTTGCCTTTGACTGGGTTCAATGTCGCTGCTGAGAACCTGAATACAGATATGGGGTGATTCTAGGGTGAAGCAAATGAGAGGGTAGCTTTCATTGTCAGCTAAGGATAAAACCAAGCGGCGGTTATGGGGATTTTGCATATCTAAGTAGCAAGGTAGCCACTTAGGAGCTAATTCTTGGTTGTAAAGTAGTGTCACCCATAAAAGCATGGGGTGGGGTGACGTGACAAAGATAAAGCGGTTGTAAATTTGAGAATTTGCACGCTGCTGAATTTTTTTGGTTGGTAACATCAGCCAGAGTGTGGCTAAAGTTTTTTGATGTGTGTTTATTTGTTGGGGAAAAACAATTTCTTGTATGGGTTTATCTGGAGGCCAAGTAAGTTGGCTAGATTGGTTTTGTAAGGAGTATATTAGCTCTGAGCCTAAGGGTAATTTAGGAGTTGATGAAGAGTGTAAATTTGTCGGAAAACTAGCACAGTGGGACTGTTCTAGACTATCAATGATTTGCAATATTTCTCCAACATTTTGTGGGCGATCGCTGGCTTTTTTTTCTAAACAAGCCATGATTAATTTGTTGAGTTGTGTCGGGAGTTTTAGTTGGGGTTGAACATCGGCGATCGCTCGTGGCTTTTCAAAATTGTGTGCTTTATACCAAGCCCCAAAAAAATCTGTTTCTGGTTGCCAAGGTTTAGCTTTTGTGAGCATTTCAAACATCATTACACCCAGACTATATATATCCGAGCGACTATCTAAAGTTTCTCCTTCTAATTGCTCAGGTGAACAGTAAGGTAGAGTACCATTAAAACCTTTATTTGTACTAAATGTAACTGTATGATTTAAAAATTTAGCGATACCAAAGTCGAGAATTTTAACTAACTGTCCTAATATTGGATCAGGAATAACGAATATATTTGCTGGTTTGATATCTCGATGTACTAAAGGGTAAACTTTACCATCGATTTGAATACCTTGATGGGCGCACTGTAAACCCAAACAAATCTGGCGGGTGAGATGCACAAACTTAGGCAATGGTAAGGGAAGTAAATCCTTTAAACTTTTGCCGTTGAGGTATTCCATAACATAAAAAGGTTTCCCTGTGTCACTAACACCATAATCATAAGCTCGTACAATATGTAAACTTTTTTGACTTAGGGCTGCACTCATGAGTGCTTCACGGGCAAAGTCTTTTTGAATTTTAGGATCGCATACAGTCTGAGTCAAAAATTTGATGGCAACTGGTGTTCCTCCTAATAAAATATCAATTGCTAAAAAAACTTCACCCATACCACCTATACCAATCAATTTTTGCAGTTGATAACGATTGGCAATTAATCCTGTACTGTGTGGAGATGCAAATGCACTTTGATTCACTTTTACAACCTCTCCTATGGCAGCTTTTGACACAATAAAATGTCAATTATTGATAATGCTTGAAAATCTGTAAAACTTTATCAATTATTTTAGAAAACCAATTTTTTATTTCTATTTGTTCTTGCGGTTTATTGACTGCTAAATTATGTAAAATCTCTAGTTTTATTTTTTCATACTCAGTTTTTAGTATATTTTTAGCTTGTTCAGCAGCCACTAATTCCGTTGATTGGATATCTTCTTTGGTGGTTAGCCAGTCTGTAAGTTGTTGACGTTGTTTAGCGGAGAGAGTTAAAGTGACAACCTGAGGACAGTTCGTCGGTTCTTCTATAGCAAATAATAGTAGATGATAATATCCTGTTTCTGCTAAAACTTTGACTATTTTTTGCCCTCTAGTTTCTTGTAAATCTATAAAATAAGATAACCATCTGATGAGAGATATCTGAATATCGTATAGTACGGTTACCCACAATATCATTGGATAGACGTTAATTTTATTAATAAATTCAATGCTGTGATTTTTAGATAAAAACTGGGCTATTTCCTGTTTAGGTAACATTGCCCAAAAAGTGGGAATAAGCCCTTGACTAGTATATAAAAGATGAGGAAATCCAATTAGATCCACTGGCTTGTTTTTTGGCCAGATTTTCTGTAAACATTCTTTTTCAGTAATAGAAGTTATAGGTACTAATTGAACTGTAGGTAGAGTTTCCCAAATATCATTACTACTAGAATTAGGCTGCTCAATTTGCTGTTTAATTTGTTCTAATACTGCTATTATTTCTTTAATATTCTGTGGGCGATCGCTCACTTCTTTCGCCAAGCAATTTGTTACTAAATCCTGCAATTCTTGAGGTATTTTTAATTGTCTATCTACTTCGACAAATGTAGGTGGTACTTGAAAACGATGGGCTTGATACCAATTACCAAAAGAATTACTTTGTGTTTGAAATGGATGTTTTGCTGTTAGCATTTCAAACATTAGTACTCCTAAACTATAAATATCAGATCGCACATCAAGTAGCTTACGTCCTTCCATGTGTTCTGGTGAACAATAAGGTAAACTACCGATAAATGAATCTGTGAGTGTCATTCCACTGCGTTCTGTTAAAAATTTGGCAATCCCAAAATCCAAAATTTTAACATTTTCCTTTTGTTTACTATTTTCAGTAATAAATATATTTTCTGGTTTGATATCTCTATGCACAACTGGATATATCTCACCTTTAAGGCTAATGCCTTGGTGAGCGCACTGTAAACCTAAACAAATTTGATAGCAAATATCTAAAAATTGCTCTATCGCTAATGGCTTAACTTTTAATATCTGTTTTAAGTTTTTTCCTTGGAGATACTCCATCACATAAAAAGGAGTTCTCTCATCAGTCATTCCATAACTCAATACGCGGACAATATTTTTACTTTTACGCCCTAATTGAGCGCCAATAAAAATCTCTCTGCCAAACCGTTGAGATATATGTTGATTTACTAAATTTAACATGAGAATTTTCAAGGCTACTTGTTTACCACCTTTAGCAGCATCTTCTGCTAGGTAAACTCTCCCCATTCCTCCTTTGCCAATCAAATCTATTATTAAATAGCGATTGTTTAAGAATTTTCCAATATAAACATCTGGTTCTGTTTTTGGATTTACCATACCTGGTAATGTGACGCTATCGAATAAATGGTTGATCGAATTAACACTTAATTTGAATTTAGATAAATTTTCAACTTTTATAGACTTGCTTGTTCGTTCTAAAAATTAGTTTTTTGTTTATCGAAAATTCTGCAAAAGTTTATGCAAAATCTCTTAAATATTATGTAACATAACAACTCAGCAAAAGATATGAGGAAATTCACTTAATCCCTGATTTGAATGAATAAATTTAGCGAAAATCAACAGTAAATATACCGACAAATCCCAACTATATAATCGGAATTTGCAGTCAGAAGTTTTGATAGCTTAGTAGTAAGCACTTCAGTGCTGAGAATGTAAAGAATAAATTTATCTCTATAAATAAAATGCTGCGTGACTAATACAAACAAATTTTATTCTCAAAATTCATGACATAAACTACTAGGGTATACTTCTTGTACTTAACAAATGTTATATGTATTTTTTTAGAAATATTAGCGGTTTAAATTTGGTACTATTCGTCGTAAGAACCTGATTAGGGGTGATTCTATTTTGAGTTGAAATCCCAGAATTTGGCTGCGTTGTATGGAATTAAAATTATTGTCACTAATCAGGATTAAGGCTTTTTGTCCATTAGGTAGCTGAGGACCAAGGGTTAAACCTTCTATGTTATCTAGCGCTACATCTAAGGTTCTTAAATCTAAGAGTAGTTTTTTCCGCACTGGTTTGATATTTTTAGCGTCGATTGCTAACAAGCTATCTATATTTTGGATATTATCAGCGCCTTCTAGGGAAACCTGAAATAAAGAAACACCAAATCCTAAACCTGCAAAAGACCGTTCTATACTCAGGAAGTGACCTTGATTATCTAGAGCAAGTAAATCTGGTAATCCACTAGCAAATCTACCTGTTAAATTAAAAAATGAGGATACAGGTTCTGTTTGGTAGAGAAACTCTTTCTCTGGTTGATTGTTTTGTAAGTTATATTGCAAAATTCTGCAAGGACTGCCAATATCAGGTTGAGCTGCTGGCCCGTCTTGAATTAAAGCATTTTCTGTAGCTGTAAATAAATATTGATTATCGGGTGTAATGCTCAGGCTTTCAAAACTTAAATTATTACGAATACCTTGCTTACCATTTTTATCAGGTAAAAACTTATTTGGTATAGGTAATGTTTTAATTGCTTTACCTGAGGATAAGGAAAACTTTTTAATAAAGGGAGAAATTAATCTATTTACATCACCTTCAGAAGAAATGAAGACTGTTTCTGCTTGCGTAACAGCAATTCCTTCTGTGTCGCTTTCCCCAGGAGGAAAAGTTTGACTATTTTCTTTTAATAAAGTGGTTACACCGACAGGAGTAACGCTACCATTTTGTAAAGAGCCTTTACTTAAATCAATTTTGAGGGTGTAAAAACGCGTAGGTGCTTTTTGTCCCCTATCATCAGAAATAGCATAGTAAAGGTCATTACTGGCATCGTAGGTAATTCCTGATAATCCACCTACTTCAGTTTTTTGAAAAGATAATTTTTTTGGTAAAGTTGCTTGTCCAATAAATTCTATACTACTAATTTCTACTGCACCTGTAGCTACATTAGTGACGAAGAAACTAGTCATTAAAATTCCAATAGTAAAGAAAATAAATGATTGCCAATTTAATATTTTTCTAGTTATTTTCATGTTTTCCGCTTCTGTGTTGCTATCTTAGTGGTTTATTATTTTTCACTACTAAGACATAAGGTTTTTTAGGACTAAAGTCCTGACTACAAACTTTTAACCAACACGTCGTAAATGATACTTGTCTTGCAGGAAATTGGCTAACCAGTCTTTGACGCTGCGAGTGGCGCGACAGTCATCTTCGTTATAGCGGATAATGATGTCTAGTAAGGCGCGATCGCCTGTTTCTAACCATTGATCATACCAGTATATACACTTAGCACCACTGGCTTCTTTATCACGCCACTCGAACCCCAGCCATCGAGCAATGGCTTTCAAGGCATAACTTTCTATCGGTAAAACCACACTTTGGGTTAAGTGTTCATAAATATCAACAAATCTATTTAATACTGGATGTACTGAGGTGTAAGGTGTGCGATACAGTTTTGCTAAACGTTTGACTGTATCTAGTTCGTATACACAAAAGTGGTAAATTGGCGCTTCAGGATATTGCCACACTAAATCTAGAAATTGTCGCCAAATCAGTTCTTCTTGTGATGGTTTTTCAGCGACAAAAGAATAAAATTCTTCAGTGTTGGTTTGCTTGTTAACGACTAAAACCCCTAAAAGATAATCTAGATTTAAGTCTGGTTGAGCTTCAATATCAAAGTAAAGTTCTACAGGGGCGTTGATATTAATATTTATCTTGGGCTGTGGGAACGGTAAAATCAGAGGTTGTCTTTCTATGACTGATTGGGCTTGCACTACGAGTTTGGCTGCAACTTCCGTATCAAAACCGACAAGATTTTCTAAAATAGTAGGACTTGTATTGGCGAGAGATTCGACGCTGGTGATGGCGAGGTTTTGGAGTTGGGTGTAACGGATGGGTGTCACTCCGGGTAACAGGGAGAGGTGTTGCTGAGATTGAGCGATCGCATAACATTGACTGTGCCAAAGACAAAGATTACACTTCTGACGGGCAATAAATACTTCTGGTGCATTCTCTGACTCTAAAGCTTGAATAAATTCTTGTAAAATTCCCTGCATTTGAGGAATCCACTTAAATAAATCCACTGCATAAGGTGTGTCTTTACCCCGCAACATTAACCAAGCCGTCTGTGGTTGAACTCCCTGTACCTTTGCTAATACTTGGGTGTGGAAGGCTGTGACTACTTGATATTCCTGCTTGGGACGCTTACCCAGTTCTATATCCACTGGTTCATACATCCAATCACCAAATATAGACTGTCCGGGCTGTTTTATCAGCAAATCAGGACGGCTAAGACAGGTATATTTTGTATCATCTATCTCTATTAATTCGTTGTAATTAGCTAACAACACTCCTTGATAAATATACTCAACCCCACGCTGCATCAATTCTATAGTGGCGGCTTGCCCTGCTTCCCAATTCGGTTTTGGATAATCTGGTTGATGATAGGCAAATTGAGCCAAAATACTGTGTTGATGAGCATATTTGTCTTGTTGCAGTTTGAGCAACAATTCACTAGGCGCATCTCGCTGGCTTCTATCATTGTAAATATCTAAAACAGGACGGCGCTTACAGCGTTGGTATTGCAGCAGGTGTTCAGCATTAATTAGCATTCATTTGAGGATTAGGGACTGAGGAATTTTAGATTTTAGATTTTGGATTGAACAATTTAAAATACTCGCTGCGCTGCGTCCGCTAGGAAGACAGCAAATCCAAAATTGAATAGTGACGGTTGACTATGGACGGTTGACTATGGACTAATGACTAATAACTATTTTGCATTCTAAATTGTCTATGACTACTATTTCTACTTTACAAACTAGGTTGCATTGCCATCGGGAACAGTTCCCAGCTTTGGCTAATAAGACTTATTTTAACTATGGTGGACAGGGGCCGATGCCTCAAGGGGCAATGGATACTATCACCCAATCTTTAGCTTATATCCAACAAATCGGCCCTTTTGGGAATGAGGCTGGTAGCTGGATAACCACACAAACTCAAGCTGTGAGAGAAGCGATCGCCTGGGAATTAAACACCTCCTCTGATACAATCACATTTACAGATAATGTCACCGTTGGCTGTAATATCGCTCTTTGGGGCATCCCTTGGCAACCAGGAGACCACCTTTTACTATCAGACTGCGAACATCCAGGGGTAATTGCTGCTACCCAGGAAATAAGCCGCCGCTTTGGGGTAGAAGTGACTATTTGTCCCCTCAAAGCTACTTTAAATACAGGCGATCCGGTAGCGATTCTGGCTCAAAACCTACGTCCAAATACTCGCTTGGTAGTATTGAGTCATGTATTCTGGAATACTGGGCAAGTCCTACCTTTAGATAAAATTGTCGAGGTATGCAGAAATAATAACTCTTTCTTACTGGTTGATGCTGCCCAGTCTGTAGGAGCTTTACCCCTGAATTTAACCGAATTGGGGGTAGATTTTTACGCTTTCACCGGTCATAAATGGTTATGCGGCCCTGAGGGTGTAGGCGGTTTGTATGTACGACCAGAGGTTAGGGAAAACCTCAACCCTACATTTATCGGCTTGTATGGAATTATTGTTGACAATCAAGCCCAACCTCAAGGCTGGAAACCAGACGGACGCAGGTATGAAGTATCTACCCTAGCTTATCCATTGTACCTGGGGTTAAAAGAAGCGATCGCCACTCATCAACAATGGGGAACACCACAAGAACGTTACGCCCAAATTTGCCACAATAGCGAATACCTCTGGCGCAGTTTGACGGCGTTACCTGATGTCAAATGTTTGCGAAATTCACCACCGGAAAGTGGTATTGTCTCCTTCCAACTCAACCAAAACCCACCCTTGAAGTTGGTGCAATTTCTCGACTCACAAAATATATTAACCCGGACAATCGCCGACCCTAGCTGTATTCGTGCTACCGTTCATTATTTAACACTAGAATCAGAAATCGACCAACTGGTTGAAGCTGTAGCTAGGTTTTCAGTCTAGTCATTAGTTATTGGTCAAGAAGGTGGACAGTAAGAAACACAGTGGAATGGTTTCTTACTATCTGGAGAGAAAACTTCAATTTTTCAAGGTTTACGACAAGTGCGACTGCGCATCTCTATTGCGCGGTTGTGGCTAGATAAATAAAAAAGTATGAGTTATCTATCTCACATCCGCACAAATAAGAAAAGCGCATAACGGTCATGTTCGGCGGCAGTGAGTAATTTTGGCATCACCACTGCCAGGTCTTGATTCCGTTCACTGCAACACTTCGACCGCGCCTACACCGTATCCATGTTTGCTTGCATTGAGATAATTGGCTTTTTCCATCTCAACTTCTCGACTGCTTTATCTAAAGGTGTGCCTGCAATGGAGTTTGTATAATTGCTCATTGTCTTAACTGCAATTCCTAAGATCACTTCAAGTGCCTGTTGAGCAGAATAGCCCACAGAGAAAAATGCCTTTAATTCGGCTTCTGCTACCTTTCCTCGATTTAAGATCAAAGACTTAGTAAATCGCCGCAAGACTTCAAGCTTCGGGTCTGCCAATTCTGTCCCCTGTCTAAGTGCCTCAATATCGTTCTCCGCCATACCCGCGAGTTGCGAAAGTCTGGTATGCCAGGGAACACAATATTCACATTGATTCTCAAAGTTAGCTGTTTGATAAACAACCTGACGTTCGATGGGAGATAATGACGTAGTATCAAATAGCTTCCAAAGGTGAACATATCCTTCAAGCAAGGCAGATGACTCAGCCATGACTCTTTCCAAATTCGGAATCATGCCGAAATTCTTGTGGACTTGCTCAAGTAATGGCTGAGAAGCCTCTGGTGCAGTTTTTTCATCGTGAATTTGGAATATTGCCATTGTTCAACACTTCTCCTTATTGCTTGCACTTCATCAGCCAAAATAAAAAACTTCTAGCTAAACTTCAAGCGGATACTTTTTAGTACGGTAGGTACTTTTTAGTTACAAATATGAAATCATCAGCTAAAGAAGACTCAAAAATTTCTTCCAACTCCCCATTTGGCTTGAGCGCGATGTTTGAGGATTGTCTTGGATGTAAATGGACAATTCATCTTCTCGCACAAATTCGTTGCGGAATAAATCGTCCTAGTGCGTTGATAAAAACCAAGAAGGGGTTGACAACAAAAGTACTAAATGAATGTTTGACGAGACTAGTTCAATTCGGAATTGTAGAGAAATTAACTTATTCAGAAATTCCTCCCCGCGTTGAGTATCACTTAACTGCATTTGGTCAGGAGTTTACTGAGATCCTTGCTCGGATTGAAGCCTTACAAAACAAATTTAAAAATGGACAATAATTGCTCTATGGATAACCTTGAAACGATTTGGAGAAAATATACTCTCAGTAACCAGATTGAGCCACAACCGAGCAAGGAAGTTACGACAAATTGGCTTATATAATCCTTATAAGTCAAGCTTTCTAGCAGAGTAATAAAATTTTTCTTAACTCTGTTTCTTACTTATGCCAAACTTTATAAGTAATTGTCTAATTTTTAGTTGTACTGTATAAATTTAATTCTATTTAAGCCTTGAGCATTGGTCAGATCAACACCTGGTAAGCCGGAAGCAAACCATTTTTTCTATATGCAATGCTACCAACTATAATTTTATGAAACGCCCCATTCTATACATCGCCATTACAAACCACGGCTTCGGTCATGCTACACGTACAGCCTCAGTGGCGGCGACAATTCAAAAGTTGTGTCCAGAAATTCTCTTAATTATGGTGACTACCGCACCCCGGTGGTTGCTGGAGTGCTACGTAGAAGGTGATTTTATCCATCGTCAGCGCGCTTTTGACTTGGGTGTGGTGCAGTCAGATAGCTTGAATATGGATAAAGATGCGACTTTAGGGAAGTTGTTGGAGATTAAGAAACAGCAAAATTCTTTGATTGCTTCGGAAGTCAATTTCATCCGCCAAAATCGAGTGCATCTTATATTGGCTGATATTCCTTTTCTTGCGCCTTTATTTGCGAAAGCCGCAGGTATTCCTTGCTGGATGATGAGTAATTTCGGCTGGGATTTTATCTACCGTAGTTGGGGAGGGGAATTTGTAGCTATTGCTGATTGGATTAGTGAGTGTTATTCTCAGTGCGATCGCCTGTTTCGTTTACCCTTCCACGAACCTTTACAAGCTTTCCCTAATATTACTGATGTGGGTTTAACTGGTGGCTCTCCTCGTTACTCTGCTGAGGAAATCCGTTCTACTTGGGGTATCACTGCACCTAAAGATAAAACTATTTTATTAACCTTCGGTGGTCTAGGTTTACAACAAATTCCTTACGACAACCTTAAGAATTTTCCCGATTGGCAATTTATCGTTTTTGATAATTCTGCCCCTGATTTATCTAATTTAATCAAAATTAGCGATCGCAAATATCGTCCTGTGGATTTTATGCCTATCTGTGGACGAATTGTTTCTAAGCCTGGTTTTAGCACATTTGCAGAAGCGACTCTACTAGATGCACCCCTAGTAACTATTCCCCGCGATGATTTTGCAGAAGCTGCTTTGTTATTAGAAGGTATAACTAATTACAATTCCCATCAAATTTTGACACCAAAGCAATTCTTCCAAGGAAATTGGGATTTTCTCCATCAAGTACCACAACCACCAAAACAAACTCAACCAATTGCTAAGGATGGAAATGTGGCGATCGCACAAGCTATTATCAATTATTTACAGTCTCAATAAATGAGCCGCCAAAATATCAGTTGAATATGGCATTTTTAGAAATAGACACGAAAACTTTAGCATTAGCTATCGAAGATATACGTAAAGAATTAGAAAGACAAATAAAATTTATTCATATCAAAAATAACCCACAGTATGGCACACTACCAAAAATTACTCAGAGTTTCTACTAACGGTAAATCATTTCACAATATTACCGCTAAAATTGAATCCATAGTCGCAGAATCAGGTGTAGAAACTGGTCTTTGTACTTTATTTTTACGCCACACTTCTGCTAGTTTAGTAATTCAAGAAAATGCTGACCCTGATGTACTTGTAGATTTAGCTAACTATATGGCAAAACTTGTGCCAGAATCAGGGCAATATATTCATGATGCTGAAGGTGCTGATGATATGCCAGCACATATTCGCACAGCTTTAACTCACACTTCTGAAAATATCCCGATAAATCGCGGTCATTTGGTGTTGGGGACTTGGCAGGGAATATATGTTTGGGAACATCGTCAACGCAGTCATGTCAGAGAATTAGTTGTGCATATTTCACAATAGTAACCATGATTTATGGGCAAGATAAAATACCCGGTTTCTCAAAGGAGTCGGGTATCTTGTGAATTATATTAAATTGTCAATAGAAAAATTAAATTTATTTAATATTTTTTAAAAAAACATATAATTGCGGATATAAAATTATATTTATTTATAGTCACTTAGGCTAATTTAATAGGATGAAGCAACACATAGCACCGATTAATAATTTCCAACTACTTGATGAAATACTAACCCATAATTCAGTGAAGTTATTAACTCTCAATCCCCAAAAAACAATCATGACTAGCTTTGTGGAATTAGGGCATCTAATTACGAAAGAAACTACAGATATTGAATTAATTACTGCCATAATTGATACATTGAAACTTATCATCTGCGCTCAGTTGCAAAACTTCCCAGAAAATATTTTCTGGGATTTTGATTTTATGGTTAGCAGTATGTTGAAACAGGCTTTACAAAGAAAAGATGGTGCTATTGCTTTTTTAGAAAATTTTGGACACAGAATGGTGTTTTTAACAGATTTATTTGGCGGTCAAAGCGAAATAAAATTTCGCTATGTCCATGATTTTATTTATGGGTTTGAGTGGGCAAGGTGGGTACAAAAAGACCCAAGCAATCGTGTAAAAATAGAGCCTTTTAGTCTAATTTTTCTTGATTATTTGTTAGATAAAAGTGAAGAATTGCGGCAACGTATTCATCAAGGTAGTTCCCAATCTTATAAGTTGTGTGCAACAGGCTTTCGCAATCCTTTTACTTTCTCCCGTGAACCAGAAGATGAATACTTATTATTCACTCATCTTGCCCAAGAAAAACTGATTCCAGTACCAGCATGGAGTTGGAATGCTACTCCTATATGGAATCAACCTTTTCAGGAAATGCGCCAGCAATTAGCATTAAAATTAAATATTCAACCACAGAGACACTGATGAAGATTGCTGATTTAATTACTTGGTTTGAATCTTGGGCGAATCCTGCTTGGTGCGAAAGTTGGGATAATTGCGGTTGGCAAATTGAACCGGGGGTGTTGCACGACGAGGCTAAAGTTCTGATCTGTCTAACACCAACTTTAGCGGTAATGGAAGAGGCGATCGCTCTCCAAGCCAATCTAATTTTCGCCCATCATCCCCTGATTTTCAGCCCTCCCAAGTCTCTACGTCGTGGTGAAGCGATCGCAGAAATGGCACGGTTAGCATTTACCCACAATATCGGTGTCTACAGCGCTCACACCAACTTCGACCAAGTAGAGGATGGAACAGCTGACGTTTTGGCGCAAATTTTAGGACTCAAAGATGTTGCTCCCATAGTCCATACTCAAGACGGAATAGGTTATGGGCGTGTCGGTTTACTAGAGCCATTTTTAACTTTACAAGACCTACTGACAGTAATTAAAACCAGTCTGGCTCCTCCCGATTTAATTTTTTCCCCCACTGCTGATTTACAACAGATAATTTCACGGGTGGCTGTGTTGGGTGGTTCGGGGGCAAGTTTTATTTCGGCGGTAGCCAAAACTGGTGCTGAAGCTTATCTGACTTCTGACTGCAAGTTCCATCAGTTTCAAGAAAGCCGCGATCACGGTTTGATTTTAATCGACGCTGGACATTATGCAACTGAACGCCCTGCTTGCGATCGCTTAGTACAAAAATTTCGGTCTTTAAATCTAGATTGGGTGCAATTGAGCAACAAGGATGAAGATTTCCGCCAGTTTTTTGGGAGATAAGGAATCAGAGGGAAGTCATAAAATATTAAATGTTATGTAGTATCTTATTTTTCTTTAAAACTTGCGTAAAAATACATGAATAAAATTTTATTTTGGTAACATTAAATTGCTGTTACCCAATCTATATAATTATTAGGAGTTTAGCCATGATTGTTACATAAACTGTGTTTTTATCATTAGTGTGATCTATATCACTTAAAATACCAGCCAGTATCACTAGTATTGGCTGTTTTATATCAATTAGGTAAAGTGTAAATTATTCCAAACTGGAGATGACAAACTGCTTACTCTACCTAAAACAAGATGATTCGCGCACTTGTTGAATCTGCTTTTCAAACTGGTTATCTTAGTGTTGAATCTGAAGGTCTACTCCATCAAGTGCTGGTTACTAGGTGCTATCAGCAGGAAGATTTGCCATCTCTAGCATCTTTATATGATGCCGTTAGTACAGGAAAAATTAAACGAGAAGCGTCTTCGCAACTCCTGATAGAATCTCTTTCAAAGTTTAAATCTTGCTAAGACTACCAAATTCTTGCGCGCAGAGGATATTACGGCATCAAGCAAAAATCTTCAACTCATAACTTTGTGCCATTGTTGTTGAAAAACATGAAGGTCAGCCTGAGAATGAGTTAAGATCAAACACGTAGGGGTAAACGTCAAGCCGAATCCCCAGGCTTCTCAGCAATGCCAATGATTACAAGTAGGCAAATTAAACAACCGCAATCATCGCTTGTTTTGGAGTATTTATTATTACATAATGGTAAGCAGGACTTATCAGAAACTATTCGCTTGGTGAAAACAACACCGGAATTGTTTGACTTCTATGAAGCAAACATTCGCTGAATCACCCTGAAAGAGGTAAAATTTTGATCAGTAACTACCAGTTTATGACCAAAAATTCCCCTAAGACTGACAATAAGTTAGTTCTTGGGTATGGTCAAAAGACACACTGATTCTGAACCAAGTTCCTCACATCTTTAGGGTGTTGTTTAATTGGGATAAAACCCAGATTTTTCAAGGTTTAACTACGTTGTTTAAAAAGGCAGAAGCAGTACATGCTACACCGCAAGATTTATCAATTGTGTTGCGATGGGCGCGAGGTATGTGTATTCTTGCGGGACCAGCAACGCTGGATAGAACGCGCCCGCATCATTGATATAGAGGGAGACTTAGTGACCCTACGCTATGAAACAGACGAAGAAGACGAAGTTTGCTCTTGGGAAGAGATGGTTCGTCTCGAAAGTATCGGCGCTGTCACTCAAAAACTAGCCTCAGTCTCACGCAGTAATATAGAACCCCTGATGACTGAAGATTGTCCAGAAGCCGAGCGTATTCGTAACCATTACCCAGATTCCAATCCTGAATAATTAAGGCAGGGAGCAGGGGAGCAAGGGGGAGAAATTTACAACAATATTTCCCTTTTGCTTTCCTACACCAGCCTAATCGCAACTCCCCACTCCCTGCTAACCACATCCTGAATCCTGAGTAATACATCCTGCTCAGGATTCGTTATTTTATAGATACTCTATATCTCCTGTTCTCTGCCCCTCCCTCTATTCACCATTCGATAGGCGCTCAAAAGCAGGACAGTGGCCTTCTAACGTGACTCTAAAGTTATATAGCGGCGAAGCAGGATTCCAGCAGCGCTGTCCGCGTTGATGGCGACAAGTACCGCAGCAATTAAGGTCGGGAGGTATGTTGCGATCGCTATTTTGATTTAGCAGTTCTCTTTGGGTTAATCCCCTCAATACCAGTTCTTCTCCCTGCCAACGAGCTTCAATTAAACCAGTGTCAGCAAATTCTCTCCACCGAGAATCACCAGTGATAGCTTCGGGGATAGTAATTGTGACAACCGTCCCTAACTCTGTTAGTTCGCCTTCATAATTTGTTTCTGGGGGCGCTGGTTGTAAAAAAGTCTCGCCTATTAGCAGTTCTACTAAAGTTTCAGCCGCCGGTGAATGGATGTGATAACGGTTTTGCAACTCTTCTAAGCAGGTTAAATCTGCTAGGTATGCAGGGGAACCGTGAACAAAAACGACGTGCTGGGGGCGTAAATTATGAATTAACTGGGTAGTTCCAGGCCCATCGCTGTGTTGAGCCAGCAGATAACTTTCTACTGTGGTGGGGGCTGAGTATTTTTTATTAACTTTTATATCAATTTTTTCTGGCAATAAGATCAGCCAAGGCCCGGTTTCTGATTGACAGTACTGCTCTAAATCAGCTGTGGAATCGGTGAGGACAATACAGGGAGATTTACCCACACTACTACGATTTTCTGGCTGCAAGCGCCGCACACGGGGACGGACGCGCTCATCCCAAAATAAAGGTTGATGGCGGGCGAAGTTTTGTACTGATGCGGGGAGGTGCGGTAAAAGTTCCAAGTAAGCATCACAGCCAACAGCAACAGCGCCATCAACCCAAATATCCAAATCCCTACCTGTGAAATGGTGATGAGAACGCAACAGCATCAGCAATTCTTGTCCTAAGCCTAAAGCCGGAGTAGGGAGAAGGACAGAACAGCGATCGCTTATTGCACGATTAATTCTCTCGGCTAGTTGGTTTTCTTGGTTGCGGCGGTGGGGGTGTCGGGATGTGCCATAAGTCCCTTCTATAATCAACACATTTAAATCTGTACCGCGCAATTCTTCTAATCGCAAACCTTCTACTAACCGTGAGTTAGATAGGAAAAAATCCCCTGTGTAGAGTAACTTGTAAGAACGCTGCTCTGTAGTGTAAGTCAGCAGAATTGCCACTGCTCCTGGTAAGTGTCCGGCGGGAAATATTTCTGCAACCAACCCATCTTGTAGTTCTACAGGCGATCGCAATGGTAAGGCGTGGCAAAACTGGGGAATTTCTTCAGGGTTGCGGTCTAACCAATTTAAAGGCAGCAACTTACTGGTTACTTCACTGCCATAGATAGGTAAATTAGGAAAAGCTTGATGTAGTGCCAGTAACCCTCTTGCATGATCGGGATGAGCATGAGTAACTAAGACTAAATCGGCTGGTAAAGGTGAAGTGCTGGGCTTTGGTAATTGAGTTAAACCCTTCTGCAAGGATGAAATATCTTCTAAACCACAATCCAACAGGATGCGGTGCGGCCCCATCCTTACTAGTAAACACACACCTTCATCATGGTGCTGGACACTGTAGGGAAAACATTCTAGTTCAGTGGCTGCTTCCCCCGTATCAATACTGGAATATGCTGACAAATTATCCCTCATGCTTTGCTCCCCTCCAACCGCATCATAGACTTATCCGAAAAACCAAGATTCACAAGGATTTTGGTTTTGTCGTCAGGGGGTAATTTTGGTAGTGCGCCCCTAAACCTGAAGAATATAGATTTTTGATTGGGGAGGACACCTCTTACGAACCCGCACCGGTTCGTAAAAGTTGGGTGACAACAATCCATTAAACTGGGGACTAAGAGAATTTGCCTCTTGCATTTGTGGTAGACCGAAGCTCTGACTGCCTACTGCTAGCAACCAGACCTCTTTCAATGGGCAGAGCCATTGCCATGATAGTTATCCGTATCATAAAACCCATTTTTCGTCCCAAAAAATAGGCACGAAATAGTAAATATTACAGTTAAACCAACTAAAATCAGTTTTACGTCCATTGGTCGTCACTCTCTAACTAAGACTTACTTATATTAATAGCGTGATTTTCCAACCTAGCAAAATTGCTAGAAAATCTTTACTATGCTTGGGTTGATTGAGCAATAGGTAAATTTACCACAATCAATCAGATTGTAGAGCTTTTTGGTATCCCCTGTCTATTTATGCAATATGGCGTTACAAAGTGAGGATCGTAATTGTTGTTCTTCTGGTAAAGCTCGGATTTGGTCGTATAAAGCCCCATCTGTATCTTGGACTGAGGATTGCTTTAATTTTGAGGAAATCTTTGACCAAAATCCCTCTTGAGGGCATAAATTTTTGCATCATTTGGTAGATGACAGCTAGAATCTACAACATGATATGCTCCACTGGCGATAGATATTAACGATAACTTTTTGCCTGCAAAAGAATAGTCCAAGCTGGCAACGCCACCATAGTAAATAGGCGATCGCGGACTAAGTTAAAAAATATAATGCCTTCCTGGTTAAATTGCTCATTCCTATCCAGCCTTCGCACTCGTTTATTACTTCTCGTCCTCTTAGCGGTCATTCCCGCATTAGGACTAATTCTCTATTCTGCTTCCGAACAAAGACGTGCCGCCATCACTGAAGCGCAAGAAAACACGCTACGGCTAGTAAGATTAGCTGCTAACAACCAAAGGCAAATGGTCGAGGGAACTCGTCAACTGCTCACGGTATTGGCACAGATGCCAATTATTCGTCAGGGTAACTCACCAGATTGTCATCAATTACTAGCTGATCTCCTCCAACAGTATCCTACTTATGGCAACCTTGCAGTGATTGATACTCAAGGAAATATTATTTGCAGTGGTATAACTTATTCCGGCAGAGTGAATGTTACAGACCGTAGCTATTTTAAAAGTGCTTTGCAAACCCACAAGTTTGTAGTAGGAGACTATCAAATCGGTCGCATCACCAAAAAACCAACTGTTAGCTTCGCTTTCCCTGTCCTCAACAAAGTTGATCAAGTGCAATCTGTAGTCATGGCTGCCCTTGATTTAGACCAGTGGAATCAGTTAGCAGCTCAGGTACAATTGCCAGAAGACGCGGTATTAAGTGTTGTTAACCAAAAGGGAATACTCTTAGTCCGTTATCCTGAAGCAGAAAAGTGGTTGGGTAAGTCTTTACCACAGGATGCTTTTGTTCAAATGAAAACGACTGGTGGTGAAGGTGTATGTGAAATCACTGGTCTGGATGGTGTCCGCAGGATATTTGCATTTGTACCGTTAGGTGACGACCCTTTTAATCCTGATGCTTATATCAGCGTCGGTGTTCCTGTGGCGGTTGTGCTTGACCATGCTAACTGGCTATTAGTTAGTAATTTGCTTGGGTTAGGTACTGTAACAATCTTGGCATTAGTTGCTGCTTGGGTGGGTGGAAATGTTTTCCTGATCCGCCAAGTGCAATCTTTGGTGCGAACAGCGCAAACTTTGGGTAGTGGTCAACTGAATGCACGTAGCGAAATTGCTCATACATCAGGAGAGCTTGGGAAATTGGCTCGTGCGATTGATGAGATGGCAATAGCACTTGCAGCGAGAGAGATGGCGATCGCATCTCTCAACCAAGATATGAAAACTTTGTTTGAGTTAATTCCAATTGGCATTCTCATCACCCAAGACCCGGAATTTAAACAAGTTAGAGCCAACCCAGCTTTTGCTCAAATTTTGGGTCTTGAACCAAGAACGAATATTTCTGACACCCTACTTGATACGTTTTGTTCGTCATACAAGTTATTACGAGAAGGTCAAGAACTCCCTCCCGAAGAATTTCCTTTGCGATATGCTGCTATTCATAAAACGGAAGTCAAAGGAACTGAAGTTGATCTTGTTAGAGATGACGGCAGAATATTTAATTTGTTTGGTTATGCTGCTCCCCTAGTAGATAATTTAGACAAATCTAGAGGTGCAGTGGCTGCATTTTTGGATATCACAGAGCGTAAACAGGTAGAGGAAAAGACGCGTCACTTACTCACCCAAATTCAACACCAGGCAAATGTATTACAGGCCATTCTTTCCGCCTCGGTTGATCACATCTATATATTTGATTTACTTGGTCGTTATCAATATGTGAGTGGGGGTGGCGCAGCTATTCTGGGATTAACCCCTGAAGAAATGGTGGGTAAGACTTGGCGAGAACTGAATTTACCCGCAAACAGCTTAGAAATGCTGAATCTGCTGGACATTGAAAGAGAAGCAGTAATCCAAACAGGACAACCGATTAAAGCCGAAAATAGCTACCAGACTCCAGAAGGACTCCATTACTACGAATATATTCTCACACCCCTGCATAATCCAGAGCAGCTGATTGAAGGTGTCGTTGCTGTCTCCCGCGATATTAGCGGACATAAGCAAACAGAGCAAGCACTGCGAGAGAGTGAGCAAAGACTAAGACTAGCGCAACGAGTAGCCAAAATTGGTACTTGGGATTGGAATGTGCAAACGAATCAGGTATCTTGGTCGGAAGGTATCTGGGATTTGTTGGGGTTAGAACGAGGTACTAATAAACCAGGTTTTCGCTCTTGGCTAGATTTTATCCATCCTGACGATCGCGATCGCACAATGCAGGCTGTAGAAGCTGTGTTTACCCAAGGTGAGGAATACTATGATGAATACCGCATTCTGCGTCAGGATGGCACTATACTTTGGTTAGCATCGAAAGGGCGAGTCATTCGCAATTACCAGGGGGAAGTTGAGCGTTTTGTAGGAATTATCCTGGATATCAGTGAACGCAAGCAAGTAGAAGTAGAACGGGAAGAATTACTACAACGGGAACAAGCAGCACGGGAAGCAGCAGAAGTCACCAGTCGAATTAAAGATGAATTTCTGGCCGTTTTATCCCATGAGTTGCGGACTCCCCTCAATCCTATTATTGGTTGGACAAACTTGTTGCGGGCTGGCAAGCTCAAGCCAGAGAAAGCGGCGATCGCCTTAGAAACAATTGAGCGCAATGCCAAATTACAAACCCAACTAGTCGAAGATTTATTAGATATTTCTCGGATCTTGCAAGGTAAATTTACACTTAATCTTTCTCATGTATATTTTCCTACAATTATTGAAGCAGCCAAGGAAACATTCAGGTTAGCGGCTGAAGCTAAATCAATTCAAATTTTTACCGAATTTACTCCTGGGGTCAGTCCTTTTCTCGGTGATGCAGGCCGTCTGCAACAAGTAGTCTGGAATTTACTATCTAATGCAGTGAAGTTTACGCCAGAAGGCGGTCAAGTAACTATTAAACTAGAATCTACTGGTAATTATGCACAGCTTCAAGTCAGCGATACCGGTCAGGGAATTAGTCAAGAATTTTTGCCTTACGTATTCGAGATATTCCGACAAGCAGATAGTGCGACAACACGTAAGTTTGGTGGTTTAGGATTAGGTTTGGCGATCGCACGTCATATTGTGGAAATGCACGGTGGCAGAGTTTATGCCCAAAGTCTGGGAGAAAATCAGGGTGCAACATTTACCGTCAAATTACCACAGGTGAATCGCCAACCCAACTCTCAGCAAAATGAAATTCTCCCAGAAAATTTGTGCAATTTGCATGGTGTGCGCGTTCTGGTAGTTGATGATGAAGCAGATATACGAGATTTAGTAGTTTACTTAATTCAACAATCTGGTGCTGAGGTGATAGCAACAGCATCAGCTATCGAAGCATTACAAGTTTTGAAACAAAGCCCATTAGATATACTGGTGTGCGATATTGCTATGCCTGATATGGATGGGTATATGTTGATGCAGCAAGTAAGAGCTTGGTCATCAGAACAAGGTGGACAAATTCCGGCGATCGCTCTGAGTGCATATCCAGGAGAATTTAATCAACGAAAGGCTATAGCCGCAGGCTTTCAACGACATCTATCTAAACCAGTAGACCCCAAAGATTTGGTACAAGCAATTGCCAGTTTACTCTACAAGGGCTTTTGACTGGGTACGCCAACAGCACGCGGAAAATTTGCTGATGTGGTTCCTACCTTCCGCAAGTACAGGCAGTGACGGATGCTGTTAGTTAGAGGAGTCGTAAACTTTTCCACTAATTCAACTGCGCCACCCAACTGATTTACAGCATTTTCTAAAGCTGTTGTTTCTTCGTCTGTCCAAGTACCCCGATAAATTACTGCTAAACCACCTTGCTTTAATAAAGGTAAAGTATATTCTGCACAAGCTGAAGCCGTACCAACCGCGCGGATTAAAGCGACATCATACTTTTGTCGATGTTCTGGTTGTTGACCAATTTCTTCAGCTCTTGCAACCAGAGTTTTAGCATTAGTTAGAGCAAGTTCGCTCAAAATTTTCTCAATAAAAGTAATCTTTTTCCGCGTTGAATCTACAAGGGTAATTGTAGAATTAGGTGCAATGATTGCCACAGGAACGCCAGGAAACCCTGCACCTGTACCAATATCGATCACAGATGCACCCACTTGTAACGATGGGATAAATTGTTGCTGTGGCGCAATTCCTCGCAGCGAATCCCACAAATGTTTTTCCCAAAATTCTTGAGGTTCAGTGATGCGAGTTAAATTTAACTGACGATTACCTTCTAGAATCAATTCATAAAGCTGCTGAAATTGCGCCTGCTGTGAGTCAGTAGGTTGCCAATTGAGAGTTTGCTGCCAAATTTCTGGCAATGAGTTAGTCATTAGTCGATGTCAGTTGTCAGTTGCTAATAGTTTTTGCTCCACTGCCCCCTGCTCCCCTGCTCCCCTGCCTCTTCTCACGCCGCAGGTTGTGGTTCCTTGGCTTTGGCTTCTAGTGTCGCTGGATCCACAGATATGAGTTCGCCGTGCTTGAGTGTCCAACAACGGTCAGCGATCGCCAACAAATCACCAGCATCATGTGTTACTACTAATAGTGTCCAGTCTTGTTTGAGTTTCGCTAATAAATTTACTAATTGCTGACGCATTGACCAATCTAAGCCTGCTGTCGGTTCGTCTAGTAATAATATATTGGGTTGGCGAATTAATTGTACTGCTAAAGCTAACCGTCGTTGTTGACCGCCACTCAAGGCGTAAGGTGCAGCAGAGAGGGATAAATGTTCTAAGCCTACTTCACTTAATGCTTGCCTAACTCTCTCTATCCCTAATTCGGGATGCCCTATACGTAATTCTTCTAAAATAGTGCCACCGCAAAAGTGTCGTTCTGGAAACTGAAATACTAACCCAGCCAATTGTTGTAACTGTTCGGCTATGAGTTCTTGTTCTCGCCAGAGGGCTGCACCAGAAGTTGGTTCGGCTAGTCCAGATAAAATTTCTAATAAAGTACTTTTACCAGAACCGCTTGGGCCGATAATCAAACCCAGCTTTTGGGGAGGTAGTTCTAAGTTAATGGATTTGAGGATTGCTGTTGGGCAAGCGGTGGGATGGTAAGTCAGATTTCGGAGATAGAGCATTTGTTAAGATTACCAAAAGTTGGCAAAGAACTCACTAACTAAGATTAACTACAACTAGAGAAATGGGAAAATTCGCCAAAGATTTATCTAACAGCAAGAATTATCCTGACTGTTCCATTGTGACAGATTGCCCAAAAGCAGTAATTACAGTGATTTTGGGAACTTAGCATTTTTACTTAAGTCTAAGTTTAAGAGCTATTTTGTTGGCGACACACGCAAATTATAACTAAATTTTTTGTATTTTAAGTAACATACACAACTTTTTCAACCGCAATTATTCTGAGGCTGACAATGACTAGAAATTTTTCCTCTCCTCACTCAATAATATATTCTCAACTAACTAGACTTGCTCAAGGGAGTGTTGGAGTAGCGATCGCATTTACTCTGGCAATCAATCCCTCATGGGCTGGCGATCCTTTCCGCACAAGTGAACCGCGTAAAATTGGTGACAATACAGAAGCTGCGTTTAAGGCAGTTTTTCAACAGGGTGATTATCCAACCGCAGAGCGTCACCTCAATCAAGCAATATCCAGCGAATCAAATGAGCCTCTAGCTTATGCCATGAAGGCATCTTTAGCGTACATTAATAACGATTTGGCAGGGCTGGATAATTACGGCGGAAAAACTCTAGTAACTGGGCAAAAGTTACTGGCAACTGACCCATTACGGGGCAATATATACATAGCTGTAGGACATTTTTTAGAAGGAGCCGCAATTATCACCCGTGAAGGTACACTCAGAGGCGCACCCCAAGCCTTGAGTCGTCTTAGACAAGTTTATGAATATATGGATAGAGCAGAAGCTATTTCTCCAAGAGATCCAGAATTGAACTTGCTCAAGGGCTATATGGATTTGATGCTATCTGTCAGTTTACCCTTTGCCAACCCAGATGAGGCAATTAATCGCCTACAAAAAAATGCGGCTCCTCAGTATTTGACTAACAGAGGTATTGCACTTGCCTACCGTGATTTAAGACAGTACGCTCAAGCTTTAGATTACTCTAACCAGGCAATCAAAGCAGCTTCAGATAACCCAGAATTGTACTATCTTAAAGCCCAAATCCTCACAGCGCAGGGTAGACAAGAAAAAAGTCAGCAACTAATTCGAGAAGCGATCGCTAATTTTGACAAAGCCTTAACCAAAAAATCTCAACTCCCCAGACAATTGGTACAACAAATTGAACGTGAACGCAATAGTGCTGTCAATAACCTCAATAGTGCAGGTCGATAATTAGCAATGGAGAAGGGGAAGAAACTCCTCTCAGGGACGCTACACAAATGCGTAGCGTCTCACCAAGAACTATAACTTTAGGGACAACAAGGTCAGATCCAAAAACAACTGACAACTGGGGACTCCCAGATAAAAAAATACCAAAAATGGTAGGGTGCATCAGTGCGAAAAAACCTAGCTGTACCAAGAAATTATTCATACTGACGCACCCTACTAACGGTCAATTGGGAATAATTTATTATTTGGTGTTCCCCTGAAACGCATAATGTAATTAATTGACCAAATCAGGAAAAACCTCTTGTACCGCCGGATGTACTAAACGATGATTCTGCACATTTAAACCCTTGGCCAGTGGTAGATTAACTTCCAGTGCTTTTAGTCCTTGGTTTGCCAACTGCACAACGTAAGGTAGTGTACTGTTGTTGAGTGCTTGGGTTGCTGTCCAAGGTACTGCACCTGGCATATTCGGAACGCCATAATGCACTACACCTTCTTGAATGTATGTAGGGTTGGTGTGAGATGTAGGGTGTAAGGTTTCCACACAACCACCTTGATCAACCGCCACGTCAACGATGACTGAACCAGGGTGCATTTGTTTAACTAATTCATGGGATACTAAAATTGGCGCTTTGCGTCCTAATACCAAAACAGCGCCAACGAGTAAATCTGCTTCTTTGACTGCGGCTTCAATGTGAGCAGAACTACTGTAAAGTAATTCAACTCTAGAACCAAACAAAGTTTCTAAATAAGATAAACGCTCAACATTTACATCTAAAATCTGCACTGCTGCACCCATACCTACAGCAATCCGTGCAGCTTCCGTACCAACTACACCACCACCCAGAATTACTACTTTTCCTGGCTTCACTCCAGGGACACCACCAAGCAGCACACCTCTACCACCTTGTTGACGTTCCAAATAGCGCGCCCCAAATTGTACCGCTAACCGACCAGCAATAATGCTCATGGGGGTCAGTAGTGGGAGTCTGTTTGCCCCTGGTTGCTCTACGGTTTCGTAAGCGATCGCACAAATGCCAGAATCAATTAAATGCTCTGTTAATTGGCGATCTGCTGCTAAATGCAGATAAGTAAACAATATCTGCCCTTTCTGTAAAAAGTGGTACTCACTTTTCAGGGGTTCTTTAACTTTGACTACTAACTCTCGATTCCAAACAGCTTCTACTGTGGGGACAATTTCTGCCCCTGCACTGCGATAATCATCATCCGTAAACCCAGCACCACTACCAGCTTGGGTTTGAACATAGATGCTATGACCATTTTCCTGCAATACCCGCACGCTAGCAGGACTTAAACCTACGCGAAATTCTTGATCTTTAGTTTCTTTAGGAACACCGATTTCCATGTAACGCCTCTGATAAATTTTTTGTTTAATTTAGCCTGCCAGTCTCAGACTGACACTTCCGTATTGTGGATAGCTATCTACAACTTTATTTTGCCCAGTCCCTATACTTAAGCCTCAAACTCTTACCCTTGACTATTGCCCCACTGCCTCTACAATATATAAAGATTAATTACAATTTGTTAAACAGCCTTTGCATAGCTTCTGAAAATAGTAAGGTACTAGCTTTTTCTAGCTACCTTTTAATTTCAGTATCGCAATTAGCTCAAAACTCATTATTAAGTCCCGTTTGCCGAAAAGAGGTCTTCCAAAAATGTCCCAAACACAGCCAACAGTCACACCCAAACTAGAAGAGCCAAAATTTGGCTTTAATGAATATGCAGAACGCTTGAATGGTCGAGCTGCCATGATTGGTTTTCTTTTGATGGTAGTCATTGAGTATGCCACCAATCAAGGTGTTTTAGCTTGGCTTGGCCTTAAATAATATTGAGGGGGTGGGGAGTGCTGAGTTGAAATTCTCATCTACTCCCTCATCTCCCTATACTTCCTCAACTAACTCATCTCCCCCCTACAAGACTGAAACCAATATTAAAGTTGTAAGCTAGTAATTAGCAGAGTTAGATCAGCTAGATGTTCTAGCTAGTATCGCTCGTATAAATTTATAGTGAACTATCTCACACAAATTGCTTTACAAATATGAAGCATATTTAAGAAAGTGTTAGTTATATCTTAAACTTGCAAAGACTTCATGTAATAGAGTGAGTGACTACACTTAAACCCCACTGAAGAAATTATAATCTTTTTGTAAGATGTCTTTTATTCAGAAGGGCAGTTCTTAAGTGAGGTACTCTTGGTGAATTTACGCAAAAGGTTATCTGGACAAACCACGCTGTGATGAATTTTGTTTTACCTCGTTTTTTAAAGTCAGCCTACAGGAAAGAGCCAGTAATTAGTGTGTTAATCACGATGGGCGTGGTGGATGCGCTGATTGGTGGATTAGATGATAGCTGGTCATTATTTGCTGTTGGTTTAGGAACAGCAGGTATCAGTCTTGCTTGGAAGTTTTGGCGTAGTAGTCAACAGCGTCGCCCAGTACCAGAGGAGCCGGTGGTACAACATTACTTACCGCCTCGCTCATCTAGTCCGACTCTACCAATGCTGAGTGTTCAAAAGAAAAAACCACCGTACTAAGGAGTGGTGAGTGCTGAGTCATGAGTGTTGAGTATTCACTCGACTATTAGTTGATTGGTGTATTTAATCTGGTGAGGAAAAACAGTGAGGAGTAAGGTAACAAGACGGGGGTATGTTATGGTACGCCCATATTTTATATTCCTATTCATGGCTGCAATGGGCTACATCCCTTTGCAGGTCATCGCTGTGTCCCTAAATCTTGGACAAGGGGTAAAGGCAAATGCAGCTGATACAGTTCAAATCATACCCAATCAACAGCCAACAGGAGGATTTAGCAACCCCAGTCTCCTCCATAGCCTCACAGCCCATTCAGGTAGGGTAAAATCTTTAACTTTCAGTCCTGATGGTCAGACTCTTGTTAGTGGTGGCGCTTACAACGATGGTGTAATTCGTCTTTGGAACCCAGCAACCGGCAAAAGAGTAGGAACTATCAACAAAGCCCAGAAAACTGCTGTGGAGTCTTTGGTAATTTCCCCAGATGGACAAACCCTAGTTAGTTCTGGCGCTGACAATATTATTAATATATGGAATCTCAAGAATAATCAATTTACACGCTCTTTCGTGGGACATACTGCTAGTGTCATGTCCTTAGCTGTATCTTCTGATAGTAAAGTCCTTGTCAGTGGTGCTTTAGATGGGATTCGGGTATGGGATTTACTCCAACAACGTCCATTGACTACTCTAGTACGCTTTGATAACAGAATTTATACCCTGGCAATGAGTTCAGATGGTCAAACTCTGGCTAGTGGTGATACCAGAGGTGTAATTAAATTATGGAATTTAAGTACAGGTGAATTAATCCGGGGATTTACAGCCCATTCTGGTACAGTTACAGATGTTGCCTTCACACCCGACGGACAAAACTTAATCAGTTCCAGTAGCGATCGCACTATTAAAGTTTGGAATCTCCCCTCGGAACAACTAACCCGCACCTTGACAGGACACAACAATTGGGTAAATGCGATCGCTCTCAACCGCGATGGTAAAACTTTAGCTAGTGCTGGTAGAGATGGAATTAAGTTGTGGGATTTATATACAGGCGAGTTGTTAAATACACTGGTTGGACACAGTGATTGGGTAAGTGCGATCGCCTTTAGTCCAGATGGACAAGTTCTAGCCAGTGGCGGATTTGACGGTAAAGTTAACGTTTGGGCTAATCCATCAGTCACAGTCCGTAAGTGATTGTAGAGTATGTATTATTTTAATCACCTTGCGGATACTCATTCCACAAGGTTGTAATTTCACGCAAACTTTGATGATTACCATTACCCAAAATCAAATGATCTAACAATGGAATCCCTAAAAGTTGCGCTCCCGCTAATAATTGACGTGTAAGTTCTATATCCTCTGGGCTTGGTTCTACGTTACCAGAAGGGTGATTATGGGCAACAATTGTCCTTGTTGCACCTTGACGAATTATTTCTCGAAAAATCTCACGAGGAGAAGCTAAAGTCTCTGTAGCCGTACCGATAGTAATTACCTGTGTCCCCAGTAGACAATTTTTGACATCTAATAACAATACTGCAAAACGCTCTTTAGTCTGCCACATCAAATCATGACTCAGCGCCGCCGCCGCCGTCACGGGACTATCAATTGGTGTTTTGTCTAAAGGACGAGATTGAAAGGCACGTTTACCCAATTCAATCGCCGCTAATATAGTTGTGGCTTTTGCCGGGCCAATTCCGGGTATTTGCATTAACTCAGCAGGGGTAACTTCTCGCAAAACTGCCAATGGGTCACGCTGATGTTTACCAAGTTCCTGCAATATATATTGTCCTAAACCCACTGCTGAGAGTTTCCCAGGCCCTTGACCAGTACCTAAAAGAATTGCTATTAACTCAGCTGTAGCTAAAACTTTCGACCCGTGTGTCATTAAACGTTCACGGGGACGCTCATTTGTGGGTATATCGGCAATTCTCAGGCAATAGGTCATAGGATAACTCGAAAAATAGTCACTATAGATGCAACTATCTTTAGTTATCCCTTGTTTGCGTGCAGAATCAACCTAATTTGAGCAAATCTTTAATTTTTACCAGTTTTACTGATAGATTTGCGTCGCCTTGAGCATATGGTAGGTGATGATTAACTGAGTGAGAGCAAGAGGGTAACTTTGTAGTGTTTCGCCTGTTGTTCCGGCAATTTTGCCCAATTCTGGGTTACTTTCGCGATCGCACACGTTACTCAAATAAGGCATATCAGAACAAAGGATATGCTCTAATTTATTCACTTGTTCTAAAGTGGCATGACCATCAACTTCCAATACATCAACGGGTTTACTCATATCCCGGTCTAATCCTAAGCGAATTGCTGACCCAGAATTGCCATTAGTTAAATTAATAATTGGTGTAAAATCTGGGTGGGGAATAGTGGGACGCAAAACTAGACGCACGTTCAGGTGTCCATTGCTTTCATCTCCATCTTCATGAGTTGGATAGAAACTGACAACTATATCCGACCATTGTCTTTGGGGACGAATATACTGATCTGAATCTGGTTCGCGTTTTTCTAATTCTGCCAATACCTGTTCGGGAGTGTAGCCGCGTTTTTGAGTGTCGCGTTTAACTTTCCATTTGGCGCGGAGGTTTTCTGGAGGTGCAAGGTAAACTTTCACATCGTAACAATCACGGGCTGCACGAGTGGAATAACCGAGTAATCCCTCGATAATCACAAACTTATTCGGTTTGATATACTGGGGCGGCTCAAAGGTTCCAGTTTTGTGGCTATAAACTGGTTTGAGGATTGGTTGTCCTGTGCGTAGCAGCGATAGATGCTGCTGCATGATATCCAAATGGTTACAATCGGGGTGGAGAGCCGTGATTCCTATTTCTGCCCGTTGCTGGCGATCATACTTATGATAATCATCTGTACAGATAAGTGTGACATTCTCAGGACCGAGTACCTGAGCAATTCCCCTAGTTAGTGTGGTTTTACCAGCAGCACTATCACCAACAATACCAAGAATTATTGGACGGCTCATTATATCCCCCCGATACAAACAACTATAGTAATAAATTTTGCAGAGAATGTTTTTTATTTTAAAAGGAATTGTATCAATTGATTTAATTGAAACCTTTTTGTGCAACATCTCTATACATTAGATATACAGCAATAATTATTGTTGGCAAAATTGCCTGTGTATGCCAGTAGAAGTTAGAGACTTTATATATATGTAAAGTCAAAATGAATAAAACTTTGATATTTCTATTTCATATTTTGGATCAAACAAGAGTTGCGGTGAATCCTTAACTTTTTTTGTTTATTCTGGACTATTACTTCTAAATACTGATTTTTCCTATAATAATCCGATTTGATTGTTGTTGGCGTAGCCTGCACTTACGCTTAAAAATCTCAGTATCTGTAGGGTAGGCATTGCTCACCAAAACCATGATGCAGTGGAAATTGCCCACCCTACGTATATTTCAGAATTCCAGTATGAATTCTATATATAAATAATCCCTCAGTAAAACTATTTTCCTACTTTTGAGGCATAGCCAATCAATACCAAAAATACCTACTATGGCAGAAGTAGATACAGTCAAGAACTATTGCATAACAGCAATATATGGCTTTCTTTGGGATATACAAGAATAATAAGTCAGTATTGGGGAGCCAATGGGGTAGGGATTATGGTAACGCTGAATCATACAGAATTAGAATCGGTTGTTCAGTTTCGCAGCTTGCAATCTACTTTGCGCGATCGCTGGAAAACTATTGAGCAATTTGATACTGGTGAAGCGGATATTATTGTCATTCCTTCCTTAAGTATTGACCAACGCGAAATTCAAAAAGTTGAAGGATTTGAACATTATGAAGAAAGATTACTTTTTGCTTTGATGCGTTTACGAAATCCCCGGACTAGATTGATTTATGTAACATCAATACCACTGCATCCCAGTATCATTGATTATTATCTACAACTACTGCCCGGTATCCCATTTTCTCATGCACGTAATCGCTTGCTACTACTTTCAACTTATGATTCTTCTCCTAAACCATTAAGTCAAAAAATTTTAGAACGTCCCCGCTTAATAGAAAGAATTCAACAAGCTTTAAGGTTAGAAAAATCTTTTATAGTTTGCTATAACTCAACAGATTTAGAAGCAGAATTATCGCTCAAATTAAATGTACCATTATATGCTGCTGCACCAGATTTGCAGATTTGGGGGACAAAAAGCGGTAGTCGGCAAATTTTTGCCGAAAGTGGTGTACCCCATCCTGATGGGAGTGAATTAGTTTGGCATAAAAAAGATTTAGCAGTAGCAGCTAGTGATTTATGGGAACGCCAACCGACATTACAACGGATGGTAGTGAAATTAAATGAAGGGATTTCGGGAGAAGGGAACGCATTATTAGATTTGCAACCAATTATGGATGTTGCACCAGGAAAAGCTTCTTCAGCAGAAAGGGTAGCAGCAATTAGCGATCGCTTTTCTTGTCTGCGATTTCAAGCCAAGCAAGAAAATTGGCAGAACTTTTCTACAAGAATTACCGAATTAGGTGCGATTGTGGAAGCATTTGTGGAAGGAGAAATCAAGCGATCGCCTAGTGTGCAAGGACGCATTACACCCACAGGTGAAGTAGAAATTCTTTCCACTCACGACCAAATTCTTGGCGGTCCAGACGGACAAATTTATTTAGGTTGTCAATTTCCGGCTGATGAACGCTATCGTTTGCAGTTACAGCAATTAGGTTTAAAAATCGGCAGAAAGTTGGCAGAAAAAGGAGCTTTAGAAAGATTTGGTGTAGATTTTATTACCGTTGACCAAGGTAATGGTAAATGGGACATTCAAGCAATTGAAATTAACCTCCGTAAAGGTGGTACAACCCATCCTTTCATGACCTTAAAATTATTAACCAACGGTCGTTATGAAATGTCTACCGGGTTGTTTTATAGTCAACAAGGTCGCCCTAAATATTACATTGCCACAGACAACTTACAAAAAGACCGCTATCGCGGATTGCTACCCAATGATTTAATGGATATCATTGCTCATCACAGATTACACTTCGATAGCTGCACGGAGACGGGTACAGTGTTTCATCTCATGGGTTGTCTTTCCCAGTTTGGTAAATTGGGATTAACTAGCATTGGTGATTCACCCCAACAAGCAGAAGATATCTATAACAAAGTTGTCAAAGTTCTGGATGATGAAACCCGCATCAATAGTAAAAATTTCTCCCTGTTCTCTGATTACACTTTCCCCAACACTTTGGATGGATATAGTTAATCCATAATTCATAACTGCGATGGGCTACCTTCCACGGTAGGTCATCGCACTCAACTTGTAGCTGGATTTTGTAACCACCCCGTCAAATCACTAACAGAAGAAAAATCTAACAACGCCTCAGCTAAAGCTTCTAACTGTTCTAGTGACAAAACATCAATCTGACGTTGTTGTTCACCAGGGATTACTCCTACTCGTCGGTTTAGCTGACGTAAAATGAGCGATCGCGCTTCTTCTTCTCGCCCTTCTTCTCGCCCTTCGCCACGTCCTTCTTGCTTCGCCTCTCTATAAACCCGTGTTTCTTCTAACTTTAGTCCTAACATTGCTTCAATCTCCTCTCGACTTAAGGTAGCAAACTTGTAGACCATAATAGTCGTCACTAAATCCATTATCGCTCGTGACGAAAGGCTGGCTACTTCCTGTTGCTGTGCTTGCTCTAACAAAAATTTTGCTGATTCCACGGCTTCTGTTTCTGGAATCGTTGTTAGCAACATCAAAGCCAATCCCAATGGTTGTTGTCGTAAATCACCCAATTCATCAAGATATACCCGCCGCACTTGACCACTTTCTAATAATGCTCGATGAATCGTTGATTTGGACGGTTCCAGGCTGCGGGACGCAAAAATGACTACTCCAAACCAATCATCGTAACGAATAGGGTGGCGATAGAGAAACAAAAATAATTCGCTAAAGAAGCGGTGATATAGGTCGTCATCTCTCTGAAACTGGACTTCAGCAAAGAATACCACCTTAGAGGCTGCATTGGCAGGGGGTAGAAACACGCCATCAATCCGAAATGCTGTTTCTTTGACCTCCACCGATTCAAACTGATATTCAGCAGCTTGTGGGGGTGGTTGGTCTACTAATTCAAACAGCAAACCAGGAAATTGCTTAAATAGTTTGTAAAAAATAGAGTCACGTCGCATAACCTTAATTGTATAAGCTTGAGGTACTAAATATTAGCGATCGCCGACGGCGGGGCGTAGCCCATCGCAACTCTCCACCTCTGCGATAAAATTCTCATGCACAACAGCGCAGTTAATTCTCATGCAAATCGACTGGAAACCTGGCAAAACCTACGAAGACATCACATATCACAAGTCCGATGGCATTGCGAAAATCACCATCAACCGTCCTCACAAACGCAATGCTTTTCGTCCCAAAACCGTTTTTGAACTGTATGAGGCCTTCTGTGATGCCCGTGAAGATACTACTATTGGCGTAGTTCTCTTTACTGGCTCTGGCCCTCATACCGATGGCAAATATGCGTTTTGCTCAGGGGGCGACCAAAGTGTGCGGGGACAAGCTGGTTATGTAGATGATGCAGGTATTCCCCGCTTAAATGTACTGGATTTACAACGCCTGATTCGTTCCATGCCAAAAGTAGTAATTGCCTTAGTAGCTGGATATGCGATCGGTGGTGGACACGTCCTACACCTAATTTGTGACCTGACGATCGCAGCTGATAATGCTATTTTTGGGCAGACTGGGCCGAAAGTTGGCAGCTTTGACGGTGGCTTCGGCGCTAGTTATCTCGCCCGGATTGTGGGACAGAAAAAAGCGCGAGAAATTTGGTTCCTCTGTCGTCAATATGATGCCCAACAAGCGTTAGAAATGGGCTTGGTAAATTGTGTTGTCCCGGTGGATGAACTAGAAGCAGAAGGAATTAAATGGGCTGGAGAAATTTTAGAAAAAAGTCCTATTGCTATTCGTTGTCTCAAATCAGCATTTAATGCTGATTGTGATGGACAAGCTGGTTTACAAGAACTAGCAGGTAATGCCACCTTACTCTATTACATGACAGAAGAAGGTGCTGAAGGTAAACAAGCCTTTTTGGAAAAACGTCCCCCAAATTTTCGAGACTTTCCTTGGCTACCTTGATTAGAGAGTGGGCAATTCAATTTTGGATTTTGGATGGGAATTTAATCCAAAATCCAAAATTCCTGGTTCCCAGGTATAAATGTTAAAAGGCAAATCTAAAATTCTACGCAGACTGCCAACTCAGTCAGGTAATATATGAATGGTTAAATAAGTACTGTCTCAGCTTTTGCTTGTTCAGAAGTAGAGGCAGTTTTCTCCTGAATTACGGCAAAAACAGCATTTTCTACATCAGACACCAGAGGTTCAGATTCTACTAAAACTGGTGTAGCATCAGGTAAACTCCACGCATCTTCCAACGTTTCCCAAGAAGGCGCAAAAGGTGGTAACGCTAAAGAGCAAGCTTTCCAACAGGCTTGCACAGGCGCTCCCAGCTGTTGGCACATCCCGCCTCGGCGACCCTCTGGCTTGTAATGGCGACAATATCGACAGGCAGATGTCAAAGAATTAATGGGTTTCATTTGGGTTCATCTTTAATGCCGTTTATGGCTGATTTCGTCTCTATATTTTCCTTCTAGATAGAAATACGTATTAAACCCATAACCCGTGATTATATCTAGGTTATACCCCTTTTAAGGGGAAAATAAACTTTATTATGTTTTTAGATTTATGTTATATTTTTCAATGTTATTTATAGTGGTTACATATAAATTATTGCCTATAACTTATTGGGGATCAACGGTAAATATCAAAGTTTAAATGTATGGGAACTTTTAAATTAAGCTGCAATACCTTGTGTGAAACGGAGACTAGTAAGGATTTTATAGTAAAAAAATCAACTTTAATAATTAAATGAAATTAGAGTAAAAAAGTGTATTTATAAAAAAAGCAGCTAAATATTTTTGGGCAACAGCTTAACACTACAGAACCCACAAACCCCCCAACGCTGGAGTTCACCGGGTGGTGTGGGACATTGGCACTGAGGACAAAGGGGTAAAGGTTGCGATCGCCTCTGTCTTGTCTTTGCCCAATTAGCAAATACCTGATTCACGTCTTGATTAACGGCTGTCACTTGAAGCTGGCGTTCATTTACATCACCCAAGTAACTGGGATGCTCGCTAGATAACACCGTGGGTTGTGGTTTTTCCTTTTGTGGATGACGTTGCCAACCAGCAGTGGAAAAACGCAGATCCACCAAAGGGGTAGATATTTTTTGATTTAACTTTAACAATAGCGTCTGACGGCTAAAGGTCAAATTTTGCGCCCAAGCAGCACTAGAAGTTGCCACTCGTAAAATATCACGCTGTACGGATAAAGGCTGAGTTTGGGCAGCAATGACGCTACCGACAACTTCCACCCAAAACTGGCATACTTGCTGAAATGGTTGTTGTTGCCATTTCGCTTGCTTTTCCAGAACACCTAAAATATCATTAACCGATTTCAAAGACATCTTGCCAAATCACAGCCAAAATTGAGCTTGGTTCTCGGATCTATACTTATAGACAATTTTCCATAGGATTGGTACACAACTGTTTTGAATTGTTAATTCCCTAATTACAAGAGAGATATGCCAATGACTCAAAAACCCTTGATAAATTCTGATACTGGGTTGAATCCCGCATTAGCGGCTGCATTAGCCAGTTTAGAAGTGCAGTTAGAACAAGAGTTAACCCGTTACCGACGCACGCGCATAGGAATGAGGGCAAACAGTCAATCTCGTGTGAATAGTTACTCTAATAATTATCCTCAAGAGTTGGCAGATCAAAATGCCACAATGGCAAATACTCAGCTATCGACAGTAGAAATTAAACCCCAGACAAAATCTTTACCTCTACCCGCGACTTCGCAGGAGAAATCAGCCCCAGTAATTATCAAGTCATCTACTAACAACAAAAGTTTACAACCAGGAAGCGAAAATCTCTCTTATACCCCTACACCTGTTGTCAAGACAGAGATACAAGATAAATCTCAACCACAGACTACACCTGAAAGCAATACACAAATCCCTTTACCTCCAGCCAACTCCACCGACAGCAGCAGTATCATCCCGGCGATCGCTCAAGGTAATCAAAGTGAAAAACTCTTAGCTGATGATACTCCCGCCCAGCCAGATGATTATTTAGAATCTAGTGAAGCACTGCTGCGGAGTTTAACGGATGAACAGCCAGAAAGTAGCCAAACAAACAATTCTAGTGATAGTCTCCTATCGCCTTTGGGCATAGGTTCCATGCTGCTTTTATTAGTAGCAAGTCTGACTTTAGGATACGTGGTTTTTAACCCTAAAAGCTTACCTCAGTTGAATTTAAGTAGATTGTTCAACGGTAATTCATCTTCCAGTGCCGAAAATCCCCAGGAAGTTGGCGATAATTCCCAAACCCAATTACAACCAGAACTCACTCCCATACCCAAATATCCCAATTTAGCGGCTAAAGAGTTTCCAGAGGTGAGAAGTCCGATTGATGTAGTGGGTTTACAACCTAAAGTGCAACCAACCCCCATAGCACCAGCCAATCCTATTGCTATCCCAGCACCAGTTATTCCTCCAGCTATCAACCCCTTACCAGAGGCGCAACCTTTACCAACCTTAGATGCGTCCATAGCTCCCAGCTTACAACCCTTACCCCAAGTAACTGCAACTCCACCTCTGGCGATGAGCGATGCTCCACCTCCGGTGATCGCCGAAATCAAACCGTCAGCAGATGGACGGTATCATATAGTGATAGATAATCAAAATTCTAATGCTTTGACTGCGGCACGCAAAGTAGTTCCAGATGCCTACCTATCACCTAACAGCACATTAATTTATCTGGCTACAGTCAAGACAAAAGAAGAAGCTCAACAAAAGTTAAAACAGCTACAAGCTAAAGGCGTTAAAGCACGGTTACAGCAGCCATAAGCTATAAAAATGTACGATAGGATGAGGGAACTGGAGTTTTGAATTTTGTAGCTTGCTTTGCTACGCAGGCGTAAGCCTACCCATCGGGTATTTTGAATTTTGAATTCCCCCAAGGGGGTGAATGGAGAGCCGAAATGGAATTGATTAAGCGTATCCAAAGGGTAATTAGCGCTAACTTCAATAGTGTGGTAGCCAGTCAAGAAGATCCAGAAAAAATTCTGGAGCAAGCTGTGATGGAAATGCAGGAAAATTTACTGCGACTGCGACAAGGGGTAGCACAAGCGATCGCCACCCAAAAACGTACTGAACGCCAAGCTGCATCCGCCCAGTCAACCGCAGAAGAATGGTATCGCCGCGCTCAATTGGCACTCCAACAAGGTAATGAATCTCTTGCCAGAGAAGCATTGATAAAACGCCAATCTTATGTTGATGTTGCCAAAACCCTCACCAACCAAATAGGAGAGCAAATTGAGATAGTAGATAGACTAAAAAAGGATATGCGATCGCTAGAGTTAAAAATTGCCGAAGCGAAGACTAAAAAAGATATGTACATTGCTCGCGCTCGTTCAGCAGAAGCATCGTACAAACTTCAAGAAATGTTAAGTGGAGGTTCAGCTACTAGTAGCTTGAATGCTTTTGAGCGCATGGAAGAAAAAGTCATACAAGCAGAAGCCAAATCAGAAGTCATTGCTCAACTCGGTAGCGACGACTTACAAAAACAATTTGACTCTCTAGAAGCTGCTAACAATGTTGATAACCAACTAACAGCGATGAAAACGCCAGCTTTGAATGATGGCGGAAATATCCCGCAGCAACTACCTAAAGGTGAAAACTATTAAAATTTAGTCAACTACCAACTATTAGGATATATCTTAACAATTAGTGGGTATGGGGACGTACTGAACCCAACCGGAAAGATTACATTGAAAGTGGAAGCTATTAAATAGTAAAAAAGCAAACTGTCCAAGCAAGCGCGTAAACTCCAAGAGGAAAAACAAAGTTATGGGATTATTTGATCGTATTAAGCGAGTAGTCAGTGCTAACCTGAACGATCTGGTGAATAAAGCCGAAGATCCTGAAAAAATGCTAGAGCAAGCCATCCTGGAAATGCAGGAGGACTTGGTGCAGTTACGTCAAGGTGTAGCCCAAGCCATTGCCGCCCAAAAACGTACAGAGAAACAATATACTGATGCCCAAAATGAAATTAATAAGTGGCAACGCAATGCCCAATTAGCATTGCAGAAAGGTGATGAGAACCTAGCCAGACAAGCCTTAGAGAGGAAAAAGACTTATAACGAAACTAGCACAGCCCTAAAAGCCAGCCTAGACCAGCAAAGCACTCAAGTTGAAACCCTCAAGCGTAACCTAATCCAGCTAGAAAGCAAGCTTTCTGAAGCCAAAACCAAGAAAGAAATGCTCAAAGCACGGATTACCACTGCCAAAGCCCAAGAGCAACTCGAAGGTATGGTACGGGGTATGAATACCAGCAGTGCAATGGCTGCTTTTGAGCGCATGGAAGAAAAAGTCTTGATGCAGGAAGCCCGCGCCCAATCGGCAGCAGAGTTAGCAGGAGCAGATTTAGAAACCCAATTTGCCCGCTTAGAATCTAGCAGCGATGTGGATGATGAATTGGCAGCCTTGAAAGCGTCTTTGGCTCCCGCACCCGAACAAAACTTGCTACCCCCGCAACAACAACCACAAGAACAGGAATCTACTGCTCCCAAATCTAAGGAAGTTGTTGATTCTGAATTGGATGCCCTACGCAAGCAATTAGATCAGTTGTAAGATTTGCAGCATAAAGATTCTAGCCAGTCCCACGCCTCTTGGTTGTGGGATTTTGTTATGTTAGTCAATAGTCAACAGTTATTATCCTCTTTTCCCTATTCCTCATTTCCTCTTAAATATATGGACTATTGACTATGGACTGTTGACTACTTTGAGATACAGTAATTTGTGTGCCAACTTTGTATCGATGCCAACTAATGGAGACTGCAATGAGTAAGGGTGTAATCACCATCACTGATGCTGAGTTTGAAACCGAAGTGTTGAAAGCCGAGCAGCCTGTATTAGTTTATTTCTGGGCTTCTTGGTGTGGGCCATGCCAGTTGATGTCGCCACTGATTAATTTAGCTGCTAGTAAATATAGCGATCGCCTGAAAGTCGTCAAACTAGAAGTTGATCCTAACCCCGTAACGGTCAAACAATACAAGGTAGAAGGCGTACCAGCCCTCAGACTAGTAAAAGGAGAGCAACTATTAGACTCTACCGAAGGAGTGATTAGCAAAGATAAGTTACTCAGTTTCCTAGATACGCATTTAAATAATAATTAGTCCATAGTCCATAGTCCATAGTCCATAGTAAAGACTATTGACTAATGACTATTGACTATTTGACTAATGACCATTGATTAATATGCAATTTTCAGCGCGTTTACAACCCCTGCAATCTAATGTATTTGCTGACATGGACAAGGCTAAAGCTGTGGCTTTAGCCGCAGGGAAAGAGTTAATTGATTTGTCCCTGGGGTCTTCTGATTTGCCAGCAGAGGCTCATGTGATTGAAGCGATCGCCAAATCTTTATACGATCCCAGTACTCACGGCTACTTACTATTTAACGGTACGCGGGGTTTTCGTCAAGCGGCTGCTAACTGGTACGAACAAAAATTTGGGATCAAAGTAGATCCTGAGACGGAAGTCCTACCTTTAATTGGTTCCCAGGAAGGTACGGCTCATTTACCTTTGGCATTGCTCAATCCTGGGGATTTTGCTTTACTACTCGATCCTGGCTACCCTTCCCATGCTGGGGGAGTCTACTTAGCTAGTGGGCAAATCTACCCAATGCCATTGAAGGCAGAAAACGATTTTTTACCAGTGTTTGCTGATATCCCGACTGATGTTTTGGCTCAGTCAAGGATGATGGTGTTAAGCTATCCTCACAATCCCACGGCAGCGATCGCACCTTTATCTTTCTTCAAGGAAGCTGTGGCTTTTTGTCAAGAACATAATATTGTTCTGGTACATGATTTCCCCTATGTAGATATGGTGTTTGCAGAAGATGGAGAGTGGGGTAAGAATTTTCCTCATACCCAATCCCTAGTGCCTTCCATTCTCCAAGCTGACCCAGATAAGAGTGTTGCCATTGAATTTTTCACTCTCTCGAAGTCTTATAATATGGGCGGTTTCCGTATCGGCTATGCCATCGGTAATGCCCAGTTGATTCAAGCTTTACGCCAAATTAAAGCAGCAGTGGATTTTAATCAGTATCGCGGAATTTTAAATGGAGCGATCGCAGCTCTCACCGGCCCACAAGCAGGGGTACAGGCTGCTGTCACCACCTTTCGCCAACGTCGTGATGCTTTTATTGATGCTCTACACCGTATCGGTTGGTATGTTCCCACTCCCAAAGCCACAATGTATATCTGGGCAAAATTACCATCGCCGTGGAGTAAAAATTCCATAGAATTTTGTACACAGCTCGTCAAACAAACAGGTGTAGCCGCTTCTCCTGGTGCTGGCTTTGGCAAATCTGGTGAAGGATACGTCCGTTTTGCTCTAGTACATGAGCCATCCATACTAGAAACTGCTGTTGAACGAATTAGCAATTTTCTATAGTTGATATGAATAGTGTGGTTGGTAATGGGTAATTGTGTTTTACCGATTACTAAACCCCACAAATATCATAAGTTTTTAAACGCTCAGATTGCGTAGCAACTTTACACCAATTTGAAAAAGGAATGCGACAGATACATACGGACAGACCCTTATTCTGTTTGGCTTTCCTAATTTTGAATTTTGAATTGGTATTACGAGGGAACAAATAATAAATGAAAAGAGACTCTTGAAACTAGAGATAGCTAGTAAGAGACTTCTGAGTAAAAATTTTTACACAAATATTCTGACAGAGAAGACATTTGCACGCGATAGGCTGCTTTTAACTTCCCCGAAACTACGCCTGTAGCGTTGGCTTAATTCTGACGACATCAGGTTTTGAACCCTCAATGTACGCAGTAAAAACTGCCCATCGCTGCTGTGTCAACGGTCATCTCAATATTTGCTTTTCATTAGCCGAGTAGTTTGTCATCCCTAGTGCAGTTTTCTTGACGAAAAACACTAGTAATTTTCTTTAGCCTGGCTGATTAGTCTTCTTTTCTACCAAACACCATTTGTAAAATCATGGGGATACCGCCTACTTGGTGATATTTATCAGCCCAAGTACGGATGATTTCATCCAGTTCTTGCATAGCTTCATCCCAACGTTCTGGAGGTACATCTAATTCTTCTAAGGCTCGCATGGCGTTTGGTCGCTTTTCTGCCCAATCTTTCATCATGCGGAAATACCGAGCGGTATCTTCCACCATGATATATGTACGCTCTTGGTCGTCTGCTGGGGCATAGAAGGGACGCGTCAGGGCATAGAAAGGCATTCCCCAAGGAGAATCTATTCGTGTCACCGTGCCAGAGTAAAGCAGACGACGCTTGATATGCTCTGCTAGGGCTTCGCTTAACTCCATGCGGTGTTCTGGTGGCAAATCCTCTTGCGATCGCTTATGGAGAAATTCGATCAACTCCAAAAACTCAAAGGAAGTAACTAACTGAGCATCGGGAAGATTAGTAGGTAGCTTATGCTCAATTTGTCTTTTTTCTTCGCTCGTTAGACTTGTACCAGGAATGCGCGATCGCCCCGGTATCCAAGGATATTGTTCCATCCAGACATAGGGGAACTGAATTAGATACCGTGGTTCTTGAGAACCCAGTGTCTTTAACAGTTTGCCCTCCATCAGGGCTTGTCTGACTTCTTCGACGATGATTTTGACCCGCTTCGGCTCTAGGTGGTGCAAATGCCCCGTCATGCGGAGGTTTTGTCCCTGTTCTAGATAGGTCATGTAAATTGCACACTTAGCCGCCGTTGCTGCTGCATCTAAGAATGCTCCATGCCTATGCCCACTTGTCCTCATGGCACTAAAAGCCAGATATAGCATGATCTGATCCATTGCACTGGGGCCAAGACGCTTGATCAGATCGATGTCGTTACTCATATTACAAATAGTTGAATAGCACGCTTATTAGTCTAAAAAAGTAGTTGGTATACACCCAAAGGGGGGTGATATTGTCACTCTAGAATGTCTATGATGTTTTAATTAAGAGTCGATTATTGGTCAAGATGCTCATTCCTCCGTAATTTATGGCATATTACTAGCAACAGTGTTGTTACTAGACGTGCTTGTATCTTACCGAAAAATCACAAAATAACTGCCAGAATTTCCTTATTTATAGTTTTGTAAATTACTGGCAAAATTTATGGTTCTAATAAGTAACCTACAAGGACTTTCTCCATTATCCGGATCTTCATCCGTTCTTTAATAGCACCAGTAGCAAAGCTACTTTCAGCGTTTTGTGGCTGCTGACCAGATTTGGGAGATAGCAACGCAACAATTGGTTATAGGAAACTATGATCGGAAAATCTCCCCTTGAGGTGACTATTCTATTTCTGGATAATTTCACCCAGATGCTGATAACTATTTCCAGAAATAGCAGGGAGTGATTTTTCAAAAAAGCCACCTGTCAACTACGCCAACCTGATTAACGCTCATCGAATAAATAGAGCGTTTTTAACTACCAAGCAACTTACAACTCCCTTTGCTCTTATGGCAGTGTAGGCAGTTAGTTGGAGGGAAAATCATAGACGCTCAATAAGGCAGATACTTCTAAATTTGCAATAATTTTTATTCGCTCACAACATAATATTCCATATTTATCCGTCATATTATTAAAATTGCATGAATTAATCTCTTCTTAACTTTTGTTTTGTTAAACATTTAAAGGCTTTATGAAAAGCCAATGGTTTTTCAATGCCAAAAATCAAGAATTCCTGACATTAGGCAATAAAAGAGATGGAAATTTTACTCATAGTCCGTCAGAATAAGCCATTTTGTTAGTACTAGCGCTTGAGTTTTGTGGGGGTTTAATTCTCTGCTTTGGCAGGTTTGTTAGGATTTTGTATTTTGCCAACGCTGAAAGCAGCCGCGCCAAAAGTTACGAATAAAACTCCAAATACTTGGACAATATTTAAAGTTTCCTGAAGCACTAAACCAGCAAAAATTACCGTCAAAATAGGTACACTTGCACCGATAATCGCTGATCGCATAGCACCTAGTTTACCGATCCCAATGTGGCTGAATACATAACTCAACAGAGTTAAAACACCCAGAATAAAAGCACTTAAAACAATTTCTAGTAACTTAGAAGGATCAACAACTAGACTCCAGTTTTCCGGTAAAGGTAACATCAAGAAGATAAAGCTTAAGCCCAACATGGTGACGAAGTTAATCAAAGACAAAGATACTGGATGCACTTTAGCAGCACATACTCGTGTCAGTATGAGGTAGCAAGCAAAAGCTGCACCAGCCAGAATCGCCGTAATAGTACCAAAGAGACTATTGCCAATATCAGTACTTGTTGCCCCAGTAAAAACTAGCAGCTCACCACAAAAAATAGAGCCGATGGCAATACCACGGAATACACTGGGGCGATCGCGGAACAGCAACCAAGACAATAGTCCGGTAATCAGTGGGTAGACAAAGAAAAGGGCGATCGCCACTCCTGTAGCGACTTGACCAAGGGACAGATAAATCAGAACCTGGGATAAAAACAAAAAGCAGCCACTCGCAAACATTAACTGGACAACTCTCTGTGGCTTAGGATGAGTTGCAGACTGATGATTACCTAATGATTGCTTGAGGTTTTGCAAATCCTCCCACACTTGCGGATACATCATGGGAGCCAAAAGTACCATCAGTGGTACGACTACCATCAACCGCAAAGTGAGGATTAACATAATATTTCCCAAGGTCGGCGAAATTAAACCCGCCACTTCTAGCACTGCGGAGATTTGAGAAGTTTTATAGAACATCCCTTTAATGGCTACGTTGTATAACGATGACATCACCGTAGACAACACAACCAACAAAAAACCTACCTGGATTGGGGATAAATTTGATGATCTACTTGATCTTGATGAGGAAGTTGTTGATCCCCGTTTAACTACTGATGCAGGTGGAGGAGATGGAGTTTTACTTTCAGATACATCTCGACTGATTACAGAGACTGGCTCAGGAGCTTTTTCTGGGGAGGAGGAAGATTTAGTTTTATTTGTAGAAACTGACTCAGGAGCTTTTTTTAGGGAAAAAGAAGATTTAGTTTTATTTGTAGAAACTGGCTCAGGAGCTTTTTCTGTAGTTGGTGGAATTTGAGTCTTACTTGTAGAACCTGATTCAGGAGCTTTTTCTATAGTTGGTGGAGTTTGAGCCTTACTTGTAGAACCTGACTCAGGAGCTTTTTCTGTAGTTAGTGAAGTTTGAGTCGCACCAGCAGATAGCTCTTTGTTAATTACAGAAATTGGTTCAGTAGCCTTTTCCTGGGCTGATTGTAATTTCGTCTCACTGTCTGGGAAGACTTTGGGGATCACGGACTTTGGCTCTGGGGTAGTTTCCTGGGGTGGTGAAACTAATGGTGCCGGTGTAGATTTTTCAGGAGTAATACTAATCGATTGCTTAATAGTGCTAGTCTCCTCCACAGGCGTAGAGGTTTGTAAAGGAGTTGGCAATTTTTCAGGTACTTGCAGAACCGTAGGTGGTGATAAATTAACCACCCCCGCAGAACTTGGGGGTTGTAGTTCTGGAGGCTGCAATATTGTGGGTGGAGATAATTTGACTGCTGATTGTGATGTTTCTTGAATAGCTTTTGTCAGTTCCCCACGCAGACGATCAATTAACTCTTCTACAATCGTCTCTCCTTGCTGCTGTTGACTATACATCCGAGACAACTGTTGAGAGAGATTACCTTGGTAGTTTTTGAGTTCTTGTTGGAGGGAATTAAAGGCGATCGTCAGGTTATCATCTAGACTGCCAAGCATTTTTTCGACCTGCTCAGTGTTCTCAGTTGCAGGTGTGATGCTTTGGGCTGACTTGAGAGCAGCTATTTGACTCTCTGTTTGGTTAGCTATTTTTGCTAGTGATGATTGCAGTTGGGAACAGATGTGTTTGGCTAAAGCTTCTGATAATTGACGGATTAATACTTGCTGTTCAGTAATCCGTCTTACCTCTTGTAAATGTTCTTTTTCTTCAATTAGCTGTTGAACTTCATCTGTTAAACGGTCTTTTTCTGTCTGTAATTTTTTGATTTCTTCTTGAAATGATCTGAGGACATTCTGCTGTAGACTTTCTAAATCTTCCACAACAGCCCATAGAGCTGTTTCTGCTGCCCTGGATAACTCACCTCGGACTCGCGGGTCGTTGTCTGGTCGCTTCTCAAATCGCCCCATTAGCTTCTAACCTCTATACACCTTGACGATACAGCTACTGCCTGTAAATTTGCGTGGCGCTCATTCTAATTTCCTGTATTTTGTCAGATAAACTAAAAAATCTTCACAGGACTTACGGATATCAACGTCATTTTGTCACGACCAACCCAAGGTTGGCAAAGCATACAATTTGACCCACAACTTAGTAAAATGCGTTTCCTTCAATCTCATAAGCTGCATTCCATCAGCCTGATTTCAGTCTTTGATACCCAAGTGAGATTGTTTCCTAAACAAACAACTCACTAAATATAAATACTTGTTATTTTTGTGGCAACAGTAATTAATAAAGTTCTGCAATTGGATACTAGGCAACAAAAAAGTGGCTGGAGGTATAATATTTATCTATGAATTTATGCAGAATGTAGCTTTAATAACAGTTTAAATCTTTGATATGGGGGTTATGGTGAGCGCTTCGCTGAAATTAAAGTTACCCCTGCAAAACATTTTAATGAATTAACTGCCATTTTGCCAAAATCCTTCCAGTAGATATCAGCGACTAGAGGCTAGGAGTCAAGTTGGATAAAAATTCTAGTTCAAAAATTCCTCTTTAACCTCTTAAACTATGTGTTCTGTGTCTGTGGGAAAAAATCATTTATCTAACCACAGAGCCACAGAGAGAAAAGTAACAATTTTGTGCTGTACACACTAAAATCTAAAATGGTATTACCTTGACAGAGTGAGTCTCTAGTCCCAGTTCTTAGTTCCCAATTCACGCCTAATGTGAATTAAGAAAAAAGGCGGGAGAAGTAAGAAGATGAAAGTTACCAGCTTCTCAAATCAAACTTCCCCCATGACTAGCATAAACTTTGGAACGCTAT
>NZ_JACJRF010000027.1 GCF_014697105.1 Anabaena subtropica FACHB-260 | reverse complement strand
GATTATGAAGTGTATTCAGAGGTAAGTGAAGCCATGATTTATGGTTCCTTACTTCGTCTCATGGTTAGGCGATTGTCTATTTAATATTTACTTTACGAATCAGCTCTCAATCAATAACCCATGTTGTGACTCAATCGCCTTCAAAACTGCTCGACTATCCCGCAGCCCAATTCCCAAAAACTCTGCTATGTAAGCCTCAATTTCTTGCTGCTCAAATAAAATATACTGTGGTTGCTCAAACTTTTTCACCGCCAGATAAATAAGTAACTCCAGCTTTCGTTCCGGCGATAAATCTCGGTAAATCTCATCTCGCTCAATCTCCCGCGACTTATCCCACCGCTCTAGTAGTAGCTCTAAACTTTCCTCATAAAGCTTGTAACGCTTTGAGTAGAACTTGCCAGTTTGGTGAAACACAACACACGTCAAACTCAGCAAAATTGGTGTAATCGCTAAATCCTGAATCGGTTGATTCGCCTCTAAAAAAAGTTGATTTAGAAACTCATGCGATCGCGCTAGTCCTGCTGAGTCATCCCCAATAACTGCCTGAAACCAATGCTCAGAAAATGTTCGCACTTGAGTTTCATTAAAATCTGCTACCTCTACGAAACTAAAACGTAGAGATTTCCACTTCGTCTCTCCTGTAAAACTTTGCGTCCGACAAGTCACAATTACCTGCACCTGCGGATAAGAACCAGCAAACTGCTTAATTTGCTCAGTGATGTTCCTAGCATCTTCCCCTGTTACTTCATCTAATCCGTCCAGCAATACTAATGCTCGACCTTGATGGAAAATTAAATTAATTTCTGTATTTGATAACTGCCAGCACTGTTCAAAATAACGCTCCAGTGAGTAAGTAAACTCACGTCCATAATTTACAAACTCTCGCAATTGAATCACGAATGGGATTCGATGCGCTTGTAAATTACCAGCGTTGCACTCGGTAACTATGCGTTGCAAATAAGTGGTCTTCCCTGAACCTGGTTTACCCACCACGATGAGATTTGTATTTTTCGCCAGTACGTCTAGTCCTGAAACCCTTTGCAGTTTTCTACCCAAGCCAATGCGATCTAAACTGCGCTCGCTGGGATTCTTACTGAAATCTTGCCACAAGTCATCGAGTTCTGACCTACGACTACTGCTCAGTTCCTCTAGGATGTTCACATCTACAAACAAATCACCTAAAGGAACCCAGTGATCTACACCCCATAGTGGCATCGTGCTATGTAATCGCTGAATATCATCATGAATGCGCGATCGCACTTGTTGCACCAGTTCATCAACAGACGGCTGGTTCTGCTCTTTAAATGTGGCAAATTGACCAGTAGCTTTTAGTTCCTCAAGGAGAGACCGAATTATTTCTCTAATTAATTCTGCATCTGCACCGTAATAAGTGCGATCGCCTATATGAATTTCCTGCCCTTGTCCTAGATTGACTGCATATTTCCCTTGCTGAGAGACAATCTGACTACCACTACTGAGCGATCGCCACAGGACTGTCATATCAGTTTCAGTCTGCTGTTGTTTGACTATGCGCTCAAGTATGGCGTTTAATTCTTCAGGGGTGGTCATTTGGATTTTGTTTCAAGTAGTAAATTTGTATTTGGGTTGAAATGGCGATCGCAACTAAGTCCCATTCTTCTAGTGTTGTTAGCATTGCCTAAAATTCAGTTTAATACTCTTACATTATTGGGTGAGAATTTATAGCAAAGCTAATGTGTTAGTTTATTGATCGTTAACTTAACTTACTTTCTAGTCCCTTAAACGCATATCATCTTTACCTGTAGATAGCCAATAAATTGGTGCGACTAACCCAAAAGGTCTCCAAACTGAAGGGTTAGCAATCACACCATAAGTACCTCCATCATCCCTGAACTGTTTTTTGAAATTTGGTTGTGGTGAGTTTCCTTTCATTCCAAATGCTGAAGAAAAGAAGTAATTAACAGCACATCCCCAACTTCTAGACCATTCTTGGACAGTAGCTTTTGTTTTGGGAAATTTCAGATTAACAAATCTGTCAATTTGACGTCGATGAATTCAAACTTCATTTAACTCAGCTTTGTTAAAAACAATAGCTATACGGTAGCTTTTCAAACTGATGTTTCTACCTACCAAACGGTCAGCTAATTCTGTTTGCAAACAAGCTAAAGCTTGAGAATATTGCCTATCTTCGATCGATGAGCTATCTAACAACAACAATAGACCTGAAGAATTGGCATAATCATCTAAATAAGTGGTTAGGTCAAATGACGATGCTCCACCGCGTAAATCCTGAAAAATATCCCCAAAATAATCTCTATATGAAATTTTCAACCTAACATTTTTTGTAATTAAAAATGTTGATTTTAATTCAATTAATAATCTGTAAATAGGGAGATTATCGGCATCTTCATTACGAGATATTGGAACTGATGGACAGCCTTGCTCTAAAATATCTTTTGCTATATTAATCAAGTTAGCTGAATCACCACCAAAAGAACTGACTGATAGAATGGGGTTGTCTGACTTAGCATTAGACCAACTAGCTAAGGCTGACATAAATGTTTTTTTTCCAGCCCCTCTAGGCCCAAGAATTCGGATAATTTTATCAGCATGAGCCTTTGTTATACCGTCATTTATTTTGTTAAATGAACTTTCTTTTTTAGCTTTAGCTGAAGTAGGTACATCAAATTCATTTAGTGATTTCTTAGAAAATATATTTTTTGCGACTTTATTGATAGTGTTAATTATGCTTTCTTCTTTATCTACAAAAATAATTTCTGTTATTTGATGTGATGATGAATTTTTTAAAGATTTAGCAAGTGCCGACAACATTGTATGAGATACTGCGTCTATAGGTAAATTATTTATTCCTGTTCCCAATAAGGGTATTACAATACGTTTTAATTCTTGATTTTCTGCTATATTAATTACAGACTCAACAACTTTACCTGTATTCACTATTGTATGCTTTGGAGATTCTGCTGTTGCACAAATAATGAAACTCTGAGATTGATTGTTATTAAATAAAAAAAGTTGATTATTGATTTTGGAGGGTAAGGCAACCAACAAAGGTTGTTTAGGGCTAATTTTAAATTGATTTTTATTATTTTTTTCCTGCTCAATTGCTTGAATCAGAAATATAAAATTCTTTCCTAACCATTCTTTAAATGATAAAGCTAAACTACCAAAGCCAAATTCTAAACCCATAGGGATTACAAAAACATCAAAAGGCAAAAGCCAAGGTTTATCACTACAAAAGCTATAAATTTTTGTATTACCTTGTTGTCCCAATAAATAAGCCTTTTCTTCAAATTCAGATTTTATTTTATTGATTGGTATATTAGATTCAAGTGAATCAGCAAGCTTCAGATATTCCCCACCCAAACGCCTCAAAGCCTGAGATGTGACTGTTGCGAAATATCCAATTTCTGCAATAATTTCACTATTCTTAACTTGTTGTGGATTTTTCAAAATAGCCGCAAAATTTTCTAGAGATATTCCTAATTTTTTTGCTAAATATTTCGATACTTCATCCACAACGTCTAACACATATTTTGAAGGCACAGAATCAACTAATAACTCTCGCACCCCATCCATAAACTCATACTGAACATAATCAGGATTGGTATCTACATTAATCTCAGATAAAGGCTTTAGTAATCCGCCTAAAAATACTTCAGCCACATGAACTTGTTGAGATGTGTCTAAAAGTGTTTCCCGAATCAATCGCACAATTGGCAGACTAATCACTGGTGCAGAAGCTAATAATCCTGCTAATTTTCGTGCCATGGGTGAAGCTGTTACTCGAAACGCCTGTACACGCTGTTCTGCACTCAAATCACTATGAGTAAGATTAAATAAACAGTTTGCTAGGCGAGGCCAGTTCTGTACAAGAGCCTCATGGATAATTTCAACCTGGGTGTCCTCTAATGTATTGCCTTGTGTTAAGCGTACTAGCCGCGCTTGAACCAATTTATCTAATACCCGATCAACATCATCCTGTTCTTCCCCTATCTGATATAGTGTTTTAAGCTGGATACGATTACTGGTAACTTCTTGCCCCTTGGTAGGTTGAACAATTTGCAGCAGCATACGTTTAACTATCATCTGCTCTTCAGGAATTAACTTCTCATAAAACTCTTCAGCACTAAGAGTCAGTGCCTGACGGCCTCCACCCGAAAGTTGATAAGTTTCCCAGGTAACTCGATTGCGCTCTCGGTTATCCCATAACTTCAGCAAAGTAAACTGCAAAAGTGGTAATGCTATTGGTTCGCCCAACACATCCTTAAGCAAAGCCTCAACTAGCCCTTCTTCAAATTTTAAACCCACTAACTCAGCAGGTTTTTCAATCGCCTCTCTTAGTTCGCTAACATCTAATGCTGTTATCAGTACCTGAGCCTGCTCAAATAAATTTTGGAACATCGACACCCGTGCTAGTTGACTATTAAAGTCGGCTCGCATTATAAGGATGACAATGTTTCGGCTATCTGGCGAGTGAATAAAGTCTATTATGTTTTCTATGAAAGCTTGGCGAACATTCTTATCACGGCATAGATTGAACACTTCCTCGAACTGATCCACGATGAGAACACTGGGTATATTACCCAAGCCATTGGTTAGTTTGGTTAAATGATTGCGATCTTTGTGAAAGCTCTCCACTTGCTGCTGAAGCCATTCACTATCATTAACACCAAGAGGTTTAGTGAGTCGAGCAAGGTTTTCTAATGGATTAACTCCTGGCACCATTGGCGAGTAGTAATGCCAGTTCTCGCTACCCGACAGCACACCACCTTTCAAGCTTGGCAACAGTCCGCCTAAAACGACTGATGACTTACCACTGCCAGAAGAACCGACCACGGCTAATAGACGGTTTTCTTTAAGGTGATTAACCAGTTTCTCTAAAAGACGTTGGCGACCGTAGAAAAGGCTTGACTTTTCCTCTCGAAATGCTTCCAACCCCAAGTATGGGCAGAGCGTGTCATCCAGTTCTGGAGCTAATGTTGGATCAAATTCAGCTAATGTAGCATCAGGCGGTTCGTGTCCTGCACGGTACAATATCGCCGTCCAGTAATCTAATAAACTTTGACTAGCCCATCGGTCTTCGTCGGCATCGAGTAGCGCACCAGTAGCTCGCCCTTGACAAATAAATGTTTCTATCTCTTTTAGCAACTCAGATGTACTGCCACTTTCTCGATGGCGTTTCAGGAGTTCACTGTGAGTAGCTCGTAGAGATGCCAGCGAAGCAAAGCTGCTTACGGTATTGTCAGAGGTAAGAGAAATACTAAATTCACTCATTCAATCAACCTCAGCACAGATACCAATGGTTCACCAACTATCCGCAAATTACCGCACAATCGCTTCAGATCCATATCAACTCGAAAGAAGCTACCGCCTGCACGTCGGCGGTAGCTTCGGAAGTATCGTTTGACTTTAACAGGATGTTTTGAGGCGATCGCACTATCCAAGTTTTCACTATCTTGCTGAAACAGTAACGCCCTTTCGTCTGTGCTGCTGTAGAGTGATTCTGCCATTGCTTTAAGGTCAGGCCAAGACAGTTCAAGTTCAAAAATATCTTGTTCAATATTGGCTTCAATCCGGCGTAATTCTAAATCGAGTTCTTGCCAGTCGTTGTGACTGTGAACAAGAATAGTTAAGCTATGTTCTAGGCTGGCAAGAGCCTCAACACCGTCATTGAATTGACTGGCTTTGTCTGCATCAAGTTCACAATGTGCTAAATTGTCTCGCACGCAAGTTAGTGCTTTCACCAGAGCAGGCAGCCTTAAGACCCGTGCTGCGATATTCAGACTAGTATTGATTCGTGAAGGTTGGATAGCCAGCACTCGGTTGATTAGCCATACAGCCCTTTTGATCTGTCTTGTGTCAAGATTTTCAATCCCACCGTGTAACTCTTCGGTAGCTTGCACAAGGTCTTTGAGCCAAAGAAGTTCTTTTTTAGCTAGGGTTCCCCGAAGCGCAATTTCTTGTATGTCAGTGACAATTTGCTGAAGTGTTAGCTTATGATCCATGAGGATGTCTAAAGCTGTCTCGTCATCTGGAAATCGTTTTGCCTCTTGAACAATACCGCCATAGCATTGGAACTCCAGCGTATGTAACAAGTCATGCAAATCTTTGTAATTGACTAAAACATCGATTTGTTCGCACACAGCTTGAAAATCGGTACGGAAAGCAAAGACAGCAGCACGCACTTGAGGTACTGCCATTAATTCAGTCAACGCATATAAGCCGCTACGAACAGATTGGCTGTTGTATCCATACTTAACTGCTTGCAGTTCGTCTTGGATAATTTTTCTAATTGTTTCAGCATCTGATCCCTTATAAATGCGATCGCCAATTTGAATATCCTGCCCTTCCCCAACGTTGACACCATATTTGCCTAGCTGTAACAAACTTTGGCGATCGCTTGAACTTAGTAACCGACGTAAAGCAGCTAAGTCTTTTTCATCGTGCTTATCACTACCAATGTCATCAAGGATATTGTTTAGCTCATTAGAACTCATTGTCGTTGGGGTTGGTATGGACTAGCTAGTCAGAAAAGCTTAGGATAATCGGCACTTGCAGCATTAAGTTAATATCCTTCTCAACTTAACTTCCGTTGAGAATCTGGTCAAGAATGTGACTTGGATGCACATAATTAGCCAAAGTATTCCTTAGTTACTGAGTTAAAAATATTTTAGACTTAAGTATTATAACTATTGCACAAATATAGTAAAATACGAATGATTTAAGAATACCTGCGCCAAACTTTGATGTTACCGCCTTCGCTACCAGTAACAAAATTTTGGCTATCTGAACTAATAGCAAGACAATTGATTGAGCTTAGATGAACTTCTAGGAGTGTGTGAAGTAGTTCTTGTGTTTCTAAATCCCAAAATTTGATTACGCCGCCTTCACTACCACTGATGAGAGTACGTCCATCGGGATAAATCACCAGACATTTTACTGGGGTTTTTCCTCTGTCTAGTGTGTGGAGTAATTCTATTTTTTTAGCGGAATTTATAGTCCAGATTTTAATGGTTTTATTAGAACTACCAGTGATAAATGTTAGAGAATTAGCAATAAATGTTACTGTATTGATTGAACTTTCATGAGCTTGTGCAAGGGAATAAATTAATTTTCCTGTTGTTAGGTTCCACGTTTTAATTGTGCCTGCTTCACTAGCAGTTACCAGTGTTTGTTTATCTGGGCTAATGCTAATTGCTTTGATGGGGGTTTTTCCTGCGCTTAAGTTGTGAATTATATTTTTAGTAAATAAATCTATTACCTTGAGTGTTCTATCAGAGCCACAGGTAACAACAGTTTGACAATTAGGATTGATGGCAACACAGTTAATTGCGCCTTTATGCAATTTTGTGGGATTGCCAGCTAATTCTCTAGTTGGTAAATTCCAAGTTCTCAATGTGCCTCCCTGACTACCAGCTATAATAGTCTTGCCATCTGTACTAATAGCTAGGGATGTAATAGCACTTTGGCTGGGGGGAGAACTGTAGAGTAATTGCAGAGTTCTCAAGTCCCAAAGCTTGAGTGTTTTGTCATTGCTGCCACTTACCAATGTTTGCCCATTGAGACTAATTGCTAAAGCGTTAATTGCACCTAGATGACCTTTGAAGGTGTGCAAGTATTTCCATTTTTGCAATGATTTATCTGCTCCTCGGCGGGGAAGTGCAAATTCTTCTAATACAGCTTGAATAATTGTTTTAATAGTGTCTGCATCAGTACCTTGGTAAATCTTATCACCAATGTGGATATCGCCTTGCCCTTGTCCAATGTTGACGTTGTATTTGCCTAACTGCACTACATTTTGGCTACTACTGGGAGTGAGTGATTGGCGTAAACTTGCAAGGTCGGCTGTTGTGAAATTGCCTGCTAGGATGCTGTCAATAATAGCAAGGGGGTCATTGGGGCTAGTCATTACCAGTGTCTCCCATTTTGGGTGTTCATTTTCCTAGTTCAACCTTTCCCAGCGTAGGAAATGCAACCGTCCTGATACTTCACCCGCTACAAATGTAAAGCCATCAGATGAGACGGCACAGCAGAAAATAGCACTGTCACCAGTCCAGGTGTGCAGGCAATTGCCAGAGTTTAAATCCCACAGGCGCAGGATGCCTGGAACTGTGACATAATCGCTATCATCGGTATTTTGGGATGAGAGGAGTTGAGCAATCGCACTTTCATTCATCCTCACAATACTCTCTTGCCTTTGCTGCTGGCGTTTTTCGATTTCGTCGCAGATGAAAAGTAGGCGATCGCATTTCTCTACAATGCGCTTTTGTTCTGCAATGGCGTAACCGCCCAGCGTAGCTGATCGCTCTTACCAAATTAATGTAAGGCAAAGAGGGGGCGATCGCCTCATCACATATTTTGAGGCTAGGTTTTTTGCTGAGTCATCACTAAGGCTGCTTGACTTCACAGGTAGTTAACCCCTTAGCCCTTTTCACAAATTTATCGTCAAAAGTGTAAAATTCTTCATGATTCTGACTTTGGGCTAGATGAAGCGCGTCAGCAAAATCTAAGCCTAATTCATGCCATTGCAACGCCTGAAACACTAAGCCCGAATTACTCAGATGGACATTTGGCAACCCAAACAACTTTTTTAACGCTGTACAGATTTCAACAGGTTTAAACTTATAAGCAAACCTTAGTACCCACTCAGTTTCTAGAATTACAGTATCTGGTATAAAAATCTTTTCGTTTTGAAAAATTGCTAGACTCTTGTGGTACTGTAATTCATCATCTTGGGTCAATAGGCGCACAATTATATTAGTATCAACTGCCACCATGCCACGATTCCTCTATACCTTGACGGATGGCATCATTCATATCTTCTAAAGATTTGGGTTCGCCTTGATATTTCAAGCAGCCTGCAACATCATTTAATGTAGTTTCTGCAAAGAGTTTCTTAGGTTTGAGAAGAATGCCATCACCCATGTTAATTGCTATTAATTCCTGTCCGATTTCCCAGCCAGAGGCTTTTAGTAATTCTTCAGGAATAATCACTTGTCCTTCATTTGATACTTTTGTTATTTCCATATGTTGTGGAGGTTTGATGATTATAAATTCACAACTTGTTTCTACTGCATTTTTAATTTTACATTTATTATTCTTCCACTGCGCTAAGTGCTTTGAGGGTAGCGATCTCCGATAAGGTTAAACCCTTAATGCCTGTAATGTTCATACCAGCATAGGGTCTATTATCAAGGGTCTTGAAACAATTACCAGACTGAACATCCCAAAATTTCATTGTTTCATCCAAACTACCACTAACATCAACCTCAGACAGCAGAATTGAGGGGTTATTATGGTCTAATGCTTTGCGAAAAGCCTGTTTAATGGCCTCTTGTCTGAATAATTCCAGAAATGCTTTTGGTTTACCAACACCTTACTCGACTAAGGCATAGGCGTAAACACCGCTAAAATCCGCAGGTGGATGCTCTGGATCAAGGTTAAATTGCTGGAGTAACTTAATTACTGTTTCACTACGCAGAATTTTTTCTTTAATCAAAAGATTAGCAATGCCCGTAACTGCGTTGATTACTAGATCCAGATTAATTAAGCTCATCATGACACCCCAAAAATGCAGAGTAACCTTGCTAAACTATGGTTAATTACTATTATTACAAGGCATATCTGAGCTATAAAAGTTTTATTTTATACTTTCTCAAGCATTGCTTGATTAGTGGTTGGCAGGTTGATGAGTAGCGATCGCCTACGGCGGAGCGTAGTCCATTGCCATCACTAAAAATATATAGTGCTTTGTGCGAACCAAGATTTTCGCTGTTTTGGTTCTCATATTGACACTTCATTGATCGGCTAAATTTAACCCTAATTCTTAAATTTTACCTACCCATTTAACTATCTTTGTCAAGATAAAAGTCCTAAACTAATTAGGAAATAAAATTTTACATTTTAATTAGAATGAACTTTTCTCTTTAGATTTTGGGTTTCTTTACTTATGTGTGAAAGCTACTTTTAATAATTTCTAATAAATGGTGTAAAAATGGTGTAATTTATAATTTATTTACCTGAAACCCTTGATATAGAAAGAATTTGGACAGGACTGAAAATCCTCGTGTCACCAGTTCAAGTCTGGTTCCTGGCATTCAATCACTATAAAGCAAATAACCCACACACTAACATAGTGTGTGGGTTATTTGTCTGGTTGACACGATTGCTGCTACTGGGTATCAAGCCCCGATTTTACTCTTACCCCCAGCCTCTTCGTTAACAGAAAACCAAAAAATATGACTGTTCAAGCAACCTTCATGATATGGGAACATATATAAGTTGTATGTAGCTGACCACCCACAAAGAGGTTTTACGTGGATACTATCGCCATCCCCGCCCTGAATCGTTCTGTGGATGCCACAGTAGAGATTCCTGGTTCTAAAAGTATCACTAATCGGGCATTACTTGTTGCTGCTTTAGCGCAAGGTGACTCTACTTTAGAAAATGCTTTATTTAGTGAAGACAGTGAGTATTTTGCTAAATGTGTAGAGCAGTTGGGCATTCCCATTACACTAAATGCTCATCTGGCTCAAATCCAAGTTTCAGGAAAGGGAGGGGAAATTCCAGCTAAACAAGCAGATTTGTTTGTTGGACTGGCGGGTACAGCAGCAAGGTTTATCTCGGCTCTGGTAGCACTAGGAAATGGTGAATATCGCTTAGATGGTGTTCCACGGATGCGGGAACGACCTATGGGGGATTTGCTGACAGCCCTACAAGCTGGTGGAGCAAAAATCAACTTTGAAGGCAACCCTGGTTTTATGCCCTATACTATTTACGGTCAGCAGTTTGCTGGTGGGCATTTTCGCTTAAAAGCTAACCAAACCAGTCAGCAACTTTCCGCATTGCTGATGATTGCACCCTACGCTCAACAGGATACAACTATTGAGGTTGAGGGTACATTAGTTTCCCAGTCTTACGTCAAAATGACTTGTCGTCTCATGGCTGATTTTGGCGTAGATGTTACCCAAACCGACGACAATCAATTTCATATCAAAGCGGGTCAACGTTACCAAGCCCGACACTATACTATAGAACCCGATGCGTCGAATGCGTCTTACTTTTTCGCCGCCGCCGCCGTCACTGGGGGAAGGGTGCGGGTTAACCATTTGACCAAACAATCCTGCCAAGGTGATATTCTCTGGCTCAATGTTTTAGAACAGATGGGTTGTCAGGTGCATGAGGGTGAAAATTACACCGAAGTTATCGGCCCAGAACAATTACAGGGTATCGACATTGATATGAATGATATGTCGGATTTAGTGCAAACATTGGGAGCGATCGCACCATTTGCCAGTTCACCTGTTACCATCCGTAATGTAGAGCATATCCGCTACAAAGAAACCGAACGCATCCGCGCTGTTGTTACTGAATTACGTCGCTTAGGTGTCAAAGTAGAAGAATTTGCCGATGGGATGAAAATTGAGCCAAGCCCCATTACCCCAGCCGCCATCGAAACCTACCACGACCATAGAATGGCAATGGCTTTTGCCGTTACAGGCTTAAAAGCTCCGGGTATTGTGATTCAAGATCCCAGTTGTACAGCAAAAACCTTTCCAGACTACTTTACCCGATTCTTGAAGATGATTGGTCAATAGTCATTGGTCATTAGTTTTTCTCACTCCATCTCCTGTACCCTGTACCCAAATTATGTCTAACATCCGCGAAGAAATGCCCGTGCTTGCTCGTCATGAAGGTGAATGGGTAGGCACATATACATTAATTGATACCTCAGGAAAAATTCTTGACCACCATGAATCTCACTTAAGCTGCCAATTTCCTGAAGATGGCCCCTATCCCTATTATCAAATTAATCGCTACACATGGGCTGATGGGAAACAAGAAGAACATAAATTTCCTGGGACGTATCAAGATAAAATACTGTGGTTTGATAGCGATCGCATTCAAGGCAAAGCCTGGGAAATAGATGACTCTAGCGTAATTTTGTGGTTTTCTTATAAGACAGTCCCAGCAATGTACTTGTATGAAATGATTCAAATTAGTCCTGATAATAACCATCGTGCGAGAACTTGGCACTGGTTTAAAAATGATCAAATATACCAACGTACTCTGATTCAAGAAGAACGGCTAAAATAATAATCCACCAGATGTAAAATCTCTAGGGTGCGTTCACTGAGTGGGCGCACAATTTTCTGAAAGAATGAAATAGAAAGGGTGGAGAAATTTGCACCCTAGAAACTTGAAAAGGTACACGCATGGCAAAAAGTGACAAAATCAACTTCTCAACTCCTAGCGGATTTCCCGAATTTCTGCCTAGCGAAAAACGCCTAGAATTATATTTACTAGATACCATCCGTAGAGTTTATGAAAGCTACGGATTTACACCTATTGAAACTCCCGCAGTTGAACGCTTAGAAGTATTACAAGCTAAAGGCAATCAAGGTGATAATATTATTTATGGTATCGACCCGATTTTGCCACCAAATCGTCAAGCAGAAAGAGATAAATCTGGGGAAACAGGTTCAGAAGCCAGAGCCTTAAAATTTGACCAAACTGTTCCTTTAGCAGCGTATATTGCCCGTCACTTAAATGAATTAACCTTTCCCTTTGCTCGTTATCAAATGGATGTGGTTTTTCGAGGAGAGCGAGCAAAAGATGGACGTTTTCGTCAGTTTCGTCAGTGTGATATTGATGTAGTTGGGCGACGTGAACTCAGCTTGCTTTATGATGCTCAAATGCCTGCAATTATTACCCAAATATTTGAAGCAGTTAATATTGGTGATTTTTTAATCCGCATTAATAACCGCAAACTTCTTACAGGATTCTTTCAATCGTTAGAAATTGCCGAAAATCAAATTAAGACTTGTATTGGCATCATTGATAATTTAGAAAAAATCGGTGAAACTAAAGTAAAACAAGAATTAGAAAAAGAAGGTATATCAGTAGAACAGACACAAAAAATTATAGACTTTATCAAAATTGATGGCAGCGTTAATGACGTATTAAATAAACTCAAACATCTATCACAAAATCTACCAGAATCAAAACAATTTAATTTAGGTGTCAGCGAATTAGAAACAGTGATTACAGGCGTGCGGAATCTGGAAGTTCCCGAAAAACGTTTTTGTATTGATTTATCAATCGCTCGTGGGTTAAATTACTATACAGGCACAGTCTACGAAACAACTCTTATCGGTCATGAAGCTTTAGGTAGTATCTGTTCTGGAGGCAGATACGAAGAATTAGTGGGAACTTTTTTAGGTGAAAAAATGCCCGGAGTGGGCATTTCTATCGGCTTAACTCGCTTAATTAGCCGATTACTTAAAGCAGGTATTTTAAATACCTTACCTGCTACGCCAGCCCAGGTAGTAGTAGTCAATATGCAAGATGACTTAATGCCAACTTATTTAAAAGTGTCACAACAGTTGCGTCAAGTAGGCATTAATGTAATTACAAATTTTGAAAAACGCCAGTTAGGTAAGCAATTTCAAGCAGCAGATAAACAAGGCATTCAATTTTGTGTAATTATTGGCGCCGATGAAGCCGCAGCACAAAAATCATCCCTCAAAGATTTAAAATCAGGCGAACAAGTAGAAGTGACTTTGGAAAACTTGGCGGCAGAAATCAAAAGAAGGTTGATACAGCATTCCGCTACATAATAGGGTGTATTAGACACTTAAACAGATAGTCCGAAGCTGTGTTTACATTATTTAATTCTTTCTGTGTTGCATATTAGGACTAAGAGGGATTAATAAGAAGGTGAGAAATTCTGTTTTTTTACCGTCACTATGCAGTATCCACTAGAACTTACCTTCAAATTTTGGGCTTTAGCACCGCAAATTTCTGTTGTTGATGCTCAAAGCAACTTGGTTTTCTACGTCAAACAGAAACTGTTCAAGCTCAAAGAAGCAATTACCATTTTTGCCGATGCCGATCGCACTCGTCCCTTATACTACATCAAAGCCGATCGCATTATTGATTTTTCTGCTCGCTATGACTTCACCGACAGTAACGGTGCTAATATTGGTGCTGTTAAACGACGTGGCTTAAAATCCCTGTGGCGTGCGCGTTATGATATTTTTGATGGCGAGATAACTAATTTAAATATTCAAGAAAAAAATCCTTGGGTGAAGATTGCGGATGCCTTATTTGCAGAAATCCCCATTTTAGGTATGTTCACTGGTTACGTATTTAACCCAGTTTATTTAGTCAGCCGATCTGATGGTACAGTTGTAATGCGTTTGGAGAAAATCCCTTCGTTCTTCTCCAGAAAGTTTACCATCAAACCTATCGATCAAATTAGCGATCGCGAAGAGCAACAAATTTTATTAAGCTTAATGATGATGCTTTTATTAGAACGAAATCGTGGCTAGTGATAAGAAGGCTAGAAGCAAAAGAAAATTTTACTAGCCTCTAGCCATTCACTAAAACTAACCGATTAATTTTTGCCAGCTCATTGGCCCCACAATTCCATCAGCCAGCAAACCATTCTGCCTTTGAAATCTCTTAATTGCTGCTTCTGTTTGCGGGCCATAAATACCATCAACGCCAACACCTACTCGAAATTGTAAGTATCTGACAACTGGGCCTCCGGCATGATTAGGTCTGATAATTCTTTTAGCTAAAATCAGATTAATCGAGTTCCATGTTGCTTCGTTTACAATTCCAGTTTTTTCAATCCCCACAATGCCTTGAAATTTCTCTATCGCAAATTTTGTCTCAGAATTAAGTTGGCTATTTTCTACGAGAGGTCTATTGTTTCTATCGGTAATTTTGAGACGATTTAATGATTTTTGTAGTCTCAAGATACTTGTATCTATATTCTGTTCTTCATCTGGTACAGAAGCTACAGGAGTACTAGGTAATTTACCTGTTAATCCTTTAACAATTGCGTTGGCTGTTGCTTCTGAATCATATATATTCATGTCTTTTTGCGAATCAATGAAGCAGCACTCTACCAGAATCGCTGGCATATTTGTATTTCGCAAAACAAAAAGGTGAGAACCATTTTTCACCCCACGGTTAAAATATCCTAATTTTACAATTTCGTCTAATACTGGTTTAGCTATTCTCCTACCATTATCACTAGCTGCAAATACTTCTGTACCGTTGGCTTGTCCATTAAAGGCATTAAAATGTATAGAAACAAAAACCTCTACTTTGCTGGCATTTGCTTTGTTACATCTTTGAGAAAGAGAATCCTTGACTGAAGTTGCTCTATCTGGTTTACACGAAATTACTTCATGCCCTAAAGCCTTTAACTTAGATGTCACTCGATTGCCTACATCTAACGTGAGACTATCCTCAACTTTGATGCCTCTAGCTCCAGTGTCTGGTGGGCAATTGTGACCAATATCAATTCCATATCTCATAGATACATCCTCTAATTATTTCCTCACTGCTGCAATTGCTATTTTGATGTTAAATTAATCTCATCGTTATTACAGCAAAGTTGAGCAAGATACTACCTGTGTAAATCGTCGATTAATCAAGTTCGTATTGTAACAAAAAAAATAACTTTACATGATTGCTCAACAATAGTTTAAGATATATACTCATCCAATTGGATGACTGAAATTATCTATGTAGGTAGAAACAGGAAATAAGGAAGTAGCGAGATATTTAAGTTTTGAAAAAATTAAATATGAGTCCCATAGGGAACACCAAAAAATAAACTATGCCAAATTGACGGTCAGTAGGGTGCGTCAGTGAGAAAAAACTTAGCTGTATCGCCAAGAAATTATTTATACTGATGCACCCTACATTTTGAATATTTTTTTATTTGGAAGTCTCATATCAAAGATAGGGTATAAATCAGAAATTGAAAAATTTCTGATTTATTTGGAAAAGGTATTATTGCCCCTAAACGACAAGAACCTCTCCTAAATGGCTGGAGTAACCACCAACTTTGCATTTATTTACGCCGAGTAGTGTCAGCCTTTTACACAAACAACTTGCTTAAGTGTAGCTACAACTTCGACTAAATCGGCTTGATTGTTCATTACTTGATCAATTGGTTTATATGCACCAGGTATTTCATCTAAAACGCCAGTATCTTTCCGGCATTCTACACCCTTTGTTTGCTCAATTAAATCATCAAGTGTATAAGTATTTTTTGCCTTATTCCTCGACAATAAACGACCAGCGCCGTGAGAGCAAGAACAAAAGCTATGTGCATTACCTTTACCTTTAACAATGAAAGATTTTGCTCCCATTGAACCGGGAATAATGCCATAATCTTCTGTCTGAGCGCGGACTGCACCTTTACGCGTTACATAGATATCTTCTCCAAAATGTACTTCTTTTTCGGCGTAGTTATGATGACAGTTAACCTGCAATAGAGATTTTGTCAGTTTTCCTCCAGCCAAATGCTTTTCAATGATGCGTTTGAAACGCGCCATCATTACATCACGATTGACACGAGCATAATCTTGCGCCCATTGTAAATCATGCCAGTATGCTTGAAATTCTGGTGTACCAGTTATAAAGTAAGCTAAATCAGGATCAGGTAATTTATTACCAGCCAATTTTGCTAACTCCTTTGCTGTACTAATATGACACTGAGCAAGTTGATTGCCGATATTGCGTGAACCAGAGTGCAGCATCAACCAAACTTGATTTTCTGTGTCTAGGCAAACTTCTACAAAATGATTTCCACCGCCAAGAGAACCCATTTGTCTCATAGCTTTAGATTGTAAGTCTTGGACACCTTTGTGTAAGTTTTTAAAGTCATGCCAATGTTGCCAGTTAGTGACTGATTTTTCTACTTCTTTATTTTCATTAAAACCTGTAGGAATTGCGGCTTCAATATCTAGGCGTATTTTCTTTAGTTTGCCTTCTAATTGTTCACCAGTAAATGGTGTTTTTATAGCACTCATACCGCAATTGTGTACAAAAACGCCAGCTTTGAGAGCAAAGTTATGATATTCTGGCACTGAGAGACAGTAAACATCCTCTGTATAATTGAGAGGAATTACTGCCACTACTTTGTGATTACATTGATGTTCTTTCTTGCGGTGGTTGTGCAGCCCAATAGGAGTTTTAATAGATGCTCCACAAATTTCGCATTTATAGTATCGGTTAGCAATTTCTTGAGATTTTGCTTTTCCTTTCTCGCTAGTATTGTAGGCAATTAAATATTGCTTACCCCGCATTCCATTATCTGCAACTGCATTTTTAAAATGTTCCGGTTGCTGCTGCATATATTGAAGGATGTTTCTAGTTCCTCGTTCTGCATAATATTGGTATCCTTCTGGAGTTGTTGCTTTGTGAGCTAGGGAAGCAATTCTTTTTTGTTCAAATTCAGGAGATTGCCAATGTTGATTATTTTCTACTAAAGAACGATGGTAAGCAGAATGTTCATTATTACCCATAAATTCCAAATTTTCTGGTCGGTTATCAGAGGTTTGGAAATTACGGTGATGAATGACTGTTATTTGACCTTCAAATCTAGGAATTTTACCCAGTAAACCTGATCTAGCAACAATCCAATGTGCTTTGTGCCATCGACTTGAATATGGTTGAGAAATTAGAGTATAACCATCTTTGTCAATCCGAGAGTAAAAAGGCATTAAGGAAGTTTCTGGTTGCAGTAACTCAGCTTTTTTATAAGTCCCATCTCGCAACATAAATTGATGGTCAGGAGTACAAATAATTTCCTCGTCATTGTCTAAAATTACTTTGACCAGTGGAGCATTTTTTCTGGTTAACTTGGCATTTGCTTGAGCTGCAACTATTTTCCCAGTTGGAGTACAAGTATAAATAATAAATTCGTTTCCCTGTTCTGCTAGGTCTTGAATTCGATAACATTGACCATCAACTAGAGGAACTAAAGTATCTCCAACAAAACAGCCGATATCCACGCCTACAGCAGCAGGAATGATTGCTTCTTTAGTAGCAATTACAGAACCAACTAAAGCACCTTTTCCTAAATGAACATCTGGCATTAATGCTACGTGTTTAAATACAAATGGTAGGGATGCCACATTTTTAGCCATCTTGGTTTCTTCTGAACCTAGTTCATGATTTGCCCAAGATAATACAGGTGCTGGTGTTTTAATTTCTAATTGTTCGTAAGGCATATTTTCAAATTTATGAGTTGGGATTTTCTAGAGAAGGTTTTTATTAGAGATAGTTAAAGATTTGTAGTCAGGATTTTAATTTCAAAAGAAGGACTAAAGTCCTAACTAAGAACTTGATTGTAATGAATTTAGATGACTTAACATTGATTTGCTCTATTTTTATACTACAAACATAATACAGAATGAATTGTGTGTCAAGAAGTAGTTTATGATACTAATTTGCCAGCAAATTACGTGAATTTAAAATTCATCGCAGAAGGTGTAAGATACAAGATAACCAAGGCTAACTCAACTTTATGGCAGCGCGTCCAAATACAATTTGGGGCAATTTTCTATCTCCTGTAGTCCGGTTTTTGATGGATGAGGATAAGTGGCGACGTTATGCTCAAAGTATCGACTGGGAGAAAGAAAGCGATCGCTTCCGCAGAACTGATGTCATAATTCCCTCGTACTACAATCACCAGAACTTTCACGGTATTGAGGGGGGATATCTCAATTCTAGTGCAGCCGTCAGCTACGACCCAATTACGGAATACGCTCTACCACCCAATGAGACTTGGGTGCGTCAAGCGTTAATTGATGCGGTGAAAGTCCAGCCAAGACGCATACTTGACTTAGGCTGTGGTACGGGTTCCACCACATTAATGTTAAAGCAGGCTTTCCCTCAAGCGGATGTCATTGGTTTGGATTTATCACCCTATATGCTGATAAGGGCAGAAGATAAAGCCAAAATTGAGGGTTTAGATATCAGCTGGCGACATGGGAACGCAGAAACCACCAGTTTCCCAGATGCTTCTTTTGATTTAGTGACAGCTTCTTTGTTGTTCCACGAAACACCAGTTGTAGTATGCCAGACAATTCTACAGGAATGTTTCCGATTGTTGGTAGCTGGTGGACAAGTATTGATTCTTGATGGGAGTCAGAAAAGCCTACGTCAGCTAGATTGGCTCAACGATATTTTTGAAGAGCCTTACATTCGTGAGTATGCTGCTGATAGTGTAGATGCGCGGATGGGTGCGGTGGGATTTGAGGCGGTGCGAACTGAAGAAGTTTGGTGGATACATCAAGTAAGTAGTGGTGTAAAACCCATTCCTGTAAAAGATGGAACTACACAAGCAAAAGTCAGACAACATATACCAGCAATAGATAATAATAATTTGGAGGGTTTAGAGTCTCCAGCTTTTGGCATAACGGCATGAGTTTAAAGGCAATTCTGTTTGATTTTAATGGCGTAATCATTAACGATGAGCGCATCCACCTACAACTGATAGATGAGATTCTCATTCAAGAAAATCTCCAACCCCAAAAAGTGCAAGAACGTCAAGCTTCATTAGGAAGGAGCGATCGCGCTTATTTTCAAGAACTGCTCATGAATCGCGGTAGAGTAGCTACAGAAGAGTATTTAACTCAGTTGCTGCACCGTAAAGCCCAAGCTTATGTGCAAGAACTCGGAAAGCTTGACAAACTACCGTTGTATCCAGGTGTAGAAGACTTAATATATCAAGCGCGATCGAGTAATCTGCAACTAGGGTTAGTCAGTGGTGCTGTTCGCCAAGAAATAGAACTGGTGTTTGAACGCGCCAATTTGGCTGAATATTTTACTGTTATTGTAGCGGGTGATGATATCACCACCAGTAAACCCCAACCCGATGGTTATTTGTTGGCAGTGGAAAAATTTAATCAAAAATATTCTGATTTGCATCTACAACCACAAGAGTGTCTAGCCATTGAAGATACTCCACCAGGAATACAAGCAGCTAAACAAGCACAAATGCAAGTAGCTGGTGTGGCGAATACTTACCCCTTTCATATGCTTCAGCGTTGCTGTAATTGGACCGTGGATTATCTTACTGATTTGGAACTAGAACGAGTTCAGGAAGTTTATTCGCAAAAAGAGATGAAACCTAGTGTACCTGAGTGTTAAAATATGATAAGTGTATCAGGGTGTATAACTCTGCATTCACAAGGGGAATTAGCTCAGTTGGTAGAGTGCTGCGATCGCACCGCAGAGGTCAGGGGTTCGAGTCTCCTATTCTCCATTTGTACATTAAATAATTATTGTCAGTTTTAAAGAATTATTTAATGGACATCAGTCACGGATTACTTCTATCGCCTTTAGTCCTGATGGAGCAATGCTTGCCAGTGGAAGTTCTGATGGTAGTCTTGGACTATGGAACATTAATGGTCAATCTATCATTCAACCTTCTAGAGTTGATGGTTGTTGGGTTGATTGTCTAGCCTTTAGTCCAGATGGAAAATACATCATAAGTAGTATCAATAATGATCCTCTCAGTGGTCGTGGTTTTGCTGGTGTACTGAAACTTTGGGATTTAGAAGGTAACATTATCGGTAATCCCTTCACTGGTCATGAAGACAGTGTTACTTGCGTAGCTTTTAGTCCTGATGGCACACTAATAATTAGTGGTAGTGTTGATGGCACTGTTAGACTTTGGGATCAACAGGGGAATGCTGTTGGTTCACCGTTTATTGGTCACAAATTTCGTGTTACATCTGTAGATTTTGATCCAACTGGAAAGCAGGTTGTCAGTAGCGGTGTGGATGGCACAGTGCGTTTGTGGCCAGTTGATTGGGTATATTGGTTGCAAGTAGGATGCGATCGCCTCCGCTACCATCCTGTTCTCAAGAATCCTCAAACTGAAGTAGAGAGACAAGCTTGGGAAACTTGTCAAAATTATGTGTGGGAACCAGAAAAAGGTACTCAAAAGTTATATGAGCAAGCACTACAAAGGATTAAGGACGAAGAAAACTTTCCCGCAGCAGAAGAAAAAAATTTTTCAGACGCGATCTTAATCTTGAATCTAGTGATTCAGTTTAATCCAGATCATGCTGATGCTTATTACCATCGGGGCAAGTGCTATGCTGATTTTCATAATAAGCACAAAACGATAGTGGATTTTAACACGGCTGCGACTCTCTATCGGCAGCAAGGAAAAACTGAAACTGAGGAGTACCTGGAGGTTAAGAAATTCCTCAATCAGCTTTAATTTTAAATTATTTCTGTTTGTGGCGATGTCTTGAAAGTCAAGTCATTGCCTTCGGGTACTAAAAGTTATTCAACCTCGGCATATAAAGCTGAAAATGCTTTGCTGATGAGCGTTATGAGCATAAGCTTTTCTAAAAAAATATGTCATCATTTAACTTAAAAGCTTACGGCATTTATGACACCATTTACTTTAAATTTATTTGATTGAGTGCTTTGATAGAAAAATTACCTAAAGCCTTATCAATTAAGACTTTCAGCGACTTCTACTGTTTAAAGTAAATATGACAATAATTCTTTAATTTGGACATTATTTATTTAATGGACATCAAACCACCAAGGGTTCCTGGCAGAGTTGGTTTTAATCAAAAATGCCTGTTTTCGCAGGAACCGCTTCAAACCTGCTGCACCCATGCGCGAACCACCCATGCCAGAAAATTTGAAGGCATTTTTCTCTCCCTCCTGCATAATGGCGGTGAGGGCAGCATCATTAATACTAATAGCACCTACATTTAATTGGCGGGCTACTGTTAAGGCTTCATCTTCTGATCCAGCAAATACCGCCGCACTAAGTCCATAAATTGAGTCGTTGGCTAAATATATCGCTTCCTCAACGGTGGGAAAGGGCATTACTGGCATAATGGGGCCGAAAGTCTCTTCGGTCATCACCTTCATGGAATGGTTGACTTGAGTTAGCACTGTGGGACGACACCACCAACCGCCGCCTAATTCCTCAACTTTACCGCCGCAGTGAATTACTGCTCCTTTCTCCACTGCCTCTAAAATATGATTGTTAATAATTCCCGCTTGTCTTTCGGCAATGATGGGGCCGATCGCTCCATCTTCAACTGAGGGGTAAGCTAGTTGTAGACGATGGGCTTTGGCTATTAGTTGATGATAAAACTCTTCAAATATAGATTCAGCGACGTAAATTCGTTCAATAGATAAACAAGACTGTCCTGTATTGACGACTGCGCCCCATAAAATAGCTGAGGTTGCTAAGTCTAAATCGGCTGATTCTAAAACGATCGCCGGATCTTTGCCTCCCAATTCCAGATAAGCTGGAATAAAGCGTCTGGCTGCAACTTCTGCTACTTCTCGTCCAGTGGCGACACTACCTGTAAAACATACCAAATCTACACAATCAATCAATGCAGCCCCAGTTTCCCCGGCTCCCTCCACAAAAATTAAGATATCTCGTAAGTCAGGAACTGTATTTAGTGCTATCAACAGTGGTGCTACAAACCGGGGTGCAATTTCACTGGGTTTGACAACTACCGCACAACCCGCCAGCAATGCCGGAATTGTATCAATCATCGATAGTAACAAGGGAAAATTCCACGGACTGATGACACCAACTAAGGAGTAGGGAACAGATGCTTGTTGTAAGGCGATAAACGGAATACTGGTATTTTTGGCAGATTCTTGCAGTAATTCTGGCGCTAAACCACACCAGCGATCGATGCTGGCCAGGAACGAATCAATTTCTAATACAGTTGTAGATAATCTGCCCGTATCATTCACCAACGCATCTGTTAGCTGTTCTCGCCTAGATAGTATGCCTTGTTTCCATTGCTGTAAGGCGCTAATTCTGCCTTCTACGCCCAATTGTTGCCAACGAGATTGCGCCCGCCGCGCCCGGTTACATTGCTGTGCCAGCAACCTCGGCGGTGGCGGTATAATCACATAATCAAATTTTCCAGTCCGTGGGTTACGAACTTCTATTGTTTTGGTCATTTGTCAATAGTCATGAGTCATTGGTCAACCATCAAATAATTCCTAACTCAGTTAGGCGTTTAATGGTTTGTTGTTGTGTTTGTATAAAATGTTTGCGGTCTACTTCCTGATCCAGCATAGTATTGGCTGGGTAAAATTGTGACTGACTATAGCTTTGAGCATACATCTCAAATCTTTGACGAGATAGTAAATTATATAACCCTGGTCTTTGGCGATCGCGTCTTAATGCGGCTAGGTCTATTTCGGCAAAGGCTGCCATACTCTCGCCTGCACCAGTCTCTGCTAAAATTATGCCCCGATGGTCAATGATTTTTGAGCCGCCATCAACGGAAGCAATGGGAATGGGGCTATTAGCTAGACCTGCGGTATTAGCTGAAACCACATAAGCCATATTCTCGACGGCGCGAGTAATTTTGGCTGCATCTTTGGGGGTGAGGTTTTGGCTATACACTTCAGAGGTGGAGTGGAGGAAAATTTCTGCTCCTCGCATTGCTAAACATCTCGCCACTTCTGGGTATAAAATTTCTTCTGATGCTAAAGCTGCTAAGTTACCAATGGCAGTTTTAGCCACGGGAAACACACCCTCTAAGCCGTAACAATCAAGGTATTTATCCCAGACATCATGGGGTGTGGGAGCAAATAAAGAATTTAACCTTCGATAACGTAAAATTACTGATCCCGATGGGTCAATAACAAAGCAGGTTTGAAAGTAAAGTTGGGGAAAGTTGGGGTCAAGTTCGTAGGCGTTACCAGCCAAAAATATTTGATGTTTCTGGGCAATTTTCCCCAATGCTTCGTATTCAGCACCGTCAATTTCCAAACAGGCTTTATCCGCCCATAATTGCAAGGGTTCTCCCATCGGGAAACCTGTCAGGAAATATTCTGGTAGGACAATTAAGCGACAGTCAAAACCAATGAAAGCAATACTCGCAGCGATTTGTTGTGCCAAGCGGTTAATAGTATTGTGCATCATCAATCCAGCTTCTTGGCGATCGCTTGCTTGATTCACTGCATGACAGGTAACTTGCAGCGCCAAAGCTCGAAATGAGTTGAGATTACTAGAGTTATCTGCCATGCTTTTGTAAATAGGGAGTGGGGAAAAGTAAAATTAAGAATTACGAATTATTTTATTCTGTCGCCTCCCCAAAGCGATCGCACTAATTTATCTGTCATCTGTTCGCCGAATAGCCGTACTGCAATTTTATTATCTGGGTCGCGTTCGGCGATCGCTCGACGGACAATTAAATCACGTTCTGCTAAAGCAGTGCGTTCTGATTCTGGTACAGGTTCTGCTTCATCTACCCAACCCAACCAACGATCTATCATCTCATGAGCTACTGAACTTAGAGCCGCAATGGTTTCATCTGTGACTGGGCTAGTATAACAAAGGCTTGTCTGAGATTGTACCTGACGAATGTAGAGAGTTTTGCTGATATATTGCTGGAAGCGATCGTCATTGGCAAATGCTAAATATCGGTCGTTTGCAGGTGCGTAGTAACGGTCTAAATAATCTAAATCGGTGAATAAATCGCTACGTGCAATATAATCCATGTAGAAGAATAAGTGTGGTACGGTAGCAAAGGCAAAAGCTAAATGGGGAACACGAATGTGTGAATCCAACCAAATAGTTAAGTGCATATTGCAAAAACCTGAGTTGGGTTCGCGCAACCATGAATGCACTAGCCAATCAATTTCTGCACCAGAGAAAGTATTCAGTGAACCGTGGGCTGCTCCTACCTGAGCAGAATAACTTTGTAAATCTTTGGTAGACTGATCTGGTTGTAACTCAAAACGTGCGTCTAGTTTCTGGCGGAGTTCTTTGGTAATATTCCACAACTGCTCAAATATGACTGTGGTTTCCCCAGAAAATTGCTGTTCAATCATTGTTTGTAATCTCCTTTTTCAGTTGGGATCTATGCAAACAAAATTAATTTAGATACAAAACACTCACATCTTGCTTGTGTTTGAGTTCATTCTCAAAATTGGATGATTTTTTCTTGGACTTCCTAATACAGTGTAAGTCTTCCAGGGAGGCGCACGTTAATCAAACTGCTTCACTCCCAATATCTAGGACTGACGTACCCTGCTTTAATTCACCTAAGCAAGACTGATCTGCTCACTCATGCGCTGTTCCAACACTTCTAACAATTCATTAACATCTTTACCAACTTGCTCAAAACAAACTGGCGGCGCTGGCTCTGGTGCAAACTGAATTAACTTAATTTCACCCTTACCAATACCAATCATCAATACTTCTACTTCTGGTTGATTATGTTCAATAATTCCCAAAAGTTCCTGAAGCCGATTTTCCACATTACTATTTAATTTTTCTACCGCTTCTTGAGGACAATAAACAAAACGTGGTGTAGGTTGTAAATCGATGCCAATACTACCTTGACTATCACCATTTTCTAACCATAAAGCCCATGATAACGCTGCCAATTCTGGTTGGTGTTCTTTGACAAATCTATCCAACTGACTGCGCCACTTGTTATTACTTGATTCCGGTTGGGTATTACTAAAGATCATAATCCACTCCTGAAGCCTCTAAACTCTAACCTCTATTTTCCAGCCAATGTTGCTAAAATAGGCATTCAAGGAAAGCAGGAGCCAAAACAAAGAATGCACCACCAACAACTACAATAGTCGTGACTAGCTGGATCATACTGTTTGCTTCCACGTCCGAAAAACGTCCTAGTTAGTTAACATCATCACTGAGGATGGATATGAAACTACCTATGCTGCATTCCTCAAAATAATATGCTAATTCCCACTCCTCTAGGTGACTATATGCGTCCAAAGGTAAGCTATGCTGGATATTCTGTGCCAGGTTACGCCATAACAAGATGACAACAATACTCAAAAAATGACTCTAGTATCCTAGTGATGGCTTTGAGCAGCACCACAATTCAAAATTGCCCAAAGATATATTTGAACTCCCGCTAATATTTAGATGCTATGGCAACAGATGTTGAAAGTTGTGTGCAACTGATATTACCACAGAGTCAAGGATGAGGGGATGAGAGAATGAGGGATATAAGCTTTACCTTCTCCTTCCCTACGGGACACTACGCGAACACAGACGCTACCGCGAACCCGCAGGGTGGGAGATGAGGGAGACTTAACTTCTGACTCAGTACTTACTACTCAGCGCTCAGTACTCACTACTCACAAGGAGAAACTAGCTTGAAAGATCAGCAATTGGGAAACTGGCAAACTACTGTTTTAGGAATTTTCTTGGCAATAATTGTGATTGTCGGGTTAAATTCCTTTGTTATTATCAACCCAGGGCAAGCAGGAGTGTTGAGTATCTTAGGTAAAGCTAGGGATGGTGCGTTACTGGAGGGTATTCACTTGAAACCGCCTTTCATCTCGGTGATGGATGTTTATGATTTGACGGTACAGAAATTTGAAGTACCAGCAGAAAGTTCCACCAAGGATTTGCAAAATTTATCTGCTAGATTTGCGATTAACTTTCGTCTTGATCCCATTCAAGTAGTGGATGTGAGAAGAAAGCAAGGAACCTTAGAAAATATTGTCTCAAAAATTATCGCTCCCCAAACACAAGAAGCATTTAAAATTGCCGCAGCCAGAAGAACAGTGGAAGAGGCAATTACCAAACGGAGTGAGTTAAAAGAAGACTTTGACAATGCTCTAGGCGATCGCCTGGATAAATATGGAATAATAGTATTAGATACTAGCGTAGTTGACTTGACATTCTCGCCGGAATTTGCCAGAGCCGTAGAAGAAAAACAAATTGCTGAACAACGCGCCCAAAGAGCAGTCTATGTAGCGCGAGAAGCCGAACAAGAAGCGCAAGCAGAAATTAATCGTGCCAAAGGTAAAGCAGAAGCCCAAAGACTTTTAGCAGAAACTCTCAAAGCCCAAGGTGGACAGTTAGTACTGCAAAAAGAAGCAATCGAAGCGTGGAAAACTGGTGGCGCTCAAATGCCAAAAGTACTAGTTATGGGTGGAGAATCACAAGGTAGTGTACCTTTCATTTTTAATCTAGGAAACACCCAAAATTTAAACTAATTTGCCTAATCACACACAAACACAACCGCAAAACATCATTAAACTAGTTTATGTCAATGCCCAACCATCCCAATCTTACCACCGCCGACGCGAAAAAAATCCTCAACAAATTCAACTGTTTAGATATCGCCCCGATTCTCAAGCCCTCAGAAAAGGAATCAATTCGTCGGGCATTGATTTTTATCACCAAACTTTCTGATTATCAAATATTAGGAATTTGTGCTGATACAGCCGAGGAAGGATTACTCGCCATGAGAACTTATTCCCATGCTTTAGGTTATGAAGTTCCTATTGATTTGCCTGTAGTTGAAGGCCCAGTATATATCAAACTAAATGGCAAAAACGGCTTGTGTTACCTCGATTCCTACGCCGGACATCATCGCGGTGTCCTAGTATCTTGCCAATCTTACTATGAAGGAGGAATCAACGAAATGTATGGACATCTACCCCTCGACTTATTTGTTTAAAGTCAAGCAATAATCTGAGGTACGCTACACTAAGTAAACGTACCTCTTCCCCCTAAAATATTACTTGTCAAGAGTCATAATCTCTCTTGTATATCTTAATATGCTGCTCTGTGTCAGCTTTCCATCAAAATTTATACTTTACATAATCAGCCAATCAACAGTAAATTAAACTGTATCTTTTAAAATTGCTATGAGCATCATCACATTACAATCAGTTAAAAAAGATTTTGGAATCAAAGAAATTTTAAAAGATGCGAGCTTTAGTTTAGATGTTACCGATAAAGTTGGTTTAATCGGTACAAATGGTTCTGGCAAATCCACCTTATTAAAAATGATTGCCGGCATAGAACCAGTAGACAGTGGTCAAATTTTATGCACTTCCGGTTCTAAAATCATCTACTTACCCCAACAGCCAGATTTAGATGAAAACCATACAGTTTTAGAACAGATTTTCGCTGACAGTGGCGAACAAATGGCTTTAGTCCGTGAGTATGAAGAACTTTCTGATAAACTAACTCATTACCCAGAAGATAGCCAATTAATGTCTCGCCTTTCTTCTGTCATGCAGCGTATGGATGCGACTGGTGCTTGGGAATTAGAAACCAATGCCAAAATCATCCTTAGCAAATTAGGAATTACTGATTTTGATGCACCAATAAGCAGTTTATCTGGTGGCTATCGTAAACGTATTGCTTTAGCAACTGCTTTACTTTCTGAACCAGATGTTTTACTCATGGATGAGCCAACAAACCATCTCGATGCTCTGTCCGTTGAATGGTTACAAAGCTATCTTAACCGCTTTCGCGGCGCATTATTTCTCATCACACACGATCGCTACTTTTTAGATAAAGTCACCAACCGCATCATCGAAATTGACCGGGGTGATATTTACAGCTATGCAGGTAACTACTCATATTACCTGGAAAAGAAAGCCTTAGCCGAAGAATCAGCAATCAGCACTCAACGCAAACATCAAGGTGTATTACGGCGAGAATTAGAATGGCTTAAACGTGGTCCCAAAGCCAGAAGCACCAAACAAAAAGCCAGAATTCAGCGCGTCCACGCCATGCGAGAAACTGAGTTTAAACAAGCTCAGGGTAAAGTTGACATCTCCACAGTTAGCCGCCGCATTGGCAAGAAAGTTATTGACTTAAATAACATTGCTAAAGCCTATAATGATCGCACCTTAATTAAAGATTTTACCTACGAATTTAGTCCAGAAGACCGTATCGGGATCATTGGTGGAAATGGTGCAGGAAAGTCCACCTTAATGAATATTATTACGGGACGTGTAGAACCAGATTCCGGTAGTGTAGATATTGGTTCCACTATTCACATCGGTTATTTTGACCAACATTCGGAAGAATTACTCACAGCTTTAGATGAAAATCAGCGCGTGATTGACTACATTAAAGAAGAGGGGGAATTTGTTCAAATAGCCGATGGCACAAAAATTACTGCTTCCCAAATGTTAGAGCGTTTTCTGTTTCCAGGGAATCAGCAGTATGCACCAATCCATAAACTATCTGGTGGAGAAAAACGCCGACTGTTCCTGCTGCGTATCCTCATCAGTGCGCCCAACGTCTTGATTTTGGATGAACCGACAAACGATTTAGATGTGCAAACATTGGCAGTATTGGAAGACTATTTAGAGGATTTTAGCGGATGTGTCATCGTAGTTTCCCACGATCGCTACTTTTTAGACCGCACTGTTGATACAATATTTGCTCTAGAAGAAGGTGGCAACCTACGGCAATATCCAGGTAATTACTCCGTTTATCTAGACTACAGGAAAGCCGAAGAAGCAGAACAAACAACAGCCAACACTAAAGAAAAGACAAAAAATTCCCCAGAAACAAAAGTTACATCGCAAACTAAAGATGTAGAAACTAAAAAGCGGCGTAGACTATCTAATTGGGAAAAGCGGGAATTTGAACAGCTAGAAGGCAAAATCGCTCAAATAGAGGACGAAAAAGCCCAAACCGAGCAAGCACTAGCTCATGTCTCTCCTGGTAATTATACCCAAGTACAAAAACTCTACGAACAAATAGAAGCGCTCAAAAAAGCAATTGATGCAGCAACTGAGCGCTGGTTAGAATTAGCTGAGATAGAGTCTTCCGAGAATGGGTGAGGGCAAAATGATAGCGCTAAAGCAGAATTTACCACCAAACTGGGCATTAACTGATGCTCAGTTTGCCAACACAAACCAATTCTTTAAGAATTCTGCAACTGAGTTTACCAAAAGTTTGCCTTACTATTTACCATCAGATGTTACTCTTTGTCTGAGTGGAAGTTTGACTAGGTTTTCAGGTTAGTGCTTTTCATCGGGCTATTGATAACTTTAGCCGTGCATCCAATAGTTAGATATAGTGCCAAACAATGATCATGATCAATCCTCATACTCAAGACCTCCGCTCTCAGTCCATTCATTTTTTAGAACAGAGTCCAGTACAACGCCTGCAAATTCTCCAAGAATTAGGTATAGGTCGTTTCAAATTCTTATCTAAAATCCGTCTGAATGACGAAAACATTGATTGTGTGATGCGATTTCTCCAAAATCCTGGACAGATGAAATTTCCCAATTTATCTGGCGCTAATTTATCTGAATTAAATTTAGATGAAGTAAGTTTGATTCGCGGGAATTTATCAGAAGCAAATTTGCAAGGAAGCAGTCTATTAAATGCTGACCTCATATTTGTGAATTTCACTAAAGCTGACTTGAGAAAAGCAGATTTAAGAGGCGCAACTCTGAATGGAACTGTTTGGTTAGACACCCTCGTTGATGAGTGCCAATTAGGCATTGGTAATGGTTTAACTCAACAGCAACGTAAAGATTTACAACTGCGTGGAGCTAAGTTTAACTATTTGGTAGATGATAATTAAAATGCAGCATAGTGAGCAGATTGCTGAATTTTAATTATCTGGGAAAGGTGCATGAGTAAGGCGATGAAGTTACCCCAAAAACTAATGTTATTGGGATCAGGGGAATTGGGCAAAGAATTTGTCATTGCGGCTCAACGTCTTGGGAATTATGTGATAGCCGTTGACCGCTATGCCAACGCCCCAGCTATGCAGGTTGCCGATCGCTCTGAAGTTATATCGATGCTTAGTGCTGATGATTTAGAAGCCGTTGTGACTAAGCATGAACCAGACTTTATTATACCAGAAATAGAAGCAATTAGAACTGAGAAATTGCAGGAATTTGAGCAGCGAGGTATCACTGTAATTCCGACGGCTGCGGCTACAAATTACACGATGAACCGCGATCGCATCCGGGAATTAGCCCATGAAGAATTAGGTATTAGAACAGCGAAATATGGGTATGCGGTCACATTAGAAGAATTGATTGCTGTTTCTGATCAGATAGGCTTTCCCAATGTAGTCAAACCAGTAATGTCGTCCTCAGGTAAAGGACAATCAGTGGTAGCCTCAAAAGAGGAAGTAGAGAAAGCTTGGAATTATGCGATCGCTAATTCTCGTGGTGATAGTCAAAAAGTCATAGTCGAAGAATTTATCAACTTTGAAATTGAAATCACCCTCCTCACCATTAAACAATGGAATAGTCCTACAATTTTCTGTTCACCCATCGGACACCGCCAAGAAAGAGGCGATTATCAAGAATCTTGGCAACCAGCCGACATCAGTGAAGATAAGATATTAGCAGCACAAGCCATAGCTCAAAAAGTCACCGATGCTTTAGGCGGAGCAGGTATATTTGGTGTAGAATTTTTTATCACCAAAGATGAAGTCATTTTTTCTGAACTTTCACCCCGTCCCCACGACACGGGAATGGTAACATTAATTTCACAAAACTTGAACGAATTTGAGTTACATCTGCGAGCAATTTTAGGCTTACCCATTCCCAAGATAGAACAGTTGGGATCATCAGCCAGTGCCGTAATTTTAGCCTCAGAAAAATTAGATGCACCCATGTTTACAGGTGTCGCCGAAGCTTTAGCCGAACCAGATGTAGATATTAGATTATTTGGTAAACCTACAGCACACCCTTATCGCCGCATGGGTGTAGCTTTAGCCAAAGCCGAGAATGTGCAAGCAGCTAGGGAGAAAGCAACAATAGCGGCGAGTAAGATTCACATTATTTAGTGAGTAGTTGCTGACTACAGGAAAAAAAAAGAATTGCCGAAGTCCCTTAAAATGCTCATACCCTAAACCAAACATGAAATGATGCAAGCATTATCTTCAGATTATAATTGACTTATTATTAATATGACGAATGTCACAAGGAGCATAAAAATGGATGTTGAAAAACTCCGTGACGAAACAATAGAGATATCAGACATTACAGCCTGGGATAAAAATGGGCAAAAACTTTTAGTATCAAAAATTAGAGCCAGAGACATTCAAGAAGATATTAAATCTAAATTGGCAGAAATTCTCGAATTTGAGTATGAGCATAATGGAGTTATAGTGCCTTATGCTATGACTGCTACCCGTAAAGAAATTAATATTTTTGAATGGGATGGGAAAATACTCAAGGATATCTATACCTTTCCAACTAATGAAGTTATGTCTGAGTACGATTCAGAATTTAGTAATAAGAGAATTTTTGAGTATTATCTGGAAACATTAGTTGAGGGATGGTTAAGAGATTTAGCTGAACACTGGAAAACTGATAATCCACCTAAATCACAAGAATTAACGCAGATCGGTTTCGTGGAAAAGCTTGCAGATGCGCTACAGTAAAGGGCAGTAATTTCAGTGATAACGCTTTATATCGAAACTAATTTTTTTATTGGTTTTGCTAAAAGCCAAGATGAGGATTCTGAAAAATTAGTCACTAACATATCGCCAGATAGAAATACACTGATTAAAATTGTGACTCCTTCAGTGTGTTGTATGGAATCTCTTTCTGTACTAAATGCTGAAATTAGCATAAGCAATCGATTTCAAGATAATTTAGATTTTGAAAGAAATAAACTCAAAGGGGATAAAAACTCCCCATATTCCCAAGAAATTCAAAAATACCTTGAACAAGCCAAAATTAAAAATAAAGCACGATTGAATGAAATAAACAATCGCCTTTTTCAAGTTCTTGAATGGGCTAGTAAGAATGTAGAGTTAATAAAATTAAAACCAGATATACTAAGCGCAAGTCTTCAACAAATACTTATCACTGATCAAACAGATAACCTAATTTTGCATTGTATTCTTGATCATGCTCGAACTCATCAGAACACATCTCCAGATGAGAAGAAGATTTTATTAACTGCAAACTCTAAAGACTTTGGTACAAAAGAAATCAAGGAAATATTGCAGGGAGTTGGTATAAAGTATCTTACCAGCACGGAAAAATTTTTAGGTTGGCTGCAATCAAACAACATAGAAGCTTACAAGTCCATACAACCAAACTTTCGATTACCCCGCAGTGGGTGGTGAGTTACGCTATTGTACCCGATAATATGTACCAGAAAGCGATCGCTACTAAGTAACATAGATGAAGATATTGTATTTGCCCATCTAGGTTATGAAGTCAGAACTGCCGATAATCACAAGCGATCGCCTATTATTACGTGTAGGTATTCAAGAAGATATACCGGAAATTATCAAATACTTTCTTGATAATCAAGATTACCTCACACCATTTTATCCTACTTGGGTAGACCATTTCTTTACAGCAGAATATTGGCATTATCAAATAGAAAATAATTTTCTAGAATTTATCCACGACCAATCTTTAAAGCTGTTTATCTTCCCGAAAAAAAAACCAACTAAAATTATTGGTACGATCAATTTTAATAATTTTATCAAAGGTGCTGCCCATTTTTGCTATGTAGGATATAGCTTGGCAGAGGCTGAACAAGGTAAAGGCTATATGACAGAGGCTTTACAAGCAGCAATTGATTATGTATTTCAAGAGTTAAATTTTCATCGCGTCATGGCAAATTATATGCCACATAATCAACGCAGTGGTAACGTACTGAGGAGATTAGGCTTTGTTGTTGAAGGTTATGCCAGAGATTATTTATTAATTAACGGTAAATGGGAAGACCATATTTTAACAAGTCTTATCAACCCCAAATGGCAAGAAAACGAAAATAGGTAATGAGGAAATAAAAAAATTACCCATTACCTATTACTAAATACCATCAAAATTATCCAAGCAAATCAGCTTTTTCTAATTCTTTGATTTCTTCAGATTGTTTAAACGCGAAACGTAACAAAGGTGGTGCTAAAAATGTTGTCAAAATCACCATAATAATGATTGCTGCTTGCAACGGTTTATCTAAAGCACCACTAGCAGAACCAATACCAGCAAATACTAACCCAACTTCACCTCTGGGAATCATGCCTATACCAACTGCCAAGCGGTTAATTCCCGGTTGACCAAAAACAGCCCAACCAGTGACAATTTTACCGATAATCGCTACCACAATTAAGAAAGTGGCAATAATCAAACCCTCTCTATTTTCTGGAACCACGGGATTCAGTACACTTAAATCAACCTTAGTTCCAACGGTGACAAAGAAAATTGGCACTAAGATATCAGCAATGGGTTTAACTTGCTCATCTAGTTCTTTACGCTTATCAGTTTCATCCAAAACTAAACCAGCCGCAAAAGCTCCTAAAATGGCTTCTAAATGAATGGCATTACCCAAGAAGGCCATGAAGAATGCAAAGATAAATGCTGGGATAATTAAGTTACCTCTGGTTTGCAATTTGTTGGCAATAGCAACAAAACTTTGATTGAAATATTTACCCAGAAGAATCGAGCCAATCAGAAAAACAGTGGCGCTGATAATCAAATAAATCACGTTGAAAATATCAACTTCGCCAGTTTTTGCCAAACTTGCCACCACAGCCAAGACAATAATTCCTAAAATGTCATCAATGACAGCTGCGCCGACAATAATTTGTCCTTCTCTAGATTTTAGCTGTCCCAATTCTGACAGGACTTTAGAGGTAATGCCAATGCTAGTAGCTGTCAGTGCTGCACCTGCGAAAATCGCGGGAATGACGGGAGCGTGAAATAAATAAATCAAACCTACAGTACCAGCAGTAAAAGGAACTGCTACCCCCACACACGCAACGATTGTGGCTTGATAACCAACTTTCTGTAATTCTTTTAAGTCCGATTCCAGACCAATCTCAAATAACAGAATGATGACACCCAATTCAGCCAGAATAGAAACCGCTTCACTCTGGCTTTGGAAAATTGATGTGACTGCATCTGGACTGAGATTGTTAATAAATTGCAGGATGGTCATGACAACGGAGTCGCTTGCAACTGCACCGCTTTCAGGAAACACAACCAGATGTAAGGCGGAAGCACCAACTACTACACCAGCAACTAATTCGCCCAAAACTGGAGGTAAATCCAGCATCCGAGATAATTCACCGCCAATCTTACTAGCTAAATAAATGAATACTAAACTTAGTAGTACGCCAGTCAAGACAATGGGTGCGTTTTCTGCCTCGTTTGTTGTTGCCAACAAGGGGGATTGTAAGGTTAAAGCTAGGGAATTTACCCATGTAATCGAATTAATTATTGGTTGTGCAAATATCATGTTGTTCGTCTATTTTGCTGATGATTGTTTGAATTTATTTACGATAATACGCAATTCGTAATTAGATGATGAATTACGGATTAAAATCGGTCAAATTTCAACCTATTTTGGGAAGACCAAAAAATAAATTGTTCCAAATTGACGGTTAGTAGGGTGCGTCAGTAGAAATATTTTCTTAGTACGGCTAGGTTTTATGGCACTGACGCACCCTACATTTCACTGTCTTTAATTTTGAATTGTTAAAGTCCCTTTAGTTAGTTGGGATAGGCGTAAGTATCAGGGTCATGACCTTGACTAGTAAAAGCATTCACCCCAGTTTCCTGAGCCTTCACTAAGACAACAGCTTGCTTAAGAGCTTCTACACGATCGACAAACATATAATGTGGAGGTACAAACCTCATGATGCCAAACTTCTCTAAGCGTCGTTTGACTTTACCTGTTGCACCAACAATTAACACTTGACGACCTTGTTCACTAGCGTCTTTAATGGCATTTTCAATTGCTAGGGAAGCAGTTACACCCAACATAGGTACATCGCTCAAGTCTACAATCAGCACATCGGAGTCTGCCATTGCTGTATGTTCGCGGGCGATCGCTTTAGATACCCCAAAGATCATCGGTCCACTCAGGTAAAATAGCAGAATGCGTCCATTGGCTTGATCGAGTAATCCCTTTTCTTCATCAGTTAAGACAATTGCATCATCAGTATCACTAATTGTCTTCACTTCTTGGGCTTGTAATTCGGAAAGACGCTCGATAGTCAAGATATTCGCAATGAACACGCCCACGCCGACGGCAACAATCAAATCAACAAATACGGTTAAAAATAATACGCCGTACATGATGATTGTACCCTTGAGGGATACCTTATGAGCGCGTTTTAAGAAGCTCCAATCCAGAATGTCAATTCCCACCTTTAGGGCAATCCCAGCCAACACAGCCATCGGGATAGTTTCAGTTATATTCGCAGCCCACAAAACTACAACTAACAAAATTAAGGCGCGAGTAATACCAGATAGAGCTGTTCTTGCACCAGTCTGGATGTTAACCACTGTTCCCATTGTCGCACCTGCACCTGGTAACCCACCACACAAACCAGATACCACGTTAGCAATACCTTGACCAATCAATTCTTTATCAGATTTGTGTTCGGTACGAGTCAAACTATCCGCTATTACCGCAGTTAACAAAGTATCGATACATCCCAGAAGTCCCAACATTGCACCATCAACAAGCATGACTGTGACTTGTGATGGCGTAAATGTAGGTAATCGTAATTGGGGTAGCCCCATTGGGATTTCGCCAATTCGTCTAATCTCAACGTTGCCAAAGAAAAATAGAGAAACTAACGTAACTACAATTAGTGCTACCAATTGAGGGGGCGCATAACGCTTAATTTTGCTTGGCATTAAGAAAATAATTGCCAACGTCAACGCACCCAAAATTGTTTCTGCCGGATTTATTTTTGTCAATAAATCTGGTAAGTTCTGCACGATTCCCAGCACGCCCCCTTTAGGATTGGGTTGCCCAACAAAAGGTGCAATTTGTAAAATGATCAAAATCACCCCAATTCCCGACATAAAGCCGGAAATCACACTGTAGGGCATCAAAGTAATATATTTACCTAACTTAAATACCCCAAAGAAAATTTGAAATAATCCGGCTAACATGACTACGGTAAACGCCATTGCTAAACCGTTTTCTGGATTACTTGCAGTCATGGAACTGACAATTGCAGTCATGACAACAGTCATCGGCCCGGTTGGTTCAGAAATTAAGGTTGGCGTTCCCCCAAATAATGCCGCAAAAAAACCAACGCAAACCGCGCCATACAGACCAGCTACAGGCCCAGCACCAGAAGCAACACCAAATGCCAAAGCTAGAGGCAAAGATACAATTGCGGCAGTTAGACCACCGAATAGATCGCCTCGCAGATTATTAAAATTGATAGTATTAGTTAAGGACATTTTGGCTAAAGCAATAAAAGAAGTTGGAAAATAAAGAACAATTTGAGTCGCTTTTAAAAAGGTTTGATTTCATAGGCATAGAAACTTTAGCCAAGAAAGAATAAATTTCTGGCGTTCTCGGAGGTGATGGCTACTAGCTATAGGCGACTCGCTATAGTGCGAATATCCAACAAAAAAAGCTCTTGCTGGAGATAGATCAAAAAAAGTCCGATTAGGACTTATTTAAGCAGTAGTTTTTTATGGGTAGTTATTGATATTCACTGACAATAGCTTACAGCCTTTTGATTCAAGTTTGTAAATTTGTAATTGTTATTATTAAAAGAATATTAAATTGCTTGCATAGATAAAAGCTTATACATCTTTAATAATTTTAGCTTTTATCAATATATAATGCTGGGTTATTTAATAAATTAGGATTATGACAGCATAAGCTTTCCTTAACTTTAAGAAGTAGACAAACAATAATTTAGTCTCCTTGCTCATTTGCTATTCCCGTTGTACACCATTGTTTTACCTGAAATACCTATAGGGATCATGGAATAAGGACAATTTTTCAGAAAAATGGATAAGTTTATCTAATAGATAAACTTACAAAATATGATATATACAGAAGTAACCTTATTTATTAAGTAGTAAAATATGTATCAGGATACGTAGAGCATAGAATATGAATCAGGTTAAAAGGGGTTTTCCTCTTAAGTTGTAATTGCGGAATTGGCAGTGGAGAGTGGAGAAAAACACTTTTTCATTCTTGGTTGTAAAATTTTTGTGGGAATGAATGCCTTAACAAGATTTTGTATTCCTGTGTATTTGTAGTAAAAAATAATACCCAAAACAGATGTTGAAAAAATACTTAAAAACTCCTCTTTTCCGAGCTAGAGGAGTTTTTGTCTTCTAAAAGCTTATGCTTTTATCAGTTCCAAGGTGAAGGAATGGCTGTTGTTGAAAGTACCTGATTAGCCATCAACCTAATTGCTGCTCTACCACAACTAGGACAAGTAACTTCTAGAACTTGTGGAGATACTCCTTCAACCTCACTTAATAAACCTTGTTTACAGTGCCAACATTCAAAAATAACTCTGCTCACTGCTTGGTTACAGTCGATTATTTTAACGTGTTGAAAGTTCTTAGTTTCATTGTCTTGAGTTTTTGGCTTGTAAGATTTTTTAATTTCTTTAATTTCCATACTGTCTGTGAGTGCTGGTAATTTACTTCAAAGGATGACAATCAGAGCATTATATGAGAAGGGTAAGCCTTCAAACCTGGGCTTTTTATCTTTTCACCGTTTTTTACATAAAACTGGGTATACTTCGATTTTATTTGGGAGACTTGCTTCACTCAACACCAATGCGGAAAGTAGCAATGAAGATGGGTAGATTATTGTATAAAAATCACCATAATCTAAAATACCTTTGTTACATTTATGACGGACTTAAAAAAAGTAGTGAGTTTTCTTGAAAAAATTGAAAGTGAAAAAGTTGGTAAATCTGCTGATGAAATTGCTAATTTTTTACGCGGTTACACGAAGTCAAAATATACAACTAATTTATGGACTGTAGCAACAGGATATAACCAAAAATATATTGAAGGAGAATTTAAAGGCAGACTTAGAGATACTTTATAAAGTAAAGCTTAAATTGTAGGGTGCATTAAAGCAACGCGTAACGCACCGTGTGATTATGGTGCGTTACGGCAATTTATACTGTCGCTCATACTCAAATCTTCTCACCGCCGTAACACACCCTACTTAATATTTACTTTATAAATAGGCTCTTAATCAACATTTATTATTGAGTGGTGAAATGACTGATTTCGCTCATTTCATAGTCAATAGTCATTGGTCGTTAGTCAAGGAATGCTGATAGATAATCCAAAATTCAACATCTGTAGAGTGGCAAGAAATAAGGAGAGTCACTTACGTAACTCTCCTGTTTATTAGGGTGCATATAATACATTTATAATAACTGCATGGCTGTAATTATTGACACCCAATTTTTTATAGTTTATGTAAAACTATTGTGAAAAAATGACTGAAAAAAGCCTGGTGTTAGCCATTTAGTTTCTTTTCTACCAATTCGTTGGTGAGTTTGGGGTCAGCACGTTTGTTAGTCTTTTTCAGCACCTGACCAACAAAGAAGCCCTTAAGATTGATGTTACCATTGCGGTACTTTTCCAGTTCTTTGGGGTTAGCGGCTATCACTTCCTCAACGATGGGTTCCAATACACTGGGGTCGGTGATGAGTTCTTGACCTGCAAAGGCTTTTTCAGGAGATAATCCTGTGAGTAACTCTGGTAACTTTTGTTTGGCTTGGGCGTTGCTAATTTTGCCAGTTTCAATCCGGGTAATCACATCAGCTAAGTTAGCGGGAGTTAAGCCAATTTCGGTGATGGTGAGTTTTTGCTTATTGAGATAGGCGGCGATATCTTGGGTAATCCAGTTAGCCGCAGCTTTGGGACTTGCACCAGATGCGATCGCTGCTTCAAAATATTCAGATACAACCACATCTTCTGTCAGGACTCGTGTATCATAAGCTGACAGTCCCAATTCAGTTTCGTAACGATGGCGTTTTTGGGCTGGTAGTTCTGGTAATTCGCTTTGCCATTGATGGAGTTGTGCATCCGTCACCTCAATCGGTGCTAAATCTGGTTCAGGGAAATAGCGATAATCGCTAGAACCTTCTTTAGTCCGCATACTAATGGTGCGTTGTGAACCTTCCTCCCACAGCCGGGTTTCTTGGATGATGCGTTCACCAGCTTCGATAGCTGCTATTTGCCGTTCAATTTCGTGTTCAATAGCTTTTTGAATGGCGCTGAAGGAGTTCATATTTTTAATTTCTACCTTCGTGCCAAACTTCTCTTGTCCTACAGGACGCACAGATATATTGACATCACAACGCAGAGAACCTTCCTGCATATTGCCATCACTGACACCGAGATAGCGTAAAACCCGGCGTAATTCTTGGGCATATTCGGCGGCTTCTTGCCCAGAACGTATGTCTGGTTCCGAGACGATTTCAACCAATGGCACACCCGCACGGTTGTAGTCTACCAGAGAATAGGTAGAACCAGAGATGCGATCGCTCCCCGCGTGTACCAGTTTTCCTGCGTCCTCTTCCATGTGCAGACGGGTAATCCCAATCCGCTTACGTTTTGGGTTACCATCAGCATCTAATAATTCAATTTCTAACCAGCCATGTTCAGCTATAGGCAAGTCATATTGAGAAATTTGGTAATTTTTCGGTAAATCAGGATAAAAGTACTGTTTCCGGTCAAATTTACTATATTTAGCAATTTGGCAATTCAACGCCAAACCTGCCTTGACAGCGTATTCTAGAACCTTTTCATTAAGTACAGGCAAAACACCAGGTAAACCCATGCACACCGGGTCAATGTTAGTATTAGGGTCAGCCCCGAATGCTGTCGAGCTACTAGAGAAGATTTTGGTGTTAGTACTCAGCTGACAATGGGTTTCTAAACCAATAATCGCTTCATACTCAGTTTTTACAGTCGTAGCAGAAGTCATAGAATCAATAGTTCAAGCAATTTACACGTAGATTACTATTTTAGCCCTGCCTTGACCGTCGCTAACCTTTGGGGGATTTTGGGAGCGATCGCCTGTTAAAATTTTGCCCTATATTTATGTTTTGACAGGTAGACGGGAAATCGTCCATAAAATCAGCATAAAGCCTAAGTAAATCACGCCAACTAGCCCAAACTCAATCAAAGGGATATAGGTGACTTCGTAAATTCTGCCCAAACCACGTCCAGTCAATCCATAAACAGCTAATACACTCACTAAAAAAACTGCGTAGATAGTACGTTTTGTCCACCTATCTATAAAAATACGCCGAATTATCTAACGCTAAGGACGAAGTACTTAACACAGAGAAAGTACCTAATAGGTTATTAACCTTATCAAAGGCGGTGATAAAAGTTTCCACTTCCAAATAGCTTTGGTAATCGTCCCCACTTCGGAAAGGATAATAGTTTGCCCTAGCTGGCTTGTCTATCATCCAAATCTATGCAAATCTAACTGTTTAACTATTTATCTAAAACTCGTAGCATAACACACTAAAACTTATAGAAACAGTAAGTTAGGCTTGCCTTAATGCACTCCAACAAAACTGAACTTTATAGGTAAGCTTGTGTCTGATTTAGAACTACACAAATATCTCCCCAAACTTCCCGAAATAGCACTACAAGAATTTACAGAATGGTGTGTTGTAGAGCAGTCGAGAGCAGCAGGAATAGAATTTATTCCTGACAAAAGCAAGCTAGAAAAGTTGATTCCAAATGAGTATATCTGGCAACTGATTGACCAGTTTATGAAAGTAAAACCAGATGCTATTAAAGCAGGATTAGTATCAGCGATCGCAGGGCAAGAAGCTGATAGTCATGGTTTGCTAGGTTCAGCAATTATGGTTGATTTCATAGCTCTTTATGTGAAGTATTTAATTCCCGAAAATGGCAATACGCCAGAAGAAGCGAAACAATTAATTTTGGAAGCCGCTATTCAGCAGTATGAGAAGCTTTCTGAACTGGCTGACAAGTATAATGTACAGTTCTAGTTAATAGCAGCTTTGGCTGGTGGTAAGATACCTGATTTTGCCAAAAATTCGGGTATCTAAGATTTTGTGTATTGAAAATAGAATTTTTGTAGGGTTTGTTAGGAGCGTATTTCGATATGATTGGTCACAAGAACGATAATTTGAGCGCCTAATATACCGCTATATCATCTGCTAGGCTAAAGCTCATAACAAAGCCTATGGAAGATTTATTTTATAAATAATTTCTTAATCACAAAATGTTGACTATTATTGGTTGCGGAAATTTTAATCGCAGTGATGATGCTGTAGGCGTGATTATAGCGCAACGCTTACAAAAATATCTAGCGGAAAATCCTCATCCCAATGTACAAGTTTATGACTGTGGAACCGCAGGAATGGAAGTAATGTTTCAAGCTAGAGGTAGCAAACAATTAGTAATTATTGATGCAAGTTCCACTGGTTCAGAACCTGGCGCAGTATTTAAAGTCCCTGGTGAAGAATTGACAGCTTTACCAGAACCTAGTTATAACTTACACGATTTTCGTTGGGATCATGCTTTAGCCGCCGGAAAGAAAATCTTTCAAAATGATTTTCCTCAAGACGTGACAGTTTATTTAATTGAGGCAGCAAATCTTGATTTTGGACTAGAATTAAGTCCTATAGTTCAACAATCTGCTGATTTGGTTTTTGATAAAATCGTGGAAATAATTGGTAATTAGGATTGGGGACTGGGGATTAGGTATTAGTTTTACTCCCTCATCCCCTTTATCTCCCTCATCACGCCATGTCTCGATACACAGAGAGTTCATCTACCCTCATTTCAAAAGGTACGCCTTCGCTTTCTGGGGGACAGACGCGAATTTTGGCGCTACTGACGATTTGATTAATTAATTTACCCATTGGCACAAGTTTTTGCAACACCCGCCAGTTGGTAACTTGATCTGGACATTCAATTACCAACGTCATTGCATTGGCTTGGGTTGTGACATACCATCTGCAATTAGAGAGGAGATTTTGTAAGGTGCGATCGCATCCTTCATAAAAGTATTTACTCAAGGAATACTCTAATTGCTGTCTTAATATAATGTCAGCAGAACTTGGCTGCATGGGATGAGAATCATCTCCGCTAAAATAATACCTCTGATTACTCATTTCTCTTTACAATCCTATTCAGATTCCAATTGCCGTTGCATAAAGTACATCTTTATGTATTTCTAAGAATTCCTGGGTTTCATCATCATAAAAAGCACCAATTCCACTACATTGAATGCCTATATAATTACTCACCAGATAAATTCTTTGTCCTAAAAAACCAGCTATTTGCATTGCAGTTTGATAACTGGTATGTTCAGATACGAAAAAGAAAACTACAGCACAATCTCTGGCAAGAGCTTGATTCACACACAAGTAACCAGTGTGTTCACTAAAGTCACCGGCTTTAATCAAATTTGCGCCTTTATATAACCCTGATTTCATCCCCTCTACTCGATGCACTACCGAGTAAAGTTCTATCTCCTCACCATTTTCTGTTGGGATTGGCTGTTCTAGTAGTTGCAAGACATATAAGTAATGTTCTTGCGAAATCAACTCTTTCCGGAAACGTCTAATTGAACGTCTATTCCAGACAGTTTGGTAGAATTTATCCTGCTCAAAATTAAATTTAGGCTGTTCTAATTGCTGCTGGCGACTTGTTTGACAAGCTGTTGTTTGATAGCTATCTTCAACAAATTGATTAGCTTCAAAATAATCTGTACCACAAACAAAAGGAACTTTCAGCCTTAATTTTCTAATCTGTTTCTCGTGTATTTTGCCAGATATCGCACAACCAGTAATAAACTCTTTATTCTCAAAACCTAAATCTGTATTGAGTGTGAGTTTATCAAAATCAAAAAGTAGCTGAATATTGCGGTTATGGAGATATGCTGAAGCAGCAACAGCACCTAAATGGTGTCCGCTATCCAACAAGCAATATCTCAAGCTCCTTTGTTGATATTTCCAGCTAGACCTATAATAAACAGAACTAATTAAAAAAATGAATCCGGCGATACATTTGCTTGGTATAACGTAACTCTCTAAACCATCATCAATTAATTCATAGATGAGTGTTAGACAATTATTCTCAACTTCTAAATGATAGATCCCATCTACTATTTCCGGCATTCCCCGAATCTGTACGTACATCTCAGTGGGATACAGTGCGCCTGCTGACGGATTTACCCTGAGTTTGTAGGCGACATTGTTATATACCTTCTCAAAGGTGACAGCACTGGTTAACCAGATAAAAGAGTGAATTGGATTATCGAGATTTAATTTCACTCGGCGATAAAATTTTGGATAAACTTTAAATGAAGATGGTTGAGTTGAAGCATCTACATAATTTGGATCAAGCTGCACCGACAAGTAAGAATGCTTAGTTGCATCATGATAAGCTTTACCGAAAATATCATTTTGCAGCATTTTTCAGTAACCTTAAAACTTCTACATTACTAGCAAAATCTATAGCTTTAAAATCATCTAAATTTTTTAAATATAAGTTAGGATGATATTGTAGGAGTAACTTCACTACTTCTGTTTTACCTGCTGATGCGGCATACATTAAAACAGTTGTAATGGTGGACAATGCCCACCATTACTAAAATGCTATGAAATTCTAGTGATTAGAGTTGTAAAACTATACTCTAAACTGTAACTAGCTCTGGTTTATCAGCAAATAGCTCTCTAGCAGATTTGTCTGGTTTTTGTAAGCCATAAAAGCAGGCTTCTACTTCCAGTTCATCTACTAAATCCCAAGCTTCAATGGCTCTTTTAGAATAGGAATACAATCACCTTTGCTAACAATTTAGACACACCTAATGATAAGTATTGAACTTATGGCAAACCCTAATAAATCTGGTTATTCTTGTTTGAATATTTATGCAGCTTTCCGAGAGTATCGTCTTGAAGATATATGACCATCTACCCAATTTCTAAGTTTGACCGTTATTAAGGTAGGAATGTCTGAGATAACCCTGTAATCGCTTTTTGCTGAGGTCTAGGTTCACTAGCAACAGTTTAGCTTACTTATATATTATCACTCTGATAAGTTTAAATTATGAATGTTTATAACGATCGCCATATACATTGATTAACTGTGCTTACAAATTACAACAAGAGCAGCTATTTTGACGGTTATCTTGTATGTAGATACCCGACTTCTTAAATAAGTCAGGTATCTGGATTTAAATTTATATCTATTGAAATAATTAAAAAATTCTAAAGGGGTGATTTAATTTACTGCAAATGTTGGTATGGTATCAGGTGTAAACAGCTAAGGTTAATAAATATGGAAGTTAGCGCACGTAATTTCTTGAAAACCACTGTTAAAAAAGTCGTTACTGGAACAGTTAATACCGAAGTGACATTAGAACTAGCTCCTGGAATAGAGATAGTTTCGATTATCACCAAATCCTCAGCAGACAAATTACAACTTGCTGAAGGTAAACAGGCTTATGCCTTAATAAAAGCTTCAGATGTGATAGTGGCTGTTGATTAAAGCAAAACTAATTAGGTGGCTCACCTTTATTGCCTAAATAGAGATGTTATATATTCAAGTCTCTATTTATTTTCTAATATTTTAATGATTTAAAGTAGTCTAAGACTGTAAAATAAGAGTCTTCTTAAATCAATTATTAATTACACGAACGTAGATATTGCGAGCAAGTTCTTTATCTATCTCTAAAAGAATGCTTCCTACTTGAATAATTAAAGAAGGAAATTCTTGTTCTATGGTGATAGTGACCCCTGTGTTTAAACCCAAAGAATTAAGCTTTTTGAGAATATTTTTATCTTCAATATTGCAAAACTTGACTATGGCGCGATCGCCTACTTTCAGCAAATCCAAAGAACTGCCAGTTATAGTAAATGGAGTAAACATTGGTATTAAGAAATTTAGAATTAATCATCATAGAAAATCAGGATGAAAAGCATCCTCCATCCTGATTTCAGCCATGCTAATAAAAGCTGTAAATAGGTAGCGACTACAGCAATTGATTAAACTAAATATGGCTCTTGGTGGGTTTTGATTGTGCAGTTAGAACGGGGATAGGTAACGCAAAGTAAAGCGAATCCTTTACCCATTTGTTCGTCATCCAAGAAAATTTGATCAGATTGATCAACTTCACCTTCAACAATTTTGCCTACACAGCTAGAACAAGAACCAGAATGGCAAGAGAAAGGTAACTCAATACCGTTTTCTTCTGCACCATCTAAAATTGTGGTTTCTTCATCAATTTCGATAGTGGTGTCGAGGTCTTCTTTCTTGTTGATCAATCTAACTTGATAGGTAGCCATTTTCCGATTCTCCTCAGATTTATAGGATCGATTGATTTCTCGAAGTTAAATCTCCCTGATGTCTTCGAGAAGTAAGCCGGATATGGACACTGCATTTGATGGGAAGCAAGTATCCGTTTTGTTTACAGGAAGACTTTATTTAGCTGCAAGGTACACCTTCGGGTGAACAGTCACCTACTTTGAAAGATTTTCCACAACCGCAGGTGCTAGTTGCATTGGGGTTAGTAAATTTAAATCCACTTTCTACAACCCCTTCAACGAAATCAATGACTATTCCTTCTAACAAAGGTGCGCTTTTCGCATCGACGTAAACCAACACACTACCTTGTTGAATTACTAAATCATCTGATTGCGGCTGACTGGTGACATCCATTGTGTACTCATAGCCACTGCAACCACCATCTTTGACAGAGACGCGAATACCTTTTGTGGTTTCGTTAGCTTCTGTAGCAGAACCTCGAAGAAAGGCTCGCAGACGAAATTCAGCTTTTTCTGTTAAAGTAACAGTCATCAAATCTCCTGATTAGTAGCGAATAGTTATTATGTTTTCAGGTGTGGTGTTTGTAGTGATTTGCATTTGTATCAACTATGTGTGCAATTACTGCTGGTTTCCATTGAATTGGATTGTGCATATCGCCAAGGTGCATTATTACCGCATACTGGACAAGAGCGATCGCGGTATAAACGACGCTTGGCAAATTCCATCCGATTCAAGTCTATGGTGAGTAATTGCGACAATAGGGGCTGACTAAAACCAGTGATCAACTTAATTGCTTCCAGGGCTGTTAGACAAGCTAGTGTCCCAGAGACAGCGCCCAACACAGAAAAGCCACGCCGATCCCACTCTGGTTTTTCGGGGAAGATACAAGACAAACAAGGAGTCACACCAGGAACAATTGTTGTCAGGTAAGCCTCCATCCCGTCCATCGCTGCTTCCACCATAGGCTTACGCCAGCGTACACAAGCCGTATTTAACAAATCACGCTCAGTAAAATTGTGAGCGCAATCCAGCGCCATATCAGCCGATTGTACCAATGAATCTACGTTGTCCGGGGTGATATAGTCGTGAATTGTTTCTATCTGGATATCGGGATTGATAGCTTGTAGAGTTTCCTTAGCCTTAAATACCCTTGGTTTACCAACCCAATCATCAGTCATCAACACCTGACGATTCATATCATCCAGTCGCAAATCACCGCCTCGGACGAGGATTAGTCGCCCAACGCCCGCTACTGCTAAGTAAAGCGCCGCCGTACCACCCAATCCCCCCACACCTGTCACTAAAACTGTCGCTGACTTCAGACGTTTTTGAGCCGCTTCGCCAAAATTAGGAAGCATCATTTGGCGGCTATAACGTTCTAACTCGGTAGGCGTTAGGTTGATCACTTTATACCTCCTAATCAGACGATAATTCTGTCAGCGTGATTACATTTTTTGGCTTGTCATTAAACACCTTGAATAACTTTTGTTCTTGGGGTGATGAGTCCAGAAATACTTCATAAGCTGATTGCAAAGCTAATGAATATTGGTTTAACTTTTCCTCTGCACTTAAGTCTGGATAATTAGTATCAATCTCACTGATTAATTGTGAGAACTTTTTCAAAATATGCAAACGATTAACATTGACAATTTTCACATCGTAATCTAGCTCAAAGAATTTAAAATATTCTTCTGCATCTACGAGCTTTTTAAATTCTTCTAGATTCTTAGTCATTTACCACTCTCCAATTTCTTCAGCTCTTGCTTGAGTTCATCTAGCTGACGATAAATCTCATAAGTTGCGGCTGCAACATCCATCAGTTGGGTGTAATCTGTTGGCAAACCCTCTGCTAAATCATGCAGATCCATTTTCATTTGCCCAGCTTTACTATTGAGGCGTTTGATTTTAGTTTGTATTTGCTCAATACTTGTTTCTTCTACTTGCATACTGTTGAATAATTTCTGAACATCTTATACCAATTTGCAATTCGCAGTTCGCAATTGAAAAATCCCAGATTGACAAGAACTTCCGAAGTTGGATCTGTTTCAGAATTTTAGTGAATTGGTATCACATAGAGGCGCAGAGAAGAAAGTAAAACTCTGCGTTCCTCCGCGTAAACCTCAGCGCTCCTCTGCGTTTAAAACCTCTCTTACAACTTACTCACTTCTTTATAGCGATTAGCTAAATCAACCCCTCTTTCGACATACCTATCGCCTTCTTCCGCCAACTTCTCCAAAGAATCAAAACCAAAACGATGAGCATCTCTTAAAGTTTTAACTGTCAGTATCAAACGACCAGAAAAAACTAACGCCCAGCCAAAACCCTCATGACTTAAATCAAGAACAACTTGAGAAATTAAGCCTGTTTCTTGTTCAATTCTCGCAGCGATCGCCTTAAAAAAAGACATAATCCGCGCTATAGTTACCGGGTCAACTTCTCCTTGCACAGAAATTTCCCGTTTCTTTTGTTTAGTGACAACAAAGCCCTTCAAAAGTAAATCATCAGACCAGCTACGATAAACCCCATAAGCATCTTGTCCGCGAATTTGTAAGACTAATGCTTTCAAAAATGGTGATGTAGAAACTACACTCTCAGCAGTGCCATTTAAATTATTTTCTGGTGTCATACTGTTGCTTCATCCTCAATTTCATCAGCAAAATTTTTGGTTTTTGGTAGCAATGCTTTCCGCAACCAAGGAGGAGGATTTCCTTTCAAGGTTTGGACTAATTTATTTAAGAGTTCGCTGATACTTTCTTCTTCAGATCGCGCCTTTACAGGAGTCACACCTTTTTTGATCAATTTAGCAGCAGCAGTCCCACCAATAGCCACAACATAAACAATGGCACAATCAGCTAATGCTGCTAATTTTGGGGCTACTTTATCCTCGTTACCGTCTTCTTTGAGGTCGCCTTCAAAGTTCAATGTTTCTAAGAATTGATATCCTTCTGCATTAATTTCGTAGACATCAATTTCTTTAGCAGAACCGAAGTGCGAATTAATATGAATCCTGTCACTGGTTGTAAAGGCAATTTTCATTCTGATTACTCCTGCATGGGGGGTTGGTAATTGGCTATTATCTATAACTGATAACCAGTTACAAAATTCTCGTGAAAGTTCTTGACTCTTGCTTCTTCCGCATCTATAAATAAGTTGCCGATCGCAAACAAAACTTCCATTGAACCGCGATAGCCGACTTTGGTAAAATGACCATTGCCTAAACGGTCATAAATGGGGATACCCAGACGATAGTGAGGGATGGAAAGACGTTTGGCGATCGCTGCTACGTTAGAATTACCAATGAGCAGATCAGATCCCATTGCCAGTTGTTCAAAGTCTTCTAAATCACCAATAGTTACACTCTTGATGGGGAGTTGTTCTAACAGGGGTGAGCGTGTGGTGGTGACGGCTGCGTGAATTTGTGTCCCCATTGATTGCAGAAACCGCACCATCGACCACAACAAGTCCGGTTCCAACGCCAAGGAGATGCGTTTTGCACCGAAGTAAAAGTGTGTGTCTAACATCGCATCTTGCAACTGGCGACGTTGACGGCAATACTTTTCTGGTACTGGATTGCTGCTGAGAATCGCTAAGGCTTGGATAAACTCGTCTACAGGTTCTAAACCAGTGAGTTCGCTAAAGACTTCGTAGGGAATGTTAAACCTGTCTTCCAGAATCCTCGCCGCCCCCCGCATACTCTCACCCAAGGCGATAGTGAAAGCAGAACAACCAACTTCTTTGAGTTGTGTGACGGTTGTGCCACTAGTTGTCACCGAGCTATATTCATCTTCTAGGTGTCCATCTAGGGAAGCACCAATGTCAGGAACGAAGATAGGTACTAGACCAAAAGCGGTGACAATCTCTTTGATTTCCTGCAAATCTCCAGGGGTGAAAGCAGAACCAGCCAAAATGGTGACTTGTTCGCTTCTGGTTGTACCTGGTTGGGGAATTTCTTTGACAATGCTTTCCACAGCTGCCGCAAATCCATCTTGCAACGCCCCTTTAAAATCTGGTGTAGGCGCGAATACAATTGGCAGGTGAGATATTTCGGGATGGCGATCGCGGATATCCTTAAGAAAGCGTTCAATATCATCACCTCTGGTTTCTGTCAATCCAGTGCTACACAAACCAATAACGTCTGGGTTGGACTTCTCCACCAAAGTGAGAATCGCTTGCTCAATGTTATCTTCACCACCCAAAATGGTAGTTACTTCCGTCATCGCCGTCGTAGCTAAGGGAATCGCTTCCCGAAAATGCCGGACTAACACCACCTTGGCAAAAGCTGTACAACCTTGGGAACCGTGAAACAGAGGAATCATCCCCTTCAATCCCAAGAAGGCTAGAGATGCGCCCAAGGCTTGACTTTGCTTGAGAGGATTGACTGCAACTGATTTATTGGGGAGATTAACAATCGCCATCAAATTAACTCCTCGATAGATGCCAAGATATCGTTTTGATTATTTGTATATCCGGGTATCCATGTTCCTGTATCTTCTTCCCAAGGTGCAGGCTTACGAATTTGTTCCCAAATCGGGCTGTAGAGGGCTTCGTATAACTCCCGCGCCATCTCAATCATGCCGACATAACCAGCATAAGGATGATGGCGTTCTTGGTTGATATCTAGGAAAGGAATCCGGGCTTTCAAGGCGGTGTATTGGTTACGACCACCAGCAATTAACATATCAGCTTGCGTATCTTTTACCAGTTGTAAGAGTTCCTTGGCGTTGCCTTTTTCTAGCATGATGCCATCAGCACCCAACAACCGTTTGATTTTAGCTTTATCTTCTTCCGTACTCTTTCTGGTACTGGTAGCAACTACTTCAATACCCAAGTCCTTCGCTGCCGAGATAATCGACCAACTCTTGACACCACCAGTGTATAAAACTACTCGCTTACCTTTGAGGCGATCGCGGTAAGGAGCCAGTGCCAAATCTAGCGCCGCCGTTTCCTCAGCAATCAGCTTTTCTGTCCGCGCTTGCAAATCAGGACAGCCCAACTTAGCAGCAATATTCCGCAAACACCGATTCATATCATCGATGCCATAAAAAGACTCTTCAATGTAGGGGATGCCGTATTGTTCCTCCATCTTTCTCGCCATATTGAGCAGCGCCCGTGAACAGATCATCACATTCAGCTTGGCGCGGTGTGCATAGCGGATTTCCTCAAACCGAGCATCGCCTGTGATTTTCGACAGGACGCGAATACCCAATTTTTCTAGTAACGGCAGGACTCCCCACATTTCCCCGGCGATGTTATATTCGCCGATTAAGTTTATATCATAGGGTGTGGTGTACTCCGGTTCTGCTGTACCGACAACATATTCTAATAAAGATTCACCACCAAAGCGGTTGCCTAGATTTTTACTCCCAATAAAACCAGGCGCAATCACCGGGATTACAGGAGTACCAATTTTTTCTGCCGCAGTCTTGCAAACAGCATCAACATCATCACCAATCAAAGCCGTCACACAAGTAGCGTAGACAAACACCGCCGATGGATTGTAACGTTTGTGAATTTCTAGAATTGCCTTATAGAGTTTCTTCTCACCACCGAAAATTACATCATTTTCTGACATATCGGTAGTAAAACCCATTTTGTAAAGCTGGGGGCCAGAAGAGAGACTACCACGACTACCCCAAGAATTACCAGCACAGGCGATCGGCCCATGCACCAAATGAGCCGCATCCACAATCGGGACAAGAGAAATCATCGCCCCATCAAAAGCACAGCCCCCTTGAGCCGCCCCTGGTTGTGCTTGTTGCGTACAAGACTTATTCTTCTTCTCACCATGCTTGTGCTGATTATGTTCGCATCCCGACTCATTCAGTAGCTCGTTGATTTTGCCTTGGGTGTTCTTCATCTCTCTTCTCGCAAGCGATCGCTATTGTTAATTGTCATTTATCAGTCATCAGCAAACAGTTAAAAACTATCAATCTGCCCACTGATGACCGTTCATCATAAACTTCCAGCAAAAATCTTCTCTCACCACGCGACATACACAAAGAAATACTCCGCGTACCTCCGCGCTAACCTCCGCGAAACTTTGCGTTTAAAATCTCAACCTTCGTCTCTAGCAAATGTACTTCGTCACATCTACCCCACATTCATCAGCCAGATAAGACAAAGCCCGAAACCGCAACCCCACAAACTCGTCATACAAAGGATTGAGTTTACACAGTGGTGGAATGTGCAGAGTCCGCCCAAATAAACTAATATTTCGCTCAAAAGGACAACAGCAAGGAATTACCCGACAAACAAGATGAGCGAAACGAGCATTTTTAACCGGAAAATTGTCAACCCAACCACGCACAGGACGCAGCAAAACATCAAATGCGCCTGGTTTCTTATAGTTTGGTGGATGAAAATTAGGATGATGGTGATGAGTGTGAGTTGATGACATACTGAGGAATTTGAGGTGAATAGAGTGTTAGATATTGGGTACTGGGGATTGGGTATTAGTCCCAGTCCCCAGTCCCTAAGTTCTACCTGTCAATAGCAAACTGTCAACAATTTCTAGCGAATCAAGTCGAAGGAAATATCGGTCTTACCAGTGATGTTGGTGTTGCGATCCATTTCATCCAACAGGGTGTTAACAACCCAGTTAAGAATATTTAGACCACCTTGGTAGCCGAGGGTAGAATAGCGGTGTAAGTGGTGGCGATCGAAGAGAGGATAACCAATCCGCACCATTGGGATATTGGTATCGCGCCACAGGTACTTACCGTAAGAGTTACCGATGAAGAAGTCTACAGGCTCGGTGAACAACAAGGAACGGAAGTGCCACAAGTCTTTTTGAATCCAGACTTTAGCTTCTTTACCGAATGGGCTAGCAGCGAGGATAGCTTCCATTTCTTTCTTGAAGCTTTCATCACCATTGTTGCAGAGGATGTGTACTGGTTCAGCACCCATCTCTAACAAGAAGTTGGTAATGGAGATGATCAAATCTGGATCGCCGTAGATAGCGAACTTCTTACCATGAATCCAAGCGTAGGAGTCGGTGATAGCATCAACTAAACGACCGCGTTCGATTTCCAATTCTTCAGGAATCGCTTTACCGGTCAATTCAGAAACAGCAGTCAAGAACTCGTCAGTACCCTTAACACCGAATGGGCGCAGAACTTTTGTTTCTTGCTTCCATTGAGTTGTAATGTATTCGCGGGTTTTGGGTGTGGTGTAAGCTTGGAGAGCAACTGTTGCCTTAGCGTTGATAGAATCAGCCGCATCTTCCAACTTAGTACCACCTGGGTACATTTCATATTCACCGTTATTTGGTGAATCAAAGTAGTCGCTGCTATCAGACAGAATTGTGTAGTCAACACCCATTACACCAAGCATCCGCTTCAATTCGCGGTTGTTACCTACATAGGTATCAAAACCAGGAATGAAGTTAATCTTACCGTTGCTGGTAGCTTTCTTCTTGCCTTCTGTCAGGTTAGACAGAATACCCTTCATCATGTTGTCGTAACCAGTTACGTGAGAACCAACGAAACTGGGGGTGTGAGCAAAGGGTACGGGGAAATCTTGAGGAATAGAACCAGCGTTCTTAGAGTTGGTGATGAACGCGCCCAAGTCATCACCGATAACTTCCGCCATACAGGTGGTGCAAACAGCAATCATCTTGGGTTTGTACAGTTGATAAGCAACCTGCATACCTTCGATCATGTTGTTCAAGCCACCGAATACTGCTGCGTCTTCTGTCATAGAAGAAGAAACTGCGGAACAAGGCTCTTTGTAGTGACGGCTGAGGTGGGTACGGAAGTAAGCAACGCAACCTTGAGAACCTTGGACAAAAGGTAAAGTACCTTCAAAACCCAAAGCAGCAAACATTGCGCCTACAGGTTGGCAACCTTTAGCAGGGTTAACGGTTAAAGCTTGGCGAGCGAAGTTCTTTTCGCGGTAGTCCCAAGATTTTGTCCACTCAGACACTCTTTCAACTTCTTCAGGAGAATGAGCGCCTTCAAAGTTCTTTCTCTTGTTTTCAAATAGCTCGGTGTATTCTGGCTGTTTGAACAGATCAACGTGGTCTACAATTCTTTCTGGATTCTGAGGCATTTCTCTCTCTCTTTACGCTTGCTGGTTGGTTTGTAAGTGATGAGTTGGGATAGCCTGGGGGGTTCACTCCTACCAAGGTAGTAACGAGAGATGAATCATGAATATTGAATAAAAATATTCATCCAGCATTCAGCATTCACCATTCTTCCCTGGTTTCCTGGGGCAATAACCCCAGGCTATCCCTCTATTTCCCTGGAATTAATTAGGCAGCAGCCTTAGCCTTTGCAGCAGCTTTCTTCCAAGGAGCGCCAATCAAGCTCCAAGTGGGGCTGTTGAGGGCTAAATCCATATCGCGGGCGAAGATAGCGAATCCGTCGTAACCGTGATAAGGGCCGGAGTAATCCTTTTTGTGATTTAATGGCTTTTAACAGTTGAATGTTTGCACTGAGCAGTGTTAGTGATGAACATTGTTTGCTGATAACACATTAATTTTTAGGCTAAATATAGGCTAATACCACAGTGATGCAAAATCAGGGTCAAGACAAATATCAGCAAGCCTTTGCAGACTTAGAGCCAATCTCATCTACCGACGGCAGCTTTCTCGGCTCAAGTCTGCAAGCACAGCAGCAAAGAGAACACATGAGAACAAAAGTACTACAAGAGTTAGAAAAGGTAAATCTGCGTTTGAAGTCTGCAAAGACAAAAGTATCAATTCGGGAATCAAACGGAAGTCTGCAATTACGAGCGACGTTACCAATTAAACCAGGCGACAAGGACACAAACAGCACTGGTAGAAAACAATACAATCTCAGCTTGAATATCCCAGCCAACTTAGATGGACTGAAGACGGCTGAGGAAGAAGCTTATGAATTAGGTAAATTAATCGCTCGTAAAACCTTTGAATGGAACGATAAATATTTAGGCAAAGAAGCCACTAAAAAAGATTCACAAACAATAGCTGATTTACTAGAAAAATTTGCAGAAGAGTATTTTAAAACCCATAAACGCACCACCAAAAGCGAACATACTTTCTTTTACTATTTTTCCCGCACCCAGCGATACACAAATCCCAAAGATTTAGCGACGGCGGAAAATCTCATCAATTCAATTGAGCAAATCGATAAAGAATGGGCTAGATACAATGCAGCCAGAGCCATATCTGCATTTTGTCAAACCTTCAATATAGAAATTGATTTGTCTCAGTATTCCAAAATGCCCAATCGTAATTCTCGCAACATCCCCACAGATTCAGAAATACTATTAGGAATTACCAAATTTGAAGACTATTTAACTACCAGAGGAAATCAAGTTAATCAAGATGTGAAAGATAGCTGGCAACTGTGGCGTTGGACGTATGGAATGTTAGCAGTTTTTGGTTTACGCCCCAGAGAAATTTTCATTAACCCTAATATTGATTGGTGGTTAAGCAAAGAGAATATAGACTTGACATGGAAGGTAGACAAAGAGTGTAAAACTGGGGAAAGACAAGCATTACCCTTACATAAAGAATGGATTGATGAGTTTGATTTAAGAAATTCCAAATATTTAGAGATGCTGGCAACAGCAATTAGTAAAAAAGATAAAACTAATCATGCGGAAATAACAGCATTAACTCAGCGTATTAGTTGGTGGTTTCGTAAAATTAAATTAGATTTTAAACCCTATGATTTACGTCACGCCTGGGCAATTCGAGCGCATATTTTAGGAATACCAATCAAAGCGGCGGCGGATAATTTAGGTCATAGTATGCAGGTTCACACGCAAACCTATCAGCGTTGGTTTTCCCTCGATATGCGGAAGTTAGCGATTAATCAGGCTTTGACTAAGAGGAATGAGATTGATGTTATTAGAGAGGAGAATGCTAAGTTGAGGATGGAGAATGAAAGGTTGAAGTTGGAGATTGAGAAGTTAAAGATGGAATTAGTTTATAAGCAGAGTTAAATTTAAGTACAAAATAAGCAAAATTAAGGATATATATGATAAAAATTTGTACAAAGGGGCGTTATGTTTAACAGTAGTTACTCTTAGTCTCTAAACAGAGAAAAGTTTTGTTATGAATGACCCTCTCGATAGCATTGAATTTCGTGATTACCCACCTTTACAGCCAGATGAAGAGTACAAATTTGATATTCTAGATTATGGTGAGGTTATTGGTACTGCTCATGTCAAAACTCAGCAGTAAAAAGTAGGGTGCGTCAGCTTGAGTAGATTATTTCATCACGAAAATGAATCTATGCTGACGCACCCTACAATATATGGTTATTCTCGACCGATGTAGTTAGGGATATTTGGTGTTTGAATTGTTCCCCAATCTGCTGGATAAGTTCCTTGTTTAACAAAACGGTGAAAACTTGAATATTGCCATTCTTTGGGAGATTCACATAAACCATGTTTGACAGGATTGTAATGAATATAATCGCAATGGTTAGCAAAATCTTTTTCATCTCTAATTAAATGTTCCCAATATCGCCTTTGCCATAAATTCCCTTCTTGGCGTTTTTTGCGAGATTCACTAATTTCGGCTGTTATGTTTAACTGTTCTGCACAACTTTGGGTAACAAAGCTTTTAATTAATCGCCAACGGATTGCATAATTACTATCATTTTCTGGTAAAGTCCAGATACAATGAATATGTTCTGGCATAAGAGCGATCGCATCAAGAGAAAAAGGATAAAGTTGCTGAACTCGCTTAATAGCTTTTCTCAAACTGTCTCTTCCTATATCGCTACATAACCAAGGGATTCTTTGGTAAGTTACCTGTGTAAAAAAGAAAGTACCTCCAGAGGCTATAACTCTGCGATAATTAGACATAGTTTAGTATATTATCTCAGCATTATTTCATTTTAAGAGCAAAAATTTTAACTTACACTAAGGCTCATCCTGCTCTACTAATAAATATTCGCTAAAACTCTGAATTGAACCATACAGATGAATCGCATTGGCTCTAGGACAACAATCATATTTTGTCACAAATTCAGTTGTAATGTTTTGCCTGCATCTAAATATTAAAACCTATGTAATATTACGTAGGCAAATCCTTATTACCCCTAGTTACAATTGTGAGATTATTTGTATTCTCAAATTGGATAGAGGAGAAAATTGCTAAATGGCTCTTACTGAAAAAATTATTGAATTAGTTCTTGATAAAATTTTGCTTGGTGGCATTGTTTTGGTAGCAGGACACTGGCTTAATCAAAGATTTGAAATATTTAAAAATGAAACTAATGAAAAATATCATCAAAGACAATTAATTGCCGAATTAGAGAATCAACAGAAGCAACAAGTCTCCGAGCTAGAGAATCAGATTTCTATCGCTCGCCATAATGCAGAGATTGGTTTTATAGAAAGACAAATATCTGAGTTCTACTGGCCTATATATTTGAGGCTAGAGAAAGATAATGTTATGTGGAAGCGAATCAAATCTTTGAGTCCTGAACAAAATGTTTTACCTGAAGCTGCAAGTGATGCAATAGAAAAAGAATTTATCTTGAAAAATCATCAAGAAATAGTAGAAATCATAGAGTCAAAAATTCATTTAGCAGAAAAGCAAAATAACAGCAAAGAATTGATGAATGAATTATTAAAATATATTAAACACGTTGCAGTTTATAAAACAATTCGTTCTGTAAAAGAACTACAAAAAATTAATCCAGTTGATTTAAATGAACCATTTCCTGACAAACTTTTTCCATTGATTGAAAGTAATTTTCGGGAGTTGCAAAATAGGTATGAGTATCTGAAGAACATTAAATTTGGAGAATATAATAAATAACACTACTGACGCTGCAAAACTTGAAGTGTAGACAGAGGAATCTTATTTGATGTTTGACACAATCCAAGTATCTGTAGGGTGGGCAATACCCAACGCCACTTGCTACCCTGCGGGAGCACTACGAGCGAATAATCCGGGAAACCCCCTTCAACACAGTGACTCCCCTACTTTTATTTCAGAAATCAAGTATGTATGAATGTCATCGCATAACTTATGCCTTTCGTGAGTTGTGTTGTAAGTTTGCTGGTCTTTATTATTGCAAAAGCCTGAGTTAGACTACTATTGATATGTAATTACCGTAATAATTGCTTGCAAAAGTTATTATTTGTTACTAAAAAAAGAATTATACTGAGGAAAAAGTACTTAATTAATATTATGCAAATTCGCTTCTTTGCGACCAACCGCGATCGCCAAAATCTAGGACGTAATATTGATCGTGATACACGCATTAAATTACAAAAAGGTGGTTATCACTGGGTTGACATGAAGAAATATATGTCTCACTATCTGGAGACTACTGATCCATCAAGTATGCCGAGCGAAGTGATCATCGAAAATTCTCAAGAAACCGTATTTGAAAACTTTCTGTGCAAAGATGCTGTCAAGCGAATTATCATTGGCGTTCATGGTTACAATGTTCCTTTTCATGGTGCATTAACTTCTTTTTCAGTCCTTGCAGACAGCTTAAGTTTAGCCCTGAAGAAACACGATTATACTGTGGTAACAGACCCAGACAAAACTTTTCCAGGAAACCTCGACGACGCTAAACAAGACCTGACTGCTTTTGTGGGATTTTCCTGGCCTTCCAATGGCAGAGTTTTGGATTACCAATCTGATCGAGCTGAATCTATACAAACAGCCCCTGCTTTAGCTAACTTGATCAGCTATATCCGTACCAAAAAAACCCAAACTAAAATTCACATTATTGCTCATAGCATGGGCAGTTATCTTGTCTGCAAGATGTTGAATAGCTTAGTTGAAGAAAGGTTTAGACCGATTTACATCAATGACGAAATAGAACAAGAATTAAAGAGACTAGATAAGGGTGGAGATAATTCTTACTTTGTTGATAGTTATGTAATGCTGGCTCCTGATGTAGAACGTCGGGAAGTGACCAAATGCTATGTGAATAGTTCTGTGGGAAATCCTTTTATTGGTGAATTTTATTCTGGACTTGAACATCTAGTGCAGAAAACTCATGTGTTCTACTCTCGTTACGATAATGCGTTAAAGGCCTCCGTAGTTGAAAAAGATACTATCCGTGAATCATTACAGAAGGGGTTGGAGTTATTCACAGGCCCCGACCTGAAAAAACGCTGGGAGAGCAGCTTAGGTCTTAATCCCTTACCAGCCTTAGCTCCCAACAATATGTACAGCTACAATGCAACAGCCTTGACCAATCGACCAATCGACCACGGTGACTATTTCGATGCTCCAGCAATCATCGAAAAGATCGCAGAGATTATCATTGAAGCAGACAAGAATATTAGTAGTCTCCCGGATATTCCCTGGAGTTTTATTTAGTTAAGCGAGCGATCGCATCTAGTTGAATGAAACTTGAGAAAAGATATGATTCTGAAGTAAATTTTTGACATTATTTAGGTGGAAAACCGGAATGTTTTTACCAGAGGGAGTACCGGCTCCGTGGTTTCAAGCGGTTTGTACAAGCAATCCAACTTATCACTTTAACTCGATTGCCGGTCGTTACGTCTTGCTCTGTTTCTTCGGTTCAGCTAACAATCCAGTTAGCCAGATGATACTGCAAGATTTTATGCAGCATCGAGATATTTTTGATGACGACAAATGCTGTTTCTTCGGCGTAAGTATTGACCCTGATGATCAGCAATTAGCACGAGTGCAACCCCAGTTACCCGGAATACGATTTTTCTGGGATTTTGACCAGAATATTAGCCAAAAATTTGGTGTCTTGGAGCCATCAGGTACTTATCTTCAATGTACTTATCTACTCGATGAACGTTTAAGGGTTTTAGAAGTCTTTCCCTTTAATTCCCAACCTGAAACCCACGTCGCTCAATTGATCTCTATTCTCTCTCGTTTACCTGCACTACCAGTTGGGAATGCTGTCATACAAGCTCCTATTCTAGTTGTGCCACGCATATTTGAACCAGAATTGTGTCAAGCGTTGATTGCTTACTACAATCAACATGGAGGAGAAAAATCAGGATTCATGCGCCAGGTTGAGGAACTTACCGTTGCTGTCAGCGACGACAGTTTTAAGCGTCGCCGAGACCAGGAAATTTTGGATGAAAAGCTGAAAAATGCGGCTATGTATCGTATTCATGACCGTCTGGTTCCAGAAATTAAGAAGGCATTTCAGTTTGATGCAACTCGCATTGAACGACATATTATATCTTGCTATGACAGTACTACTGGTGGTTTTTTCCGCCCTCACCGCGACAACACAACAAAAGGCACAGCACACAGGAAATTTGCCGTATCGTTAAATTTGAATACTGGAGAATATGAAGGTGGGTTGCTGCGTTTTCCTGAGTTTGGACAGTTGACATACAATGCTCCAGCCGGAGGTGCTGTGGTGTTTTCCTGTTCATTACTGCATGAAGCAACTGCTGTTACTCAAGGTCGTCGTTATGCTTACTTACCATTTTTGTATGACGATGCGGCTGCTAAGATTCGGCAAATGAACCAACAGTTTTTAGCATCTGAATAAAGCCAAAAATCTCAGTTATCTAATCGCGGTCTAATGATAACATTAGATGTACTTCAGGATGTCTGCATAAGCAAGCAAAACATAATGGACAGATGGTTCCGGTATGTGTTGATATCAACTGCAATTTTCAATTTATTTGGAGCAGTGATATTTGCATTACCCATATTTGGTCAAGAAAAACTCTCAGCACTACCTCAAAATACTCATCCCCTGTATTTATGGATTATCTCGTCTTGGATTTTCATACTTGGTGTGGCGTACTTGTGGCTGGCTTTTGCTGACAAACCTGAGCCATTATTCATCGCAGTAGCCGCCGCAGCTAAATTAGCGATCGCCCTGATATTTTTCACATTTTGGATGCTTGGTGAACTCAAATTTAGTTTTGTATTGTCTGGGTGTGTGGATTTATTTTATGCGATGGTCTTTATCTACTGGCTGCTTCAAACCAGTCAAAAAACTTAGCCATCCCCAAATATACAATTTGCTACTATTAAAAAACTAGGGAATTGCTTACGACCCAAACTAGGCAAAAACCTCTAGTCGGAGACCATCGCCACAATAGCAGATTTGCAAAAACATTATGGCAAAGCGCAAAAAAAGCAATCTCCAGTGGATCAAAGAAACCCTCGACCTAAAACCAGACCATCACTGGGAAGCACCAGATGGCTACAAAATATTTGTTGCTGGTCGGGGTGCTGTGCGCTTCAACGTCCCTCAGGACTGGTTTTTTGAGCCACAAGAAAACTCTTTCAAGTTCAGTGATAAAAAACCGCCTAACGATGATTGCTGTCTGGAAGTATCCTTTAATCAACTTCCCCCTAACGACTGGAGTCTATTTCCCCTTAAACCTACCTTGAGGAAAGTAGTAGAAGACGATGGACGTGATGTGATTGAAAAAGGAGAAATCATTAGCCTCAAGCGCCAAACCGCCAAAATAGTTTGGACAGAACTAAAATTCATCGACACTCAAGAAGAACCACGGGAAGCTTTTTCGCGGATTTGCATTGGTTTGGGGTCAAATGTGCAATGCTTAATTACATTCGAGTTTTGGGCAGATCAAGCAGAGCAAATGACACCCGTTTGGGATGAGGTGATGCGTAGTCTCACACTGGGTCTGTATATCCGTGACCCCAGGACTGGTTTAGCTTTCCCAGACTGAGCCACAGCAAAAAATCTTATCCATATTACCTCAGTTAGACGAAATTGCTTAAATTGAACCACTATAAAACCAATGGGCGATCGCCTACAACCGACAGTCGGTCATTGCATAGCTAATCAAGGTCATTGCATGATGTTTATTGGCTGCGTTAGCGTAGCTTACCGTAGGTATCGCTCTATCCCGTAAACTAGTTTTATTAACGCACAATCATCGAGATTTCAAAAAAGTACCCGGATTGTTAATTGAGGATTGGACTTTTTAAATAGCTTTTTGAGAGATATAATCATCATGAAATGTAGAGCTTGCAAATGCACGTAATCACTCGCAAACGGCTGAATGAATTTGCCAAACTTCATCCTGATACAAAAAACGCTCTGACTCAATGGTATCAATTGGTAAAGGGGAATGAATTTTCTTCATTTGTCGAACTCCGAGAAATTTTTCCATCCGCAGATAAAGTAGGTAAATTGACTGTATTTAATATTGGGGGAAACAAAGTTAGACTGATTGCAGCAATTCATTACAACCACCAAAAACTTTACATCAGGGCTGTGTTAACGCATTCAGAATATGATGAAGGAAAGTGGAAGGAATAATGCAAAGTTTTAACATCGACCAAACTATCATTGCCTGGTCATCCATTGCCGAAAATGTTTTTGTTCCTCATACTGAAGAGGAATATGAGCGATTAGTGGAGATGCTAGATGGTCTCATTGATCAAGTTGGTGAAGACGAAAATCATCCGCTTGCCTCACTGATGGAAGTTATTGGTGTTTTAATTGAAAACTACGAAGATGAACATATTCCTCAGTTACACTCAGTTAGGGTCAACTTGGAATGATCACTCCCGCTATTATTCAATTAACCGGGAACCTTGGCAATCAGCCAGCCATGCCTTTATCTGTATCTGCTGAAATTGCAGATTTCGCAGCAGTCAAGTTAGTATTTGCATGGGTGCGTAGCCCGCCGTCAACATTACTGAAACTTTTTAAGTGTATATTTAGGAACATTTAAGAGGCTCTATATCTTTGCGCTATATTTAACTATATTTTACTCTGCCTCCACCTTATAAATGTGATTTTCTATTAACTTTTCATTGTCTTAATCCTAGTATGTATAATATTTACATATTGGGTTTATATTTGCGTCTATGCTTGAAGATTACTTTATTAAGTTGGTAGTTATTATCTGCTGGCTAATATTTCCTAGTATATGGATTGGCCATAGAATGAATTGGTTTATAAAGCTTGCAATTTGGTGGAAAGTCAAGGATGAAAAGGATGTTATTTTACCTTCAATTTCTTTTTTCTTTCTACCATTTCTTATTTGTATTGCTTATCAAAGTATTTATCAACTAATAACTAATTCGCACGGAAATAATCATTTTAGCATGGTAATAGATACTGTCATCAAGATAATTCCTATGGCAACTATATGTACATATTTTTTGGATAAAATTAAGAAAGATCAGCAAATTCAACTATCAAAAGATATGTTGTCTTCTGAACTATTTCAGAATTACCTTACTACAAATAATATTTTGTCTTTAATTCAACTATCTAATTTTACAAATATAAATCTTCAAGAAAAACCAATTCAGTGTTTTAGAATTTTATGGTCTACTAAAGCTTATGATAATATTTTTTTATCAATCATTAATATGAAATCAGGTATATACAATGATTTAAGTGAGCTATATAGAAATGCCAATTTGATTATTAATATGTATGGTGAGGATGATACATATAATTCTTACTTTTCTGTATCTGATAATCAGATGCTTATCACCCGATTAAGTCTCTTAATTAATGAACTTTATAGGAACCTTATTTTACTAAATAACAAATCAGAGATTGGATTATTTATATTGGAAAACGTAGAAAAGATGCAGCAAGAGAGGTTATTATAGATTATAAATTTTATCAAATTAATTATATGTAGCTTTATATTTTATATTTTAAAATAATCGTTAATTCTATAAAAAATAAGTTTAAATAAATTAAACTATTACAGTCGTTTTACGAGGGCAGAGAAATCATGCAGCGTTACTTACCTGAAGTTCAAAACTATTTAGGTAGATTTTTTCAAGCTAAATACTTAGAATACTTTGAAGACATGAAAGAATTAAGACCTAATAAGGGTTATGGATTTTACTATAGACATTCTGAAATTTCACAAATAATGTCCAATACTTTTTTCTCAATATCAGAAACATTTTGTGATTTACGCATACCTGAAGGTTTTTCCTCTCCAGAACAACTTGTAACTGCTCTAATAAGATTTCAAAATCTTCTTTTAAGCCAAAACACTATTTTTGCAGATGTATTTGAGCATTATCAAGTAGAAAATAAAGAACCTCCATTTCCTGTATTTGAGATACATAGAATTAACAATGAAGTTCTTAGCGCAGTCAACTATGCTCTATCTTTAGATGAGGTGTACCCTTATTTGTATAAAAAAGATGCTCAAGAAACGCTTTCAGAACAAGCTGTAAACAGGCTTGTTGTAATTTGTCGACGTTTTCATTTAGTTGCTAGACAATTAGAGAGAAGGCGTTTAGATAACAGCAAAGCTAGAGAGACTTTAAAGATTAAAGATGAATATGATGTACAGGACTTACTAAACTCACTTTTAAAAGTCGATTTTGATGATGTTCGTTCAGAAGAGTGGACTCCTAGCTACGCTGGTAGTTCATCAAGAGTTGATTTCTTACTAAAAGCAGAAAAAATAGTTATTGAAGTGAAAAAAACTCGTGAAACATTGACAGATAAGAAAATTGGTGAAGAGTTGGCCATTGATATTATTAGGTATAACAATCATCCAGATTGTAAATACTTGTTTTGTTTTATTTATGATCCAGATGGTTATCTGAATAATCCTAATGGATTGGTTAATGATTTAAAGAATTCTGGCAGCGATAATCTAAATGTGATTGCTGTAGTAAATCCATAGTATTGACTAGCTATTTAAACATTTTTAGTAATTTGTTTGCTGTATCTAAATTATTTGTGTTGATTTTTACTTTTCACAAGCAGGCTATTGAATTGAGATAATAGTCTAAAAAAAATAACTTAAAATAGTATCTAAATTTATATTTTTAATTTCATACAAATTTAATAAAATCTTAAAAGCTAGTCTTCATGAGAGTTATATTATATGTAGTTTCAAACAAACATTGCCCCTACCCAACTCTACAACCTGTATTTAGGCTAAAAATAGACTCTTTTTTCTCCCCTCACCGAAAAATCTTACCTCATCTGACATCTGCACCCCGTCGCTAGGTTCGGAGTAATCCCAAGAGTGCATTTGACGGAAGGGAAGACCCATCTTTTGGAAGACGTACTTCTCTTTAATACCAGAAGCGATTAAATCAGGCTTCTTAGCTTTTACGAACTCTTCAAATTCGTAGGCGGTAACGTCATCGTAAATGATGGTGGCGTTATCGATGTAGTGGGTGGTACGTTTGTAGTCGTCGTTGTGAGCGAATTCGTAACCAGTACCAACTACTTTGATACCCAAGTCTTCAAAAGCGGGAACAACGTGACGAGGACGTAGACCACCTACGTACAACATGACGGTGTTACCTTCTAGGCGAGGACGGTATTTCTCAAGTACAGAGTTCATTACTGGTGTGTACTTAGCAATTACCTTCTCAGCGTTTTCTTGAATCTTGGAGTCAAACTTAGCTGCGATTTCACGCAAAGATGCAGCAATCTTGGTAGGACCGAAGAAGTTGAACTCCATCCAAGGCATACCATATTTTTCTTCCAAACTACGGCAGATGTAGTTCATGGAACGGTAGCAGTGGATGAGGACTAACTTAGCAGCAGGCCCTTGGATCAACTCGTTAAGAGTACCATCACCAGACCACTGAGCTACAACGCGTAAGCCCATTTCTTCCAACAACATCCGGCTGGCCCAAGCATCACCACCGATGTTGTAGTCACCGATTAGAGCTACATCATAAGGGCTTGGCTCGAAGTCAAGTCTGTTTTCTTTCTTGAGCTTGTCGTATTCTGGGAAAATCCAGTCACGGATAGCGTCGTTAGCGATGTGGTGTCCTAAAGACTGAGATACACCACGGAAACCTTCGCAACGTAAGGGTATAACAGGCTTACCAATTTGCTTAGAAGTTTTCTTAGCAACAGCTTCGATGTCATCCCCAATTAGACCGATGGGACATTCAGATTGAATGGAAACACCACGGTTGAGAGGGAAAAGAACGTCGAGTTCTTCAATGAGTTTAATGAGTTTTTTGTCACCACCAAACACGATGTCGCGTTCTTGGAAGTCGGAGGTGAAGTGCATGGTACCGAAAGAGTTGATACCAGTTACACCAACGTAGTAGTTACGACGACCAGACCAAGACCAGTAACCACAACCTACGGGACCGTGGCTGATGTGGATCATGTCCTTAATAGGACCCCAAACCACACCCTTAGAACCTGCATAAGCACAACCACGGGCGGTCATTACACCAGGAACGGATTTGATGTTAGACTTAACGCCGCAATCAGACTTGTTTTCTTCGTGGACGTTGAGGTGCTTTTCGCGTTTTTTGCGAGATTTTTCGGGATAAGCTTTGAGAACTTCTTGAATAAGTTCCTTATTTTCTTCTACAAGATTCTTGTTTTCTGGAGGTGTCATATCTGCCTCAGTGACTCTTACGAATGGGGAAATAGAAATATATTTGGGAGAGTGAGGAGTCGGGAAGGGAGAGTGGGAAGAGGAATTGCTTCCTCATCTTCCTGTCTCCGTGTCTCCTGATTACGGCATTACCTATTTGGTAGCTTCTGCGGGCTTACCAATGATCTCTGCGTGCTTAGAATCATCGTCAAGGATACCGTATTCGATCAACAGTGCTTCCAGTTCATCCATTTCAATTGGTGTAGGAATGGTGAGCTTGTCGTTGTTGATGATTTTCTTAGCTAATGCGCGGTATTCTTGACCTTGGTTGCTGTCAGGTGCGTACTCGTTAACAGTCATCCGACGCAATTCAGCGTGTTGAACGATGTTGTCACGGGGTACGAAGTGAATCATTTGGGTATTCAAACGTTCAGCCAAGTTTTCAATCAATTCAGCTTCCCGGTCTGTTTTACGGCTGTTACAAATCAAGCCACCCAAGCGCACACCACCGGAGTGAGCATATTTCAAAATACCGCGAGCGATGTTGTTTGCAGCGTACATCGCCATCATTTCACCAGAAGTAACGATGTAGATTTCTTGTGCTTTACCTTCACGGATAGGCATAGCGAAACCACCACATACAACGTCACCTAATACGTCGTAGGATACGAAGTCTAGGTCTTGGTAAGCACCGTTTTCTTCTAAGAAGTTAATAGCGGTGATGATACCACGACCAGCGCAACCTACACCGGGTTCTGGACCACCAGATTCTACGCACTTAACACCACGGAAACCGGTGAGCATTACTTCTTCGAGTTCTAAGTCTTCTACTGCACCACGTTCAGCAGCCAAGTGAAGAACGGTGGTTTGAGCTTTAGCGTGCAGCATCAAACGGGTGGAGTCAGCTTTAGGGTCGCAACCTACAATCATGATGCGCTGACCCATTTCTGCCATAGCTGCTAGGGTATTTTGAGAGGTGGTAGATTTACCAATACCGCCTTTACCGTAGAAAGCTATCTGTCTAATGTTTTCGTCAGTCATGGTTCTCTTTTCCTGCTAGTGGTTGGTTAGTTGGTGGGTCTTTGCGTTTGTTTGTTGGCTGCTCATGCCTGGTTGAGCTTTGGCAGTGAGCCTCATGTAGAACGTCGCTATCGGCAAAGTGCCGGGGGCGATCGCTCCACAGAAAAACCATTAGAATTAGTGTTCATGATGGGTTCGTTATGTAGTTGTGAAAGTTCTTTTGGGTGTTAGTTAACTGTTAACTAAACTGCTTCTACTACTAGGCTGGGGTTGATGCGATCGCGTAATCTGGATTCAATCGCTATCTTTAAGGTGGCTGTAGAGCTTGAACAAGAGCCACACGCCCCTTGCAGCACTACTTTGACAATATCGCCGTCTACATCGTAGAGTTCTACATCTCCACCGTCGGCAATCAATACGGGTCTTACTTCTTCGTCTAATACTTTTTGAATGAGGGCAATCTTTTGAACGTTGGTGAGGGGTCGTTTTTGCCCAGAATTAGGAATATTTGTAGGTTTACTTCCGCCTTTATTGTTTAGGTTTGTTGCGGCTTTGTTTTCCTTTACATCTTTAATGATATCATCAATTTTAGCTAAACAGGAACCGCAACCGCCGCCAGCTTTAATGTAATTTGTTACCTGTTCCGCATCAGTGAGGTCATTTTCGATAACTATGCGACGTACTTTATTTTCACTCACACCGAAGCAAGTACAAACTAATGCACCTTCGTCATCTTCATCATGGGCTGCGAGAGGAATACCACGATAATTATAGATAGCAGCTTCCAGAGCTTCTTGCCCCATGACAGAGCAGTGCATTTTGGCTTCTGGCAAGCCACCGAGGTAATCAGCAATGTCTTTATTAGAAACTTTTAGGGCTTCATCTAAAGTCAGACCCTTAATCATTTCAGTTAAAGCGCTAGAAGAAGCGATCGCACTCGTGCAGCCAAAGGTTTGGAAGCGAGAGTCAACAATCTTATCAGATTCAACTTCCACTTTGATGTGCAGTCTCAGTGCATCACCGCAAGCAATACTCCCTACTTCTCCTGTGGCAACCTTCACGCCAGGTTCGCCGTTTTCTTCAATGACTCCCTGATTCTTGGGATCGTAAAACAGTTCTAATACTTTATCTGTGTAGTCCCACATATTTAGTTCCGAGTGCTTAATAATTAGTGCTGAATGGGGGAATGGGTACTGGGGACTGGGTACTGGGAATTGGGAATTACAGATATTTTTTCCCCCTGCTCCCTGCTCCCTGCCCCTCAGCTTCTTCCTATTCCCTAATTAACGATGTGCCAATGTCTGTTCTTGGGCTTGCAGCCAACCCGCTTCATCATTTTTAAAGGGGGAAAGGGCGCGGAGACGTTCGACAATTTCGGGCATGACTTCGATGACGCGATCGATTTGAGCTTCTGTAGTGTAGCGACAAAGACTGAAGCGAATCGAACCGTGGAGGGTGGTGTATGGTAAACCCATTGCCCGGAGGACGTGGGATGGTTCCAGCGACCCAGAGGTACAAGCCGAACCAGACGACGCACAGATGCCATATTTGTTTAAGGAGAGCAGAATTGCTTCGCCTTCGATGTATTTGAAACCGATATTAGTGGTGTTGGGCAATCTCTGCGTAATATCGCCGTTAACTTCGCAGTTAGGGATTTTAGCGAGTAAAGTTTGTTCTAGGCGATCGCGCAGCCTTGTTTCTTTTTTAATCGCTGTTTCTATGTGCAGTAATTCTAATTCTGCGGCTTTACCTAAACCGATAATTCCCGGTACATTCTCTGTACCTGCACGGCGACCGCGTTCTTGATGTCCACCAATTAGTAAGGGGCGGAATCTTACACCGCGACGCACATACAAAGCACCAATCCCTTTAGGTGCGTGGATTTTGTGACCAGATATGGTTAACATATCGATGGTGCTGGTCTTCATATTCAGAGGTATCTTACCTACTGCTTGCACAGCATCCACATGGAAGATTGCGCCACGTTCCTTTACCCGTTTCCCAATCTCTTCAATTGGGAATACAGTCCCGGTTTCGTTGTTCGCATACATAATTGTCACCAGGGCGGTGTTACCTGTGAGTGAGGCTTCTAGTTCATCTAGATCCAATTGCCCGTGACTATTTACGGAAAGATAGGTAACAGTATAACCTTGGGTTTCTAGTTGTTTGCAGACATTTAAGACTGCGGGGTGTTCTACCTGAGTAGTAATGATGTGGCGCTTCTCAGGTTGGGCTAACAATGCGGCACGAATGGCAGCATTATCACCCTCAGTTCCACAACTGGTAAAGATAATTTCTGATTCATCGGCTCCCAATAGGGCAGCAACTTGTTCTCTCGCTGTTCTGACTGCCTTTCCTAGTTGCCCACCAAAGGTGTGCATACTAGAAGGATTTCCGTAATAATCGGTCAGGTAGGGCATGATTGCCTCTACAACGTCTGGATCTACCTTAGTGGTAGCATTATTATCGAGATAAATAACACTCATCTTTATACCCCTAAGATTTCACCCTGATGCTTTTGTAGCTGTTCGGAAAATTTCTGAGAATAACAATTAAACCAACGATCCCAATAGTCTTGTTTTTTTGTCAATTTCGCTATAACTCGGTTGTAGTTAGCAAACCAGCCTTCCCAATAATCGCTAGGTACTTTAACGCAACCATCGCAGGTGGGACAACCAGCTTTACATTGAGGTACGGTGTAGACGCTATCAACGCAGTTTGTACACAGTTCGGAGTCAATCCAGTGTTGTCCGTTTTCAGCGATCTTAATTGCACCAGTGGGACATACAGACGAACAGAGCTTGCAGGAAATACATTGGCTGGTGATGGTGTAAGCCATGATTATTCTCCTTGTTGATTGGGGATTGGAGATTGGGGATTGGGTATCGAGGATTGGGGATTGGGTAATTTGCCTAGTCCCCAGTCCCTAGTCCCTAGCCCTTATTCCATTGCTCGTAAAACTCTAAAGCAACCTTCTCAATCACGTCGTAAGCTTCAACAGTCTGTATACCAGCTTGGAGCAGTTTTTCTTTGGGAGATTCGCCAATCTTGGAAACCAAAACTGCTTTACAATCTGCGATAGTTTTAACAATATTGTCAAATGTGGCTTCTTCGCCGTATCCACCTTGACAATAATGGTCAACCTTGCGATGACTGATAAAGCGAACTTCACTACCGTCTACTTCGTAAACCTGGAATTCCTTGGCGTGACCGAAGTGTTGGTTAACTAATCCACCGCCTTTGGTTGCTATTGCAACTAAGATTTTCGGATTGTTAGCTGTTTTTTCTTTGCCAGCTAGGACTTTTTCTTTGGCTACTTTTAGTTCTACTCTAAATTTCTCAATACCTTCATGGACTTCTTGACGTTTGTCGAAGTCATATTCTGGAGCCATTTCGAGGAACTTATCTTTGGTAAATTCCTGGCTACGGTCTTCGCCTAACAAGCCTACAGCATCGGCGCGGCACTGGCGGCAATGGCGCATCATTTTCATGTTGCCAGAGCATTGGTCTTGCACTCCCTTGAGTTCTTTCTGTGAAGGGCCGCGTTGACCGGTTAAGCCGAAGTGTGTACCGTGTTCTGGTGCAGAAATTAGGGGCATGATGTTGTGCAAGAATGCACCGTTTTCCCGAATCATCTTGTTGACTTCAACTAGATGTTGGTCGTTAATGCCAGGAATCATCACGGAGTTGACTTTGCACAAGATATCAGCTTCTCTCAGGGCTTGTAAGCCTTCCATCTGCTTTTCTAGCAGAATTTTCGCACCTTCTACACCCCTGTAACGTTTACGCTTGTAGTGAACCCAAGAATAAATCTGTGCGCCGATTTCTGGGTCGATGGTGTTCAGGGTAATTGTAACGTGGTCGATATTTAGTTGTTTAATGCGATCGACATATTCCGGCAGCATCAAACCATTGGTTGATAGACACAGCTTAATATCTGGTGCTTTGTCTGCAATCAACTCAAAGGTGCGGAAAGTCTTTTCTGGGTTTGCCAGAGGATCGCCAGGGCCAGCAATTCCCAAAACTGTCATTTGGGGAATTTTGCCTGCAATTACTAAGACTTTATGTGCTGCTTCTTCTGGTGTGAGTAATTCACTAACTACCCCAGGACGGCTTTCGTTAGCGCAGTCATATTTACGGTTGCAGTAGTTGCATTGAATGTTGCAAGCAGGAGCCACTGCAACGTGCATTCTCGCGTAATGATGGTGAGCTTCTTCGCTGTAGCAGGGATGTTTAGCAATGCGTTCTTGGAGCTTTTCGTCCATTTCCACGGTGGTGCTGCTGTCGCAACCGCAACCACCTGATTTTGCTGTGGTAGGTGTCGATTCAGTAACGGAGGAGTCTGTAACCTTTAGTGTCATTGAATTTCGCAAATGTCGGTAGTGGACTAGCTGCCCTGTGGGAGATGCCGTTGCTGATGGTCTTTGCCCTAAGGATTGAAGTCGCGTCTGCCACATTGCCTGTAGCGGCTTCGCTGAGTAGGGCAGGCTTTGAAGTCCTTGGGTTTCGGCTGGTGTGTGTCAACTTGGGGTCTTGGTAGAATTTATATGTACAGCCGCGACTTCTATTCCAGATGGCATAGTGCTATCTCATCCCTCCACTCACTTTTCGTTTTCGTTTTATGTAGAAGCGTTAAGTGATTGGCGATATAAGATTTATAGCAGTCGTCTTTGACTATTACAGTTTGTATCTCTGGAATAGAATTTATTGGATTTATTAGAGTTGTACTCAAAATCCCAAATGATGATGTTGAAGGGATTTCAAGAAATTTTAAAAGTTTTTTCAGGTAGGGGTTCTAGTATTTTCTAGTTGGGGTACGAGTATTTATGGCAAGGGGTTCAGGATCTAGTTGTACTCATTTGTAACCCAATCACAGCAAGTAATTGAGGGCTGTTTGGGCTAATTGTTAACTATACAATTTTGTACTCAGACCCTCTTTAAATATTGCTGAAAGTCATTATTTGCAAGGGATTTAGGAGGGAAAAACTGGAGTAGATTACGTTGTACTACTCCAGATACGTGCGAAATTCAATTCTGTATCCAACATATCATTTTTTTTCAGGGAAAAATGTAATTCATATTTTTTTAATGTTTTATTTAAAATGATATTCAATTAGGGTTGTAAACCTTATATGACAAGCTATACAGGCTCATACAAAGAATATTATTAATGCAGATTATTTTCAATAAATTTAATATTTTCTCTCTTTTTTTTCTAGGTTAAAATACTCTCAAAGGTTAAAACTTAATTTTCTTAATGTAGAAAAAATAGAACGAATGTTCTATTTTTTCCTATTTCAGATTGTTATGCTTCCACAGCTTGAGGAGACTTTGGCATCATGGATGGATCGATCGCAATCCCCAAGCCTTCAGCTACACGGCGACCATAATTCACGTCTGCTCCGATAAAGTTCTCCGGCTTGGGTGTAGTCGTCATTTCCTGGGCGGTGGTCAAGAAGAGGAAAAGGGGCAGGGGGCAAGGGGGAAGACCGGGATGGAGCTTGGACTGCGCCCCGTATAAGCGTCCTAGAAGGACGGGGCTTGTACCCATGTTCCGCTCCGCTCCACGCAGAGGGGAAGGGCTTGTTCCCCCTGCTCCCTGCTCCCTTCCCCCCTGCCTCTTCCGGTCATAGCGATCGCTTTTCATTCACATTGCCTAAATCCAAGACTGGCTAGGCATAAGCACAGTGGATCAAGTTTGAACTCATGAATTACGCCTAATGTGAATTAAGAAAAAAGGCGGGAGAAGTAAGAAGATGAAAGTTACCAGCTTCTCAAATCAAACTTCCCCCATGACTAGCATAAACTTTGGAACGCTAT
>NZ_JACJRF010000026.1 GCF_014697105.1 Anabaena subtropica FACHB-260 | reverse complement strand
TCATCCGGAAAAGGTCACATATCGGTAGAACAATTAATTGGTAGATGCACCCTGATAACTAACTCCCCTAGCTGGCTAACACCGACTGGGGGCTTTTTTATGCCTAGTAATCACCCATCAGCAATTCTGACAAATTCATCCGGAAAAGGTCACATATCGGTAGAACAATTAATTGGTAGATGCACCCTGATAACTAACTCCCCTAGCTGGCTAACACCGACTGGGGGCTTTTTTATGCCTAGCAATCATCCATCAGCAATTCTGACAAATTCATCCGGAAAAGGTCACATATCGGTAGAACAATTAATTGGTAGATGCACCCTGATAACTAACTCCCCTAGCTGGCTAACACCGACTGGGGGCTTTTTTATAACAATCAGTAATTTCATTGATCAAAAGATTGTTTGAAATATACTGATTGCACATTGTAAAACTAATTATTTTGATGAACGTACCCTAACAAATAACTCTCCCCAGTGGCTGCCACCTTTAAGGGCTTTTTTTTGTGAAAAAAAAGCAACTTCATTTGTGACAATTTCATCCGGAACATCCTGTTGAATCCTAGAACAGTTAATTGGTAGATGCACCCTGATAACTAACTCCCCTAGCTGGCTGCCACCACTAGGGGTTTTTTATTGAAAATAAACCACAGACTACCTTTCAATCAATTTATCCGGAAGACTGTAATTCAAAATAGAACAATTAAATGGTAGATGCACCTTAATAACTAACTCCCTAGTTTGGTTAATACTGACTGGTGATTGGTAGATGCACCTTGATAACTAACTCCCTAGTTTGATTGGTAGTAGCTAGGGTCTTTTTGTCAGAAAGTTTTACTTGGTCTGCCCTGTTAATTGGTAGTTGCTTAGGGCTACATTATAGCTCAAGATTGGAATTATATTATAGCGCAAATGGCGTAATATTACGATGAATGTTACCATCTGTTGACTATAATTTCTTAAGTCTTAGGAATTATAACTCACTTTTGTCATTTTTAAATTAAATAAGTGATTTTTAAAATGCTACCCTTGTGATTACTTATTTTGCGGTGGCGATGGTCTTCTCTACGTTCCCTGCGGGACGCTTACGCGTAGCTTGCTTCTCCGGAGGAGTACGCGGAGCGTTGCGTAGCAAAGACAGACGCTATGCGAACGACCGAGCAGAGGTCATCGCTCCAGAATTTGGTAGAAAATACCCTAGTTGAATGATGCGTTGGTACACTCTACCATCAATCCTGTCGATTGCTCTATGTTAGTTCAGAATTAGTTATCATTTTTGTGCAGAGAGAGCATATCTAGGCGCTCATGTCTAGATTTTCTCAAAATTTTAATTTTTCTCTAGAAATTTTACTTTTATACCCATAACAGTTTAATCTCTGTAGCCTAAGAGCTATGCTGAAAAATATTAGCTATATCAAAAAGAGATACAGAGCTACATGAGTTTAGCTGTCATTAAATTTTCTTCCGAAGAGTGCGGCATCTGCCACAAAATGTCTTTTTACGACCAAAAGGTAGCTGAAGAACTGGGCTTGCAGTTTATTGATGTCAAAATGCAGGATACAGCGACTTATCGTAAGTATCGTAAGATTCTGCTCACCCAGTATCCCGATAAATCTGACATGGGATGGCCTACCTATATTATTTGTGAGTCTCCCGAAGGAGAATTCAATATCAAAGGTGAAGTCAAAGGGGGTCATCCTAAAGGAGAATTTAGAACTCGCCTACAACAAGTGCTTGATGGTGTGTGAAAAAAGGATGTAGGGGAAGTTCCTCACGACTAAGAACTCAGCAACTCGAAAGAGTTTACTTCTAAAACAGGGCCAATCATTGCCATAGTCATGACATCTTCGCGTACTAGTCCTTTAACTTTGGCTTTTTGTCCATCCTTTAATAAATCTTTGTCTGCGCCTCTAAGGATTTCGTAGGTAACACCATCATCTGAAACTAAAGCCCATGCGCCTGTTCCTAGATTGCGACGTTCAATTTTGCCCGTAACTGTGATACTCATAAAAATTGGGGAGTAGAGAGTAGGGAGTAGGGAGTAGGGAGATAAGGGGGATGAGGCGGATGAGGGAGAAAATAATTTTTACTTTCTTACCCCAATCTCTACTCACTATTCCCCACTCCCTTTTATACTGTTTTTTCTTCGTTTTTAAATGCTAAACGAGCGAGTGCATAACAGAGTAGGGCGTTGATAATTAGGAATAAACGAGCTAGATTACCACTACCTAAACCCCAGACGGCTGGGTCTAAAGCTGCACTGACTGTTAAGCAAGCGGCTACACCTAAAGTCGAACCGATGGCAAACCATTTCCCACTAGAATGACCTAGTAGCAATGCCATTAACACAATAGGAATTAACACACTGGCAAAAAGAGGATTCAAAGTACCAGTTCCCTGTAAAGTGTTACCCAATTCGGGAATGGAACTACCCAAAACGCGGAAAGGCCATTGGGGTAGGTCAAAGATATAGAATCCTTTGAGGAAGAATAATCCAGAACTACCAAAAATCAAGCCACTGGATAAAGACCAACCCCAAGGGAAGGGGAAATAAACCCGTAAAAACCAAGCCAACAGGTAAGAACCAACCACCATTAATATCTTGGGTAGGAGTGCTACAGCACCACCATCAAACCAAAAACGAGGGTTGAGATAGCCATTATCCCGCAACCAACGGAAGAAATCTTGGAAAGTGATTTGTCCTTGGCTGGCTAATTGGACTGCACCTGTAGCGTTGAGTTGTCCAGCACCGTAGTAGTTGAGGCTATCGTCTTGAATCACTCGTGCTGATTGTTTGAGGACTTGTAAAATTTCATCTGGTTCTTTGACACCACTGGCTTTAATTAAAGCTGCTACACCAGCGACGTGGGGCGCAGCCATGCTAGTTCCTTGGAGTCCGAGGAATACGGCTTCGCCTTGTTCGTTAATAGTTTCTTGGAGAATTGCACCTGCATCAGTCCCACCAGGGGCAGAAATATCAACGCCAGCACCAAAGTTAGAATAGGGGGCTTTTTCACCATCGGGGCCAAAGGCTGACACACCGATGACATGGGGATAACGGGCGGGATAGGAGGCGGAATTGTCGCTTTCATTCCCCGCAGCCCCAATAATTACCACACCTTTGTTGTGGGCATAGTCTATGGCTTGCTTGAGTAATTGACTTTCGCCACCACCACCCAAGCTCATATTTATGACATCTGCGCCTTTATCAGCAGCAAATTTAATGGCTTCGGCAATATCAGCAACGGTTCCGCCACCATAAGCACTAAGTACTTTTAAGGGCATAATGTTGGCTTCGTAAGCCACACCTGCTACACCATATTTGTTATTAGTAGCTTGAGCAACAGTACCGGCGACATGAGTACCATGTCCGTTGTCGTCTGTAGCTTCTTCTTTGTCGTTGACAAAATCGTAGCCTTTGACGAATTTGGTTTCTTGTAAGTCACGGACTTTGGTAACACCCGTGTCAATGACTGCTACGGTTATACCGCTACCTTTGGTTTGACTCCATGCACCTTCTACACCAATTTTGTGGAGGTTCCACTGTTTGCTGTAATATTCGTCATTGGGGCCAGTTAAGGAGGGGGTAAACTCCTCGCCTTCTTGGGGTCTTAAGATTTCTCCCAGCCAAGTGGGTTTAGCTGGTGGGGTCAGACTGTAAATATAATTTGGCTCGATAATTTCTGTAGCTTTGGCAAAGGGTGATTTTCGGAGTTCCTTGAGTCTTTGCCGATCGCCTTTGATAATATAAACATTATCTAAAGCTGAGAATTTATTATCTAATCGGGGTGTAACGTTGTATTGTTGAGCGATCGCTTGTAAATCCTGTTTGATCACCTCGGCTGGAATATCTTCTCGAAAATCTAACAAAATTGTCTCGAATTCGCCTTTTGCTGCTAGTCCCTGAAAACTCAGGAAACCAAATACAGCAGATACCAACCCGATGACAAACAAGCACAATAATATAAGTTTTTTCATATCAACTCATCACGCTTTTTGCCAGTTATTGCTCACTACGATAACTTATCTGCGCCTCTTATGAGTGTACTTTGCAATCTAGTTAAATGTTTTTCGTTAAATCTTTGACTGAGGACTGTTTAAACAATGGAACGGGGTCTTTTTTGGTTGCCTTTGTTAATTATATTTTTCTGGTTGGCTTGGCAAGGTTCAAGGGAATATCAAAAGGTGGAAGCTTATCGTATTTGGGCAGAGCAATTTGATCGAGCTAAGTATGATATCTATGCTGTATTGGGTCAAAAAGGTGACAATATCACTTGGGGCAAACCTACACCAAAAGGACTAATTCAACTAGAGACTTTTTCTTTGCTTGATGTGAAGGAAATTCAACTCGTGGTAAACAATCAAGTTGTAAATCTAGAATCACCACCAGAAAAAGGACGTTCTATCGAACTCAAGTTTAATTTTGCTGAGTCTGCTAGTTCGGTGTCAGTTCCGTTTACCGAAATTCCTTTAGCCGCAGAATGGGGTAAGTGTTTGCAAGGAGTATTGCAACAATTACCTGAAGAACAAAATTAGTAGTAGACGTAGCTATAGCGATTCCCAGTTAAGTTAGGTACAGATAATATTTTGAAACGCAGAGGGGAGGCTGCGCGTTGCGGGGGTTTCCCCCGTTGTAGCGACTGCCGTTGCCCGGAGTAAAGCGCAGAGGTACGCAGAGATTTGTACCTCAGCAGACTAGGAAACGCTATATCCTACGTCTACTAACAAGGGTTTTAGGTTTTACGCTTTGAAAGCTTGGACAGTAGAATTAACAACAATGAACGTTCGGATGAATTAGCAAAAGTCCAGGTGGTTTTTAAGAAGGTATTGGGACTTTTTTCATTTCGTTCATCTGCACTTGTCCATTCATCGCTAAAATCATAGTATTTTCCAGATTCAGACTAAATTTTATAAACTTCTTATTTCTTAAATTTAATTCAAAAAATGTAAAAATAAGTCGGGAAGATTCTACTGCGATCGCGTAGTCAACATGATAAAGAATTAATAACAATTACAGGGTGATTTATGCGGCGAATTATTTTCGGATTTAGTGTGATTTTATTAATTAATGCTTGTGCTTCTAATATTGAAAGTAATTCTGAGACAAAAAACAATATCAATCCCAAAATAGAAAACTGTCCTCAGGAACAAATTGTCTCTTTACCTATAGTAAATAAAAACGAAAACTTCTATGACAGGTTTAATTTTCACATCCGCAATATTGTAGCAGACGAGGATATAGTTAGATTTCAGACATTAAAACAAGATTTTGTTTTCTGTCGCAGTAATAATACTTGGACGGTACAGCCAGGAACTTTACCAAAAGAATTAAAACCCCAGGAAAACTATATAGAATTTGCCCAGGAATTAGTCAATCCTCAGTTTAAAAATATTGAATTTCAAGGTAATACTTATCAATACAGGTTTGTTCGTCAACCAAAATTTATTTTAGGAGAAGACAATAATATTTCCAGACCAGATGTAACAGATCCTGCTAAAGATGCAGTGATTTTTGAATTGCTAATACCTAATAGTACAAACCCCAAACGAAAAACTATATATACTCTCAAAGACCTACAAGAGATAGCAGTCAAAGCAGGATATTCAGCAACAGGAAATCAATTAGGTTTTCCCGAAATTACATCTGCAATTATTTATAATGAACGCCTATGGTGGTCAATAGGTTTTGAACAAGGAGAAGGGAATAACGGCATTGCTACCATCATCAGTTATGATCCAAAAACTGATCAATTTAACTTGATTCAACCAGAATCACTGTGGTTTACACAAATTACTGATTTAGCCATTACTGGCGATGCTAATAATCCTACTTTCTGGATGGGTACTAATGTTAGTGGCGAAGGAAATCTCTACATTCCTGCAAAAGGATTAGTTGCTTATCGCCCAAATTCGCAAAATCCCAATTCTGGTTCCCTAACTACTTACACTACTCATAACAGCCCAATAGTAGGGGCAATTCCTGACAAATTGAAATTAGAAAATGACAAACTCTGGGTTAGTAGCGCCAACGGTGTTTGTCAAGTTAAATGGGAAGTGGCTGATAATCCTGAAAGTTGGTCTTGTTGGCGATTTGCCCCAATGGCTAAACTACCACAGACAACACCCATTTACAGAGCCTTAACTGATAAAAAATCTGCCGAATCTTTGTCTAGTGGGGATACTGTAGAGGTCTTATGGTGGAATCCCATCAACTATGAAACTCGCAAGGGACGTTATGAGGTGAGATATCCTCAAGGGTTCACCGTAGCATTAGATGAAGGTCACAGTATTTACGACTTACCACGTTCTTTACCACCAGGAAAGCCGTCGGTTTACTGGCCTGGTTTTGAGTGGAGTTGGAACGGAGAACGTTTTGTCCGGGGCTTTGATGAAATTGCTCTTAATTTAGTTGGTGGTGGTCCCCAAGGCATTAGTTCTAGTCAATTGCAACCAGATATTCCCACTAATTGGAATGTGATGCGTGGTGATTTAGAATTGCTCAATATATCTGCAAAATCTACCAATTTAAAATATTACTCTGGTTGGGTAGATGATGCTACACTCAATCCTTACCTCACGGTTTTACCACAAATAAGACCCCAAAATTCTCAACCAAATCCTTTGAGCAAACTAGGTTTAGAAGGAAAAAATTAAGTTTAGATTTTATGAACACTGAAACAAAATCCAGGGTTCCTGTTGCATTAACCATTGCAGGTTCCGATAGTGGTGGCGGTGCGGGAATCCAAGCTGATTTACGCACCTTTGCCTTTCATTGTGTCCACGGTACTAGTGCTATAACTTGCGTCACGGCACAGAATACACTGGGAGTTAGTAGAGTTGATGCCATACCTCCAGAGGCGGTTGCAGCCCAAATACAAGCCGTTGTAGAGGATATTGGTGTTGAAGCAGCAAAAACGGGAATGTTGCTCAATCAAGAAATTATTGCTACTGTTGCCCAGCAAGTAGAGGCTTTAGAAATCAAGAACTTAGTAGTGGACCCGGTGATGGTTTCACGGACTGGGGCGCAATTAATTGATGATGATGCTATCAAGACTCTACGCCAACAACTGATTCCTCTGGCGGTTATGATTACGCCTAATAAGTATGAAGCGCAGATTTTGAGTGGTTTACAGATAAATTCCCTAGATGATATGAGGGCTGCGGCTCAAGTAATACACCGTAATTTAAAGGCAAAGGCTGTGTTAGTCAAAGGTGGAGGGATGCAGGGAAATATACGAGGTGTTGATATTTTGTTTGACGGACAACATCTAGAAACTTTAACAACAAAGCAGGTAGACACAAAAAATACTCACGGTACTGGTTGTACTTTATCAGCTGCGATCGCCTCTAATCTCGCCAAAGGTCAAGATTTGCTACAAGCCGTAACACAAGCCAAGCAGTATGTTACTACCGCACTCACTTACTCCCTCAATATCGGACAAGGGCAAGGCCCCGTAGGACATTTTTTCCCATTGCTGCTTGAGTTTCCTAATTCACTCAGAACTTAGTACTTATTGACTCTTATACCCTTACTTTCAGATATAACATTACAATACAGAGCCATTCTCTGGAGGATTGTGACACGTAATACTAATATATTCTTGCTGCTCTTAACGCTTTCTTGCTTTCTTCGCCAAGATGATTATGGTTGAATTTGATGAACAGCTACGCTACTTAGTTGCCCAAGCCTGTGGACATCCACCCGGAAGCCCTCAGCGTCAAAAGCTGCTCACGCAAATTATTCGTATGACTTCCCGTAAACTCTGGAGGGAAAACACTGCCTACTATCAAGATGCACTGCAACAAACTTGGTTATATTTTTGCCGCAATGTTTGTGAAGGTTTGACAGGACAAAAATATGATCCTACCTATGGTACTGTGATTACCTGGCTAAATGCTTATCTTAAGCGCAGATTACAAGACTTTTACATCAACCAGAATAAAGAACAAGCGACAACAGTGCCTTTGAGGATTCGCCAATCTAAATCAGGTGAAAGCCGGGAGATTATTGACCCTGTAGAGAATTTGGCAGCTACTCCCGAAGCACCTCCAATTCTGGAAGAGTTGGAAACTTGGGTAAAGACGGACTTAAGTGGAGAACTACGCAGTATTCATGTTAAAGGCCGTCCTGATGTCAACTGTCAGGTATTAATTCTCAAGCGCTTACCTCCAGAAGTAAGCTGGAAAGAACTGTCTGAACAATTTGCACTGCCAATTCCCACATTAAGTAGTTTTTATCAGCGTCAGTGTCTGACACGGTTACGAACATTTGCCGAATCAGAAGGTTTAATTTGAGCATAAATTAGTAACCTATACTTAGCGACACATGGATTGTAGGGGCTTACGGCCATACGTCTCTACACAATCCGTTTGTCGTATTGTTTTTTAATTGGTATACGGTAACTACCATCACTGACCGAAGCAGCAGGGAGGAAGGGAACAGGGAACATGGGTACAAGCCCCGTCTTTCTAGGACGCTTATACGGGGCGGAGTCGAAGCTCCGTGCCGGTCTTCCCCCTTGCCCCCTGCAAGAGCAGACCCTTTTCCTCTTCTTGACTAATGACTAATGTAAATTTAGATATCTTTGCACTCCGAGCATTTTTCTATTATTCTTGGGCTAGTTTCAGAGTCGATTATCTTTTGATACCATTTCTGATACTCTTACTACTTTATTTTTGATACCAAGTCACAGATGCGAACAACTACAGGTTTGATTAACAGCAATCAGCCAAAATCCAATTCTCCAAGCTATTCTTCCTCTGTACCTATGTACGTATATCGAGAATTGGCGGCAGAATTAAAAGCAACACAAGAAAAGTTAAATGCCCTGACAGCAAGAAATCAACAATTAGCGCAAGAAAATCAAGTACTACGACATGAAATTAGTCAAGTCGTGCAGTCTTTTTTACATCTACAAAAAGTTGTAGATTACAGAGTCACCGATTCTCATCCTGAGATGAACAATTCAACCATGTATTCATCTACAGAAGCACAACCACGCCCACAGGCTGTTCGTTCGCGTCAACCAGTGGTTCCTCAAGTACCAAGTAGCAAGAACCGTCGCGCTGAGTTCTCTGTACCTATCGGAGAAATTACATCTCCTACACCAGAAACAGTCTTGATTGAAGAACAAGATGTGGGCTATTATCCTCCCTCTGCCCCAAAAACCAAGGTTAAAAAGTTTAACGGTTGGGGGTTAGCCATCTGTATCTTTTTAATTATGCTGAGTGCTTTTGGTGCTGGTTATTTAATTGTTCGCCCCTTATTTGAAAACCAAAGTCGCTAGTACCGCAAGGCATAATTTGTAATTACTGTTGCATCATGGTTTTAGCCATTTCCAATGGGTGGCTTATTTACTCTGGCCTGTACTAGTGAGGTTATGCGGAATCTAAGATACTTTTTGTTACAAAACCTAATGCGTAGCTTGCTTTCTCTGACAACTAACAAGCATTAAATATCACAAACTCAAAAATTAACTAATTATTCAATCCTTTTCACCGTAATCATAAACTGCTCATCCAGAGCAGATACGGTTAAAAAAAGTTGCAATTCTCATAAGTGTCTTTAAAATAAGGCGAATGATGAAAGTGACTGACATTGGATCTGGTTAGATATATAAACGAACCTACTAAAAATCAGGAGTCAATACAATGAAAAAAGTAGAAGCAATTATCCGCCCATTTAAGCTAGATGAAGTGAAAATCGCTTTGGTCAATGCTGGTATTGTGGGTATGACTGTTTCTGAAGTCCGGGGTTTTGGAAGGCAGAAAGGACAAACAGAACGCTATCGCGGTTCTGAGTACACTGTTGAGTTTTTGCAAAAACTCAAAGTGGAAATTGTAGTTGAAGATAACCAAGTTGATATGGTAGTTGACAAAATTATTGCTGCTGCTCGTACAGGCGAAATCGGCGATGGTAAAATCTTCATTTCACCTGTAGAACAAGTGATTCGCATTCGTACTGGAGAGAAAAACACAGAAGCTGTGTAAGTGCTGATTACATCAAATTTGTTGGTAATAGTCTGTCAAATGTGAACTACCCACACTGACCCTGATCGGGTACAGTGTGGGCTTCCAACTTCACAGAAGATTGCCGCATCTTGGATTTGCGTCCGCGAATTGGTCTTACATCCTCTCCATTGGCGTTAGCCTCCCCCGTCCCAGAGGAGGACATTATTCTGATACCTTCTGCTCGGATATTGATGGATGCGTTGCCATCCCTATCATGATGAACACCGCAGTTTGGACAAGTCCAAGTTCTCACATCTAATGGCAACTCAGATATTTGGTAATGACAATTAGAGCAAAGCTTGGAACTAGGGAACCATCGATTTATTTCTATCAACTTTCCACCACTACGTTCCAATTTGTAGCTAAGGAAATTTACAAAGGTTCCCCATCCAGTATCAGATATTGCTTTTGCTAGTTTGTGGTTACAAACCATGCCCTTGACATTGAGATTTTCGACTACCACTACTTGGTTGTTATTCACTATTTTTCTAGATAGTTTGTGTAGGTAGTCTTGGCGGACATTGCTAACCTGTTCATATACCCTAGCGACAATCTTGTTAGCCTTTCTACGGCGATTACTACCCTTGACTTTACGTGCAGCAATACGTTGTTTTTTAGCTAATTTTTGTTCATATTTAGCTAAGTGTTTAGGATTTGAGTATTTGGAGACTTTTTCGCCATCATAGGCAATTGCAAAATCCTTGATTCCCAAATCAATCCCAATAACTTTACCCTCACTGGTAGAGGCAGGATAATCACCCTCTCCTGTCGGAGACGCTACGCGAACATATTCCATCAAAACAGAAGCATAATACTTACCCGACGGACATTTACTAACAGTTACAGTTTTAATTACCCCGTCAAGTGGTCGATGTATTTTAGCTTTGACAGTACCCAATTTACCTGGGAATTTCAAAGCATCATCAACTTGCTTTACTTTCTGCGGGTATTGAATTGACTGTCGATGGTGTTTTGACTTGAATGTTGGATATTTTGCTCTACCCTCAAAAAAGTTTTGATACGCACGACTAAGGTTGAGACTTACAGATTGCAAAACCTGTGAATAACACTCTCCTAGCCATTCTGTTTCTTTTGCTTTTTTGAGTGCTGGTAGTAAAGAATTGAGTCCAGATTGAGACAAGCCTTTACCAGTTGCCTTATAGGTTTCGATACATTGGTTCAACCCATAATTCCACCACCAACGCGCACAACCAAAATGTTGAGCTAACACTTGAACCTGTTCATTAGTGGGATATAACCTGACTTTTACCGCTTGTCGCTTCATCTAGACTTCTCCAAGCATCGACCTATTACTATTATAGTTACATTGTAGTAACATTGTTTAGGAAATATTTGGCTACTCCTCATATATCTCATCTCTTGCCTTACGGCATTGGTCGGAGATACAATCGTCGCAACCCGCCTTATATCCCGCCACTGATTCGGAGTACCAAATTCAGTGGGGGACTTACGGCGAATTAGTTAACTAAGTTTGGCATAAATGCGATCGCCTGACTAATTTTTCTAGTTTCGGGGTTAACTACACAGTGAGCATTTGTTAAATTGTCTGGATTTAAAACGTGACACCAATTTTAAAAGCCCCAATACAATTGCTCAGGAATTATTGATAAATATTTTTATTGATGGTTTGCAGTTGTCCCATAGCACAACGCACCATCGGAAATTTTCGGACTTGTGTGTACACCTTAGCCAATACATACGGGAAGAGTTAGGGTGGTGTAAAACCCAGATTCATCAACTACTTGAGACTTGTGTGTATATCGTAGCTTCTCTTGTAGGGGCGAGTTTGGGGGTTAGGTTTGAGAATATAAGTTGCTCATCGCGTTACTTAATTTAATGCTTAACCTACCGAAAAAAATAATTTTTTGACTTGATATTTATCAAGCCTCATCTTAATATGACTAAGTTAGTGAGAATAGGTAGCAATAGGCTATGACATTTTCCGGCTATAATGTCGAGCAGCGTTCCAAAGAAGTTAAGGCTCTCCAGTCTTTTATAACTTACAGTTTGATTGGCTCAATGACTCTGCACTTTGGTGTGCTGGCTTCAGGCTTGGGTAATTTTTTGGCACGAGTGCCTCAAGATCAAGAAGAACCAATAGAAATAACTCTCGTTGAACCAATAACTGAAGAAAAGGAAAAACCACCCGAAGAGATTCCAGAAGTCAAGAAATCAGAACCATTACCAGTCAGCCGTAGTGAACCTCAAAGAAGTATTGCTAGTAGTGAAATTGCCATTGCTCCCAAAGCACAACCAACTGTAGTTACTCCTGTTCGTTCCCAGCCAGTTATACAAAAACCAGTAGCGAAAACCGTAGCCACTGAGAAACCACAGCCTGCTATTCAACCACAACAGACAAAGATTCCCCAAGCTACCAATACTCAACCACGGGTAATTACTAGCAACTCAAATAGTCCTGAAACCTCTACAGTGGTGACACAACCACAACAAACAGGTCAAAATAGTGACCATCGCCTCAGACAACTTTTAGGTGGAATCAGAGATTCAAGAGCAACTCAAGGTAATGCCAACAACACTGGCGTTGAGTCAAATCAAACCGGAGGTACAGGTTCAACACCTCGACAAGTAGGCTCTCCCACAGGAAATAGTCCCGCGACGACCGACCGTCGGTTGGAGACCCTCGCTACAGCACCGACAGCACCAAAAATACCCACTGCACCCAGCAATGGCAACAGATCACAAAACGGTCGTGCAGCTTGCCGCGAGTGTAATGCTAAGTATCCAGAAGCTGCTAGACGCAGAGGTATTGAAGGGAGAGTAGAAGTAGCTGTTGATACTGATGCTCAAGGTAATGTCACTAATGTTAGGGTTGCCCGTTCTAGTGGTAATAGAGAACTAGATGAAGAAACTTTAAGACAAGCACGTAATTGGAAATTAAAACCCGCCGAAGGTGGTAGACAAGGAGTAGCGATCGCCACTGAATTTGCCTTACAAGGTTCACGACGACATCGCCAAGTCCAAGAACAAAAAAAACGCAAAGAAGCTGAAGCCAGAAATCAACAGACAACAGCAACTAATAATGATTCTACAGAAGGAACTCGCAGACGTAGACGTTTGGTGACTTCCACCGATGCAAACGTTCCTGCTCAAACAGAACCCAGAGTCAGACGCAGACAAGAAACTAGAACCGAAACACGTCGTCAACCAGTAGAAAGCACCAACACACCATCATCGGCAACGAGGACAGGGGGTGCTAGAGAGACTTTGCGCCGCGTCCGCAGGGAGCGAGCAACTAATAATGCTGCACCAGAAGCACCACAAAACACAAATCGACGGCGGCGCAGAGAAAACGGAACATCTACCAGCCAAGACAAATTAAGAGCCACGTTGCGAAATTTGCGTCAACCGTCTCAATCAGCACCCGCAACTCAGGAATAGCTACCTAAGTAGGTATCATCAACTAGGGAGTAGGGAGCAGGGGGAGAAAAACCAATGATTATTGACCAATGATTGTACCCCTAGAAGGATGCCAGAAACCTTGCGTGTTGTCAGGCTAAATCTAGGAGTTAATTTTCAATGGGATAATGGCGCACATTTTACTGGTGGATGATGAAGCACCCTTATGTGAAAGTCTCACCTATACTCTGCAAAAAGAAGGGTATACGGTGACGACAGCAGCAGATGGACATAGTGCTATTAAACAGTTTCATAAGCAAGTACCAGACGTAATTTTACTGGACTTGATGCTACCAGAAGTGAGCGGAATGGAAGTCTGTTGGCGAATTCGGGCGTTTTCGGATGTGCCAATTGTTATGCTGACAGCTAAAGACCAGGATATAGATAAAATTTGGGGCTTGGAAGCCGGAGCGGATGATTATGTCACCAAGCCATTTAACACCCGTGAACTGTTGGCACGCATCAAAGCAGTATTACGTCGTCGTGCTGGGGAGCAGTCTTCATGAGGGGCTGGTGGCGTTTAATTAAATTGAATACTATTCATGCCAAGTTGTTAGCTACCTACCTGTTGCTCATAGTCTTGGGGACTTCTTTGATGTCCAGCTATATTCTTTGGTCTTTCCATGCCTACTTTATGCGGACACGACAAGTTGATTTGGCGAATTGGACAGATGCTTTGAGCGAGAGTGTAGCAGATTCTCTAGAAGAACAAAACTTTCAACGCGTCAATATATTGGTACAAAGATATGGCGCACCACAAAATCTCACACTCCGCATTTTCAATCCACAAGGTAGTTTGTTAGCAACGTCTGACCCCAAATTAGATCAACAAGTTCAAGACTGGTACACAGTTCCTGGAATGTCAGCAGCTCTGCAAAAACGTACAGCACAGGGAATTGCCAAAGGAATTTTTTCATCCACAGATCGTCTGTATATTGCCAAGCCAATTGTGCGTAACGGACAATTCCTTGGTGTCTTACGAATGTCTATTACCTTAGGACAATTTCAGCGTCAGTTTACTAGGGTAATTGGCAGTGTGATGGGTAGTTTGGCGGTGACTATTCTGCTGTGTGCGTTGATTAGCACTCGTTTTGCCCGCAGTCTTTCCCGACCGATTGAAATCATGCGGAATTTTGCGATTCGGCTGGGTAGTGGTGAATTTGGTGGTATGTTGACCATCCATGAGAATAATGAGTTAGATCAGTTGGCGGCGGAACTTAACCGGATGAGTGAAAGATTGGCATCCCTAGACCATGAACGCAGAACTTTTTTGGCAAATGTCTCTCATGAACTCCGCACACCTATTAGCAACGTTCAAGTAACAGTAGACGCGCTCAGAAGCGGAGCATACGAAGAACCCCAATTGCGCGATCGCTTTTTTCAAACCATTGAAAATGAAACTAAACGCCTATCACGATTGATTCATGATTTATTAGATTTAGGGCGCTTGGAAGCGGGAGTCAGCCAACTCGAAAAGCAAACCATCTCATTACGCGGTTTAATTGAGCGTGCTGTCAACGCCATAGAGCTACGAATGCAGGCGGCTGGGGTATCATTGCAAGTAAAAGTAGTTGATTTACTTATTCAAGGCGATGGAGAACGACTATTACAGGCGATTTTGAATCTGTTGGATAACGCCATTAAACACTCACAATCTGAGTCTCAAGTTTTGATTTCTGGTTATAGCGAGGGGAAACAAGCAGTAATCAAAATTCAAGACCAGGGAAAGGGCATTAGTGACCATGATTTACCCCGGATTTTTGAGCAGTTTTATACAACAGACCCCTCACGCTCAGGTAACAGCAACGGTTTAGGATTAGCGATCGCCAAGCGAATTATAGAAGCTCATCAAGGAAGTATCACAGCCAGCAGTATAGCCAATCAAGGGGCAACTTTTACAATTTATTTACCATTGAAGTGATAAACGCTACTTCCAGGCGAGAGGTGTGGAAAGGGGGATTTTCCAACTGTCGAATTCACGTTTAATTACAATTGATTACGGGCTTTGAGTTGCAAATATCGTTCAACTAACTGGTCAGTAATTTGATTAGCTGGTGCATCAAGCACCAAGACACCTTTTTGTTTTAATTGAGCAAAAGCAACTTGTCTTTGCGCCAATAAATCTAAAGCCACTGCACGGTTGTAAGTTTGTGTCAAATCTTCGCTAGAAGTGTGTGCTAAACGGTCTACTTGTGGATCTCGCAAGGTAACGCAAAACGGTAGATAACGTGGTGTCATTCGGGTAAGTGCGGCGAGGAGTTCAGTAGAGGCGGTGACATCAACTAAATCGGTAATGACTACCACTAGTGCGCGACGGGTTTGCTGTTGTACAACATTTGTCACCGCACCCAAATAATCTGACTCTAGTAACACTGGTTGAATTGGTGTCAGATTGTCAATTAACCGATGCAAATGATGTTGACCCCGTTGTGGTGGTAGCCATGTGTGCATGAGGCGGTCAAATACACCCACCCCCACGCGATCGCCACGATGTAATCCGGCTAAAGCTAATGATAAAGTAGCATTTAACCCCCAATCGAATCGCTGCAATCCTTGGACTCTAGCTGTCATTAACCGACCGCGATCTAATAAAATAATCAGGGTTTGTTCCTGTTCTGGTTCCAGTACCCTGACCAACGGCGGCCCTACCCGACGGGCTGTAGCTTTCCAATCAATCAACCGTAAATCATCACCAGTGCGATAGTTTCGCAGTTCGGCAAACTCTGTGCCAATACCTAACTGTCGTGATTGTCGCATGGAACCAGATGATTGTAGCGTCAGGCGAATTGAGAGCGATCGCAACCCAATTAAATCCGGGTACACTTTCACCTGTACACTTTGGGGAATCAGCCAATCATGCCAAGCTAAACCCCAACGCCCTAGCTGTCGCACCTGGATATTTCCCCAAGCAAATTCTCCTCGCTGTGTTGGGTGGACGGTATATTTTATCTCTTCCTTACCTTGTTGAGGAATTTTGGCTTCCAGTGTAGGTATGGACACACCAAACCCAGTTGGGTAGTAATCGCGGATTTGAATTACAGCGTCAGTCTTGTCTGATGTGACTGTTAATACTACGGGGTTATCACGCCCAATAGATAAGCGTGCTGGTAATTGACGCTGAATTTCCACCCGCAGAGAACGGACTCGCCGACTATCAACAACCATCAATCCCAGGATCGTAATATCAAATAGCAGAGTCAAAGCAAGACTAGCGGCAATACCAATTAACAATGATAGGATAGGTGCGATCGCCAGTCCTAAAAGCAACAATAAATAAACTCGTTTAGCAGGAACCATAAATTTCTTACAAAACAGATGATTTTCAGTTCGTAGTCAGGACTTTAGTCCTTTCTTTGTGCGGGTAGCGTCTGTTCACAACACGCCCTACATCTTTGAGAAAGCAAAGTGTGTGCAAGCATTCCTCAGGGAACGCAAAGAGGACTAAAGTCCTGACTACAAACCAAATTGCTCTCTACCTGGGTACAGGAACTTGATTAACTACCGCCGCAATTACCGCATCAATTTGTAAACCATCTAGCATCGCTTCTGGTTTGAGAATCAGGCGATGACGTAACAGAGGTGATGCTACTGCTTTCACATCATCGGGAGTAACAAAATCCCGTCCTGCTAACCACGCTACTGCTTGAGATGTTTGCAACCAAGCACCAGCCGCACGCGGTGAAGCACCCAAAGCCAAATCAGGGTATTGACGTGATGTCCTCACCAGTGCCAATAAATAATCAATGATGGATTCAGACACCTTGACTGCTTTGACTGCCTGCCGTGCCTGTAAAATATCAGCTACTGTTGCTATTGGTTGCAGACTGCTAATATCTAAACGTCGTGCAGCAAAACCCGCTTGACGATTGAGTAACATTTGCTTTTCCGCAGCTTGATCAGGGTAATCTACTACTAACTTGAATAAAAATCTATCTAATTGGGCTTCTGGTAGGGGATAAGTCCCCTCAAATTCTAAGGGGTTTTGAGTAGCAATTACCCAAAATAAATCTGGCAAAGGTAAACTTTCACCATCCAGAGTTACTTGCATTTCTTCCATTGCTTCCAGCAGCGCGGCTTGTGTTTTGGGTGGGGTGCGGTTAATTTCGTCTGCTAGCAGAACTTCCGTAAAGACAGGCCCTTTTTTCAGGGTGAAACTACGATTATTTAAATCAAAAATATTTGTTCCTGTAATATCTGATGGTAAGACATCTGGTGTGAGTTGAACCCGACGAAACTCCGCTTGAATCAACTGCGCTAAAACTTTTACTAACAGTGTTTTACCAGTTCCTGGTACTCCTTCCAGAATAATATGTCCACCTGATAATAAGCCTACGAGTAGCTGCTGTATCAAGTGGGATTGTCCGACGATAATTCGATTAAGTTTTTCTCCAAGGTTAATAATGATTGGATAGGTATCACTCATAAATTTTCTTTATAGCAGAAGTCGGGGGATGAATACATAGTATTACGCTCACCACTCAGTAATGTTTCTTTGTGGGGTGCTTACTTTGATGCTTGACGCATTTTGGTTACTGTATCTCATCAAACTCAGAATAGCTACATCAGTAATTTCCACAAGACAAATAGACGTTGCAAATTACAACAGTTATCGCTGACAACTGATAACTGTTCACTGATGTAAGCTGCGCCACTTTGCTAACCAACTTAATAGTTCTCCTTCACTCAAGCGGCGTTTCCTTTGCTGTAGCTTGAATATTGCATCTAGTTCTGTGGCTGATTTACCTGTTTTTTCTGTCCAAATGTTAATTAAAGCTTGGGGTTCTAGTAATACTGTTCCTAATCCCAAAGCCTTTTGGAGTTGTAATTGTTCTGCTTTACCCACTATGTCTACAACAAAATCGCTAGATTCAGCCTTGCGTAGCACTCCTGCTAAGGCTTGAATATAGGCTTGGCTATTATCAATAACTGGTGTGGTTAAAGCTAGAGGCTTACCAAAACGCCGATTTTGCGCCCAAATCAGCACCGATAGTAAAACACCAGCTTGCAGAAATACAACTAACACAGGGGTTTGAGCGAAATAACCAATTAAATCACCTTGTCCTTCACTTTCCTTGACATCAGCGTCTTTATAGCCGTGAATATACTCATCTACAAATAAGATTTTGTCTTTCTGGTTGACTAAACTAGCTAAGTATTGAAAATTACTTAAATTATCTTGGTAAGCATTAGCTGCTAAATATGGTGTTGTAGCAAAAATCACTTTACCTTTTTCTCCTGCATCTTCCCAGACTACAGCACCAAAGCGATCGCCTAATAAAACTTGTGGCTGTTTAGCCTTTTGATAACGTCTTCTGGTGCGAATCTTGACTCCACCAACAGGTGATGTTTGCATAGTGTGAAAGTTACCTTCACTCACACGTGTTCGCACACCCAAAATTACCAAGTTATTTCCTTTTTCTAGCCATTGTTCTTCCTCTCGCTCCAATTGTGGCTGTCGTAGGTAACTATATACTCGTAGGAGTGTAGCTGGTCGTTTCTCGCTGTTGAGTTCAGTTAATGGCTTTTGCCAACGCTCGATGGTAATTCCTTGTTCCTGCATAAAAGCATACCAAGCACCATAACCATCAGCCGCACGGTTATAAGTAGAACCACTGTAAATTTCTGTATTAGGAGCGGCTATAAAAGTCAGTAAAACTATCACCCCTATAGCGATCGCACCCAGCCAAGCAAAACGGTTTGAGCGTTTCATTGTTGGACGATCTCCTGGTAGGCTTGTCGGCACTGTTCATAATTTTCTGGCAAAATCTCTGCATTGCCAAAACATAATTGCTCGTGAGTAGTAATCAGTGTTTCATAAGCTTGAAGGGGAGTTGCAGACAAGTGCAGCAATTGCAGATATTCGCTATCAGTGCGGCTGGGTTGGTGAGGAATGATTTTGGTATCATGCAAATGCTGCAAGATAGCTAAGTAAAGACAACGACAAGCCTCATGATAGTTACCTTGATGGTAAAGTACTTGCGATCGCTCTAATAACTTTGCTACAGATATATCTGGAGTCGAAACCCTCGCCCGACTACGAGCAGAGCTACTATTCAGCCAAGAATATACATAAGGATTAAATAATACCCATAAGCGCCAAATTACTACACTTAAGAATAAACCTAATAATAGCCAAGACAAAAAATTTAACAAATTAGCCACCCACGGAGCGAGTTTCCACCCAGGACTCCAATCTGGTAATGCTTGCTCAAAGCGGTAAGACTGGTATTCAAACCATTCTCCTACTTGTTGCTGAAACTGAGAAACCTGCCAATCCAAACTACTTTTTTCAAAAGTTTCGGTAGACATAATACCAATTCAAAATTCAAAATAAATAAAACCAGTCAGAATCAGCATCCCAGCTTCTAAGATTATGTAAAAGCACATGAGCTGAAAAGCCAAAGGCAAAGTAAAAATTTCACTATTGACTATTGACCAATTTCACTATCGCCCCTTTGTAGCATCATCCACCCGATGAAAACAAGCAACGCCCCTAAAATCAGGAATCCCAAATCCCAAGCTAATTGATGCACCCCAGGTTTTACATGATGAATACCTAGAATCTGGTGATCGATTATTCCTTCCACTACGTTGAACAACCCAGCACCCATCAGCAAAGAACCACCAAAAGTTTGTGATGACCAAACTACATCATCACGTCCTCCAGCACGCCACAAAAATGCAACTCCGGTTACAGTCAACACCCAATCCAAGGCATGAAACCACCCATCCCACACCATGTTCACATCTAAATTAGCGTCTGTGGTCAAGGGTCGAACATTGCTTAACATATGATGCCACTGGAGAATTTGATGCAGCAAGATACCATCTACAAACCCTCCTAATCCCAAACCTAAAAAAATTCCCGCAGAAATTATTGGTAGACGCTTACTGAATAATCCACCATTCGTTTCCATTGTCAACCTCTCAGACAGTTTTTTCACCAAAATATAATTTTTGGCTGGTAATATCTTCTGTCTTCAGACAAATACTAGTTTTCAACCTCAAGTTGCTCACTCCTTGCTGGCATCTACAGGCATTATAGAAATAGAAATTAATATGTGTATAAAAGAGAAATTTTGCAATGACCATTTACTTTTATAAGGTTTGGCAGCCTTATGGCTGTTTTTCTAACTTTTCTCCCCATAGCATTGAAATTCAGGGGAATTACTGGTTAACAGTAGAACATTATTATCAAGCACAAAAGTTTGTTGGCAGTGTAGATGCAGTTATTATACCCATCATCCGTGCTAGCAAAACTCCAGAAGAAGCGGCTGCTTTGGGACGATGTAGCAGCCGTAAACTCCGCCCAGATTGGGATTTAGTCAAAACTACAGTCATGCGAGAAGCTGTACTTATAAAGTTTCTTACTCATGCCGATATTAGAGAAACTCTTTTAAATACAGGTAATGAGATTTTGGTAGAAAATTCCCCTTGTGATTATTTTTGGGGCTGTGGTGCAGATAAAACTGGACAAAATCATCTCGGTAAAATTCTCATGAGTGTGCGTGAAGAAATCCGCAAACTACAGTTATTAAGCGTATGTTCTAGTGAATGTCTGGAAAATAGGAGTTAGGGAATAGGGAGTGGGGAGTGGGAGAAAATATTTTGAGGGTTTTTGGTGAAACAAGTTCTGATCTTGATAGAGCTTTTCTCACAGAAAAACTAAAAAATTTTGCTGATTCTCACCCCTAACCTCTAACTTCTTTTTTTAGTCGCCATAATTCCCTGTTTCCTTAAAAGTATTCGCTAAATATTCTTAAAATTTTATTATTAAGAAGTAAATAATTATAAAAAAATTTTTATTAGGGAAGAAATTGAAAATTCGCATCTAGATTTAGATAAATTTACCGAATACATCTCAGTATAAGGAAGATAAAATTAACGAATTATTTATATAGTTTTAAATTGTGTTTATTAAAGAATTAGGGAAAGTGTATCTTAATTTTACACAGAGCAAGATTTGTCGTAAAAATCTTATATCTATTATCTAGGTGTACCAGGTAATGACATTTACGGATAACCCAGGTAGTGTTCCCCCAACATTCGAGCAAGAAAGTTTGTTGCATCGGATGATTAACCGAATTAGGCGATCGCTCGAACTACAAGAAATATTAACAGCCACAGTTGCCGAGATTCGTGGGTTTTTAGCAACAGACCGGGTGATGATCTATCGGTTTGATGCAGACGGTAGTGGAGAAGTCGTTGCTGAATCTATTGATAACCAGCGTCTACCTTCTGTGTTGGGGCTGCACTTTCCCGCCGATGATATTCCGTCAGAAGCTAGACAGATGTTTCTTTTGGCAGGGCAACGTTCTATAGTGGATGTGGCTAGTGGGCGCATTGGCTTATCGCCCCAGCAAACACCAGAGACAGAACAACCTCTACAAACTGAGCATATTCACTATCGCCCAGTAGACCCCTGTCATCTGCAATATTTGCAAGCAATGGGTGTGCAATCCTCCTTAGTCGTGCCGATTTTGTTATGCGACCTCAAAACACCCTTCGCACAGCCTCGGTTATGGGGCTTATTAGTGTCACATCACAGTCAACCACGCACAATTTTGAAGCGGGAACTGAAATTAGTGCAGCAAGTGAGCGATCAGGTAGCAATGGCGATCGCTCAAAGTAATCTATTGAGCGAAACTCGCGCCCAGCAACGGCGAGAAGCGATAATTAACCAAGTTAGTACCCTCTTACACAAGCAACCAATCATTCAATTACAGGCGGCTTTAGAAGCGGCGATCGCTGCCTTGGGTGGTACTAGTGGCAGACTTTATATTGATATTGAACAAACTAAAGAACTATATACTTGGGGCGACCAGCCAATTTTACCCAATGAGTTAGCCAATAGCGCCATTGAACAACATCCAGTGTGGCAAAGTTGGATGACTGAGTGTAAACCTGGTCATGTTTCGGTAATTACTGATATTTATCAAGAAGCTCGGTTGCGGGTTTTGGCTTTCGCCTTCCAATCGACAAAGATTAGGGGAATGTTGGTCTTGCCCCTACATTATCGCCAAATATTGATTGGAGTTATCAGTATTTTTCGCCCAGAATTGAATACACAAATCTTGTGGGCTGGGAGATGCGAGCAGAATCAACGTCAACGCTTACCCCAGCTTTCTTTTGATGTGTGGTGTGAACAAAAAAAGGGACAAGCAGCAGAATGGAGTCCAGAAGAAATTTCTCTAGCGCAAATTTTAGCGTCTGACTTTTCTATAGCAATTCAGCAACAACACACAACCCAAAAACTACAGGCGTTTAATGCTGATTTAAAATTTCAAGTTCAAGAACAAACTGCTGAACTGGAAAAATCATTTTTGTTGACTGAGGTACTCAAGCAAGTAACCGAGCAAATTCGTCGCACGTTAGATTTAAAAACTATTCTCCAAACTATTGTTAAGGAAGTCCGTTTTTTGCTAAATTCCGATAGAGCCATCATTTACCAAATCACTGGTGAAGATGGTGAGGTGGTTGTAGAGGAAGTACATGGCGATTGGGATTCGGTTTTAGGCATAAAAATGCCATTGAATTGTTTTCCTGATGAGTATGCCCGCCTTTTCTTTCGAGGTAGAGTCAGGGCAATTCACAACGTCTCAACGGATTCTTTAAGTGCTTGCCATCAAGAGTTTTTAGATAATTTGCAAGTGCAAGCTAACTTGATAGTACCAATCAATATGGGGAACAAACTGTGGGGATTAGTTATTGTCCATCAGTGTGCAGCCCCTAGACATTGGCAGGATGTAGAAATTGATTTATTGCAACAACTAGCAGATCAGGCAGCGATCGCCATTCAACAAGCGCAACTTTACGAACAGAGTTGTTTGGCAGAAACTGAAGCTAAAGCTAAAGCCACACAGTTAGAACAGGCTTTGTATCAACTGCAAGAAACCCAGACAAAATTGATTCAAAATGAAAAAATGTCCAGTTTAGGACAGCTAGTGGCAGGTGTTGCCCACGAAATTAACAATCCTGTTAACTTTATCCACGGTAATCTTTGCCATGCCAGTGAATATACCCAACAACTACTAGAACTTTTAGTACTCTATCAAGATTACTATCCCCAACCTCCTAGTGAAATTGGCGAAGCAATAGAAGCGATGGATTTAGATTTTTTGGTAGAAGACTTGCCGAAAATCATTGCTTCTATGCAGCTAGGAGCCGATCGCATTCGTTCTATAGTTCTTTCCTTAAGAAATTTCTCACGTCTAGATGAGGCGGAAAATAAGCCTGTTGACCTCCATGAAGGCATTAACAACACTCTATTGATTTTGCAACATCGGCTGAAACCAGCTGCTAATTTTCCGGGTATTGAAATTATTAAAGATTATGGTGACTTACCATTAATAGAATGCTATGCCGGACAGATGAACCAAGTGTTCATGAATATTTTGAGTAATGCTATTGATGCTTTGGAAGAATCAAGTGTCAATTGTCAAGAGTCAGGGGTAAATAAGAAAATAACTGACAATACAAAAAATCTCCTAGCAAACCTACCAAAAAAACCGATAACTCAACATCTCAGAATTCACATTTCTACTAAACTTTCTATAGATAAATCTCGGTTGTTAATTCGTATTGCTGACAACGGGCCAGGAATGAAACAAGAGATAAAAAATCGGATTTTTGACCCATTTTTCACTACTAAATCTGTAGGTAAGGGTACAGGGCTAGGTTTAGCCATTAGTTACCAGATTATTGTAGAAAAACATAATGGCGTTATGGAGTGCATATCCGAAATAGGCAAGGGAACAGAGTTCTGGATAGAAATTCCCGTCAAATTGCCTCAAAAATAAATATACCAATGGTATGATTGACCTCCACTTTGCGGTACTAGTCACCTACAACTTCATTTCAGGCAAAATTTTGCCTTGCATAGCTAAAACTGAGCAAGGAGCGTGATGCAAGACGTAATTGCTCACACTACCTAAGAAAAACTCGCTGATTCCAGCAAGACCACGACGACCAACAATAATTAAATCAGCCGGCCAATTAAGAGCTAATTCACATATTATCCGGCCGGCATCACCCATCTTTTGGGCAAACCCAGCTTTTACACCTACATTAATTGCTGTATCAGTTAGCGATCGCAACCAGTCTAGTTTCTCTTGTTTCTGTTTTTCCCAATGCTGAATATAGTGATCCATTGATTCCGCTTGCCAAGCTGGATAAATAGTATCTGGTTGCAAAAATATCGGACTGATATAAGGGTCTTCCAAAGGAGACACAACGTGCAGCAACATGATTTCAGCCGCAGTTGCTTTTGCCAAATCCACACTCTGTTCAAAAATATGTTGTCCCATATCAGAGTTATCTATGGCAACCAAAATTTTTTGATACATAGTATAAAACCTTCCCTTTAACTAAAATATCATGAGTATTTGTTGTAGGCTTTTCTAACAGTAACTAGGATTATTCAATTATGAGGCAATATTCTCTCGCCAGTTTTTGGATCAAAAACGAATAACTGGTTTAAGTCGAGTTGTAGAGCCAGGCGATCGCCTGGATGTAGACGAATGTTTCCACCCAATTGAACATTTAACAGTACACTCGAATTAGGTAAACTCACGCGAATTAATGTTTCTCTCCCTAAAGGTTCCACTAATTTTACTTCAACTAACAGTCCTGAGTTCTCTGTGCTGATTGAGTCATTATTAATTGAAATGTGTTCTGGACGAATACCCAAATCAACACTTTGTCCTTGACGTAGTTGTAAATTTTCCCTCATAAATACGGGAATTTCTAGCAATTGTCCATTGACATCAAAACCATCATTCTTATAAATTGCTGGCAGAATATTCATTGGTGGATTACCTAAGAAAGTTGCCACCATTTGATTAGCTGGACGGGCATAAATTGCTTGAGGTTCGCCAATTTGTTGAATCCGTCCTCCACTTAATACCACAATCTTATCAGCCAAGGTCATCGCCTCTACCTGATCGTGAGTTACGTAGATAGTTGTAATCCCTAATTGCTGATGTAACTGCTTTAATTCTGCCCTAGTATCATCTCGTAATTGGGCATCTAAATTAGATAAAGGTTCATCTAATAAAAATACCTGTGGTTCACGAGCGATCGCTCTTCCTAAGGCTACCCGTTGTTGTTGACCCCCCGACAGTTGTTTGGGTTTACGATCCAGCAGATGATCCAAAGAAAGCGATCGCGCTACATTCACCACTCGTTCTTGAATAATCTTCGGGTTAATTTTCCGCATCTTTAACCCAAAGGCGATATTTTCCGCTACCGTCATGTGGGGATAAAGGGCGTAATTTTGGAACACCATCGCCACATCACGCGCTCTTGCGGGGATATTATTCACCAAGCGATCGCCAATAAATAGATTACCTGATGTAGCAGTTTCCAAACCAGCGATCGTCCGCAAAATCGTAGACTTCCCACAACCAGAAGGCCCCACTAACACCCAAAATTCCCCATCAGGGATTTCAAAGCTGATTTCCTCAATCGCGGTGACGTTGTTAAATCTCCGCTTGATATCTTCTAAAAGAACTTTTGCCATGATCCTTAGTTGTCAACACTCAATCAACATAGTTTTCGCTCTCTACTCACTTAGTCCAAGCAGGATGAGCAAATAACGAAGCAATCACCCGCACACCCCGCAGTTGATTAGACAGGGGTAAATGACCTCTAGGTGCGGTTAAATCCCAAGTAAAGCCATTGGGATAACGTGTCCAGTTATTACCATTTTTCCAGCCAATTTTCGGCCAGAAATTATCCCAATTTTTGCCGAGACTCGACCAAATCTCTCGCTGTACCGAAAAGCCAAACTTACCTTCAGAATGAACTATCCACAGTTGATTAATGGTTTGCAGGTCATCGGCGGGAAAACTTTCTACATCAGTAAAATACAGCCATTTTCTTTTTACAGCCATTGGCCCTGCTATTTCGCACATGGTTTCAATGGTCATCAGATCGGCTGCTTGGAAGTCTTGTTTAGCAAGTAACTGTTGCAAAGGATTGTAATTAATCCCGCAGCTTGATTTTAGAGTTACAATGCCCTCAGGAAAATTATTTTGCAAAAATTCCTGGGCTTGGGGTGCATCGGAGTTGTAAAGCACTTGGTAAGCTTTTCCATCAATCCAAGTCGCTGGGTTTTCACGACGTTTCAGTAAAAACTCCATCAAAACATCTAATCCCTCATTACCCAAATCAGCTAACTCTAGGATTATCTGTTGTTGGACTTGAATAGACCCAGCGATTAACTTTTGCCGGAGGGGGTCGATGTCATTAGCAGTGCCTGATACAATCATTGGGTCTGTCATGCCATTACTTGTGATTAACGGGAGCGTGAAAAAGCGGTCAGCGATCGCCCTTCTTGGTGAAGAAGCAGTGATAGCGAAAAGTAGTTTACTATTTTTGATCGTACAAAATTGCGGCGGTTTCACTGAAATCCTATACCTGAATCTTCAAATGCTGTAAAAGATGAATAGGGGGAAAATCTGCGCCTCAATTGATTAGGGACTGGAGATGAGAGATGAGAAAGATGAGGAGATGAGGTTAAGGAGAAATTCTTCCCCCACTCCCCCATCTTTCCCCAGTCTCCAATACACAATGTATTTTTGTGGAGTGTGTGAAATATGTACAACAAGATTACCCCCCCTACAACCGGAGAAAAAATCACCTTCAAAAATGGTGAGCCGATTGTGCCTGATAATCCCATTGTCCCCTTTATTCAGGGCGATGGAACAGGAATTGATATTTGGCCAGCTACGCAAAAAGTACTAGATGCGGCTGTAGCCAAGGCCTATCAAGGTAAGCGTCAAATTAGTTGGTTTAAGATTTACGCTGGGGACGAAGCCTGTGATGTATACGGTACTTATCAGTATTTACCGGAGGATACCCTGACGGCAATTAGGGAATATGGCGTAGCAATTAAAGGGCCTTTGACTACTCCCGTCGGTGGTGGTATTCGTTCTTTGAATGTGGCGCTAAGACAAATTTTTGACTTATATGCCTGTGTACGTCCTTGCCGTTATTATGCAGGTACGCCTTCACCCCACAAGAACCCGGAAAAGCTGGATGTCATTGTTTATCGGGAAAACACCGAAGATATTTATTTGGGGATTGAGTGGAAACAAGGTAGTGAAATAGGCGATCGCCTCATCTCTATTCTCAACAAAGAACTCATCCCCGCCACCCCAGAACACGGTAAGAAGCAAATCCCCCTAGATTCTGGTATAGGTATCAAGCCCATCAGTAAAACTGGTTCCCAGCGTCTTGTGCGTCGCGCTATCAAACACGCCTTAACACTACCCAAAGACAAGCAGCAGGTGACTTTGGTGCATAAGGGTAACATCATGAAATATACCGAAGGGGCTTTTCGTGATTGGGGTTACGAATTAGCCACAACTGAGTTTCGTCAAGAAACCGTCACAGAAAGGGAGTCGTGGATTTTAAGCAACAAGGAAAACAACCCTAATATTTCCTTGGAAGAAAACGCCCGTCAAATTGATCCTGGTTTTGATGTCCTTACACCAGAGAAGAAAGCACAAATTGTCAAGGAAGTGGAAACAGTTCTTAACTCAATTTGGGAAAGCCACGGTAACGGTAAATGGAAAGATAAAGTTTTAGTGAATGACCGCATTGCTGACAGTATCTTTCAACAAATCCAGACCAGACCGGATGAATATTCGATTCTGGCGACAATGAACCTGAACGGCGATTACCTATCTGATGCGGCTGCGGCTATCGTCGGTGGCTTGGGGATGGGGCCAGGGGCAAATATCGGTGATTCCTGTGCCGTATTTGAAGCTACTCATGGTACAGCACCTAAACACGCCGGCTTAGACAAAATTAACCCTGGTTCGGTGATTTTGTCTGGTGTGATGATGTTGGAGTATATGGGTTGGCAAGAAGCCGCAGACCTGATTAAAAAAGGTTTATCAGAGGCGATCGCTAACCGTCAAGTCACCTACGACTTAGCTAGATTACTCGAACCACCAGTAGAACCACTAAAATGTTCTGAGTTTGCTAATGCAATCATTCAACATTTTGATTAATTAAACAATAAGGAATGGTGAAGAATATCAAATTCCCATTCCTTAATTTTTCAACAGGTTGTGATACGCTATCAGCGTCAGGAGTGTAAAGGTACGGAAGATGAGTAAGTTGCGGGTGGGATTGTTATTTGGTGGTTGTTCTGGAGAACATGAAGTTTCTATAAGTTCAGCACGGGCGATCGCTAAAGCTCTCAGTGCTGAGGAAAATGCTAATAAGTACGAAATTTTACCTTTTTATATCCAAAAGGATGGGCGGTGGTTAGCAGGAGAAGCGCCGCAAAAGGTTTTGAAATCAGGTGTACCTCTCTTAGAATCGTCAAACTCCCCATCACCAGCCGAAAGTAATATTGTATCCAACCCTCAACAAAAAGCACTCGAACGTTGGCAGTCACCTTCTCAAGTTGCAGAAGTAGATGTGTGGTTTCCCATTCTCCACGGGCCTAATGGTGAAGATGGTACCATTCAGGGCTTACTTACCCTCATGCAAATACCTTTTGTTGGTTCTGGTGTTTTGGGTTCAGCATTAGGAATGGATAAAATCGCCATGAAAATGGCTTTTGCCCAAGCGGGTATCCCCCAGGTAAAGTATAAGGCTGTCACAAGAGCGCAGGTATGGTCTAATCCTTGTGTATTCCCGAAATTATGCGATGAAATTGAGGCAGATTTGGGTTATCCCTGTTTTGTCAAACCTGCCAACCTTGGTTCTTCCGTGGGTATTTCCAAAGTGCGATCGCGTCAAGAATTAGAGAATGCTTTAGATAATGCCGCTAATTATGACCGTAGAATTATAGTCGAGGCTGGAGTAGTCGCCAGGGAAGTTGAATGTGCAGTTTTAGGTAACGACCAACCCCAAGCTTCCGTAGTTGGTGAAATTACTTTTGATAGTGATTTTTATGATTATGAAACTAAATATACCGAAGGTAAAGCAAGTTGGCTGATTCCTGCCCCTCTTCCCGAAGAAATTAGCAGTAAAATTCAAGACATGGCTTTGCAAGCCTTCGCAGCTGTTGACGCTGCCGGGTTAGCAAGAGTAGACTTTTTCTACGTGGAAGCTACAGGAGAAGTGTTGATTAATGAAATCAATACCTTACCAGGTTTCACCGCTACCAGTATGTATCCCCAACTCTGGGCCTATAGTGGCATCCCCTTTCCAGAATTGGTAGATAAGTTAGTGCAGTTGGCGATAGAAAGACACGGTGTTAGTCAATAGTCAATAGTCATTAGTCCATATTCATTGGTTTCTGCTTCCCTCTCAGGACTGCTTATATTTCCTAAAGCAGCCATTTTGGCAGAAATTTGAATTTTGTAGCCAAAATGGCACAAAAAGGCTACTAAAATCGCCAAATTGGTTACGGATACCTGATGGCTCACCCCTTTAGTACAATCATGAACTAGAGGGGAAATAATCTGAAAGTGATCATGGAAAACAATCAGAGCATAAAGCATGAGCTAACTCAGGAAAAAAGACCTAAAGCAGCACTAAAAAGCGGTCAGTCTGTAGTAATCAGTAGCTACAACATTTTTATCTATCTGCTGACACGTCATCCCTTACTTTTATTGACTGGGGTGTTCACAACACTTATGGGGAGTGCGGCCCTGGCACTGTATAGCATAACTAATGTTGGCGATGTCGAAAAGTTAGACGTAGAACCACTGCCAGCAGTTATTGAGCAACCAATGACAACTACCACTGAGAATAGCAATCCTCTGCCTTTGTGGATGGTAGCAGCGATCGCTCTCAGTTGTGCCAGTGGTTGCTTAGTAATTTTTCGTTTACTCAACCAGCCAACACAGCGTCCTCCAATCCAGAAACGACGGGCTATTTCCCATAAAGCCCTATCGACAACACCCCACACCCAAAAACAGGAACAGCAGGTTCTCAAGACTCAGCCAAGGTTTGTCCCAAGACAAACCTTGCCGCCAATGACACCCATGCAGGTTATCAAAAAGCCTCTGGTGACAGTTTTGCCAGCAGAACAGAGAAATCCATTTGATGATAGCAAAGAGTCTTTGGTTGAGTTGTTAGATTGGCGTAAACATAATTCTTTGACGGCAATTTTACAGCAATATTCCTCATGAGTCGAAGTAGATATAGGAATCCGATTTGATTATTGAAAAAATCTAAGTATATGTAGGGTGGGCATTGCCCAACGCCACTTGCGACCCTGCGGGAAGGCTAAGAGCGAATAAGCCGGGAAACCCTTTCAGCAGTTCCTCCTGGGGGGAACCCCCAAGACCGGACTGCTTCACCAACGCAGTGGCTCCCCTACGCTTATTTCATAAATCAAGTATGAATCCTATAGTTGATAGTCAGAAAGTATTAACCTCGCATCCATATTAAATGTGAGGCAGATATTTTAAATCAAGGTAGAATGTCACGAAAAGATAACCAATATTGACTTTTGTAGACTAATTGCTAAGGAAATCTGATGAAAATGAGAGGCTAGACAAACTCAACTTATAAACAGTTGTATGGGAGTGAACGGATGTCACACTAGATGATATTTCTACCTGACGTAACTTAGTAACTGGAAATAATTATTCTGTAATCATTTATAAGTTGTTCAGTGAACGTCAGTATTTTACTCTATGAAATTAGGGCGAAGTTCTATGAAGCAACCATATCTCTCTCCCGATGATTTGCCCACACATAAAACAACGCTAATCAGTGAAATATTGCTCAGTCAACTAGAAGAAACGACAAAAAAAAGCTTCTATTTAGCTTGTAAGCACACGGTACGCATTTTGCTATCTAGTTGTCATTGGTATTTTAAAGTTAATAGCGGCATTCTCATGTTAGTTATGGTTTGTCATGATATCGAGAGTTACCAAAATATCATGATGATTGTTCCTTACTTAGCTAGTAAGTTAAAACGTTTTGCTAACCAAGCAAAAATTAGTATTAGTTCACCAGTTAACCAAGGTATACCTTGGATTATCAGCATCAATCAAATTTTACCTGAAGAAGAATAGTTTAGTTATTAGTCATTAGTCATTAGCTCGTTAACTGGTTGTATAAATCTGGAATTTGGGCTGTAGACTAATGACTTTTCCATGTATGGGATTCATAGTTAATTTATAAATGTAAATAAATGTAACTTGCAACATTTGTTTTCAGAGTCGTCAACCTACATAATCTTTGCATGATGAATATTTCCGAAAATTAGCAAGATGGTGCATAAACTCAAACAGGTCAACCTATTGAATCAGTGAAGGGATTGAAACCCAAGATACACATCAACACTGAAACTTTAGGAGCATGACCATGAAATTCCGCCATTTCACTAGTTCTTTGCTAACAGCTACCACACTTTTGACCAGCACACTTCCAGCTTTTGCAGGCCCTTTTGATGTAAAGCCGAATGGTGTCTTCAAACCTGTAGATGTGATTCCTGGTGCAATTGGCAATGTAAATAATTTGAAAACTCCTGCTTCCAGCGCACCCAGCAATCCAGTTGGTAACAGTGAAATTCAAGGCTTAGGTGACCATCAATCTTGGGTTGATCCCAAAACTTTAGCAAATGACCCTCGTGCTTTATGTAGCGATATCGGGTTAGGTAATCACACCAGCAACAGTTCTGGAAAACTAGCTTTAGCAACCTCTACCAGCACTCGTTCCACTTCTGCTCGTAACCACAATAATGGTGGTGGTGGTGGGGTGAGTTTCTTAGGAATTGGTGTGAACGGTAGTGGTAGTAGCCAAGGTAGCCAGAACAATAGCGAATCTAGAGATATTCGGATCAACCGCACAGAAGAAAATAGCAGCAGTTCCGCAACTGTAGTTCAAGGTAAGAACTGCGATGCGTTTGTCAACGCCGCAGCCGCTAGAGACATGAACTACCAAGACAACCTCACCGAGCGTTACAAAGTTAAAGTTGGTCGTCGTGGAGATCAAGTAAATCAGCTCATCGAAAATAAATAATTCATTGAGAGTGCGATTAATTCGTAATTACAAAAGCTAGATTAATCTTTAGCTTCATTTGGAGAATTAATTGAATTTCTCGTTTCCTTAATCTCAAGTAATTAATTTTGAATTGTTTAATTGCCAGGGTTTTCACCCTGGCTATTGCTTTATTTATGTTTAGGAGGCACTATGAACAGCAGATTAGGCAGAATCATTGCCACAAGTACAGCTTTATTATTAACTATTACGCCTTTGGCAAGAGCTGAAACACCTACTCGCTCAATTCGTGAATCGGGAGTTTTACCATATTTATTAGATAATCCGCATAATAATTCTTTGGTACAAGTGCGTTGTGTTCCCCGATTTAGACAAGAAGTAAATAGAGAACGCAGCATGATCAGAGATAGTTTACTAAGACCCAATGTAAGCGATCGCTATGACACTGTAACCATTGAAATCGCAGGCAGTTGTCGTCATGTAAAAATTCGCGTGCAAAATGACTCTGACTATTCGGATTATCCAGTCTACAATCCTTACTCAGATCAGCATCATAGAGAATTTGGGGATGATTGGCTGACTCGTGAGGGTTCAGGATGGCATTGGTTGTTGCGAAATAAACAGTGAGAAGATGAGGCAGTTACTGATATTGTGGCTGATAGCGATCGCTCTTAACTTTAGATAGATGTATTGTCTAACGCAACAGCAATTTGCCCAAAAAATATGACAGATATCGCATTTCCTGAGACTGCATAAACCCAAAATCATCTACCTATTGATTGAGTGAAGGGAATCAAACACACTACCAACAACTCACATCAAAGGGAGACAAGATCATGAAAACGCAAACATTAATGAGCCTAGCCTGTTCTATTTCTCTTTTAGGCTCACTAGCATTACCAGCCACGGCCCAACTTCCCACTCAAACAAGCCAACAAGAAATAGCAAGTCCAGAAGTGAGCATTCCTCAAGATACAGCGATCGTTGTTTCATTTCCCGTACCCGTTACCCTAGATGTAGGGCAAAAAAAAGATTATCCCCTGACTATTCCTTTAGCAAGTGCCATTAAAGATGCTCAAGGTAACATCGTAGCGGCGGAAAATACACCTGTAACCATAGTTCTCCAACCAACCGATGGCGGTGCAAAAATTGTGGCACAGTCTTTGGTAATCAACGGCCGTATCGTTGCCATTAAAGCCTCTAGTCAAACAATCCCCGGTACTACCATTACCCATAAACGAGCTAATGACAAAGCGGTAGAGAATGGTTCTGTTTGGGGTCGGATTGGTGGTAGTACCCTGGGTTTTTTCAGCAACGGTGATCCAGATCAGTTTGACCGGGGAGCAATGTTAGGTAGTGCTGTAGGTTTACTCTCAGGTTTGCGTTCCGCAGAAAACACCCGTGTTGTACAAATTCCCCAAAGTAGTGTTTATGTTTTATCTCTGGAAGCCCCTATCATCTTGTCTTCACGCTAGTGTCATAGGAGCAGGGGGAGAAGATAACTAACTAATGACTAAATGACTATTGAATTGACCAGCATTTAAACGGGGTGGAGTATTGTTAAATGAAAGTTATGTCTATTTTCGGCTTTTAAGTATTGCTCTTGCAAAGGTTGCCATTGTTGCCACCACTGGTAGCGATTTTCTGCTAGTAAATTAGCAAGTGTTGGTAATTGATTGTGAATCTCTGACTTGAATACATCTACAAGCCACTCACCCATAACTACACTGTCTTGAATGTTACCTAAAATATCTTGGATACTTTTGACTTCTGTAATGTAGGCGGTGTATGACTCTCCATATAACTCAGCAAAGAGTTCCATTTGGTAACGCACGCGCTTGGCTTGTTTCCGTAAATTATGAATAGTTTCACCTTTAGTAGTCAATTGTTGTTCTATCTTTTGAGCTTTCCAGTCGGTGCGAATTTTAACCTCAGAATCTATAATATGGGTTCCAACTAACAACCCTGGATGCAGCAAGAAACTGCTTACTTCAGGTAACAGTAAATCTGGTAATACTTGCTTGATAGGTAGAGAAGCTAATGGTTGATAACTGGGTTTTTCTAACCATACTTCTAATGTGTGTTTTAAAGACTTATAAGATTCATCCTTCAATGTTTCTAGGGTTCTTTCTAGGGTATTGTCTCGTTGTTTAGCCAACGCATCAAAAGCTTTTTGCAAAGTTTTTTGCTCTTTCTCTGGTAAGTTTGGCTGATAAAGAGTCTCTAAGGTTTCTTTTAATACGTCTAAATCGCGGAGATTACCAAGACGGCGAGAAAGTTTACCAATATTTTTATCACTCGCTGGCTTCGACAAATTTAATGCTATGTCAAATCTACTAATAGCTGTTCGTAAACGACGCATCCCTACTCGCATTTGGTGTAATGCTTCTGGATCTTCATCTTTCTTAACAGCTTTTTCCCATTTCAGGGTTTTCTTGAAATGTTTTTGAATAGCTTCATAAGCGTAGTCTCCTAGAGTTTTTACTGTGGGTTCTGTAGCTAATTCCATCATTGATTGTAATTATTTACTTATTGAAACAGATTATTGAATGATAGCAAATCATAGGATTAGTGAAAAATTTATATCTATCTTTTGATATGTCTTTTTAAGAAAATTATTCCTTTGTAAGTATTATTATGCTCCTTTATAAATAAAAAGGTCTAGAGACTAGAAATGAGAAGTTAGAAAATACGGTTTTTTATTCACCTTTGTTGATAGAATTTATAAATTACTGGCTCAGACAAAATACCAGGCATATTTACTTAACTGAGCAAGAAATCCGTAAAATGTTCGAGTTTGCTTTTTGCGGAGTATAAAATCAGCCAATAAAATAACTACATTAACTTATTCTTAACCAGAAAAGCTTGATGACATGGTAAAATCACGCCTGCTCCAACAAATAACCTTGACATTTGCTGATAGTTTTCAAGAACATAGGGAAGATATTTCGGCGGTATTGCTTACTCAAGAGAAGCATTTATGGTTGGGGTCAGATGAAACTTCCACGATTGAGCGTTTATCTTTGGTGAATGGTGATAAATTTACTCATCACCAACAATTTCGGGTAGCGGAATTTATTGATTTACCAGCGCCAGAAGATGAAGAAATTGATATTGAAGGATTAGCTTTTGCGGATCATTACTTGTGGTTCGTCGGTTCTCATAGCTACAAGCGGAAAAATGTTAAACCAGACAAGACAGATCAAACAAACATTTCTCGATTAGCCAAAGTTACTTCAGAAGAGAATCGCTACATTTTGGGCAGAATTCCCCTTATAGATGGGCAATTATTTCAGTCTTCTCCTCATCCACAAAACTCAAGTAAGGAGTTAATAGCTGCAAAATTAGAGTTAACCAACCAAGGGAATTTGCTGATGTTAGCTTTAGCGGATGATCCGCATTTAGGGTTCTTTGTGAAAGCTGCAATCCCTGGTAAAGATAATGGTTTTGATATTGAAGGTTTAGCTGTTTATGAAAACAGGATTTTTCTAGGTTTGCGTGGCCCTGTGTTGCGCGGTTGGGCAATTATTTTGGAAATTGAGTTAGAAGATTCCCAGCCAGGTTTGATGAGACTACGCAACATCAGAGAAGAAGGAAAAAGCTACAAAAAGCATTTTATTTGGTTAAATGGGTTAGGAATCCGGGATTTGTGTCCTGCTGGTAAAGACTTGTTAATTTTAGCTGGCCCAACTATGGATTTAGACGGGCCAGTACAAGTTTATCGTTTAGAAAATAGTGTCAATTTACAAGAAAATATTCTTAATAGACCAAATTTAGTCCAAGAAATTCCCTATGGCGATCGCCATGATCATGCTGAAGGTATAACATTATTTGACGATGTATCGGGTGTACCTTCACTTTTGGTAGTTTATGACTCTCCAGCAAAAAATAGGTTAGTGGGGAATGATAGTGCGATCGCTGATGTGTTTCAATTAGGTTAGAGATTGGTGGAAATTGCTTGTACAGGACAGGTGGGAATACACTGTTCACAGACAATACAACGCGATCGCGTGAATGTTAATTTATATGTTTCTGGGTGCAGAGTCAGAGCTTCTGTAGGACAAACCCCAGTACACAAGCCACAGTGAACGCACACATCTTCATCAACGACAATTTCCCCTAGAGTTAGGGAAACATTAATATGACGCGATCGCATCCATTCAATAGCTGCATCTAACTGATCAATATCTCCCGACAATTCCACCACCAGTTTGCCAATTTGATTGGGTGCAACCTGAGCGCGGATAATATTAGCAGCCACATTGAACTCTTTCGCCAGTACATAAGTCACTGGCATTTGTATTGCACGTTTGGGAAAGGTAAGGGTAACTCTTTTTTTCACGGATTTGGCAGAAACTTCTCTCTCTGTTCTAGCGTAAAGTATTTGGTCAATAGTTCTCTTCTCCCCCTGCTATGCCACTTGCTTCTTCTCCTAGTCAGTTACACTAAAAATGAGATTACTTAATAAGATTTAATAAATTTTGTTATGACTACAAATTCACCTATCAAGCCAGAAACTAGTGCTGGAAAGCGGTTGAGAAACTTTTTGATTGCGATTGTAGCGATCGCTCTCACCGTTGCGTTAGTCTTGGGATTGCGGATAGAAACATCTGCTGTGTCTCTAAATAAATTATATGAAGCTTCTACACCTCTAGAAGTGGCTATCAGCAATGGTAAGCCTTCAATAGTTGAATTTTATGCTAACTGGTGTACTGTGTGCCAAAAAATGGCTCCAGATATTGCCGAACTGGAACAACAATATGCAGACAAGGTAAATTTTGTCATGCTCAATGTAGATAATACTAAGTGGTTGCCTGAGATGCTGAAATATCGGGTGGATGGTATTCCCCATTTTGTATTTTTAAATAAAGAAGGGGAAAGTTTAGCTCAGGCGATCGGCGATCAACCACATACAATTATGACAAGTAATTTAGAAGCCTTGGTGAGTGGTTCCGCTTTACCCTATGCTCAAGCTAATGGAGCAGTTTCTAAATTCTCTGCGCCAGTTGCACCTATCGGTAGTCAAGACGATCCTCGCAGTCATGGTAGTCAAGTAGTGAATTAAGATATCTGGCATTGCATAAATGCGGGATAATTTTCATAGTTTTGTGGGATGGACATCTTGCTACCCCACAAGCATCATCTCTTTCTAATACCAATTTAAAAAAAGAATGCTACAGATACATACGGACATACCCTTATTCTGTTTGGCTTTCCTAATTTTGAATTTTGAATTGGTATAAGTTGCGGGAGCGAAAAACACTCCCCCAAACTATGAAAGTACACTTCTTTTTCCCTTACACTCCTACACTCTTGTTTCTCAAGAATTAAACACTCGCAGAACCAACTGGTACAGAAGCATCCGCAGTAACACCATTGCTGAGAATAGGCTGGCGGGTGTTGAGGTCGAATTTGTAACCGTGTGGCAAAATGTGTAATTTTGCGCCACAAATTGCTAAGGCCTCATCCCTAAGGATTTGATCCATATTGTTGTATGTGGAATCTGATTCGTCCACAATTGTGACTGAGCCTTGACCAATGATTTCAATGTGGCTGTCAGTCACAACCATAGCCGTATTCTCATCAATGCCAAATCCCAATACTGCTGGTTCTCTAATCAACGCTGTCATTAAGCGTCCCAAGCGCCCACGTTCAGAAAAATGTTGGTCAATGACTACGCCAGGAAGAAAACCTAAGCCAGGCCCCATTTCTACAATCTCTAAACGAGGATTGGTTTGTGAGTCGCCTTCTACAATCATTTTATCGGGCATGACTGCCGCGCCGGCACTGGTACCACCAATAACTACACCTTCAGAACAGCGTTTGTGAATTGCTGCGTCAATTTCGGTGTCTTTGAGGATACTAGTAATCCGAGCTTGATCTCCACCTGTAAAGAATATACCTGTTGCTTTGGCGATCGCTTCCAATGCAGTCGATGAAGTCGCATCTTCACGAGTTTCTGTATCAACTATCCGAACATTCTCTGCACCCAAGCGCTCAAATACTCTAATGTAATTTTCACCTACATCCCTTGGCAATTCTGTCGCCGCCGTCATAATCACAATATGGGCTTTTGTACCGCCAGCGCGTCGCACGAACTCCCGCAATATTTGCGAATCACCATCTTTATCTTCTGCGCCACCAATAATTATTAACTGCCGTTTATTTCCACTTGTGGTCATAATATCTCCTAACATAAATTTATTTATGTAACATCAATAAAGCATGACATTTATATATATAAAATCGCCCAAGCGATAGATTAAAAGGAGTTAAAAAATAACTTAACTATTTCTGAGGAGATATTACTAATCAGCCAAATAAGTTATAAGTATATCTAAATTTAATTAGACTCTAGTGGCACTTTAAGTAGTAATGTCTGTAATAGGTAATCTATTCAGCCAATTACCTATTACTAAAGTAATTTATTTGCCTAAATTCTTTCAAAAAAAATTTAAAATTTAGAGCAAGTACATATTTAATGAAAAATTTTTAGTGAATCCGGTTTCTGTAGAGTAGGTTCATTAAAAAAAGCCGTGCTTGTTCTAATGGCAGATGTCTGGGTTTACCTTGGTAGACAATTTGATACTCTTCTACATCTGGCCCATCTCCGTGTCCAGAAATTAGTTTAAGGTGAAAAGCTTCTTCTGCAAGTTGTCTAACTTCATCTCTTAGATCAGCTTGTGTGCTATTCATATCTTTACTGTTTCCTGTAAGCATCCTTTCTTTTATATAAATTTTATAAACGTCTTACACCCTTCAAAGGGTATATTTTTGATTGCTAATGTATATATTTAGGTAAGTATCGACTTATATACTGATTCAAGTATTGACGTAATTATGCCTTAGGATAGTTGAAAACGCTTATGAGTAAAGTTAAAGTTAAAAAAAACAATTGTAAATTTAAAATAGCCAAAATTATCATATAAATTAATCTAAACTTGTTAAAGTTGTTTATTTGAAATTAAACGTTAAATTTAAAGGTGTTTAGCCAGAGGTTTAGCATCAATGGTTCAGGAAACAAGCACCGATTTAGTCCGCATTAATGCCAGAAAGACAGATGTATTCGATCTCTTCAACTGTCGATATTATGTTGGCTCTAATCCTTATCTAGATACGGGGGCGCTAGTATTTGACTTTGCTTTTGTGGAAGATAAAGATCCTTTGCCTATAGAAGATTATATTGCCAGAGTAGGCGATCGCTATCCTCATCTACGGGAGCAAAACTATGAATCTTATGCCCATTTATTTGCCCAAACTGTCTCAGAAGTCGGCAAGTTAGACATGAATTTACACTTCAATCGTTGGAGTGTAAAACCATACAGTAAATATACAAGAATTGCCGTTCAATCACTGCACGAGCGCACAATTAAATCAGTAGTTTACCTAGTTTGGGACTGGTTTGAAGCCATTAACCAAGATGATGACTTTTTTTGGGATGACCAGCTAATTACATTACAAAATAGGTTCCGCCAATCTGTTTACGGCGGCCCCACAGTTTACGCCTTATTGCGAACAGCCTACGAAAAAGGTATTCCCACCTTTTATCTGTGGGACGAAGGATTAATGCAGTACGGCTGGGGAAAAAAACATATCCGGGGTGTAGCCACAACCTTTAACTGCGACAGCCATATCGATTCTGACTTTACCACTCGTAAAGATGACTGCAAAGCATTTCTGCATACTTTAGGTTTTCCAGTACCAACTGGTGAAATTGTCTATTCAGAAAAAGAAGCTAGACAAGTAGCCAAAAAAATTGGCTATCCCGTAGCAGTGAAGCCAGTGGTGGGTCACAAAGGAATTGGTGTTACCGCAGATGTGCAAGATATAGAGGAACTTGAGGTTGCTTATGATAGAGCATTAGCAGCGATTCCCGACAACGAACCCAACCGAATAATTGTAGAAAAAAGCATCTCAGGCAAAGATTTTCGCTTGTTGTGTGTTAATGGTCGATTTATCGCTGCCACAGAACGCCATCCCGCATCAGTAGTTGGTGATGGGAACTCAACAATTTGGGAATTAATTCAGCAAGAGAACCGCAAAGCAGCGCGTTTAGATACTCCAACTTCACCGATGAGTAAGATTATTGTCGATGACGCAATGGAACACTACCTAGAAGAACAGCGTTTGTCTTTAAAAACAGTCCTTGATAAAGGAGAAACTGTTCACTTACGGAAAGTTGCCAATCTCTCAGTCGGAGGAATGAGTATTAATGCCACCCACACAATTCATGATGACAATATCATCTTGGCACAAGATATCGCCCAATATTTCCGTCTGACTTGTCTGGGGATTGATGTCATCACCGAAAGTCTGTCCGAATCTTGGAAAGCGAGTAACTTTGCCATTATAGAAATCAACGCTGCACCAGGTGTGATGATGCACCTCAACCCAGCTGTTGGTGACAGTGTTGACGTTCCTTCTCATGTCTTAGAAACCTTTTTTGAGTCTGGTTTAGATGCCAGAATACCGATTATCACCTTTAATAAAATCTCCATTCAGGAACTGCAAACCACAATAGACCACATTCTGGTACAACATCCTGACTGGACAATAGGCGCAGTTTGTCATGATGCCGTTTTTGTCAATCGTTCGCAAAAGGTATTACGCGAAGACTACAATAGCAACATTCAAAGTTTGCTCCGTAATCCCAAACTCGATTTATTAATTGCTGAATATCCAGAAGATACCCTAGAAGAAGACGGAATGTTTTATCAAGGAAGTAATTTGGTAGTTCTGGATAATCCCAGCGAAATAGAAATGATGTTGGCGCGGGATGTGTTCGATGGTTCTACTGTCGTCATTAAAAAAGGAAACGACATTTCCATTCGTCGCAAAGGGTTAATAGAAGACTACACATTAGGCGAAGATGAACCATTTACAAGGGTTTATCTCAAAGAAATCGGTACGGTTTTGTAAAAACAGTTGTAGAGATGTTGCATTGCAACATCTCTACAAATTTCCATCAAACGGCTTATGTAAGTTGAAAGCGGAAATAACACAGTCTCGTTCATAAGACTAAAGTTTACGATGCAAGCTAAGTCCGAGACCTTTGATATTGCTTGAGAAATTTTAATTCACATCAAGCGTATCAATTAAGTTTTTCGTAAGCAGCCAAGATAACTTTTTCCGTTTCCTCCCAACCAATACAAGGGTCAGTTACAGAAACTCCATATTTTAATTCTTCCCGTTGACAGTTAATTGGTTGATTACCTTCATATAAATTCGATTCCAGCATCATCCCCACAATTGAGGTATTACCATCAACAATTTGTTGCACAACTTTTTCTAAAACATTAGATTGTAACTTGTAATTTTTATTAGTATTACCATGACTACAATCGATGACAATTCTAGGCGTTAGTTTAGATTCTTTTAATTTTTCCTCAACTTGTTTGACATTTTCTGCATCAAAATTAGGTTGATTTCCACCACGTAAAATCACATGACCATAGGCGTTACCTTTAGTTTCAAATACACTCACCTGTCCCTCAGGGTTAATGCCCAAAAAATTATGAGGCGTTCTGGCGGAATGTAAAGCATTTAAGGCTACTTGGATATTACCATCAGTACCATTTTTAAAACCTACGGGCATGGACAGACCACTAGCCATTTCCCGGTGAGTTTGGGATTCTGTAGTGCGTGCGCCGATCGCTGCCCATGTAATTAACTCACCAATATATTGAGGTACTATAGGATCTAAGGCTTCTGTCGCCGTGGGTAGCCCTAACTCTGTAAGTTTTATCAGTAAATCTCTGGCAAGCAATAAGCCATTTTCTACACGAAAAGAATCATCCATTTCTGGATCATTAATCAATCCTTTCCAGCCTACCGTTGTGCGGGGTTTTTCAAAATAAACCCGCATGATTAAGAGTAACTTATCTTGGACGCGATCGCCCAATTTTTTTAATTTCTGGGCATACTCTAATGCAGCATTAGGATCATGTATCGAACAAGGCCCAACTACTATAAATTTTCGTCTATCTTGAAAATCTAAAATTTTCTCTATTTCATATCTAAACTGTAAAACAGTTTTTTCCGCAGTTTCTGTTAAAGGCAATTTAGCTTTTACTTCGTTTGGAGTTAATAGAACGTGATAATTTTCAATATTTGCGTTAGTTAATTTATTGTGCATGGAGGAGTTCTCTAGATTGTCAGAATTTTATTTTGGGGTATTGAGTATACATATTGTAAATGAAATGTACAACACCAATTCATTAGTCCTACTAGTAAAGTCAAAAATACTAGACATAAGGGACTTCCAGATAAAAAAATACCCAAAATGTAGGGTGCATCAGTATGAATAATTTCTTGGTACAGCTAGGTTTTCTCACACTGACGCACCCTACTAACCGTCAATTTGGCATAATTTATTTTTTGCTGTTCCACCCAGCGTAGCTAATCGCTCTCAATTTCTTCAACCTTCTGGTAAACTAGCAAACACCTGTTCAACTAACTCCTTCGTCTTTACTTCCAACAGTTGCCAATCAACCTCACCTGATTCATCAATTAAACTAGTATCAATATCAACCGCCTCACCCTCAGGACTGTAATTAATAAAACAAACCTGATAACACAGTTCCCACAAATCAATACTGACACTGTGGTCTTGACGTTGCAAACATAAATGATATCCTGGGTGGGGCATTGGCAATTTAGCCAAAGTCTCTCTGATGGCATCTGCCTGTTCTAAGGTTGCAGATTCCATTTCTTGCAACAACTGTGTCACCAAAGTTTTTGTCTCATCAGTGGTGTGAGACGGCCAAATCAGTACATCTTGGTAAGTTCCTTTCCAAGCAGATTCATCTAGCTGCTTGCGGAGATTATCGACAACGCGAATAAAAGCCGGTTGCATGAGGAGTTCCGCCTGCTGCCATGTATCTTGGTTTGTTATTCTGGGTGGCATTGGTAATTAACAAAGGCACTAAAAGAAAAATTTACAGTCTTGTTTATTAAAAAGATTGCTTATTTAGTCCAAATCTTTTATCAAGATAGCGGATTTCATGTAAAAAAAATTGGAGATATTTATTACCATCGGCAGAATCTAGGTAATAACTCTGGGGAGGGAATATGATTGGCAAGCTACTAGATCATCGATACCAAGTAATTAGAGTCCTGGCAATAGGGGGATTTGGTCAAACTTACATTGCTCAGGATACCAGACGGCCAGGCAACCCCACCTGTGTTGTCAAGCACCTCAAGCCTGCCAGTTCTGACCCCAGAGTATTTGAGACAGCTAAACGCCTGTTCAACAGTGAAGCCGAAACTTTAGAAAATCTGGGTCATCATGACCAGATACCCAGGTTATTGGCTTATTTTGACGAAAATCAAGAATTTTATTTAGTACAAGAGTTTATTGACGGACACACCCTCACAGAAGAACTGATTCTTGGTAATCGTTGGAGTGAAAGCCAAGTTATTCACTTATTACAAGAAGTGTTGGGTATTTTGGAATTTGTCCATCATCAACGGGTGATTCACCGCGATATCAAGCCAGATAACATCATTCGCCGCACCGCCGACAATAAATTAGTTTTAGTCGATTTTGGGGCTGTCAAACAATTGCGTACCCAAATGGTGACAGTTGGCGGACAACCTACAGCTACAGTGGCTATTGGCACTCCTGGCTATATGCCTACAGAACAAGGTCAAGGTAAACCCCGTCCTAACAGTGATATTTATGCTTTGGGTATCATCGCTATTCAAGCTTTGACAGGTATATCACCAACACAGTTACAAGAAGATCCCCAAACAGGAGAACTCATTTGGCGGCATTTAGTGAATGTGAGTGATGGATTGGCAGTAGTATTAAATAAAATGGTGCGCTATCACTTTAAAGACCGTTACCAAACTGCCACGGAAGCATTACAAGCTTTACAAAATGCCATTAATCCTGTAGAAATAGCTGTATCATCCACATCGCCAAAATCTCTCAATCATTCCCACTATCAACTAACTAAACCATCATCACCTGTATCCCGCCAACAAACTGTAGCCGTTGCACCAGTCAACCAAGTCGTTTCCCAACCAGTACATAAAGATTCCCACAAACCCGACCCATTACCCCTGTTAATCGGGATTGTACTGGCCGGTGGTGCTGCGGCGTTGGTTGCAAACATCTATCCTGATGTGAAAAATTTAGCGGCTAATGTGTTGAGTAATAATTCAACAGCAAATAAATGCTTGGCTACAGTAGCTAGTAACTCGAATATCCGTTCTGAACCTAGTTCGATTAACACTGACACTGTTTTGCAAACAATTGGTGTTAACACTAACTTTGAGGCGACGGGTAAGCGGACAAAACGAGGTTGGGTAGAAATAAAACTTAATTCTGGACGTTTAGCTTGGGCGCATTCTGATGTGATTGTGAATAACCCACAATGGACTTCTTGTCTACGTGATCAAGGTACTGCAATCAAAATAATAGATGATAGTACTCTAATTGCGGCAAGACCAGTACCCAAACTCAAACCAAAATCGGATACTTTCATTAATCCAGAACCAGAAAATTCCCCAAAACCAGTACAGCCGCAGGAAAATTCCCCTAAAATTGTGGAACAAGCTAGAAGGAAGTATGAGTCAGGGGATTTAGTAGGGGCGATCGCTATGCTAAGGTCAATACCAGGAAATGCTTCTGCTGGCATTAGAGAAACGACAGCCATCATCAACCAATGGCAGCAAGATTGGCAAAAAGCCGATGCTCTTTTTAATGACATCAACAAAGCATTGGAAGACGGTCAATGGGATACAGTTTTAGAATACAAAAACAATCCCGAAAAGTTACCTAATATTAAATACTGGCGAGATAAATTAGACCCAGTGTTTAAACAAGCCGCCGAAAATGTAGCAAAACAAGCACTCCCCAAGACAGACAATCAAGGGGAGCAAAATATTTTTCCAGAGGAAATACCTGATATTAAGGAAGAATCTACACAAGAAACTCCCAGTTCAGAGGTTGAAGACTAGGGACTAAAGACTAGAGGCTAGCAAAACTCTTGCATTGTTAAAAGCGATTATGAGTGAGACAAAAATTTTTGTCTCGTTTTTAACCTCTAACCTCTAGTCCTCAAACTATCTCATTTCGTCGTATTCGTGGGCTTCCACTCGTCTTGTTTCCATCCCTGGTGGCAAGAATTCAGCCCGACGCACGGGAACCAAAGGTTGTGTATTCCCTTGGTATGGGTGAATAACTTGTACTGTACGGGTGGGGCGTGAACGTGGCGAGAATAAAGATAGTACACCAGCCACTACAACACCACCGCCAATGGTGAGGGTTGCGCCTCCGGCTGCCCAAACGATTGGTGAAGACCACCAAGTGCTTTGAGGTGGTAACGCAGCAGATGCTACCCTTTGAGTATTTTGTTGGGCTAACTGCATCTGTTGGTTGTTGTTCCAGTTTTGGAATTGGAACTGGAGTTGCTGATTTTGCGCTCTTAGTTGTTCATTGTCACTTTTCAAGCGCTCAAAATCCATTTTCAAGCGTTCTAATTCTACACTTTGAACAGGATTAGGCGCGGGTGGTTGCGGGTTATTATATGGTACTTGCCCGTAAGGTGAATATTGCGGCGGCATCCCTTGAGGAGCAACTATAGTAGCTGGCATTTGTGGGCTAATACCAAAGTTAGGCTGTAAGGAATTACTTGTCCCTCTGAGCATTAAGAGAGCCGCCAGTCCAGCTACGGCGACACCGCCGATAAATGCCATACTTTCACTCATCGCCTTCACCCCTCATCTGCGATGTAATTTTCATAACTTTTAACTGACCTACTCTCACACTCATAATCTTTATAGCCTACTTAATTCACATAATACCCAAAATATAAGCTGTTGTGTCAGCTAGCACCGCTACGCGAACCTCAAAATTTAAAAAGCTTGTATGGCAAGCTTTTCCATAATGTTGAATGTAATTTTATTGACGCTGCGCTGTACTAGTTTTTTTACCACCTAGAATGTCTTGTTAATATTCAAGACCATAAATGTTGAATTGTCCACCAAATAGGAGTAAAAAAACTACACTGTTATACTTTTTAATCTACTTTATCTTAATCATCAAGATGTTTTGATGGCTGCTTTGAGACTGTGGCAAAATTGCGCGATCGCACTGAGTCCCTGTTCTGGTGTTCCTTCGGCTAAAAGTTGCACAAAGGCGCTTCCAACAATAGCCCCGTCGGCTCCCCACTCTTTTACCTGAGTGGCTTGTGCGGGCTGAGAAATGCCAAAACCCACAGCAATTGGCTTATCTGTAACATGGCGAATTTGTTGTAACAAATCAGATACACGGCTTTCAACTTGCGATCGCACCCCTGTAACACCTGTAACGCTGACCAAATAGATAAACCCTTGAGAAGAACGAGCGATCGCTTCTATTCTCTCAGATGAACTTGTAGGTGCAATCAACAGGATTAAATCAATCCCCCTTTCACTGGCTGGTTTCAGTAGTCCTGCGGCTTCTTCTAGGGGTAAATCAGGCACTACCAATCCCGCGACACCAGCAGCCGCAATTTGCTCAAGAAACTTGTCAATTCCTCGGTGCAGAATGGAGTTGTAATAAATTAATAAGATAACTGGCGCTTGTAAACTGGGCGTAGTGGCTTTTAACATTTCCAGCACACTTTCCAGTTTTGTGCCATTTTGTAAAGCCCGAGTAGCGGCTGCTTGAATTACTGGCCCATCGGCTAGAGGATCAGAGTAAGGAATGCCCAATTCAATTATGTCAGCGCCATTGCCATCTAAAATCTTTAATGCGGCGGCTGTGGTTTCTAAATTAGGATCACCAGCAGTAATAAATGGAATCAGCGCACATTCATGATTCCGTCTGAGAATTTCAAAGCGATCGGAAATGGCGGTCATTAGTCATTAGTCATTAGTCATTGGTCAAGAGTCAATAGTCAATAGTCTTTATCTTTTGACAATGGACTCTTGACTCTTGACTCCTAAATGATCACTTTACACCTGAGTTTGCCTTTCTTGCTCAATCTCAGCTTGAATTTTTGCTAATTCTTCGGGAGAAAGTTCGTCTAAGCGTTTCTGGAAATAGGCTTGTTCGTAATCTTCCCGTTGTTGATGGTAGGTCATATTTTTTCCCACCGCACGCAAGGCATAGGTGGCTAACCAGCCAATCAATCCAACTACTAGTAGGACTTGGCTCCAAATACCAGCTTGTTGACCATCTAAGCCGAATAGCTGGAATCCTAGATATGCCAAGCCACCGACAATGAAAATGCCAATGCCAATTCCAATAGCGTCAATACGTCGCATGAGAGTTATGACCTACCAATTGTAATTAAACTTCAATTTTTCGTGGACGGGGGCGCAGGTTCACAAATGGCGATAAAACCAAAAGCCCAGGAAAGAACAAGAACACCAGAAAATACATAAAGGTGCGCTCAACAGAGCTAACCACATACCAGCGCTGCTTTAAGTAAAACATTAAAGCAACGGGAACAACTAACAAGTAGGCTCCGGCTAAAGCCAGATATAGCAGGGGTACAATCATAAATCCTTTCTTTGAGTCGATCAGATCAATTGGTGCATCTATTTTCCATCATAGGCTGAACTGAAAGCCGGAAGAAACCATAATTATCGGGTTTTTAAATGAGTCCAGCAAAAATTAAGAAATTTTGCTGATCAAAATCATAAAATAATGCTACAATGGCAAAGCCAGTAAAAAATCAGCGTTCTTGTTAAGCAAGATTAAAAATGCTAAACCTAGTTGATTATGAAGCAGAAAATGCAACTCACAGCTAGAAAAAGCTAATTTCCCAGGGGAGATAAAAATTTTTCAATCTGGTTGGACAAAAGACGCAATTAATGCTGGAATATATGAGGAGGTATTTGCTGCCTCCAAAAAATAACAAGCTCCCAACATAATGGGGGGGTGTGGCGGAATGGTAGACGCTACGGACTTAAATAATTGAGCCTTAAAGAAGAAATTCTTTAAGTGGATGCTCTCAAACTCAGGGAAACCTAAATCTATTAATAGACAAGGCAATCCTGAGCCAAGCCCTAAAATTTTTAGATTTTCGATTTGCGAGGAAATCCAAAATATAGGGAAGGTGCAGAGACTCGACGGGAGCTACCCTAACGTCAAGACGAGGGTAAAGAGAGAGTCCAATTCTCAAAGCCAATAGGCAGTAGCGAAAGCTGCGAGAGAATGAAAATCCGTTGACCTTAAACGGTCGTGTGGGTTCAAGTCCCTCCACCCCCATCAATCAAATAAAAACTTTTACCAGCTAGTTGTGACTTTACCCATAACTTTGCCGCAACGGCAAGCTTATGCTTCCAATGAAGGGCGGCAAAGTTATGGTTCCAAACCAATTTCTTTTCTCGCTGTTCTTAAAGCAGCGCGAACTTCTCTGTCACGAAAACATCCTGGTTTAGCCAATAGCCTTGAAATAGCTGCCTCACTAGGATAAATACCTTCAGTGTGAACTTGCCTAACAGCTTGTTTTACCTCCTCGCAACAGTATTCAATTCGTTTGATGCGAGATTCTTTCATATAATTAACGTACTTGGCTGAAATCGCTCGACATAGCTCTGGGAAATGCCTGTAAAGGACTCGCTTAGGATACCCAAGACTTTTCGCTACTGCTGTCATAGGTAGCGGTTGTTCATTCGTTTGAAGCACATTTTCAAGTAAATGTTGAGTGCGACGAAGATCGAATTTTACTTCCAGTTTGTTGGCGCTGCTATCTAACACCTGCTTTTGAGGGATACTAGGACAGTGCTGAGAGTTTACCTTAACAGTCTCTTGAGTCAAAAAATCCAGCACAGATACCTGAAGCGTAAAACATATTTTCAATATTACATTCAGTTCTGGTAGGACTTTCCCCATCTGCCACATCCAAACCTTGTTTTTGGGAATTTTGAGCATACGAGCAAAAGCGGATGTATTTCCTTCAGAAAATTGCTGTACGTATCTACAAAATGCTTGAGCAACTATTTCCCTTGACAATGGTTGTGATAAGCGAGGGCTAGTAGCGAGTAATTCTCCAAGAGTTTTGATAACCCATGTTTGCCATATCATTTCTTCCTTGCTCGCTTGGGTCTTATCAGTAGTCGGGTAATTAACAGTCATACCAAGCCATTCTAAGCAATACGGGCAATAACCTGGTCTGGAATATGAAGCAAGTGGGGGAACATCTCGTTGACAGTAAGGGCATTGCTGACATAAAAACTTATTGTGGCAATGACAAGCTGTAACTGCCTCAAAAAACCAGATCAAGGGTTCATAAATTACTTTATTTTTTGTGGAATACCACTCTTCATAACAGTAGGGACACCAAGCTCGTTTAGAACGAAGCAACTTCCTTTGAGGAAAGATATCAGCCCATGTTAGTAGAGTGAGGAAACGCAAATCACTATGTAGAGTCAATGACTCTAGGACTGTGACCAAATCAAATGCCATTGTACCTATTCCATTGACTGCTCCAGTCAAGCTTCGCATTTCAAAGAGATTTGTAGTTTTGTAAGTCTTGGGTATAAAAGATACAAGTTCTTTTGATATTAAAGCCTTTGGGGTTACACAATGAGCTTCTGCTAGTCGAGATATATAACCAGTTAAGCTTTCTACTAATGGAGTGCCAATACCAATAGGCTCTAATTGATACAAACGACTGCGAGATGGAATGGAAACCTTTTTTAAATCCCAATATTCGTATGTTGTTAATCCATTAGCTAACATCTTGCTGCACTCCAATGGGATCTCTTTTTGGTTTGCGTTTGCCAACTTTTTCTTGAGAGCGAATGATTTTTGGAGTTTCTTCTGGTAGCACAATTGGTTTTGCACTAAGTCCTAATGCAGAGCGTAAGTTTTGCACATCTGTTTCTGTTTCAGATAATTGTCGTTCACCTTCTTGAATTTCCTTGAACATTCTCTGACATTGAGCAACTGACCACGCACGTTTTTGTAAGTCTTTAATGGTGATAGTTGTGGCTTCTCGATCCAAAGCATCTTTAAGAACGCGCGTCAGCCAATTTTTCAGTATGCCAACACATCCTAAAGTACGCTCATAAAAATATTCCCAATGACTAACTAAATCTGGAGTTTCTGCTAGTGGTATATGCTGTTGGAAAGTTAACAGCACACTTTTAAAAGCCTGTACATCCTCTGCATTGTCAGCACAATAACGGCGAAAATGAATATCAACGCTACGACGTGAGAGTTGACCGCTTAAATTACGGAATGTCAGTAATTCGTATGTGCCTAACAGACAATGCAAGATGCCTGTCATATTTGCTACAGATTTAAGACAGTCTAGCTGATCTTGCAGTTTGTTTCCGCTTGCCATTTTCCCAAAATGTTGCGCTTCATCTATGAAAAACACATCTGGATGACGATAACTGAGAGCGTTTTCTAAAGCCCTACGTAGAGCAGGTGCAACCACCTTTGACTCAACGTTAATTTTTCCAAAGATATCACGATAGATACCTCGTACACCATAATTAAACTTGTGATCAATTAGTGGTTCTTCTAAAGCTATTAATGCGCGTGTGTAGTAATCTTTCCAGTTAAAGTTTCTGGATTCAGGAGCTACAGCCTCAACTCCAACAACAGGAACATAACCGCGATCGCTTTCCAACTTAGGTAATGCTAACTCTGTTAATTTCTGTTCAACTCGCAGTCTCAAAGTTGTTTTACCGATACCGCTAGGGCCATAGACAAAGATAAATGATGCACCTGCGGGTTCGGCAATTGTCCGCATTAAAGTTTCATATACTTCTTTGAGTCTGGGATGTGCTACCGTGTAATTCTCAAAGTAAGCAAGCCTTTCTGTAGCTGGTTGTTGGAGGAGTTTGAGAGGGAATCCATTATTATGTATTGTCATAACTAAAACTCCTCGTAAACTACAAGTTTTTCTGGAGCATTTACTTCATCTTCAGCCACTAGATTATTAATATCCCTAGAAGGAATTGGAATAACTTTTGGTTGTTCATTGCTGCTGAAATTAGCTTTGCCACCTTCAATTACCCTGAAGACTTCTTTTGCTTCTGCATCATAAGAACGCTGTTCTAATAGGGTCTCTTGGGCTTCTACCGAAGCTAAAAATTCAGCCAGATTCTTGGCGGAAACTTTTGATTGTCGTGCATGATTTGAGTAGCGTTTGCGTAACTCGGAACTAGCTAACTTCAGTTCTTTTTCTGAACGACCTTGAAATTCTGCATAATATTGAGAAATGCACTGTACCCATTGCCCTCTAACAAAGGCGTAAGCGATACCGATATCAAATGGGTCGTATCTTACCTGGACGTAGGCATTTTCAATTTGTGGGTCACGAAAAATATTAGACCAGTAGTAGATTGAGTTAATTTTTACGCCGTTTCCACATTGAACTTTCGCCTTTGCCTGTGAAGTTGTGGGTAATGTCAGAATTTGAAAGTTTTCATCGTAAGGAATAATGCGATGAAGCCTACTACCGCTAATTGCTATACCAGCAGCAAAAGCATCCCTTGGACTCTGGAAAAGAGCGGGATGTTCATCTGTATCGTAAATTTCGTAGGCCCAAGCACATAGATATTCGTAAAGTAAACCCAGTGTCCATATAGCTTGATTTTTAGGGTTAACTGACTTGGTTACTTGGCGAACATTACGAGTGATCTGTGTATTACCAAGCAAGTTATAGACAAATTGAGTGTTAGAAGTACCAAACAGACGTTCGCATACAGAACCAAACCTCCCTTTGGCTGGAGGTCGATTTTTTTTCGTACATTCAAAGGTTGCTAAAAGCGTTTCAAAATAAACGCTATGAAATTCCGCACCGTTATCTACCAGAATTATCTGTGGTAAACGGTTGTGGCGTTGAACACACAATCGTAATGCCATTAAGCAAGAACGATATGAAGGTGAGTCAAAGGTTAAATAAACAGCTAAGAATCTTCTGGAATAGGCATCTATCAAGAAAGTTGCCCAAGGTCTTCCCAATGAACGACCAGTACGGGAACAGACTAATTCAACATCTAATTCTGTATGGTCAATATGAGCAATTTCAAATGGGCGATCGCCATGTCTAGGTGTTGTTCTGCTCAGTTCCCAATAAAAAGTTTCATGCTTGTATGCAGCCCGACGACCTTGGCGTTTTTTGATTTGTTCGTAGCCAGAACGTTTTTTGATTTCTTTTGTAAATGCTTTATAGCTTGGAGCGATGACAAATTGTTGTTCGCAAACCCGAACTAAAGCACCATATACCTCCCACATTTTCTTTTGTTTGAGAGTTTCATAGTCTTCAAGGATAAATTTTTCCATCAGCACCAAAGTTTCTTCTGGCAGTTTTCGAGTACGGTTGCCTTTAGCACTCCGATGCGAGAGAAGCCCTATATAACCACAACCGTACTGCTGTTGTGCCGCTAAATACTTCGATTTCCAATGGCGAATAGTTCTTTCTGAGACTGTTTCGTTTTCGGGTGGATTTTCATTTAAGTATGGCTCAATAGCTTTGTAGCGGCGAAGGGCTTCTATCTGATCTTCAGGGCTTGCTTGATAAAATTGCTCCCAAGACTCTGCTTTTATATCTGGTATTTCAACTTTTTGTAAGCTTTTTATTTTTCCTTGTTGAACCAGATTTAAAAATAAAGTCTTTTTCAGTTGAATTAACTGCTCCAGTTCGTCCTGTAAAGTAACTTCAGTGTCTCCAACATGAATAATATTTAAACCCTTGCCATCCCAAGATATTAATGTCCCAGGAGAAAGATTAATTGCAGAGAAACTTATGGGAGTTGATGAAGTTGTGTGTAGCATCAAACCATAGGCAGTAGCCGTCTGCTCATCAGCAAAAACACAAACTCGTTCTGGTTCAGCCAACGGTGCAACACTTAAATCAACATATAATTGCTCTGTGGCAATCAAAGCATAAACATCATCTGCACTAGCTTTTGTCCCATTATTTAGCAGATCAGCCAAGGAAATTCCTGGTGAGGCTGATACTAAATGCTGAACTTCGGCTTTAATTGCTGTTTCTACCTGAAGAGACTCGGCTCGAAAATAATCCTCCAAAAAAATTGTATTGCGCTGGATAACCCAGTTAATTTGAGTGTCTACACGTAAGTGGTAGTAAAGTCCAAGTTGTTGAGCATAATTTTCTCCAGGTGGAGTGCGCCACCTACCTTCAGAATCACAAAAATAGCGGTTTGGGTTTTTCTGGGCTAATTTTTTTAACTCCTCCTCAGTTTTGCACTCCTCCCAACCAGCACAATTACTCCTAATTACAAAAAAGTCTGGTGTATGCAAAACTCCAAGATTCCGCCCATTTTTACCTTGATAATCCAATTTAATGGGTAATGGTTGATCGTAAAACTCTAAAACTTCCTCATCATGCTCAAATTCGTAAATAGTAGGAAGTTCAACACGGTGGGACTCGAATTGAATGGTAACTCCCATTTTTCGGCTAGGATAGCGTCCAGAAACGTTTTTTCGTCCACCTCCTACACGACGGGATGGTTCTGATGAGCGGATTTTTTCAATTAAATTTTGAGTTTGTTGAGAGACATTAAGGTGACAACACCAAGCATCAAATTCTGCTTTTGACAGCATGAATACCTCATAGTAATTAATGATGACTAGGTGGCTTCATTTATAGGAACAAACAACCAACAGCGTCCTTTTTTCACATCAGTGCGCTGCCAAGCAATGCCATCTGGGTCGTGTTTTTTTGCCCATCTAGGGAATTTTTCTTTATTTCTATTAAAGATGGAGCGAAGTGTATCCGGCTTGACTTGCAATCTTTCTGCTAGTTCATCTGCGGTTAGTTCCATATTTGGATCTGGGGTTTGCAGTTCTGTTGTTTCACGCTTCGTAACTTTGTAAGTATCGGCAAACTCAGATGTGCGATTGTCAATAGGTGCAGGTTTTAAGAGAGGTATGTTGGTTTTGGTTTCAGAATCTAAACCTGATGGCGATTTTGAAAACGTCGTAGGTAATTTTCCTGTCCTCACCCATTCATCCAATTCAGCTTGTTGAGTTGTTAATTGCGCTTCGTCAGAGGCAGGTTGATTTTTATGCGCTTGCGTCCCATTAGTGTCTTGAATGTCACTAGAAGGAACAGAATCGTCATAACGGGACAGTTCGGAAAAATCTTGGCTATTTTGTTGACCAGAATGCTTCTTAATCGGTTCATGGCTATCAGTATTTGCGTTTAAACCCGTCCTTAAATGGGTGATTAATTCTTGAAGCTTATCTCCCTGATAAAACTGAAGTAGTTTCTCAGCAGCTTTTTTGGGATTGTCCATTCGCACAGACTTGGAACGGTCTTTAATCCCAAGCAAGTCTTTAACAAAGTTATTAATGTCTCGACTATAAGCTGGCTCTCTATCCTCATCTTCAGGAATTGGGTTAGTATATATGTACTGCCTAAGTCGAATTCCAATTAAATCTCGCTTGTCTACATACTCTCGTTCTTCTGCTGTAAGGTTTTCGGGGTCTTTTATGTCACGTCCAAGTTGTGCTGCAACATCTATGGCTATTAATCCACGGTCTAGTAACTCGGCAACTTCTGGAATAGCTTCTGCTGCACGGTTTGCAGCTCTAATGCGTTTTTGATGGCTCGGATCAAATAACTTCGGCTCTTCATGAGCCGAAGTTTCATTAATCAAGTCAGTCCGCTCTCCCTGACGAGACTCAGAAATAATGCCTCGAAACTTTCTTTGTACTTCAGGATCTGCCTGTAAAACTCGATCTATCGTCTCTACACTTGTCTCTAGCCCATTAGGGCGCTTGGAAGTAATAAATGCTCGAAAATTTTCAGAATCTGTGGCTTTGATGTAGCGACAGTAGTAGGGGGTGAAAACACCTTTGGCAATATATAAACATTCCCACAACTTGTTCTCAATTATTTCTTTGACAAGATTGGGTATTTGGTCAACAAAAGCTAAATCTTTACCAATCCCTGATGCTATTCCATCAGATACAAAAAAAGCTTTAACTGCTTTATTATGTTGCTCATTAGGTAGCTTGTCTTCATCAGAAAAAACTTTTTGAATAACAGCTTCATCAGGAAGATGAGCTTGATTGGGATCGATAGTGTTAAAGTTTGTATTATTCATGAGTTTTTACTTCCTTTCTCTTTCATCTTCTTTGTATGAGCAATACGGTCACACAGCCACAAATAAATTTTTTCCCATCCTTCATGGCTGATAAACCCGTCTAGTGAAAGGTTGTTCGTCTTTTTAGCCTGTGTATGAATTTGCTTGAGTGTTTCTTGGCGTTCCTCATCAGTCGAGTTAGGAAATAAAAGAGTTGCTAGATAAAATACTTTTTTGTTAACTTCCTTGCTAGCAAAACTGGCTTTGTCATCATTTAACAAGTTCGCATATTCAGGAGGAAAACCTGGAGGGATAGATACAGAGGAAATAGTTTGAGAGTTTGAGACTTGATTCCCAGATGCTTGGTATTCTTGACGCAGTAAGTCGAATAAAGCCTGCTCTCCCATCAATAATTGCGCCAAATGAGCAGGAGTTTTTGACCATTGTTGCCAAATTGGTTTATTCTCTATTGCCCATTCAGCAATAATTGCATACTCAGAAAGTACTTCTTCTCCGTCTACAATTTGCGACCCTAGCTCTCCAGTTGAAGAAATTGGTGTAAATGTAGAAAGTGTAATTTGACCACTGCTATTTCTATCTGCCTCATCATCCGCTCTATCTGGGTCTTGCTCCATGTCGTTTTCTGTTTCTTGAACAATGTGAGCAACTTCGTCCATAACTTCTAAGGCTAAGTCTTTTAAAGTTGGATGGGCTGGAATTAGTGTTTCGACAGATTCTGGCTCATCTTCAGGGAAAAGACGTAATAAGCGTCCTAAATCCTGCCTGAAAGATAGGGCAGCACAGTTGTTGGTGGCATGAATACGGTACTTTAAACGCTTAATCGAAACACCTTCGCCTAACATTCCAACCCCGATAATCCAAGATTGTGCGCTCGAACCTGTTTCCGCAGCAAATTTCTCAATTAGTTCGCTTGGTTCTTTGCCCGACAGTAGACTGTTATTGAAGTTGGGGTCATCATCCCCAGATACTATAACCAAAGCATCTTCATTAGTCAGGATGCGAATCCGTTCTTTCATTTGCCATGCCGCAGGAATTGTAGGAACTCTCACGTAAGTAGCGCATTCAGGAAGTCCCTTGGCCCGGTCTCGAAGCATCCGCCTATACGCCCATAAAATTGCCTCTTTTACCCAATCACCGTTGACATGAATAGCAGTATTTAGCGCATCTTTTAGCTCTTGTTCGTTGGTTGCATTGGTAAAAGTTTTACCTTGGTAAACAGCACGACCTCGAATGTAATCAAATTTTCCTTCCATTGTCACAAATGCAAAAGGAGGGATTATGCCGTCGCTTAGAGCGTCAGCTAATGTGTACCGGAAATCAGGTACACATCTATAAGTGTTTTCTTCTACTTTTTCGTAAGTTAACCAGTTTCCCAGTATCCTATTATTGTCTGAGCGGAATGGTGTACCCGAAGTCATGAGTCGATGAGAGATCACCATATCTGGAAAAGCCGTTTCACATCCTTGACCATAAGCTAGTGCGGAGCTTGCATGGTGAACCTCATCAAGAATCAAAAATACTTTACCGGCTACGTCTTGGCTTAAGGCATCAGCCAACCATTTGGCATTACCAGGCTTTGTTAACCATTGATAACTAATAACTAATCCGTGGTAGCGTGTTAGTAATAACTCCTTTGGCGTAGGCAACCGACCTAGCCTTTTTTGAGTTCCTGAATAACAGAGATTAAGACCAAAAAGATTACGTGCATCTTTAGCGTATTGTCTCTTTAAGTGTTCGGTAGGAACAACAACAACTAAAAAGCGCCAGTCTAAAACACCTTGAAGTGAGACAAAAGCGTGTATTGCACCAGCTGTTTTACCGGCTGCTGTACAAGCCTCAACTAAAAAATTTTTTTTGAGGATAGTTTGATACTTCCTAACGAACCTGTCTTGCCAATCTCTCGGCTTGAATCCTCCAGCCATAGTTTACTCCATTACTGATATTCTCTTAATGTCCATGTCACTCTTTGCTCAACCAGACATCTTGTATCTCAAAGATATCACGTCCGTATCTCAAAGATGATATGTCAAATAATGGGTAAAGATAAAGCTATATCAATAAGATTGTCCCAGTCCATGCTAGAGGCTCTGGACGCACGCGCTATTCTGGAAGAAAAAGACAGAACTCAGTTAATCCGGGAAGCCATTTCTTTGTACTTAGGCTTACCAGAAGATGAGAATACGATTGAAGACAGAGTGAGTTCGTTGGAACAGAGTATATCCAATTTAAATAAAAAAATTCAGACAACAGATAATAAAACTGACTTGTTAGAGATGCGTCTTAACGAATTAAGTCGTCTAATAGCTATTTTAGTAGAGCGATTAAAGCCATAAAGCTATAATATGACTCACGGCAAGCTTATGCTTCCAATTTTGACTATTGGCAAAGTTATGGTTCCAAGTCGGAAAAAACAACTGAGATCGCTTGACATGAGGATAAGTATTTCAGGCTCTAGTGTGGCAAAGTTATGATTCCAATAACGGCAAAGTTATGGGTAAAGTCACATAGTTTTGTTTCTCATGAGTGATTTATCACTCATGAGAAAAATTTCGGCATAATGACATGAATGACGATATCAGCAGTAATGTGAGCCAAAATAGCTGCTAGAAGCCCTGTTCGCCAGTAAAGCCAGCCGAAAATTAAACCTACAACACCATTTTGTAGTAATACCACTCCAACAACTGCTAATCGTAATCCACTCGCCATGAATGCGAATTGCGGTAAATGTGCAGCACCAAACAACAGAGAAGAAATGATGTTAGCACTCCAAAATAAGGCTTTACTTGGTTGAGATGCTTTTATTAGCCAGCGTCCCAATTCCATCAACCCAGTTAGTGTACCTAAACGGAACCAAATTTCTTCATTGATACCGGCTCCCAATGCAGCAAGCAACCCTGGGATGGAACCAGGTAATTCTATATCTTTGATAGCACTGGGTAGAAATGGATAAAAAGCTTGATCTGATAGAACAACGAAAGTTCCACAAAAACTGCCAAGAGTCAACGCTAATAACAGAGTGATGAGCCAACTATCTGGGATTAAGAGTTTGCCAAAACTGGAAACTTCTAAATCTTGCCTACCTCGTGACCACAAGCCTAATGCTGCTAAAGGGGTTGTAACTATAACTGTTAAGACTACTGCAATTAGTAAAACTTTAGGCCATGAAACAGTTTGATGAGCAATAATTAAACCGTAAAGAATGGTGGCGACTGTGGCAAATACTGAAGCAATCAACAAAAAAGCCAGGACTTTGATTGAAAAAAGAGGATGATTAGGCGTTTTTGAGTCAATATTAACTGCCATAAGGTATTTTTTCCATTGACCTGATACTTTTACCCAATTTTAAAGCTAGTAGATATCTGAGAACTAAGAAAACTTAGGTAAAAATATTGCGGCGCTGGTGATAACCCGTACAACAAAGGGGCAGCGATCGCGCTATAAAAATAATAATGAAGAATAAAAAGCGACGGCATCCCCTGCGCCAATCACTGGCAGTTTTCCGTTATAGTGGCAGGGCGATAAATTTGGTGTGGAGTACTAGCCACACTATGACTATAATTCTGGCTACTTTAACTTTAGTGGCTGGGTTGTTACCTGCGGCGATCGCCTATATTGGTAAGTTAATTGTGGATGCGGTAGTTTTGTCATCCCAAGTTAACGCCCCAATTTCGCAACCATTATTGTATGTGGGTTTAGAAGCGATCGCAGTAGCTTTACTTGCAGCTAGTCAAAGAGGACTGACTATTTGCCAATCTTTACTGCGGGTGTTACTTGGCCAACGAGTCAATGTTCTGATCTTAGAAAAAGCCCTGACATTGGATCTCGCTCATTTTGAAAATTCAGAATTCTATGACAAAATCACCAATGCCAGACGAGAAGCATCAACTCGTCCTCTTTCCTTAGTCAACCGCACCTTTGGTTTAGTACAAAATGCCCTTTCCCTGATCACTTATGGCATATTGCTGGTAAACTTCTCTGTCTGGGCTGTGATAGCCTTAATTTTGGCGGCAATGCCTGCATTCATAGTTGAAACTAGATTTGCCGGAGAGGCCTTTCGCCTATTTAGTTGGCGTGCGCCAGAAACCCGCCAGCAACACTATCTTGAAAACCTATTAGCTAGAGAAGATTTTGTCACTGAAGTCAAACTCTACCAGCTAGGTGAGATGCTATTAGGAAGATACCGTAACGTATTTAATCAACTTTATGGCGAAGACAGAGATTTGACTGTACGCCGAGGAATATGGAGTTATTGCCTAAGTTTGGTGAGTACTGTGGCATTCTACATTGCCTACGCTTGGATTGTCATAGAAGCGGTTTTGGGTAGAATTTCCTTGGGTGATATGACAATGTATCTGACCGTTTTTCGTCAAGGCCAGTCTACTTTCTCTAATGCCCTGACTTCTATTGGTGGGATGTATGAAGATAACTTGTATCTTTCCAATCTTTATGACTTTTTAGAAGAGAAAGTAACCACACCTTGGGGAAATGCAACTATAGGTATAAAACCCCAAGATGGTATCCGTTTTGAGAATGTATCCTTTACTTATCCAGGTAGTTTTCAGCCTGCGTTGAGAAATATTTCTCTACATTTAAAACCTGGGGAAAAATTAGCCATTGTCGGTGAAAACGGTTCTGGTAAAACGACTTTAATCAAACTACTGACCCGACTTTACACACCAGACTCTGGCAGGATTTTATTAGATGGTTTGGATTTGCAAGAATGGGATGTGGATGCTTTGCGCCGTCGTATTGGAGTGATTTTCCAAAACTTTGTTCGTTACCAGTTCACGGTGGGTGAAAATATTGGTGTGGGTGATGTGGAAAATCTCAAGGATAACAGACGTTGGCAAGTGGCTGCTCAAAAAGGTATGGCGCAACAGTTTATTGAAAATTTGCCCCAAAGCTTTCAGACGCAGCTGGGACGTTGGTTTAAGGGAGGACAGGAATTATCTGGAGGACAGTGGCAGAAAATTGCTCTAGCCCGTGCTTTTATGCGGACTCAGGCTGATATTTTGGTGTTAGATGAACCGACATCGGCAATTGATGCTCAAGCTGAGTTTGAGATTTTTAATCATTTTCGCGCTGTTACTCAAAATCAAATGGTATTCTTGATTTCCCACCGCTTTTCTACTGTAAGGATGGCTGACAAAATTTTGGTAATTGAAAATGGGGAAGTGGTAGAACAGGGAACTCATGAGGAGTTGCTGGCGGATGGCGGACACTACGCTAGGCTGTTTTTATTGCAGGCGGCGGGTTATCAGTAGAGAGGAGGTTTCTTTTTCAACGCAGAGTACGCTGAGGGAAGCGCGGAGGAACACACAGAGAGATGAATTTTCATATTTGAAATTTGGGAAATACTCTGCGTTTAAAAAAGTAACTAATTTATGTGAAGTGGTACTTAAATTATGAAACTGATTTCCGAACCGTCGATTCCTGTAAAAATACAAAAGATGAAGGAAAGGGTGCGGTGGAAGCATCCTAGTATTGTGCAACGGGGAATCGACCAAACGAGTATGGTGATAGACGATGGTCGGGATGATCATCCGGAATTTTCGTTTATGGTGATTGGTGATAGTGGTACAAAGTCTCACTATGGTCATCATCCCCAACGACAAGTGGCTGAACTCATGCTGGCTCATAAGGATGAGTGCCGTTTTGTGCTGCACACTGGGGATGTGATTTATGTGGTGGGTTCCCATGAGTATTACCCAGGAAATTTTATTGAACCCTATCGGGAGTTTTTAGTGGGTGGTGAGGCTCCCCAGAATATTGCTTACGATCGCATGACTTTTAATTTACCGTTTTTACCAGTCCTGGGCAATCATGATTATTATGATGTGCCTTTGATGTATCGGTGGCTAACTGGTAGTACTTTACGGTTACGGCGGATACTGCGCTATAAGGATTTTGAAATTGGTTGGCACGGTTCTAATCAAGGTGATGCTTACGCACGAGCCTTTATTGATTATCTAGCAGCCATCGCCGAAGGTGAGTCTTCGACCATCGCCCCGGAAGATTTACATCGTCATTTAGATTTACACTACACTGGTAAAACTGATACGGGTCGCTGTCTACGTTATGTACCGGGAAACTTTACTCGTGTACCTAACCGTTATTACAGTTTTCGTTACGGTGGGATTGATTTTTTTGCTCTTGATTCTAATACTTGGAATGCACCATCACCTTTGCCCACAACCCAAGCTGGAGATATTTATCGCCGGGAGTTGCAAAAGCGTCGCCAAGAAATAGACAAAGAAGAATTACAAATTTTAGCAGAATGCGTTGGTCTACGACCGACCGGAGGGCATCGCCTCAATCCAGATCAACCAGATGATGCGGAACAATTCGATGACCTCAGCGCCAAGTTAGACCAAATCAATGAGGTCAAAATCGATATCGAAAAGCAATTAGCAGCTCACGACGCACCCAATATTGACTTGGAACAACTAGACTGGTTACGAAATCGCCTCATTGAATCTTGGAACACCAAAGAAGTCCGGGGAAGAATCTTATTTTTCCACCATCCACCTTATGTTACAGAAGCGACTAAGTGGAATCAAGCCCAGACTCTCGCTGTACGTCACCGCTTGCGCTGGGTATTTAACCAAGTTGCAGAAACTCTTGGTTCTTTGGTCAAGGAACGTCCTATAGTTGATTTAATTTTTAACGGTCACGCCCACTGTTTAGAATATCTCCGCACCACTGATACAGGCTATGCAGACTCGCACCTCAACTGCATTATCTCTGGTGGTAGTGGTCGCCGTCCCCGTCGCCAGCGACCAGAAGGTACAGAGTTAATGGAGATTTTTAGCGATATTCCGGGTCGTTCTCTGCGAAAAGTTGCAGATTCACTGCTGTATGTGGGACGCAGTGAGCAAAATTTCCCAAAGCGACTGGCTTATTCTGGTGTGCGAATTGATGTTCAAGATGGTAATCCACCTAAATTTATTGTCCGACCTTTGGTAGCAGAACGGGTTGATGAACAGTGGAATCAGCATGAGTTGCAACCTTTTGTGATTTAAATGGAAATGAATCCATCGATTAACGCTGATGATTTATAAATTTTTTTATTTGATAGCAATGATTAGTTTGATATGGGGATTAGATGCTACTAATGTAGCGATCGCCAGTCCCTTATCTGCTAATGTCTATGAACAACGGGCTATTCACAGTCCCGATGGTATTGGTAAATACTACATGGGGCGAGAAATTGCCAAATTTATGGGACACACTGGTGCAGGTTGGCTAGAAAGACCAAGCCGTGAAGCAGAGGAACAACCAAGTAAGATAATTAATGCCTTAAATTTAAGACCGGATGATGTCGTGGCTGATATTGGTGCTGGTACGGGTTACATGACCTGGCAAATTGCGCCTTTACTGACAGCAGGAAAGGTTTTAGCTGTAGATATTCAGCCAGAAATGTTAGAGATTTTGGAGTATTTGAAACAAGAGAAAAATATTACTAATGTTGAGTCTGTGTTAGCAACTCCGAGTAATCCTCATCTTCCTCCTGCAAGTATCGATTTAGCTTTAATGGTGGATGCTTACCATGAATTTGAGTATCCCCAGGAAGTAATGCAAGGAATTGTCCAAGCCCTGAAACCAGGAGGTAGGGCGGTGTTGGTAGAATACCGTGGTGAAAATCCATTTATTATGATTAAGCGACTGCATAAGATGACGCAAAAACAAGTACGTCAAGAAATGGCAGATGTTGGTTTAATTTGGCGAGAAACTAAAAACTTATTACCCCAACAACACCTAATGATATTTGAAAAACCAGCTGAAAATTAACCCCAGCGCCTCAGAAATTCTGCCAGAAGACAGGCGATGGGCTACGCCCCACCGTAGGCGATCGCCCTCTAAGTCACCTACACAGTTAAAATTGATTACAGAATCAAACAACACTTATTTTTTCTCGTTCAAAATCTATCTATAGCAGGTGACAGGTGACAGACTTGAATGCCTCTGAGTGTAATGGTTTTATGATTCCTTAATGTCCTAATCTATCTAGCTACTGCCATAACTTGATTTTTTTGATTAAGAGAACATTTTGAGCATCCATTGAGCATAATAAAAATAGTACATAGGGACTGACTCAATATGCTCAAAACCAACAATCCGCCATTGTCAACATTACTTGAGCATTGAAAATGAATTAGAGATTGGAAGCCTTGATATACCGTTCTTCTGAGGTTCATTGCATAAATCCTGACTGTCAACGTCCCTATCCCCAACCTTGGGGTAACAAATTTTGTAACAGCTGTGGCGCGGTGCTACAACTGTTAGATCGCTATGTGCCATTACAAACCTTGGGTGCGGGGGGATTCGCGCAAATTTATACCGTGTGGGATGAGAATACTCAAACGGAAAAAGTGCTAAAGGTGTTGATAGAAGACTCACCAAAAGCACTAGAATTATTTACGCAAGAAGCAGAGGTTTTAGTCCGGTTAAGGCATCCTGGTGTCCCAAAAGTTGAGGCTGATGGACATTTTCAAGTTAATGTATCCAACCCCAAGCCACGCCAACTACCTTGTTTGGTAATGGAAAAAATTAACGGGCCTACCCTAGAGGAAATGTTACATAAATATCCCCAAGGATGCCCAGAAGATTTGGTATTAAATTGGTTAACTCAAGCAGTCAAAATTTTACAAGAATTACATAAGCATCAGATTATACATCGTGATATTAAACCATCTAATTTGATGTTACGCACTCCCTCACCCAGTATGCTTGCATCTCAAGGGCGAACAGGATGGGAACAATTAGTTTTAATTGATTTCGGTGGAGCAAAACAATTTAACACAGGAAGACAGCGCCAAGAATCTAGTTCCACTAGGTTATTTTCTTCTGGGTACAGTCCACCAGAACAAGTTACAGGCGGACATATCGGTCTGACTGCTGATTTTTATGCCCTCGGTCGGACGATGATTGAATTACTCACAGGTAAGTATCCGCCAGAATTAGAAGATTCCCAGACAGGGGTTTTGCAATGGCGTAATAGAGTTAGTGTCAGACCTCAGTTAGCAGATTTACTAGACGAGATGGTGCAAGAAGATGTGCGATCGCGTCCAGCTAACGCTGCTATGATTCAAAAACGGTTAGCTAAAATTAACCCTTCCGCTTCACCACAGAACGGTTTTCAGCAATTCTTAACCCAGTTTACTCATCAATTAACACTCTTGAGTCAAGGAACTGAGCAAGCTTTCAGCAACTTGAACCAAACCTTAGGCAAAATATTGAGATGGATTGTACAGACAATCTTCCAAACCATCCAAGCTTGTTTTTTAACAATTTGGGCAATGCTGTTAACTGGTCTTGGTGCTAGTTCTGGGACAATCACTGGATTTATTTTGGCATATCAGACAAACTTAGGCGATCGCTTCAGAGAATTTCTCGCCAGCCAATTACCCGAATTAATCCCTAACCCTGAATCGGGATTCGGGGCGGAAATTTTCATATTTGCTGTCGCCGGCTTAGGTACAGCCTGGGGACTCACAGCATCCGGGTGTTTTGCCCAAAGAAGGCGGTTTTTAGTCGCCTCATTCATGGGCATAATTAGCTATGCTTTCGGCTGGTTAGTTTGGCAAGTAATCACATCAACCGCAGATAGTGGTGAAGGATTGGTAGGAGCAACCGCCATATCTGTATTTTTATTAGCCCTAAGTATGGGTTTCCGTAGCCATCACATAGTTTATGCCATGATTAGCTCATTTGGAACAGCGATCGCTGTGGCAGTGTTGATAGTTTTAGGATTCCCTGCCAACATCTTAGAAGTTTCTAGCCGCCACCTCTGGTCAGATTTATCCCTACCTCTTGCCTTTTTTAGCTCTGTTGGTATCTTAATGAGTTTTTGGTTAGGAGTTAGTTACTACCTAATTGTGCCAGGATTAAGGTTTCTGGGATGGCGATAAGTTGGGGATATGCCCAAGCGATACATTACCCCTACTCAGTGTATGGAATTTTTGGGTTGACAGATTACACTAACTTTACTCTAATTTTGCCCATTCTTCGGGAAGCAGATTGGCAACCAGTTCAAAACTACCTTTGCCATCAGGCTTAACAATGTAAGCCATACCTTGTGGGTCTGGATAAATCCCTGTTGCGGCTTCAAACAAATCATCATGACCGACAATTACAGTATTAGTCCCTTTTGTTGGTACAGCCGTTAACATTGGTGTTAGCTGGGCTTTCATCTGAGACGTTTGTTCGGGGGAATAGTCTTCAGCCTTGGGAAAGTTGAGGTTAGCATTTTTCTCGTATTTACCAAAGGCTAAATCTGCTGTCTGCCAAGCTCGACAATACTGACTAGAAATTACCTGATCAACGGGAATAGCATACTTGCGAAATCCTTCCCCAATCGTTCTAGCTTGTTTCCATCCGACTTCACTCAGCATCCGTTGAGTTGAACAATCACCCATCACCGCTTTTACTTGGTCAGCATAATCTTTTTCGGTTTGGGTATGACGAAAATAAATTATGTGTCCGCCTTGTTTTAAAGCATTCAGCAGGGCTTTACCACTGAGTTTATCCTGAAAATCCGCATTGGCTTTTTCTCCCTCACTCATTTGTTCCGTACCTGCTACGGGTTGAGCAGTGGTTTCAAGTGTCTTTGTGTTATCGCTTGTTGGTTCACTAGGAGCAGAATTGCATCCAGTCAGAAAAGCGATCGCAGTCAATATATATCCACCCACAAGGGCATAATGTTTACTTTGTTGCTGGTTGAACATTTTAGGGTTGGTAAAAATTGAGAATATCAATACATACTACAAGCATTTATAACAATTAAGAACTATTCTCAATAGATGATATAGAAGGTTTATAGCCAATGGCTAACAAAATTAGGCACTGCATAAATGCGGGATGATTTCAATATTTTTGTGGGATGGGCATCTTGCTTCTTGTATTTCGGATCTGGCAAGATGCCCACTATCCCTTTCTTCAGCAATGCCCAAAATTAAGACCCCCTGACGGGTTGTTTTCATCCGGTCAGGGGGCTACTATAGGTGATAGACTATAATTGGTTCTGTATAGTTACTTACGCTTCGATTCTAGAACCTTAGCTTCTATTTGACTACTGTAATTCCTCCGATTAATAGTAATTTTATAGGGGCTTCATCACGGCTTCATTCTCGTTAATTACCTAGACAACCACATACGTAAGGTGAGGTAATCAGCCAAACTCTAGCCTGTCATCCCGAACAACACCTAAGATCAACTATTTACCCCAATCCCCAAACTTATGTTGCAATCCAGAACAGAAGTAGCTCGACAGGCCGTAGACTGACATCTAAATTGCATTCTCGAATAGAATATGTCACTTACTTCCATTCCCTCGCTACGTGAGCAACAACATCCCCTCATTCGCCAACTAGCTGACTGTATTGAAGAAGTTTGGCATCAAAATTTGGACTTGTCGCCTTATAATTTGCCTGCTGAGTTGGGGTATGTGGAAGGGAGACTGGAGGGTGAGAAACTGACGATTGAAAATAGGTGCTATCAAACACCCCAGTTTCGGAAGATGCACTTGGAATTAGCCAAGGTAGGAAATATGCTAGACATTCTGCACTGTGTGATGTTTCCGCGTCCAGAGTATGACCTACCCATGTTTGGCTGTGATTTAGTCGGGGGTAGGGGTCAAATTAGTGCAGCGATCGCTGACCTTTCTCCTCTACACTTAGACCGTAGCTTACCAGAATCTTATAATTCTGCCCTGACAAATCTCGACACAATCAATTTTTCCCAACCACGAGAATTACCGGAATGGGGTAATATATTCTCTGATTTCTGCATTTTTGTACGTCCTAGTTCCCCAGAAGAAGAAACCATGTTTTTGGGACGGGTGCGGGAGTTTTTAGAAGTTCATTGTCAAGCAGCGATCGCCTCTAGTCCTGTTTCACCAGAACAAACTCAGCAAATTCTGGCGGGACAAAAAAACTACTGTACCAAACAGCAACAAAATGATAAAACCCGCAGAGTTTTAGAAAAAGCTTTTGGTACAGATTGGGCAGAATATTACATGACTACAGTCTTGTTTGACCTCCCAGAATAATCCTGAGGTATTTGTAGGGTGGGCAATGCCCACCAAAACCATGATACGGTGGACAATGCCCAACACTAATTGCTTTAAACAAGGAAACCTACAAAAGCGCAGTGGCTTCCCTATGTGTATTTCAAAAATTAAATACTAATCCTACATTTGTACACTCTGTTACCTTTATCTCAAAAAGAGAAATGTAGAATTTAGGCAAATAGAGTTTGATGGAGTCAAATCAAATCATCTAAAAAATCAGCATAAATTAGCAGTAAATCACCAAATTTAGATAGTAAATTACGTAGGTTCAAACCTATGTTTAGGCTATTACAAATTACGAATTAGTAATAGTTTTGGTAAAATGTTATGTTACTGAACCAAACCTAACTGCATAAGCTATTAAAAAAAACAAATAAAGTCATGTAAGTTGCAGAAAATATGTGAAAGATTTGGCAAACTGAAATCTATCTGCATACTCAAATTGACTGGCACAGGAATTATCTACTAAAAATTTCAACATCAAGTCATCCCAGACCTCTGTTATTTTTGGGTAAAACTTGAAATTATTCTTGTTGGTAGGGTTAAATAATTTACTCTACGCCAGTTTAATAAATACCAGGTTGCTATCAGTAATTTTGCATCTTACCCTCATAGGCTGCTATTGGCTATGGACTACGTCTTATTGTAGACCTTGGCGTTCCGCCCATTGTAGCTGATCAATATGACAAAAGCTGTTGAGATAAATATTTATCAGGTATCAAAGTTTAACTAATACTTAGAGTCAAGCCAATGTTTTTTGTCTTCAAAAACTAGCACGGTGTGATGGAAAAAATATTTAAATGACAAAGACTAAAAAGTTTAACAAAAAACTTTTATTTGCTTCTACCTCCTGACTTTTTGTTATACCAATTCTCCAAAATTCTCCGATGTATTCAAATTTAGAAACCCTCAAAGAATCTAGCTTTTGGAATTTTGAATTGGTATTAATTTCATCAACACAATTCAGATAAACGGATAAAAAACCATGTCAAGGGTGACGGAAGAACGTAGGTCAAGAGAGCAGCCACTTGATCTAGAACAACCTAAGATTTGGTGGGGTCTTGCTGTAGCCCTACCAGTAGCCGTGGCTGCGGGGTTACTAGCTACAGCTAAATTTGAGCAGATAAGAAGACTTCCATCCGTACCTATTAAACCAGTCGTTAGTAGTATTAGTGCTGTGGGACGTTTAGAACCGCAAGGAGAAGTAATTAAACTTTCAGCCCCCGTGGGAGGACTACAATCAGCCTCACGAGTTAAACAACTCTTCGTTAAAGAAGGAGAGCGTGTCAGGAAGGGTCAAGTGATAGCAATCCTAGACAACCATGATACGCAACTAGCAGCTGTAGAAGAAGCAAAAGCTAAATTGTTAGAATCTCGCGCTAGTTTGGCTCAAGTCAGAGTTGGTTCGCCGAGGGATATTCAAGCTCAAACAGCAGTGATTGCTCGCTTACAGGCGCAGTTAGTCGGTGAAAGGGATGCTCAACAAGCGATGATTACTCGCATTGCAGCCCAACTAAGTGCAGAAAAAGTAGCTCAACAAGCATTAGTTAATCGTTTAGAGGCTGAACTGAGAGGACAGCAAGATACTTTAAGAGCCACACTCAGCCGCATCCAAGCCGAACAGCGTAATGCTCAAGTTGATGCTGGACGTTATGATTTTCTGTATCGTGAAGGTGCTATTTCCCAGCAAGAGCGAGACAGAAGACGATTGACTGCGGTTACTGCTAATCAACAGGTAATTGAAAGCCAAGCAGCTTTGAGACAAGCACTCGCAACTCTCAGACAGCAGGTTGCTGAGGCGAGAGCGAATCAAATCAAAACTCTCTCATCATTGCAACAGCAACTAATCGAAGCCAGAGTTACCCGCGAAAAAACAGTAACAACCTTACAAAGACAAATTGATGAAGAAAAAGCCAGACTGAAAAGATTGGTGGAAGTTAGCCCTACTGATGTGCAGATGGCTCAAGCCCAAGTCAGTAATGCGATCGCCAGCGTTAGAAAAGCCGAAGCCGAATTAAAATTAAGCTACATTCAAGCACCCTCAGCTGGAGAAATTTTAAAAATTTACGCCAAATCAGGAGAAGCCATCAACGCCGATGGTATTGCGGAAATGGGACAAACCGATCAAATGATGGTAATTGCGGAAGTTCCTGAAGATAGTATTGGTCGCGTCAGAATCGGTCAAACTGTCACTGTCAACAGCAATAACGGAGCCTTTGGCGGCGAAATCAGAGGAACTGTCAGCGAAATTGGCAGAAAAATTGGCAAAAAAGATGTCTTAAATACAGACCCAGCAGCCGATGTTGATGCCAGAGTTGTTGAAGTCAAAATTGCGTTAACGCCAGAAGATAGCCAAAAAGTCTCTGGTTTAACCTACGCCAAGGTATTGGTTGAAATTAATCAATAATCAATTCTTCATTGATTAGTAAATATAAATAATTACGGGAATGAATCGTAAAAAAATACCTCTGTCTTGGCTACAGTTAACGCGAGAAAAAACTCGCCTTGCTATTGCTCTCGCGGGAATCGGCTTTGCTGATATTCTCATGTTTATGCAAATCGGTTTCCGCGATGCTCTTTACTACAGTAATGTTCGCTTACATACAAGTTTGCAAGGCGATATTGTTTTAATTAATAAACAATCTAACGCCGTACTCGCCATGAAAACTTTTTCACAACGGCGCTTGTATAGAGCTTTGGAGTTACCCTCAGTACAATCTGTGCATCCTATATATTTGGATTATTCTATTTGGAAAAATCCTGATACTGGGGTGACTCGGAGTATTTTAGTTTTTGGCATTAATCCAGAAACCAACATATTTAACTTGCAAGGAGTTCCAGAAAATTTAGATAAAATCAAACTACCAGATGCTGTTTTATTCGACCGTTCTTCTAGACCAGAATACGGAACTATTGCTACGGATTTTGATCAGGGTAAAAATATTTCCGCAGAAGTACGTGGCAGACGAGTAAATGTTGTGGGACTTTTTACATTAGGCGCATCTTTTGGAGCGGATGGTAATTTAATTACCAGTGATGTCAATTTTCTGCGGCTATTTCCTATCCGTCAGCAGGGTTTAATTGATATTGGCTTAATTAGATTAAAGCCAGGGGCTAATGTGAATACTGTTGTTCAAGAATTACGGAGTTATTTACCTGAAGATATTAATGTATTGACTAAACAAGAATTTATTGATTTTGAGCGTAATTATTGGGCGAGTAGTACAGCTATTGGCTTTATTTTTAGTTTGGGTACAATCATGGGTTTTATTGTTGGTACTGTGATTGTATATCAAATTCTCTATACAGAAGTTGCTGACCATTTATCTGAATATGCCACTTTAAAGGCAATAGGATATACCCAAAGGTATCTATTAACGGTAATTTTACAAGAAGCATTTTTATTAGCTTGCTTGGGTTATTTACCTGGATGGGTTTTTGCGATGGTTCTGTATCAAATCGCTAGACAAGCTACATTATTGCCAGTTTTTATGAGTTACGATCGCGCTATCACAGTGCTGATTCTCACAATAATTATGTGTTTTGTTTCTGGCTCAATTGCTGTGCGCAAATTACGTTCTGCTGACCCAGCAGATATTTTCTAAAATTATAAATTCAATGTTAATTATCATTGATAATTTAATATCAAGATTTATCATATTAGAAAGAAAAAGTTCCTATTTATGTATTGCAAATAAAATAATTTTGAATTTTGAATTGTTCCCGGCACTACAGTTCCGTCTCGGAACTATTCACTCCTAACAACCCTAAATATCATGAGACAAGAAGCTGTAATTGCCATTAAAAGCCTCAACCATTACTATGGTAAAGGCGCACTCAAAAAGCAGATTTTATTTGACATTAACCTAGAAATTTATCCCGGCGAAATTGTGATTATGACCGGGCCATCAGGTTCAGGTAAGACTACATTACTAAGCTTAATTGGTGGGTTGCGGTCAGTCCAAGAGGGAAATCTGCAATTTTTAGGTGTTGAGTTGTCAGGCTCTAGTCAAAGTAAACTAGTGCAGATTCGCCGCAGTATTGGTTATATTTTTCAAGCTCATAACTTGTTGGGTTTTTTAACTGCAAGGCAAAATGTGCAGATGGCGGTGGAACTAAACGAGCATATCTCTCAAGAAGAAGCGATCGCCAAATCCGAAGCCATGCTGAAAGCCGTAGGTTTAGACAACCGCGTTGATTACTACCCAGACAATCTTTCTGGTGGACAAAAACAAAGAGTAGCGATCGCCCGCGCCCTAGTGAATAATCCGCCCTTAGTACTAGCCGACGAACCAACCGCCGCCTTGGATAAACAATCAGGACGGGATGTAGTGGAAATCATGCAGCGTCTCGCTAAAGACCAAGGTACTTCCATTTTGTTAGTCACTCACGACAACCGCATTCTCGACATAGCCGATCGCATCGTCGAAATGGAAGATGGTATATTAGCTCGTGATTCCCAAACAGCGATCGTTAGTTACGATTCCGGTGCTTGGAGCGAAACACCATAAGTTCTGACTAATTAAGGAATTTTGAATTTATTTAACCCCAGACTGCTTCTGTGGTGTTGAGACATTTGCTTGGCGACTTGTACGGAAAGTTACATTGACACCATCATTAGATTGCTCTAACACCAATAGAGGCGTTGGTTTAGCCTTCTGATCCCAGTGCATATGAGCAATCCGACCTTGAATAGTTGGTTGCCATGTATCTTCATCATCCATTGGGCTGAGATAAGTTTCAATACAGTCGATAATTTGGCTAATAGTGGTAGAAGTTGCCTGTGTCGGTAACTTCATTAAGCGAATTTGAATCCGAAATAGTACTCGTTTAGCTGTGTTTGGGGGAGTACCAGTTTCATACTCGACATCAAAGATTTCATCAACCTGTCGCCCAGCACTATTGGCGATACCCACAGTCCCTTGCTGCGATTGATTGGGACGCAAAGCTTGAGATATTTTGTCTTTAATCCTAATTTTCACTTGATTGAGAATTGCAAAATGAAATACTTCCTCTGACATCCGCATCCGCAGATAATCGAGGTTAAAGTCCCGCGAGTTCACCAGGTCGGGATTCGTTTCCATTTTGCGGATTGTTTCGAGAGCGAGTTTAAATTTTTTCTCTAGCTCTTTAGCACGGAATTTTTCAAACTTCAGTGTTTTCTCCATTTGCTTAATTTGGAGCCTACCATAAACCACCAGAGCGATCACCGCTAAAAGTAATCCCCCAGAGGTTGCAAGCAGAACAGGTGAGACTTGAGATTCGGTTGCTGGTTTTTGCTGGATTCCTGTTTTTGTCTTTGGTGGTGAGGATTGAGCTAGGAGTATTGAATTTACCATAGTAAGGAAACAGAAAAATTTGACTACTTAGTGTTAGGATTCCCAAATTTTGGCTTGTACATTGCTGTATCATTGGTATTTTTTACAGCTTCTCTTCAACCGCATATGTACATAAATCCAAATGTCGCTGCTGGGCATCCGACAAATCTGCAAAGACTTTCTCAAGATGCTGTTGCTGGCTTAAGCAATATTCGCCTCATTGCCACAGATATGGATGGGACGTTGACTAAGCAAGGAAAATTTTCTGCTGCTTTATTGCAAGCCTTAGAAGATTTAACGACTGCGGGGATTACAGTACTAATTGTCACCGGACGTTCAGCCGGTTGGGTGAGTGGGCTTAGTAGCTTAATGCCAGTCGCTGGAGCTATAGCAGAAAATGGGGGTTTGTTTTATCCTGCTGGTAGTGAGCATCCAGTATTATTAACAGCCATTGCCGAATTAACTGAGCATAGACAGAAATTGGCTGTGGTTTTTCAGGAATTACAACTTAAGTTTCCTCAAATTCAAGAATCGGGCGATAATCGCTTCCGTATCACCGATTGGACATTTGATGTAGCTGGCTTAACTCTCGATGAATTGCAAATTATGGGTAATCTCTGTCAACAAATGGGTTGGGGATTTACTTACAGCAATGTCCAGTGTCATATCAAACCACAAGGGCAGGAAAAAGCGATCGCTCTATTACAGGTGTTACAAAAATATTTTCCTCACTATTTCTCAAATCAGGTTTTGACGGTTGGTGATAGCCCTAATGATGAAAGTTTATTTGATCGGCGTTATTTTCCGATTTCTGTAGGTGTAGCAAATGTGTTGAAATATGTTGACCAGTTGCAGCATCAACCTAGCTACGTCACCACTGCGGCTGAAGGGGAAGGATTTTGTGAGTTATGTAGTTATATTCTGTAGTATAGACTACTCATCATGGAAAGCTTTTTCGTAATTCCACCAAAGAGACGTAGCATTATTGCTACGTCTCTTTGTGCTTTTTGCCAGACACAGAGTTGGCTTTGAGGGTGGCGATTAGCTATGCTCGGCGATTACGCGATCGCTGTTTCTTTGCTACTAGCATTGGAAAAAGGGGACAAAACTAGGAAAATATTCACTTCAGAACAGTCATCACCAAGTTTTACCCAAAATCCCTCAACCAAATTCTATAGTCAAAATTTCTCTTTAATCCCAATTTACAATCACCAATAAGCAAATATTAAGTTTTTGTTACATATTGTGAGCATTTACTTTTATTATTTATTAATGTTTGTTAATAAAGTTTGCGATTTTTATATCGATTTATGTCAGTTAGAGGACAAAATGCCCATTGGGCAAGGTTTTTCTGATAAAAAACTGATATTGCCGAACAAAATCTTTAAACTTTGGCGGCATAAGTCGCCAAGAAAATCCACTAGAGAACACGCATCAAAGGAGCAGAGGAAGCATGTTCACCCACGTCAAGTCCACCATTAGACACATTTCGCCTGATAACCTGCGCGGACGTAATTTAATTAAGGTGGTCTATGTCGTGCTTGAGTCCCAGTACCAGAGTGCATTGTCGCAAGCAGTTCGCACGATTAACTCGAACAATCCCAACCTGGCGATTGAAATCAGTGGGTATTTGATTGAGGAACTGAGAGATCCAGAGAACTACGAAGAGTTCAAGCGGGAGATCGAGAGTGCCAATATTTTTATCGCTTCATTGATTTTCATCGAAGACTTAGCACAGAAAGTAGTTGCAGCAGTAGAACCGCACCGTGATAGTTTGGACGTTGCCGTCGTCTTTCCTTCTATGCCAGAAGTAATGCGGCTCAACAAAATGGGCAGCTTTTCCCTGGCACAATTGGGACAGTCCAAGAGTGCGATCGCTCAATTCATGCGGAAACGCAAGGAAAAATCCGGTGCTGGCTTTCAAGATGGAATGCTGAAGCTGTTGCGAACTTTACCGCAAGTGCTGAAGTATTTACCAGTGGAAAAGGCACAGGACGCTCGCAATTTTATGCTCAGTTTCCAGTATTGGCTGGGAGGTTCACCAGAAAACCTGGAAAACTTCTTGCTGATGCTGACTGATAAATATGTATTAAAAGCTGTAGAAAAACAAAGTTCTGCATCCCTGGATTATGAAGCACCAGTGGTGTACCCTGATTTGGGCATTTGGCATCCTTTAGCGCCGACAATGTTTGAGGATGTCAGAGAATACCTCAACTGGTACACAGCTCGTAAGGATATATCCAGCGATTTAAAAGATCCCTTAGCTCCCTGTGTGGGGTTAGTATTACAACGTACTCACCTTGTAACTGGTGACGATGCCCATTACGTGGCAATGGTGCAGGAGTTGGAAGCACTAGGGGCAAAAGTATTACCTGTATTTGCTGGTGGATTGGATTTTTCCAAGCCTGTGGATGCTTACTTCTACGAACCAACTACCAAAACCCCGTTAGTAGATGCAGTCATCTCTTTAACTGGTTTTGCGTTGGTAGGTGGACCAGCAAGACAAGACCATCCCAAAGCAATTGATGCACTCAAACGCCTAAATCGTCCCTATATGGTGGCGTTGCCTTTGGTATTCCAAACTACCGAGGAGTGGTTAGATAGCGATTTAGGGTTACATCCGATTCAGGTGGCGTTGCAAATTGCCATTCCGGAACTAGATGGGGCAATTGAGCCGATTATATTATCGGGTAGAGATGGGGCAACAGGGAAAGCGATCGCTCTCCAAGACCGTATCGCCGCCGTCGCCCAACGTGCTTTAAAGTGGGCTAATCTGCGTCGCAAACCCAAGTTAAACAAAAAAGTTGCCATCACCGTTTTCAGCTTCCCACCAGATAAAGGCAACGTAGGGACGGCTGCATACTTAGATGTATTCGGTTCCATCTACGAAGTGATGCAGGCGTTGAGAAACAACGGCTACGACGTACAAGACTTGCCAGAAAACGCTAAAGAGTTGATGGAACAAGTCATCCACGACGCACAAGCACAGTATGCCAGCCCAGAACTCAACATTGCTTATAAGATGTCAGTGCCAGAATATGAAGCACTCACACCTTATTCCCAACGCTTAGAAGAAAACTGGGGGCCACCACCAGGAAACCTCAACAGTGACGGACAAAACCTGTTAATTTACGGTAAGCAATTCGGTAACGTCTTCATTGGTGTACAGCCTACCTTTGGTTACGAAGGCGACCCCATGCGGTTGTTATTTTCACGTTCCGCCAGCCCTCACCACGGTTTTGCTGCTTACTACACTTACCTAGAACAAGTTTGGGGCGCTGATGCTGTACTGCACTTTGGTACACATGGTTCCTTGGAATTTATGCCTGGTAAGCAAATGGGGATGTCAGGCGAATGTTACCCCGATAATCTAATTGGCACAATTCCCAACCTGTACTATTACGCAGCCAACAACCCCAGCGAAGCCACCATCGCTAAACGCCGGAGTTACGCCGAGACGATTTCCTACCTAACACCACCTGCGGAAAACGCTGGTTTATACAAAGGTTTGAAAGAACTCAGCGAGTTAATTGCTTCTTATCAAACCTTAAAAGATAGCGGTCGCGGTATCCCCATCGTCAACACGATCATGGATAAATGCCGCATCGTCAACTTGGATAGAGATATTAACTTGCCCGAAACCGATGCCAAAGATATGACCCCGGAAGAACGGGATAATATAGTCGGCAGCGTCTACCGTAAGTTAATGGAAATCGAATCGCGGTTGTTACCTTGTGGTTTGCACGTCATTGGTAAACCCCCAAGTGCAGAAGAAGCGATCGCTACTCTGGTAAACATTGCCAGCTTAGACCGTGAAGAAGAGCAAATCCTCAGCTTACCCCGCATTATTGCCAACAGCTTAGGACGCAACATTGACGACATTTACCAAAATAGCGACAGAGGCATACTAGAAGATGTCCAACTGTTGCAAGACATCACCCTCGCAACTCGCGCCGCAGTCCGCGCCTTGGTAGAAGAACAAACCAACGCGGAAGGAAGGGTTTCCCTGGTTTCCAAGTTGAATTTCTTTAACATGGGCAAAAAAGAACCTTGGGTAGAATCTCTGCACAAAGCAGGTTATCCCAAAGTTGACACCTCAGCCTTAAAACCCCTGTTCGAGTATTTAGAGTTCTGCTTGCAACAAGTTTGTGCAGACAACGAACTCGGCGCATTACTCCAAGGCTTAGAAGGCGAATACGTCCTACCAGGCCCCGGTGGCGACCCCATCCGCAACCCGGATGTATTGCCCACAGGTAAGAACATCCACGCCCTAGACCCCCAATCCATCCCCACAGCCGCCGCCGTCCAATCAGCCAAAATTGTTGTAGATCGACTATTGGCAAGAAACAAAGCCGAAAACGATGGCAAATGGCCGGAAACCATCGCCTGTGTCCTCTGGGGAACCGATAACATCAAAACCTACGGCGAATCCCTAGCCCAAATTATGTGGATGGTGGGTGTACGTCCGGTTCCCGATGCCTTGGGACGGGTGAACAAGTTGGAGTTAATACCCCTAGAAGAGTTGGGAAGACCCAGAATTGACGTAGTCATCAACTGTTCTGGCGTATTCCGCGACTTGTTCATCAACCAGATGAACCTGCTAGACCAAGGGGTGAAGATGGCGGCGGAAGCGGATGAACCATTAGAAATGAACTTTGTCCGCAAACACGCCATGCAGCAAGCTGAGGAAATGGGAATTAACCTCAGACAAGCAGCAACCCGTGTTTTCTCCAACGCTTCCGGTTCCTACTCGTCAAACATCAACTTGGCAGTAGAAAACAGTACTTGGGACAGCGAAGCCGAGTTACAAGAAATGTACCTCAAACGCAAATCCTTCTCCTTCAATTCCGATAACCCCGGAATCATGGACGAATCCCGGCAGCTTTTTGAAAGCACTCTCAAAACTGCTGATGCAACCTTCCAAAACCTGGATTCTTCCGAGATTAGTTTGACGGACGTTTCCCATTACTTCGACTCAGACCCCACCAAGCTAGTAGCAAGTCTGCGTGGAGATGGTAAAAAACCATCATCATACATTGCAGACACCACCACAGCTAACGCCCAAGTCCGCACATTATCCGAAACAGTGCGCTTAGATGCCCGTACCAAACTGTTAAATCCCAAGTGGTATGAAGGTATGCTGTCTCACGGTTACGAAGGTGTACGGGAACTTTCCAAGCGGTTGGTGAATACCACAGGTTGGAGTGCAACAGCCGGCGCAGTGGACAACTGGATTTACGAGGACACCAACGAAACCTTCATCAAAGATGAAGAAATGCAGAAACGGTTGATGAACCTCAACCCCCATTCTTTCCGCAAGATTGTCTCAACTTTGTTGGAAGTGAATGGTCGCGGTTATTGGGAAACTAGCGAGGAGAATTTAGACCGCCTCCGCGAGTTGTACCAAGAAGTTGAAGACCGAATCGAGGGCATAGAATAGGATTACATGGGCAGGCTTTACGCCTGCCTTAATCTTTTAATCAGAGATATCCTTATGAATGCTTTAACAATAAATTTGAAACCAGCGTTGGAATTGACAGATGAGCAATTTTTTCAGATATGTCAAGCAAACCGTGACTTAAAATTTGAACGCACTGCTACGGGAGAATTAATTATCATGCCACCCACGGGGGGAGAAACAGGAAACCGTAATGGGAGACTAAACCAACAATTATTTAATTGGTCAGATACCGATTTGACTGGCATTGCTTTTGATTCTTCTACTTGTTTTAAATTACCTAATGGTGCAGACCGTTCTCTTGATGCTGCTTGGATCAAGTTAGAAAGATGGAATATTTTAACAGATGAAGAAAAGGAAAAGTTTCCCCCCATTTGTCCTGATTTTGTAATTGAGTTACTTTCGCCGAGTGATAGCTTGAAAGCAACTCAAGAAAAGATGAGAGAATATTTAGATAATGGTGTGCGTTTAGGTTTGTTAATTAATCGTAAATCCCGACAAGTAGAAATTTATAGACAAGGTAAGGAAGTTGAGGTTTTGGAATCTCCTGTTACAGTATCGGGTGAAGATGTTTTAAATGGTTTTGTTTTGAATTTGGGGATGATTTGGTAATTGATTTTTCAATTATGAATAATTTGCAAAATATTACTGATACTAGATTAGTCAGACCAATACATCCTGGTGAAGTAATTGCAAATTGCTTGACAAAGCCATAAAGAAGAATATGAACAAATTATGACACTGGTTTAGAAGAAAATGAAGAAATGCAGAAACGGTTGCTAAACCTAAATCCCCATTCTTTTCGCAAGATTGTCTCAACTTTGTTGGAAATGAATGGTCGCGGTTATTGGGAAACTAGCGAGGAGAATTTAGACCGCCTCCGCGAGTTGTACCAAGAAGTTGAAGACCGAATTGAGGGTATAGAATAGGTTTTACATAACCTAATAACTTAGCTAAGAGGCGCGATTATACTTTGCTTTTAGCATTTATCTAAATTTTTACTGAAGTAGAAAAAAAGATAGGTTAGCAAAAGTTATTCACAGATTGTTTATCTAGTTTTTATAATTTTGCTTATTCTTAAAAATAAAGAAATGCTAAAAAAACTTGAAATAATCGGACTACGTGGATTCGCTACGCTTCAAACTCTCGAATTGGCTCAAGCCGGACAGGGATTGGGTAGTGGTCTTACAATCTTGGTTGGTGCAAATAATGTAGGAAAGTCAACAGTAATTGAAGCCTTCCGTGCTTTAGCAAAGCGAAATCCGAATCCCAGTTTTACGCAAGGAAGACGAAATCGGAAAGCTGAAGACATGGTAAAAATTCGTATCACAGATCATACTGACAAAGTAGAGGAGCTTCGCAGTGTAGTTTCTGGTTCAAGCGAAACAGAACGATATCCCAATCCGTCAGAGATAGATTTAAATAAGCTTTTGGTTTTACCTTCACGGCGTACATTCAACCCCTACTTTTCACGCTCTGAATCTACTCGTAGCGTTTATATAACGCAAATAGGATTTCCTACTGTTCGTACATCAGCTGTTGATGAGTTTGCATACCGATTATTTACTGCACAGAAAAATCAAAGTAAATTTAATGAAGTATTAAAAAAATTGGCGTTGCTGAATCACAATATGAATTATGCGATCGCCATATTCTCAGGGGGGCAAAGCCTCGGCATTGGAATACAACGATGTTTAAGATAATAAACTAACAATCTAA